>QXZA01000001.1 GCA_009886625.1 Flavobacteriaceae bacterium
AGCGTTTTAGCGAGTGCAAATATAAAACCCTTTTCTTAGCTCGCAAGGAGTTTTTAAATGATTTTTTAAAAAATATTTACTTACTCCGTTATGGGCTGATTTTCAGTGGATTAAATTTACTGAAAGAAGTTCCATATCAACCCAAAACGTATTGAAAAATCACGGTAGGGTGTAAAAGGTGCTGCATAATAATCATAAGGCGTGTCAACTTTAATCAAATGTTCAATTGGAGCCGAAACATTCTCAAGTTTGAGATAAATGCGTGAGCTTTGAATTTTAGCATTAAAGAAAAAATCAACCCTTGGGTATTCACCAATCTTAGTATTGTTTTGTGTCACAAACTCTGCAAGTAAGGGGTTGTACTGGTCAGCGTAATAGTCGGTAAAAAACACAAAGGTTGCCCCAGATTGAAAAAAGAGGGCTTTATTGAATATTGAAGAGGTGAGCATAACAGTACTCCTAATTAACCACTCAGGTACATTCAAGGCGATAGGACCACTCAAGATTTCCTCTGTACTTTCTTCTTGTGTCACCTTTTGATATTGGACATTGTTTACCCAAGAAAACTTTCCGAAATCTATACGCTGATCAAAACGTGCCTTGAAATAGTCAATTTGTTTATCAAGCTGCAATGCGGTAACCTTAAACTTTTTATTTAAATCTTTTAAAGGTGTTATGTTGTTAAAAAAGCCGTAATTATCAATTTTAGACCATGAAGCAGTAACTGATCCCCATTTTGGATGAAATAAACTCAAGCCTTTGGTGGAAGTGTTCTGATTTACTAAACTCGAATTAGACCAATTGTATTCTTTAAAATCACTTTGGAATAAATGAAAATTAAAGTTCAATGGCTGAGAACGATATTGATATTGAGCGGTTGCAATGATCTCTTTGTATAGCTCACGACCCACGAGAGCTTTAAAAGAAGTAGTTGCAAATTCATCTTTTAAAGATTGATAAGCTTCAGCCTGTGCATTTATACCAAAAAGTGCCTTAGACCATTTGACTTGGGCGGCCATTTGACTCAAATCAATCTCATTAGGTAAAATTGTGTCTTTACTATATTCGTTTGAACCTGTAGCATACCTCCATTTGTGATGAAAAAGATCTAATTTCAAGTTGCCCAAATTCTTATCTCTGTAAGAAAAATAAAGATTGTTTTCTAGACTGCTATTATTGATACTATCCATAGCACTTGATTCATAAGCATCAAAAAAATAGACCCCTACATCATCCTGTATGTAACTGTATTTTTTATCCTCCACAGAAATACGATGACCTAATGTCATCTTATAAACTATTGTGTCTTTTGAAATAGGAAACATTTGATATTGCTGTTCCATAAAATACCGTTTTCCCTCTAGTTCATTCCTGGCTGCTATTTGAGTAGAAAGGGTAGAACGGTTAGAAAAGCCATCATAAAACTGAAATTGCTCCTCCCCATTTTCATCAAGCACAGGTTGCCCAGTGTCGTCAGCTACCACATAGTTAGGCGAATTTTCAAAGAAATATACGGCATCATTTGTTAATCCACCATTCACTTCATTTTCTAAAGATTGGGTTGTTTGATGTAAACGCAATCGGTATCGTTTGTCATAGCTTTGATACTGTGTACTCATCCTAAACTGACGCGACCTACTCAAAGAGGATACATATTTTCCCATAGACCTAAAACCTTTAAAAGAAACAGCTACATTTAACCTTTGTGAAGTATTAATCGCCAGAGTTGCATCTAAATTTTGTCCTTGTCTAAAAGTAGATTTAAAGAAAAGCTCTGTGTAGGGTGATGGCACTTCGTAATAGTTAACATCTTCTTTCTCAAAATATCCGAAATGCTTTACTCTAGCTCCCATCTGTGGGGTTAAGGGGTCTTGATGAAAATCATATCCCATTTTATTAAAGCCTTCACCCATATTTGGTAAGGACAAATATTCAAAATAGTCTTTTCGTAAAAAATTAAAGGTGTATTCTCCTTGAAGTGAAAGCGTTGTGTCTACGGTTGTTTCTGATCCATCAAAATGTAGAATTTTATAATCTTCTACCGTAACAAGATCCATTGGTTTTACATAAGGTATAAATCGTTTAGCCGTTGAATCTTTTGGTTTGCTTTTTTTTCTCTTATCCTGAATCGTTAGAGAATCAATTACTTTCTTATTAATCTTCTCACTTGCCGGTGAGATAGAATCTTTTTCAATTTCAAGCTGTAGATCAATCGTTGGCAAGCTATCCTTCACCATGGAGAGCACTTCTTGACTACAAGTAGTTTGAGAAAAAATAAAAAAAAGTAGAAAAATGCTAAATCGCATGTAAGCAATAATTTGTTTGCGAAGTTATGATAATTGTGAGTAATTTGTAATACTACTTGTCAAACTTAAGAAGTCTTTTAACAAATGCTTGAAATTCAATACTCCAATAGCCTTGAAGCAGGAACAGACGAAGCAGGACGTGGATGTTTGGCTGGCCCTGTCACAGCTGCCGCTGTGATTTTACCACCCAATTTCAAGCTCCCTTTATTAAATGATTCAAAAAAAATAACTGAAAAACAACGATTTGCTCTTCGTCCAGAAATTGAGCATCAAGCAATTGCATATGCTATTGCTCACGTTTATCATGAGGAGATTGATGAAATTAACATTCTGAATGCTTCAATAAAAGCCATGCATTTGGCTTTGGATCAACTTTCAAAAAAGCCAGAATATATTATCGTAGATGGCAATCGATTTAAATCTTTTCAAGAGATTCCACATCGATGCATAATAAAAGGGGACGGTAAATATCAAAATATAGCTGCTGCATCTGTATTGGCTAAAACATACCGAGATGATTTCATGGAAAAATTAGGATTAGAGTTTCCTCAATATGATTGGAAAAAAAATAAAGGCTACCCTACAAAAAAACATCGCGAAGCAATCAAGGAATATGGAATCACCTCCTATCATAGATCATCCTTTCAATTATTACCTCAATCCCAAAAAATATAGTTTTTAGTTTTAATTTACTTAACTTTATTTTTCAACCCCAATCCAACACCTTTGAAGCAATTCAATTCTTTTTACGATGCTCTAAGTATCAATGAACCTAAATTGATACAACAAATTGAAACTTTTGCAACCCTTGAAATTGTAAATTAAAACACCTTTGTTTTAGAGCCTGAAAAGTATATTAAATGTTTTGAGGATAGAGCTATTCCTATTACTGTTCAAAGAGGGATGCATAAAGGAAACGTTATAAAGAGCTATAGCTTAAATAGCAGTCACACTCCTAACTTTTCACAGCCAAAAAAGTTTCTTCTATTCTTCTTGAAATTAGAAATAAAATCAGAAACTAATACTTGACTTTTTAGTCGATTATCGTTTACTAGTTCGTTAATAACATTTCCAAAAAATAAGCTAAGGCAAGAAGGAGTTTTTTAATTTTGATACCATATGAGAATTAAACTATTCCTTCTTAGCCTCTTGCTTCTTGGCTCGTGTAAGACGGCAGTAAAAGAATCCCCTAGCCTACTAGATTGTGTTCCGCAAAATAGCCTTGCAGTATTTCAGCTTAATGATCAAAACATGCTAGAAAATGCTCATATTAACCTTCCCTTTTTGGCCGAAATTGTTGCTATTGACTCGCGTATTGATCAAGACATCAAAGACATACTCCCTAAAAGCTTCCCTCCCAGAGCATTATTATGCTTCACCCCTGAGGGAAAATCAGCAATAGCGCTTTCTTTTATTTACAAAAAGGAATCAATTGACAGCATTCCAGAGTTTTCTGGGGAGCAATTATTTTACAATAATACAGCCATAACAATAGCACAAAAAGATCAGCGAAAAATCTACAGTGCTTCTATTGAAGGAATTCAAATTGTGACTACTTCACAGTTGGTTCTGGAAAACAGTATTCGAAACCTCCAGAACAAACGCCCTGGAATACAAAATCATTACTTTTTTGATTTAGCCCAGATTAGTGATGATAATGCTCCAATGAGTGTTTTATTACATCAAGACTTTAAAGAAGTTTTGCAAAAACTTTTTCCAAAAACACCTTTTTTTCCGTCTCTAGGGAGTAGTTGGTTTTCGTTTGATTTCAACACCAAAAAAGATCCTTTTACATTAGATGGAGTGAGTTTTATTAATGATTCTATACCCGATGAACTAACTCTGGTAAAAGGATTGAATCCAAAAAGAATCACAAGTACTGCTTTTATTCCACAAAACTTTGATGCTTTTCTAGCACTCGCAGTAAACGACTACAAAACACTTGAGGATAATTTCAAACAATACAGTCGTTATAAAAATATTGCACTTCCTGAAATAAATTTTGATCTATTAAGCGCAATTGATGAAATCGCTTGGTTGAAACTGCAAGAAAACAAGGCTCTTCTTTTTCGACTAATAAATGATGAAAACATCAACCCTTTGTTGTTTTCTCAAAAAGTGTCATCGGGAAGTTACAGAGGCCAAGAATTGTTTAATCAAAAATTACCGCAAGATCTTTTAACTCTTTTGGAAACCTACGGAATGTTGACAAACCCAAAGTGGGGAGTGCAATTGGAATCTTTTGTGATTTTTGCGGAAGACAAAACCTTTCTCAAACAAATCATTGGGGCTTACCTTGATGGAAAAACTTTAGAGAATGATCTCAATTTCAAAAACCTCAATGATGATTTGGCCGACAATAGTACTTTCTTATGGCTGGGGAAAACTAAAAATCTAATTTCAATTTGGAATAAATCATTTGAAGAATCTTCGGGGGCGTGGAAAAAAATAGATCTAAAAAAATACCCACTGCTTGCGCTACAAGGAGTTTCTGAATCAGGTTTTATACAAACCCGTTTTACAGCCCAAAGAAATGATCTGGATGAAAAGAAAGGTGGTGTTAGCAATCAATATAGTTTTTCAACTGATGCTCCTGTGTCTAGAGCGCCTCAATGGATTAAAAATCATAGAAATAAGACAATGGATGTCGTTGTTCAAGATCAAAACAACGTACTCTATTTATTTTCAAACACAGGGACTTTGTTTTGGAAAAAACAACTTTCAAGTGCTATTATAGGAAACATCTCTCAAGTTGATTTATATATGAATAGACGTCTTCAAATGGCTTTCCAAACAGAAGATCGTTTTATGATATTAGACCGTAATGGAAAAATAGTCGCTCCTTTTGATATAAAAATTTCTAATGAATCTCCAAAACAGTTTGCCGTGTTTGACTATGATTTAAACCGAAATTATCGTTTTCTTTTGAGTCAAGGAAAACAAATTCAAATGTTTGATAATCGAGGTAAAAAGGTATCTGGATTTAAATTAAAGAAATTAAAACAACCCTTGCAAAACCCTCCCAAACACATTCGTATGGGGACAAAAGATTTTATTGTTTTACAAGATATTGATGGGCAAGTTCAAATATTAAACCGTCAAGGCAAAGAACGGATTCCATTAAAAAGCAATGCTAATACCTCCAACAATCCAATCTTTGAATATCGAAATACCTTTGCCACTATAAATAAAGAAGGAGATTTAATTCAAATTGACACCAAAGGAAATATAACTGTAAACGATTTAAATCTTCGCCCAGGGCAAACTGTTGATATGACCTCAAAATCATTAGTTAGTTTTTCTGAAAATAATTTATTGATAAAAGGAATCCCTGTAGTACTCCCTTTTGGGAATTATACCGCTCCAAAAATTCACTACCTCAACAATACCATATACGTTACCCTTACAGATCTTGACACTGAAAAAGTATACGCTTTCTATAGTAATGGAACTGCAGTAAGTGGTTTCCCTGTTTATGGAAATTCAAAAGTAGATTTAGCAAATGCAGATGACGATAATGCGATTGAAATGGTGGTTCAATCTGAATCAAATAGTTTTTTGATTTATCAAATTAATTAGAATTTTCCTTCATCAAGTTCAGCATCAAAAAGTTTTTGGAAATGATTTTTCAACTTTTCTTTAACTTCCGCTTTAGAAACTTGAATTCCAAGTTCTTTAGCCAATGAGGTCACGCCTTTTCCTTGAATTCCACAAGGAACAATTCCTTCAAAATAAGACAAATCGGTATTTACATTAAAAGCAAAACCATGCATAGTGACCCAACGGCTAGCGCGAACACCTAAGGCACAAATCTTTCTGGCATAGGGAGTTTCAACATCCAACCAAACTCCAGTTTCACCTTTACTACGAGTTCCTTCAATCCCGTATTCCTTCAAGGTTAAGATTACCATTTCTTCAAGTAAGCGAAGGTATTTGTGTATATCTGTGAAAAAATTATCTAAATCTAAAATAGGGTAGCCTACAATTTGACCTGGACCATGAAAAGTGATATCCCCTCCTCGATTGGTTGCATAAAATTCAATTTCCTTTTCTTTTAAACGCTCTTTATCCAACAGTAAATGTTCTTCTTTTCCGCTTTTTCCTAGAGTAAAAACAGGGGTATGTTCTACCCAGAGCAAATAATTTTTAGTAGGTTCTTGTATATCTTTTTGTCTGTTTGACCTCTTGACTGCAATGATTTGGTTAAACAAATCTTCTTGAATCTTCAATGCCTCTTGATAAGGGGTCCTGCCGAGCTCTATAAGTTGAACCTGTTTGTTTTGAATTTCCATTGTTAAATTAAATGGTAATATTCCATCGATTTGGATTATTTAAAATCACTAAAGCTGCAATTACTCCAGGAACCCATCCGCAAAGGGTTAAAATAAAAACAATAAGAACTGATCCACAGCCTTGATCAATCACTGAAAGGGGAGGAAAAAAGATTGCTAATAAGACACGAAAAAATCCCATTGATTTATACTCTTGTACAAAGATATAAAAATTGATTCCTTAAATTTTTTTAGTCTCCGTATCTTTGCAAGAAATTTCAACCTATGGCAAAGCTTTCCGAACAGGAACTTATTCGCAGAGAAAAACTTGATGGACTTAAAAAAATGGGGATAGATCCCTATCCAGCTGCACAGTTTCCAGTTAATTTTTACGCTAAAAATTTACCCGAAAACTACACTGAAGAGAAGAACGTAATTCTCGCAGGAAGACTAATGTCGAGAAGAATTCAAGGGAAAGCAAGTTTTGCCGAGCTTATGGACAGTTCAGGTCGAATTCAAGTGTATTTCAACAGAGATGAAATTTGCCCTGGAGAAGACAAAACCTTATATAATGAGGTATATAAAAAACTTTTGGATATCGGGGACATCATCGGTGTAGAAGGGACATTATTCACTACTATGGTAGGAGAGCAAACAGTTAAAGTAACAGGCTTTACTGTGCTAAACAAAGCACTACGTCCTTTACCTCTACCCAAAACAGATGCTGAAGGAAACAGTTATGATGAATTTAATGATCCCGAGTTAAGATACCGTCAACGGTATGTCGATTTGATCGTAAATCCCTCAGTAAAAAACACCTTCATACAACGCTCTAAAATCACCACAACCATTCGTGATTTCCTTACGGAAAAAGAATATCTAGAGGTAGAAACACCCATTTTACAACCCATTCCAGGAGGCGCAACTGCTAGACCTTTTGTGACTCATCACAACGCGCTCAACACTCCTTTATATCTTCGAATTGCAAATGAATTGTATTTGAAACGTCTCATTGTTGGAGGTTTTGAGGGGGTTTTTGAATTTGCTAAAGACTTTAGAAATGAAGGAATGGACCGCACTCATAATCCAGAGTTCACCGTCATGGAGCTATACGTGGCATACAAAGATTACTTCTGGATGATGGAAACCACAGAAGCCTTATTAGAAAAAATCGCAATGGACGTCCACGGTACTACCGAATTAACGGTAGGTAATCATAAAATAAATTTTAAAGCTCCTTATCCACGCGTGCCAATCTTAGAGGCTATTCAAACCTATACTGGGATTGATGTTTCAGAAATGAACGAAGAACAACTTCGAGAAACAGCAAAAAAATTAGGCCTTGAAGTTGATGACACCATGGGTGAAGGAAAGTTAATCGATGAGATTTTTGGTGAAAAATGTGAACACCATTACATCCAGCCTACCTTTATTACTGATTATCCAAAATCAATGAGTCCCTTGACAAAAGAACATCGATCAAACAGAAGACTTACAGAGCGATTTGAATTGATGGTTAATGGAAAGGAATTGGCCAATGCGTATTCTGAATTGAATGACCCCATTGACCAACGCGAGCGATTTGAAGCCCAACTCAGTTTGAGTGAAAAAGGAGATGATGAAGCTATGTTTATTGATCAAGACTTCTTAAGAGCTTTGGAATATGGAATGCCACCTACTTCTGGAATTGGTATTGGTATTGATCGATTGGTTATGTTAATGACTAACAATAGTTCTATTCAAGAAGTATTGTTTTTCCCCCAAATGAAACCTGAACAAAAAGCAGTAGCACTAAGCGAGGAGGAAAAGAGCATCCTTCAACTCATTAAACAAAGTGAGGTTGCTGATTTAATCTCCATTAAAACTGCAGCAGGACTAAGCAATAAAAAATGGGATGTTTCTATTAAAGGGTTGACACACAAAAATATTGTCAAAATCATCAAAAATGAAGAAGGCCTCTTTATCGAAATGTTAAAATAGTCTTAAGCATTAAACTTTTCATTCTAGCGTGTATCTAAGAGAGAAACAAACATTTTTATTATGAAAAAAATTTATTTCCTTTTTGCCCTTGTATTACCCTTCATAGGAACTGCCCAAAAGCATCATAATTCTTCAGAACTAACCTCTGAACAACATGCAGCTCTTAAAACTAAAAAACTTCAACTTGTATTGGATCTAAACGAAGAACAAGCAAAGAAGATAGAGGCAGAAATCAATAAACAGGAAGCGCAATTTTCTGAGATAAATGAAAGAAAAGAAGCGCTAAATTCTCAGGATCGCTATGCAGTTCGCATGGAAAAAATGAATCGTCAAATTGATATGCAAAATAAAATGAAAAGCATTTTGAGTGAAGAACAATATGCCGAATGGAGAAAAATGAACTCAAAGTTTAATGAAAAAAATAGACGTAGAGGGCACTCTATGAATCCTTCAAATGGAAAAGAAGGTAGGAAAACGAACAAAAGGCCTCGGTACTAAAACATAAAAAAGGCTGAATATTCTCCAGCCTTTTTTATTTGATTTTTTTTAAAATACTTTAAACTTAGTTCTTCTATTTTAAGCATGAAGGGATTCAGAACTATCAGAACCATTTCCACAATCGTTCACAAATTATCTTCTCCATGTCCAACAGCGATTAGACGTTCTTTACTTATTCCTTTTAAAATCATGTATTCAACTACAGCCTTCGCTCTTCGCTCTGAAAGACTCAAATTTGAAGTAGTACTTCCTCTTGAATCAGTATGTGATCCTATTTCAACCAAAATGTTTTTATTTTCTTGCATTCGATTAAGGATATACCAATCAATAATTCTTATGGCCTTAGATGTAAGTTCAGCGCTTCCTAATGCATGATGAATAGGTAAAAGCTCTCCGCGTTCAGGAATCGTTCAAGGGACTTCTCTCCAAGCTGATGTTCCACCTTTTTTTTACAAGAACTTTCTTTACCACTTGAACCGATTCTGAGGGTATAGTAATCTCTTTTGTAGTTTCATCTGACACTAAAATTTGACGCTCAATGGTCTGACTTTTTAAAGGAATTACTTCCTGTCTGGCTTGGGCAGGAGAATCCTCAACTTATTTTGTAATCAAACGATACTTTCCTTTAATCTCCTTAGCTGTTGTTTTTTCAATGGCTGCTAATTTCTGAATAGGAATCTCACGAACCACAGCAGGATTTTCTGGTAACGATTCAAAATATTCTTGTGCAGAAATAAGTTGTACGCATAATAGAGCCAAAATGGCTAAGTATTTTTTTTATTGGGGTTTAAGATTTGGTTTAAAAAACTAATTTAAAAAACTAAATCGTTTTTACCACTTTTTTGAAGGCATTGATCGTAAAGTCTATGTCCTCAAATGAAAGCGCATCATTCAAAAAATAACTTTCAAAGGCGCTGGGAGGTAAGTAAATTCCTTCATTCAACATACCGTGGAAATAAGTATTGAATTTTTCATTGTTCCCAGAAGCTGCCGTTTCAAAATCAATTACCTCGTCCTCGGTAAAATGGAGAGAGATCATTGATCCTAATCGATTGATTTGAAATGGAATATCAGTGTCTTTTAAAACTGTTTCTAAACCTTCATGCAAACGCGCTGTTTTGAGATCCAACCGATTAAAAACTTCTTGATCCTTGTTCAACTCTTGAAGCATGGTAAGACCTGCAGCCATCGCCAACGGATTTCCGCTTAAAGTTCCCGCTTGATATACAGGGCCCTCTGGTGCCAAATGTTTCATGATTTCATTTTTAGCAGCAAAAGCTCCTACGGGTAAGCCTCCTCCCAATACTTTTCCAAACGTTACTATATCTGCTTTAATTCCCAGTAGTTCTTGAGCACCTCCTTTAGCCAAACGAAATCCTGTCATCACTTCATCAAAAATAAGCAACGAATCAAACTGATTGCATAGTGCTCTCAATCCTTCCAAAAAACCTTTTAATGGTGGGATACAACCCATATTTCCAGCTACAGGCTCTATGATAATTGCTGCAATTTCATCTGGATACTCTTTAAAAAGTTGGGCAACTGCTTCCAAATTATTGTAGGGTGCTAATAAAGTGTCTTTGGCAGTACCTCTTGTCACTCCAGGACTACTTGGACTTCCAAAAGTAACAGCTCCGCTCCCAGCTTGAATTAAAAACGCATCTGAATGACCGTGGTAACATCCTGCAAATTTGATTATTTTTTCTCGTTGTGTAGCTCCTCTTGCTAATCGAACTGCACTCATACAGGCTTCAGTACCTGAATTCACAAATCGTATCTTATCAATATTAGGCACCATTGAAATAGCTAGCTCAGCAATTTCCGTTTCCAAAGCCGTTGGCATTCCAAAAGAAGTCCCTAAATCTGCTCTTGATTTCACTGCTTCAATTACAGGTTCATGAGCATGCCCCAAAATCATAGGTCCCCAACTCGCAATATAATCGATCAATTTATTGTTATCGGCATCGTAGAGGTAAGCACCTTTGGCATGTTCTACAAAAATAGGGGTACCACCCACCGCTTTAAAAGCACGTACGGGGGAGTTAACTCCGCCAGGGATTACATCTTGTGCTGCTTTGAAAAGAGCACTGCTTCTTTGGTATTGCATAATTTTATGGATTGATGGGTATACTCAGATTTTGACCTAAATAAATAGTTTTGTCCTTAATCTTGTTGTGTTTAATGATATGTTCGAGAGAAACATTATATTTTTTAGATACTGAATATAACGTATCTCCTTTTTGAACAGTGTGGTATGTCGTTTGATTATTTTCTTTTTTCTCTTTCTTTACCTTAGTTGTCTTTCCTTTTTTACTGTCAAAACGTGCTAAATCAAAGCGTTCAATTAAACTAATTAATTTCTCTGGATATTTAGGATCTGTAGCATAACCTGCTTTTTTAAGTCCTTTAGCCCAGGCTTTATAATTGTCTATTTTAATCTCAAATAAGAAAGCATAGCGGCCTCTTTCTGTCAAAAAAAGAGAATGGTCTCGGTAAGAGGTTGTAGGATTTTTATACACTCTAAAACACTCTCCTTTTTCGTCATCATCGTGGTATATGCGTTTTCCAGACCAATCTGAATGACATTTTATTCCAAAATGATTATTGCCTTCAATTGCTAATCGACCATAGCCTAAACCTGATTCTAATATTCCTTGAGCAAGAGTAATGCTTGCAGGAATTCCATATAGATTCATTTCCTCTTGTGCTGTAGAACTAAATTTTTCAATGTATTGAGTGATTTTTTCTTTATTGGTTAAAGTCTTTGTAGGTGTTTTTACTTTTTTAACTTCAGTCGGGGTAGCTACAACTTCTTTGGCAGGAGGTGTTGAAACTGACTCACGAATCACTACTTTTCTTGAGCTACCACAAGAAAAAAAGAAAAACAAAACTATTAAAAGAGCAAGTCTTTGCCATAATGTAAATGGAGTTTTCCCTTTTTCTGAAGTTGAAGATTCATCCCTTTGACCCCTTGCAGTCCTCCTGTATGAATAATCAAAATCTTCTTCCCCCATTGCCATTTATTTTGTTTTATGAGATCAAAAATACCAAAAAGCAGCTTTCCAGTGTAAATTGGATCCAATGGAATTTTATATTGTTGATAAAAAGAATTCATAAATGAAATTAATGTATCATTCACTTTAGCATATCCTCCAAAGGTATAATGCGCCTCAATTCTCCAATTTTGTTTTTCAATATATTGAGAAATTTGATTCTCCACTTCTGGATTTTTTAATGCATTAAACCCAATAACCACTTGACTAGAAACACTACTATTAATCAAGCCAGCCAGAGTCCCACCTGTCCCTACGCTAGAACAAATCACATCAAAGTGTTCATCTTCTTTTTGTAAAATTTCCTCACACCCTTTTACGGCGAGGATTTCCGTACCTCCTTCAGATATTATCCTCAGGTTCAGATAAAAAGACTTTAAATTATGGACTAATTCTGAGGCTTCTTTTAAATCATACATTGCTCTTGAAACACAATGAATCTTCATTCCTTGATCACTACAATAGCTCAATGTACTACTTGATGCTATTTTATTTTCCCACTCCTCTCCTCTTACAATTCCAATGGTTTGAATATTGGCTAACTTTCCCGCTGCCGCGACCGCTGCAAGGTGATTCGAAAAAGCACCTCCAAAAGTCAAAACTATAGAATTTGAGAGTGATTCTATATCTTTAAAAATATATTTAAGCTTACGGAATTTATTTCCAGAAACAATTGGATGGATTAAATCCTCTCGCTTGATCACAATAGTATGTCCGTTTAAGGGTTCAAGCGACTGATTTGTAGTACTTTTGAATGAATCAAAAATTTGCATGACCAAAAATACATTAAAATGCCGTTAGGTTCCTTACCTCCTCTTGAAGAGGGAGACTTTTATTTGACACCAGAGGGTTATAAAGTTTTTACTGAGTACTATCATTTGAAAAGAGGATATTGTTGTAAAAGCAATTGCAGGCATTGCCCGTATGGATATGATCCTAAACGCCCCTAAGATCTTCGGCATGATTTTTGAAAATGTTATTGTATTTTAAATCTACATCAAATGAAATATTTCGTTCTTTTTACTTCACTCTTTTTATTTGCTTCTTGTTCGTCTGTCCAAGTATTTTCAGATCACGACAGCAGCATAGATTTTTCAAAATACAACACTTTTGCCTATTTCAAACCTGAAATTGATCAAGTTAAAATTTCTGATTTAGACAAGCGTCGAATTTTAAAAGCCATTGATGCTGAAATGAGCGCTAAAGGATTATCAAAATCTGAAACTCCCGATTTGTTGATCGGATTTACGACTCAAGCTAAAGAGCAAATCTACATTAACAACCAGAACAATTGGGGATGGGGATTGGGATTCAATCCGTGGTTTTGGGGTCCTAGTTTCAATACAGTGAGTACTCGAACAGAAGGAACTTTATTTGTAAATATTATTGATGCAACAACCAAACAACTAGTATGGCAAGGTAAAGGTAGAGGCGGTATTCAAGAAAATTATAAAAATAGAGATGAACGTATTGCTCTTTTTGTAAAAAACATTGTTTCCAACTATCCTCCAACTGAATAATTTCTTTTAGATACAAATGCCTTCAGCAGCAGCTAAGGCTTCTTTCATCCCGTCCGTATTTTTACCTCCTGCGGTAGCAAAAAACGCTTGCCCACCGCCACCACCTTGGATGTATTTACCCAAGCTTCGGATTATTACTGATGCATCTTTTTCTTGTTCTGCCACTAGAGTTTTGGACACATAACAACTCAACATGGGTTTTCCAGATTTTACTGATCCTAAAACAAGGATGATATTTTCCACTTGGGAACCAATCTCAAAAGATAAATCTTTCATTCCTTGAGGGTCTATATCTACTTTAGCAGCACAGAATTGAATTCCATTCAAGGTTTTTATCTCTTTGAGAAGATCCTCTTTTAACACCTTAGCTTTCAGCTTAGACAAAACATTGAGTTCTTTCTTAAGGGCTGAATTTTCCGACTGAAGAGACTGGATAGCTTTAATCGGGTCTTGGGCTTGTTTAAGTATTTGATTTACGTTTTCGAGTAGCGAAGTTTGTTCCTCAAAATAATTTTTAGCTGCATCTCCAGTAATTGCCTCTATTCTTCTAATTCCAGAAGCAACTGCGCTTTCAGAAGTGATTTTAAAATGCCAAATATCAGAAGTGTTTCCAACATGAGTTCCTCCACACAATTCAATTGATTGACCAAAGCGAATGGTGCGCACTGTGTCGCCATATTTTTCCCCAAACAAGGCCATTGCTCCTTCTTTGATTGCTTTCTCATAGGGTGTATTCCTTCCCTCTTCTAAGGGTATTCCTTCTTGAATTCGCGCATTTACAAATTGCTCCACGGCTTTCAATTCTTCTGAGGTCATTTTAGCAAAATGTGAAAAATCAAAACGGAACATTCCCGAATGCACCATAGATCCCTTTTGCTCTACATGTTTTCCTAATATAGAACGAAGCGCTTGATGCATTAAATGCGTTGCAGAATGGTTACTAGAGGAGCGTTGCCTTTGTTTGGGATCCACCACAGCAGTAAAAGTTTCATCAAGCTTGGAAGGAATACTTTTCGTTTGATGTACAATTAAATTGTTTTCTTTCTTGGTATCTAGTATGTAAAAAATATCTCCGTTACTCCCTTCCAAATATCCTTTATCACCCACTTGTCCTCCTCCTTCAGCATAAAAAGGAGTCAAGTTAAATACCAACTGATAAAAATCTCCTTCTTTGGCTGTAGTCATTTTTCTATAGCGCGTAATTTTTACTTTTGCATTCAACTGATCGTAGCCTATAAACTCCTCAACTTGATCTTCTTGAAGTACAATCCAATCACCAGCTTTAGAAGCAGCAGCAGCTCTTGATCTTGTTTTTTGGACTTCCATTGCTTTTTGAAAACCGAACTCATCTACACTAAAACCTTTTTCACTTGCTATCAATTCGGTTAGATCAAAAGGGAAACCAAAAGTATCATACAATTCAAAAGCCTTAGTTCCTTCAATACTCTTCGTCTTTGAGTTCGACATAATCGATTCTAGCAAAACCAATCCTTGATCTAACGTTTTTAAGAATGAATTTTCTTCTTCACGAATAACGTTAAAAGCCAATTGTTCCTCTCTTTTTAATTCTGGGAAAGCTGTTCCCATTTGTTCAGAAAGTGTCTTGACTAAACGATGAATAAACGCCTCTTTTTGATTCAAAAAAGTAAAGCCATAACGAATTGCTCTTCGCAAAATTCTTCGAATCACATATCCTGCACCATTGTTACTAGGTAACTGTCCATCTGCGATGGCAAAATAAACGGTTCTAACATGATCGGCAATAACTCGAATTGCGCGATCAGTTTCAACGGACTTCCCATAAGTTGAATTTGTTAAGGCTTCTATCTCTCTGATTAAAGGAGTAAAAACATCGGTATCATAATTGGAAGTTGTGTTTTGCAATACCATACAGAGACGTTCAAATCCCATCCCTGTGTCTATATGTTTTTCAGGGAGTTTTTCTAGACTCCCATTTGCTTTTCTATTAAACTCGATAAACACCAAATTCCAAACCTCAATGACTTGAGGATGGTCTTGATTGACCAATTCCGCACCAGGTACTTTTACTTTTTCTTCTTCAGAGCGGATGTCAACATGAATTTCAGAACAAGGACCACAAGGGCCTTGATCTCCCATTTCCCAAAAATTATCTTTTTTATTTCCTAATAAAATTCGATCCTCTGGAAGTATTGCTTTCCAGAAATCGTAGGCTTCATGATCTCTTTCAATCCCCTCTTCTTCTGCTCCTTCAAATATAGTTACATAAAGTTTATTGGGATCAATTTTATAAACCTCGGTAAGAAGTTCCCATGCCCAACCTATTGCTTCCTTTTTAAAATAATCTCCAAAACTCCAGTTCCCAAGCATTTCAAAAAAAGTATGGTGATAAGTGTCAATACCTACTTCTTCAAGATCATTGTGTTTTCCAGAAACACGTAAACACTTCTGAGTATCTGTAACGCGTTTGGATTTTGGAACCGCATTTCCCAAAAAGTACTCCTTAAAAGGATTCATCCCTGCATTGGTAAACATTAGGGTTGGGTCATTTTTTATAACCATGGGAGCAGAGGGAACCACGGTGTGTTTTTTGGATTCAAAAAAATCTAAAAACTGTTGTCTTACTTCTACGGAATTCATGTCAATCGTTATATTAAAATAGCTGTTGCATCAAAGTGCAACGGTGTTTAAAAAATAGTATTAGATCGAATTTTTGTATCTTTGTCTAATCTTTTTGTATTTGTTAGTGCAAAAGAAATGAAAATTTATAATACTTTATGAGTAAAGTTAAATACTATTACGATCCTGAGACGCTTTCTTATCGTCCAATTCATGCCACTAACACAAATCGTATTTCTAATTTCGTATTATTTATACTCTCCTCTTTTTTGTTTGGTTTATTTTCATTGTTAATTCTACTTAATTCAGACTGGATAAATACCCCTTCTGAAGTCGCACAAAAAAGATTGATACAAAACTATGAATTACAATTTGACATATTAAATAAAAAGTTAACACAAATTGAAACTGTTGTTGACAATATAGAAGAACGCGACAACAATCTCTATCGTGATTATTTTGAAGCAAGTCCAATTCCAGAAGCAAGAAGACGTGCTGGTTTTGGTGGTGTAAATCGATATAAAGATCTAGAAGGTTATGATAACTCTGAACTAATTATCTCTACTGCAAAACGTTTAGATATTCTATCCAAGCAGACAGTTGTTCAATCCAGATCATTGGATGAGATCGAAAGTTTAGCATCAAACAAAGCTGCTTTGTTGAAGGCTATCCCCTCAATACAGCCCATTAAAAAGGAAGATTTAAAACGCATGGCCTCAGGATATGGTTGGCGTATTGATCCTTTTACCAAAAAAAGGAGGAGACACAAAGGAATGGATTTTTCTGCCAATCGTGGAACTCCAATTTATGCGACAGGAGATGGTATCGTAAAACGTGCAGACAATAGATCAACTGGATATGGAAATCACATTCGCATTGATCACGGTTTTGGATACCTTAGTTTGTATGCACACCTGAGCAAGTACAATGTGAAACGTGGACAAAAGATTGAACGCGGAGATATCATTGGTTTTGTTGGAAATACAGGTCGCTCTGTAGCTCCACATTTACACTATGAAATTTTGAAGGATGGTGTTAAAATCAATCCTTTGAATTTTTACTTAGATGATTTAAGTCCTGCAGAGTTTGACGCCATTGTCAATCAAGCATCGCAAGAGAACCAATCGTTAGATTAATCCCATGAAAATTGACTTACCTGAAAAACGGTATTATTCCATAGGAGAAGTGGCAAAAGCTTTTGATGTGAACCCTTCATTATTAAGGTTTTGGGAAAAAGAGTTTGTAGAGATTCAGCCTAAGAAAAAGCAAAGTGGTACCCGAAAGTATACCCCCGAAAATGTATTGACCATTCAATACATTTATCATTTAGTTAAAGAAAAAGGACTCACTCTTCAAGGAGCAAAAAAACAACTTCGTCTTAAATCTATAGCAAATCCTAAAATAGAGATTTTAGCCAAACTTGAAAACATCAAAGCTGCTTTGGAACAATTAAAAGAGAAGCTTTAAGTTTATTTTTTTCTAAAGAAAATCTGGATGGGTATTCCAGTAAAATCATACTCTTCCCGCAACTTATTTTCTAAAAATCTACGGTAGGGATCTTTTACATATTGAGGTAAATTACAGAAGAAAGCAAACTGAGGATGGGGAGTGGGCAGTTGAGTACAGAATTTAATTTTAACATATTTTCCTTTATACGCAGGTGGAGGTGTCTTCTCAATGATAGGCAGCATAGTATTATTGAATGCTTTGGTAGGTATTCTTCTGGAACGACTTTGATATACCTCAACCGCAGTTTCTACCGCTTTAAAAATTCGCTGCTTAGAAAGGGAAGAAATAAACACAATAGGAACATCAGTAAACGGAGCAATCTCTTGTCGAATTTTAGCTTCATAAGCTTTTGAGGCATTGGTGTCTTTCTCTACCAAATCCCATTTATTTACCAAGATCACTATTCCTTTATTATTTCTGTGTGCAAGCCAAAAAATATTTTGAACCTGTCCATCAAATCCTCGGGTACCATCCACAAGAAGCAAACAAATATCACAATATTCTATCGCACGAACTGAGCGCATTACAGAGTAAAATTCAATATCCTCTTTTACTTTTGCCTTCCTTCTAATTCCTGCGGTATCAATCAAATTAAAATCAAATCCAAAACGATTGTATTGTGTATCAATACTGTCCCTTGTTGTTCCAGCAATGTCGGTAACAATGTATCGCTCTTCACCAATTAAAGCATTAATAAATGATGACTTCCCAGCATTGGGTCTACCTACTACTGCAAAACGAGGTAAAGGATCTTCTTCTCGCTCTTCTTCTTTTGGTAATTTATCAATTAGGTCATCTAACAATTCTCCACTCCCACTTCCGTTAATACTAGATATGGAATAAAATTGCTCAAAACCTAAGGAATAAAATTCAAGGGTTGTTTCCATTCTTTGAGCATTATCTACTTTATTGATTGCTAAAAAAATCGGCTTCTGAGAACGTCGTAAAAGGTCAGCAATAATTTCATCCATTCCCGTAACACCATCGGTTACATCTACCATAAAAACTATGGCATCTGCTTCCTCAATGGCAAGGTTCACTTGCTTATCAATTTCCTTTTGAAAAATATCATCGCTTCCTTCTACATACCCTCCAGTATCAATGAGTGTAAAATTACGTCCATTCCAATCTGATTTTCCATAATGACGATCACGTGTAACCCCAGAAATAGAATCAACAATTGCTTCCCGCTTTTGAATCATCCGATTAAAAAAAGTGGATTTTCCTACATTAGGACGACCAACAATGGCTACAATACTACTCATGACTTGAATTTGACTGCAAAAGTAAGCTATTTAAGTGGATCCTATTTCTAAGTTTTAAAATGAATGAAAAAAGATGTTGCACAATCAGGGTTTAAGTTGTAAATTTGCCGCTCACATCGCGAGGTAGAGCAGTGGTAGCTCGTCGGGCTCATAACCCGAAGGTCGCAGGTTCGAGTCCTGCCCTCGCTACAACAACCCTCCTTATTAGGAGGGTTTTTTTTTAGAATAATATCAAAATAGCCGCATTTGGAAGAAAAAAAGCATAAATCTGGATTTGTTTCTATCGTTGGAAATCCCAATGTAGGAAAGTCAACATTGATGAATGCTTTGGTTGGGAAAGAACTTTCCATTATCACTGCAAAAGCACAAACAACACGTCACCGCATATTGGGAATTATCAATGGGGACGATTTTCAAATGGTGCTTTCAGATACTCCAGGAGTAATTAAACCTGCATATGAAATGCAAACTTCTATGATGAATTTTGTCAAGGAAGCACTTGTAGATGGAGATGTCTTAGCATATTTAGTATCACCGGAAGAAACGGAACTCAAGGATGAAAAACTCTTTGAGAAAATAAAGAAGTCTAAAGCACCACTTCTTATCCTAATCAACAAAATTGATCTTATTTCACAAGATGCCCTAGAAGCTGCAGTTTTACATTGGCAAACTGAATTTCCAAAAGCAACGGTTTACCCCATTTCTGCTTTAACAGGCTTTTTTATTCCTGAACTATTAGAAATCCTTATCAGCCACCTTCCAGAATCTCCAGCATACTTCCCGAAAGATCAGTTAACCGATAAACCCGAACGCTTTTTTGTAAATGAATCCATAAGAGAGCAAATTCTTGAATTGTACTCAAAAGAAATCCCCTATTCTGTAGAGGTAGTAACAGAAGATTTCCATGAGGACTCTAAAATTATTAAAATAAGATCCATTATTATGGTGGAGAGAGAAACTCAAAAAGGGATTATTATTGGCCATAAAGGAAGCGCATTAAAAAGGGTTGGCATTGGTGCTCGCAAAACTTTAGAATCCTTTTTTGGAAAAAAAATTCATTTGGAATTGTATGTAAAGGTTTCCAAAAACTGGCGATCCGATTCAAAGCAGTTAAAGCGATTTGGATACAATAACTAATTCGTTTCTGTACTTTTTTTATCTTTAGTAGATAATCAAACTTATACTCATTGAAAAAGCTGTTTATTATTGTCATTAGCTTGCTTCATTTCATTTCCTGTGATAAAGAAGTAACACCTCCTAATATTGTCTTTATAATGTCCGATGATCATGCATATCAAGCAATCAGTGCTTATGGACATGAACTAAATAACACTCCCAACATTGATCGTATAGCGAATGAAGGAGCGCTATTTGACAAAGGTTTTGTTACCAATTCTATCTGCGCTCCTAGCCGAGCCGTTATGCTAACAGGGAAGCATAGTTTTATAAATGGTAAAGTAGATAACATTCAAGATTTTAATTGGGATCAAGATAATTTTGCCAAACAATTACAAACTGCTGGTTATCAAACTGCAATGGTCGGTAAAATACATTTAAGAGGATTACCGCAAGGATTTGACTATTCTGCAGTATTGCCGGGTCAAGGACACTATTACAATCCTGACTTTCTAATTAACGGGATTAAAAAAAGAATAGAAGGATATGTAACTACGATCACCACTGAATTAAGTCTCGATTGGCTAAAAAATAAGCGAGATCCTACTAAACCCTTCTTATTATTATATCATCAGAAAGCACCTCACAGAAATTGGAAGCCAGAAGAGAAGTATCTCACTTTGTTTGATGACAAAACTTTTGACCCTCCTGCTAACTTTTTTGATGACTATACAAATAGAGGAACAGCAGCAAAAACTCAGGAAATGTTAATTGCTGCCACTGAAAAACAAATAGCAGTCGCACACGGAAATGGTGGGCATGGAAGATGGGGACATGACTTTAAAATGCGAACAGATCCTTACGGCAATACTACAGGATTTGAAAAAGAACTTGAGCGTTTCTCTCCAGATCAAAAAACAGCTTGGCTAAACGCTTATACTCCAAAAAATGAAGCCATGAAGGCTCAAAAGTTAGAAGGGAAAGACCTTGCTCTTTGGAAATTCAATCGCTATCTAAAAGACTATTTACGAACCATTCAATCAGTTGATAATGGTGTAGGTGATGTATTAGACTATTTGGATCAAGAAGGGTTGACAGAAAATACCATTGTAGTTTACACTTCCGATCAAGGATTCTATCTGGGAGAACACGGGTGGTTTGACAAACGTTTTATGTATGAGGAATCTCTTCGCACCCCACTTTTGATGCGCTATCCAAAAGAAATCCCAGCGGGATCAAAAGTGAATGCTCTGATTCAAAACTTAGATTTTGCTCCTACCTTTTTAGATTATGCTGGAGCACCCATCCCAGAGGACATACAAGGAGAGTCTTTCCGAAATATTGTCAATCAAAAAAAAGAAAATGGACGAGATGCTATCTACTACACCTATTACGAATACCCTTCTGTTCATATGGTAAAAAGACATTATGGTGTCCGTACAGAACGTTACAAACTCATGCATTTTTATTATGATATTGATGAATGGGAGCTTTATGATCTTGAAGAAGACCCTACAGAAATGAATAATCTTTATGGTCAAAAAGAATATGAAGAAATTCAAAAAAAGATGCATCTTCGTTTATCAGAACTACGAGAAAAATATGGAGATTCTGATGCATTAGACCAAATGCACATTGAACGTTATTTATCCAGTAGAAACTAAATTATCTAAACACTATCAAAAATCTTGATTTACACGGAATTCGTCACAAGGAAGCTATGGAAGCAGTGCATGAATTTTTAAATAATGAAAAAGACAAAGGACCTTTTTCAGTTACGATTATTACCGGAAATTCAACAGTTCTTCAGGATCGAATTTTCAAAGAGGTTTTGGAACCTTCTCCTTTTACATTTTTTATTCCAAGCTGGAACTTAGGTCAAATCATTGTAGAGTATATGAAGCTATAACCTTGTGATAAATAGTTTTTATTAACTTTATATTGAATAAGTATAAAATTAATTGAATGAACAATGAAGAAAGTCTAAAAAAAATCTTTATAAATATCTATGAAGATAATTTTGAAAGATTGATTCGTTTTGCTTTCTCCATAACTAAAGAAAAGGGCTTGGCTGAGGATGCAGTTTCTCAAGTTTTTGCGAATTTATGGGCCAAAAAAGACGGTTTACATAAAATAAGAGAAATAAAATTTTATCTTAATACATCGGTTAGAAACCAAGCCATTAAAATAATGGCTAAAAACGCTAAACTACCTGCATTAAAAATAAGTAATAAATTGACAGATTATTATACCGTTGCAGATATAATTGATCCTGAAAATTTATTAATGGGAAAAGAATTAAAAGAAATACTCTCTAAAGTGTTTGCTAACTTACCTCCTCAAGCGAGTAAAGTTTATAGATTATCCCAAAATGAAAAATCAAATGAACAAATTTCAAAGGAAATGGGAATCTCAAAAAGAACGGTAGAAAATCATCATTACATCATATTAAAAAAACTCAAAGAAGCAATCAGTAAATATTTTAAGGCAGAAGATTGAATATTGATTTAAATAGAGGCAATTTTTTAGAATCAAATATTTAAAGACCATTTCCTTTTATCTGAAGAACTTTTAAGTTGTATTATTTATGTTTTAAAATTGATGGGCAATTATTTTTTGTCAAACCTTAAAAGAATTTAACAGCTTCGACACTAAATATATCTCAATAAAATAAACTTTTAAATGCTTTTTATTCATTAAAAACAATAAATTTATAAATTTTTCGCAAATATTAAATCTATACTAAGTATTTAGTAGAAAAAAAGACTCTATATAATTAACAGGTAAATTTAAATGGAAAAACTTCTTTATAAATATTTAAACGATAATCTAACTCAAGATGAAGTTAAAGAACTTCAAAAATGGTTAGAAAATGATAAAAATAATCTTAGGGTTTTTGAGAATATCGTTGGAGATTGGAATTTGTCAAATAAATACATTGATGATTCCAAAGAAAAAGTCCTTTCTAAAATTTTAAGTGAAAACAAATCAATTGCTAAAGAGATATCTATGCATAGATTGTTATGGAGTAGGGCTACTAAAAAAATAGCCATAGCTGCAGCAGCTGTAATAGCATTGTTTGTCTTGAACTTGTATGATTTTGGTTTTGATAGTAATAAAAGCTTAATTGTTGAGCCTTTTCAGATGATTGAATCTGGTAAATCTAAGGCAACACTTACACTTGATAATGGTAAAAAAATAGATTTAGTAGAAGAGCAAAATCTCAATTTAAAATTGGATGGAACTACTATTGTTGGCAGAAGAAATTCAATCACTTACTTGAATAAACCTTCTGACTCAAAAAAACAAAAATACAATTCACTAAAAACACCTCGAGGAGGGGAATTTTTTATTACACTATCAGATAGTACCAAAGTCTGGTTAAATGCTGAATCCGAACTCAAATATCCTCTGGTTTTTTTAGGAGATAAAAGAACGGTTGAGTTGAAAGGTGAAGCTTTTTTTGAAGTGGCCCATAATCAAAATATACCATTTCAAGTTGTTACAAATGATCAAATTATTGAGGTATTGGGAACAACATTCAACATCTCGTCCTATCAAGATGATGCTGAAGTAATTACCACTCTTATCGAGGGAAAGGTTAAAGTAAATCAAAAATTTGGAGATAAAAAAAGTATTTTTCTATCTCCTAGTGAGCAGAGTATATTAAATAAGGAAAATCTTAAAATAGAGAGTTTTAAAATTGATCCAGCTCATTTCATAGCTTGGAAGTCAGGAAAATTTTATTTCCGCCAACAGAAATTGAAAGATATTACCAAAGTTTTATCTAGGTGGTATGATGTAGAAATCTTCTTTGTTAATTCTGATTTAGAAAATAAACGATTTACGGGAAGATTTAAAAGATATGAGAATTTTGATCATGTTAGATCAGTAATTGAATTAACTGAAGAAGTAACTCTTGTCAAAAAAGGAAGAATAATATTAGTCAAATGAAATAATTTTTAAATAACTAAAAAAAGGGAATGGTGGATCATTCCCTTTCAATTCTAGTTCAATGCCTATTAAAACAATGTTTAACTAAAAATCAAATTTATGAAAAACTATGATGCCCTGCATAACTACACGGCCAAAAATTTAATTAAGATTATGCGATTATCGTTTATGTTCTTTTTTATTTCAATTACACCAGCTATCAGTGCCTACTCTCAGACAGACTTAACAATTAAATTGGAAAATGTTGAAGTGGAAGAGGTCATTTTTGAAATTATGAATCAAAGTGATTATGATTTTTTTTATGGTGCTGATTTATTTAAAGGTTTACCTAAGGTAACAGTCAATTTTGAAAAAGTATTTCTTGATAAACTTTTGAAAGATATTTTACCAAAAAATTTCATTTTTGAAATTTTTGACAAGGAGGTTATAATCAAGAAAAATTCTAAAAATCTTTCACCTAATTCAATTGAGTTAAACCAAGAAGAACAAAAAAGAACAATCAACGGAACTATTTTTGACTCCGATGGTAACCCTCTCCCAGGGGCATCTATTTTGGAAGTTGGTACTGAAAATGGAACGACTTCAGATTTTGATGGAAAATTTACAATTCAATTGGAAAATGAAGATGCAGTGTTGAAAGCTTCATTTATTGGTTTTGAAACGACTGAGCTTATTGTAGGATCGTCTGATAATGTAAGTATTTACCTGAATGTTGAAGATTCGTTTTTGAATGAAGTTGTAATTACAGCATTGGGTATTTCTAGAGAGAAAAAATCGCTTGGATATGCTGTCACCGAAGTATCAGGTGAGAATGTAAACACTATTAAGGATAACAATCTTGCCAGTTCACTTTCAGGTAAGGTTGCAGGATTACAAGTGTCAGGAGCTGGATCTTTAGGTTCTGGTTCAAGGATAACAATACGAGGTAACAACTCGCTAGGTGGAAATTCTCAGGCACTAATAGTTGTTGATGGTATGCCAATAAATTCGTCATTACCAATTGGTTCAGAGAATAATCAGAGAAATGCAGGGTCACAAGATAATGGTGGGCAACCAAGTTTCGAGCCTAGTATTGGTGCTGGAGGTATTTCTGATATTAATCCAGATGATGTTGAATCCATTTCTGTACTTAAAGGACCAAGTGCAGCCGCACTCTATGGATCAAGAGCTGGTAATGGAGTTATACTTATTACAACAAAAAAAGGTTCTCGCTCTAAAGGTTTAGGTGTAACGGTTAAAACAAACTTGTATGTAGACAATCCAATGTTTTTACCTGACTTTCAAAATCAATATGGTCAAGGTAACTTAGGTTCTGCAAATCTAGATCGTTCCGCTGGTAACTGGAGTTCTCTATCATGGGGAGGCAAATTAGATAATTCTCAACAACCATATTATGATGGGACAATTCAACCATATAGTGCTCAAACAAACAATGTTGGAGACTTTTTTAGATCAGGATTACGCTCAATCACCTCTGTCTCCGTAAGTAAAGGTTCTGAAACTGGCTCTATTCGGTTTTCCTACACTAATAACGCTACTGAGGGAATTATAGAAAATTCGGATTTAGACAGTCATAATTTTAATCTAAGGGCAGTCGCCAATCTTTCTGATAAACTAACTATTGATTCTAAAGCTACCTATTTTATCCAGGAGGTGACTAACAGAGCATCAACAACTGGAGCACAAGGCCTAATAAATTATGTATACAGTATGCCAAGAAATGTTGCAGTTAATGATTTACGTACTTATCAAATGGAAAACCCCTCAACACCAGATGATTTTAAAGTGATTTCTTATGGTGAACAAGAAGGGAATCCCTTCTGGCAATCACTTCATGATGAAAATAGTGTCCGTAGAAATAGATTTTTAGCCTTTACCAAAATAAATTATAAGTTTACAGATTGGCTAAATGCTTTTGTTCGCATTGGAGCTGATGTCACTCACGTTAGAGATAATAAAATTTATAAACCCGGGCACCACTTTATATTAAATGGTTCAATGGAACTTGGCGAAAGCACATCTAACGAGTTAAATACTGAATTTTTGATAACTGCAAATCATCAGTTTACAGATAAAATAAGCGTTTCAGCCAATGCTGGTGGTAATTTATCTAAAAGAAGTTCTGAAGGAATGTTGGTTAGAGGTGTTGATTTTAAAATTCCAACAAAGTTTTTCATATCAAACTTAAGATTGGTTAATGCACCTGAGCAATCTCCTCAGGCCATTAAAAAAGTAAACTCCTTGTACGGGGCTGTAAATATGTCATATGATAATTTCCTATATCTAGATGTATCTGTTCGTAATGATTGGTCATCTACTTTAAGTGTTGATAATCGATCTTATTTATATAATTCTGCGAGTTTATCTGCGTTACTTAATAAATTTATTGACCCAGAGCAAAAATTTTTCAATCTCTTTAAAGTTCGTGCTAGTATAGCAGAGGTTGGTAATGATACAGATCCATATCAACTTAAACAAACATATAATGTTCCTGGTCAAGGTTACCTGGGGCTAACTACTTTAAGCAATCCGGCAGTTAAATTAAACTCAGCCTTAAAGCCTGAAACAGTAACTTCAAGTGAATTTGGATTAGAATTAAGCATGCTTAACAATAGACTAACTTTAGATGTAGCTGTTTATGAAATGGAAACTAAAGATTTAATCTTTGATGTTCCAGTCCCTGCAGCTACAGGTTATAGGTTTAATAGAGAAAATATTGGTTTGGTAACTAATAAAGGTTTAGAGATTGCACTTGGTGCAACTATTATATCTACAAATAATCTTTCCTGGAACACCTCACTTTTTTATTCAAAAAATGAAAATAGGATTGAAGAGTTAGTAGATGGACTAGACAGATTCGTCTACAATACTTCTACAGATGGTAATCTAGCTGTAACAGCAACCCAAGGTGGAAGCATGGGTGATCTGTATGGTCGAGTTTGGACTGGTGAAACTGATGCAGGTGGTTTACCACTAGGATCAGCAGGTCCAACAGAACTACTAGGAAATGCACAGCCTGATTTTTTAGCTGGATTTTCTAACACCATAAGTTATAAAAATTTGTCGATGAGTTTCTTAATTGACGCTCGTGTAGGTGGTCAAATATATTCACAAACATCCGCTGATTTAGACAGAAAAGGTGTTTCAGAAAGAAGCTTACAATACCGTGATACAGGAATAATTGTAGATGGCATTAATACAGGAACAGGTTCTTTGAATACCGAAAGCATTACAGGAGAAGAATACTGGACAGCTATGTCTGAAATTTCTGGTAACTATGTTTATGACCAAGATAATATTAGACTTAGAGAATTATCTATAGGTTATAATATACCTGATGTATCTTCTATTGGAATACAAAGCGCAAATATTCAATTAGTGGGTAGAAACTTATTCTTCTTGTCTAAGAGTGCTGAGGATATTGATCCTGAAGCTATGTTAGGGACAACACTTGGAGTACAAGGTATGTCACACATGGCAGTTCCTACCCTAACCAGTCTTGGATTAAATTTAACTTTAAATTTTTAATTAAAAATGATGAAAATGATGAAAATGATGAATAAAATTTTGATAATAATGAGCTTTTTCTTTGTCGTGTCTTGTACCGATGATTTTAATGAAATTAATGAACAGCCTGATGCACTTTCTACAGAAGATGTAAGTGCCAAGTTTTTTGTTACTACGGTACAGCAACAACTTTTAAGACCTACAATGATACCTCTCTGGTTTGGAGATGTAATAATGCCCGATCAATTTTCTGGTCAATCATCAAATGGATGGGCTGGATCAGATTGGACTGGTGATTTAGGTTGGGTATACAATAGTTTTTATACAGATCTAGGATGTTGGGACTGGCTTGCTGGTTATAATAGTACTTTAACTTCATACATGAATAATGTTGATGAAGGTGGAGCATTAGAAGATGACATGTATTATGCTCTTGGGTTAATAATAAAGGGGTTTTATTATCAACAATTTACAGAAGCCTTTGGAATGATACCATTTTCAGAAGCATCTGATCCCAACATAACCCTACCTAAGTACGATGAACAAATTGATGTTTATAAGGGTATAATTGCTGATATTGATAAAGCAATAGCCATTATTGGAAGTAACGTTGATGCTGGGACTGGATTTGGTATACTTCGTGAAAATGATGTGGTATTCAATGGAAATATGCAAAATTGGAAAAAAACTGCAAACAGTTTAAAATTAAGAATAGCACTTAGAGCTCATGGAAGTCAAGGAGAAGATTTTTCTGCAAATGCTGCTTCTGAAGCAATTTCATCAGGTGTATTAGCTGATGCGGATGCATTATTTGAAGGTTATGCTGAAGAGACAAACATATGGGGAGGTTCTGCATCATATGGAGATATTTGGAATAATTTTACAGGTAGTCAATGGAAAGTTTCTGAGGCAATGATAAATATTATGAAAAGTAGTAATGATCCAAGGTTATCTAAGATTGCTTTACCTAGTGTTGGTGGCTCAATGACAATAGTTAAGCCAACTGATGGTGAAGGCGTTACTCTAATTTCTGATCATATTGCTTTCGTTAAAAGTACTCTTGATAAATCTGGACTTATTTTAGATACAGATTATACTTGGACAGAAACAGCAGCAGATTTAACTATCACCATGCCGGAAAATACTAATTATATTGGGATGCCTTCGCGTTTAAGTCCAAAACTTAAAGGCTACATGCCTGATTATTTATTTTCTAATCCAGCGGACATAATAACGCAAAAGACAAATCAAGGTAAGCCTTTATTCCCAACAATTCTAATGACATCTGCTGATTCACATTTTATGATAGCTGAAGCAATTGTTAAAGGGCTCGCTAGTGGTGATGCAAATAATTACTATCAAATAGGTTTAGAGAAAGCAATGGCTATTTGGGAAACTTCTACTACTTCAGATTTTCTAGGTTCTAATATGGGATCACTAAATGGAACTGTAGAAGAAAATCTTGAAAAGATTGCTACACAAAGATGGTTAGCTAATTATACTAACGGTTACGAATCTTGGTCTATCGTAAGGGATACCGGATATCCAACCACAGCTGTTATAACCTCTGATAATAATGATATATATAGTTTTGCCGGGGAAATGAACGGCTTGCAGGCACAAAGGTTAAGATATGGAACGAGTGTTTATGGTTCCAATGGAGAAAATGTAAATATTGCTGTGTCTAAACAAGGACCTGATAATATGACAACAAAATTGTGGTTTGCTAAATAGTTCATTTTTATTAATGTTAGTTAGTTAATAATAGTTTAAGAGATCTGCTTTGCAGATCTCTTTTCTTATTAAAAGTATAGCATGCCGCTGTCATAAGCCAAAAACGATATGATCATCAGCTTGTTTAACTTTTCTTTGAAACCTTAACAAACAATATATCTGATCATTGCAGGAGATATGAAATTATATAAAAAGTATAAATTCCAACAATGTTAAAAACCACTGTCCAAAGTGTCCAATTTATTCTTATAAAAACCATTAAGAACAATCAATTGTCTTAGCTTGTGCCCATTTGAAAAATTATACACTGCTTCCTGTTAAAAAGAGTGTGATTCCTAAAATAAGTAGAGTATTGGAGGTTAAGGGGAGCGTAGATATAAAAGAGGCTTTTGTCGCTTTTGCAGACGATATTTTACAAGGGTAAATCAATCCTAAACATGAAGCACTAAGTTACTTTTAAAATAGGAAAACGGAGAGTACCCCGTAATCGAGTGGTATCAACTCAACTAAATTTCTGAATATTCTTTTAGTTAATTCCTAGTCAAAGTATTAGCAAGCAACTCACTCTGAACTATATAAACGATCTATCTCGATTTTAGCAACACATAAATTCTTTAAAAGTGCGAAGAGATTTTTGTATGAAAATTACTTTTAAGCACGCAGTGTTTTTGCAGTATTCATTGCTATTTATAAAAGGTAGTTATTCTTTATTTTTATAAAAATATAAACAAATGAAGTATAATTATCTATTTGATTCCGATTTTCCGCCCGGAGTAGCTTCTGTGTTTGTGGGAGGAGAAAAAATATCTAAAGAAGAATTTTTAAAACTCAAAAAAAAGTATCTAAAAAAAAGAAAACATCAGAATGAATCTTAGAGAATTTATTCATATTCTTCTGATTTTAACACTAAGCATTATTTTATTCCTATTTTTAAAAAAATAACATTTCATGAGAAGGGTTTTTCTTCTTTTTTTTATTTTCTCCTATTTAGCTTCAGCCCAAAGCAGCAAACAGCTGAGGGACTCTGTTTTAAAATACAAAACAACAAATCCAACTCTGGCAGTAAAATTCGGTCTAGAATATGATATACTTACTGCAAATAGTAAACCGGATAAAGAGAAACAAAATACGTATGCACTTTTAGGAGAAATCCTCATTGAAATGGGGTTGTATGCAAGTGCATTAAACTATCTAAATAATTCAGTTCAAATTTATTCTACGCTTCCAAAAAGTGATAAAAACTTTCCAAATATAGATCAACCACCCTGGGCAATTCTCAATATTGGTAGCATTTATTTTAAAAATAGAGATTACAAAAAAGCTGCTGAAAAATATCAACAGGCCCTGAGTTTATTTGAAAAGATAGGAGACGAAAATGCTAAATTTTATGGTCTAAATACTGCCAATTCAAACCTTGGATTGATTGAAGAAAGGAAAGGGAACTATAAAAAAGCCGAAGAAATTTATTATCAAATTTACCAAAGAAGGCTTGAAAAAGATAAGAAGGAAGACATATTATACTCTTTATCGCAACTTATAAGTGTCAAATTATTACAAGGAGATGAATTAGCAGCTCAAAATAAATTAAAAGAAGCTGAAAGCGTCTATCAAACAGCTGATGAGAAGCAAGACAATTCCCTATTGATTAGAAATTGGGGTTATGTTCAACTGGTTTACGGTGCCTATAGCCAATCTGTGAAAAAATATGACTTGGCACTTACCTATCTTTTCAAGGCAAAAGAAATTTTAAAGGCATTCCCATCTGAGATTCATGCTTTAGGGTCAAGAATAGCAGAATGTTATCTGGGATTAGATAATTTTAAAGAGGCTGAGCGAGTCGCTAACGAAAATCTTAAAATTCAAAATTTGAACGATACTGAGAAAAAATACAATTTCAAAGTATTAGAAAAAATTTACAAGTATAAAGGGCAAGATTCGAAGCTTTTAAACATAAAAGACTCATTAATTTTAATTTCTTCAGGACCATCTAATTCTAAACTTCTTAAAACCTTAAGCAATCTGGAGATTCAAATCCAAATAGCTAATACTGCAAAAGAAATAACTGAGAATAAAATAAAATACAACACCTATATCTATATATTAATTATTTGTTCTTTGATTCTATTTTACTCCTTGATTACAATTCGAATTAATTTTAATTTACAAAAAGAAAAAGGAAGCCGATTAGAGATTGAGAAAAAAGCCATCTCATTTAAACTAGAAGAAAAAAATAGAGAATTGATGAGCAAAACCAATTTCATCATTCAAAGAAATGATTATTTGAAAAAAATTCAGAAGGAAGTGGATTCTCGAAAAGTTGATAGCGAAGTATCGATTAATCGCTTATCTAAAGAATTAGATTTAGTCATTAGATCAGAAAATGCTTACAGTGATTTTGATAAAATGTTTATTGAAGTTTATCCTGATTTTTATGATAAACTAAATGCTTTTGCGAGCTTATCACAAACCGATTTAAGACTCGCTTCGTATATCAAAATGAACCACACAATTAACGAAATTGCATCCATCTCTGGAATATCCTTACGAACAGTTGAAAGCCAACGATACAGGCTATCTAAAAAGCTTAACCTTGGAAAAGACCAAAACTTAAATTCCTTTTTACTTAGTATTTAATTACTTGTAAAATACTTGATAAGTCAATTA
>QXZA01000010.1 GCA_009886625.1 Flavobacteriaceae bacterium
CACCACTTCAACCTCACTTTTTAAGTGAGGTTTTTTTATTATCTAATTTTAAATTCCTTAGTTTTTTAAGGCAATTTGAATAGGTCTTCAACCTTACATTCAATTGTTTTAGCAATTTTTAATGCTAAAACAGTAGAAGGAATATAGATGCCATTTTCTATAGCATTTATGCTTTTTCTCGATACCTCAGCATTAACAGATAATTCTTGTTGGGTGAAGCCAGCCGATTTTCGGAGCTCTTCAAGGTTGTTTAATAGTTTTTTATGATGTTTGCCCAAGATTATTTTTTTTCAAATTCTTCAACGGCGTTGGTAAGCTCTTTTCCTGTGTTTGGATAAAGGTATCCGGCGATTAAAGTTCCAATACCAATTGCGGTTACAAGAAATCCAACTCCTTCTAAGATATTCCCAAAGGCCATAATAAAGCCAAGAAGGTAGAGACCAATTCCTACAAATATTGTGATGACACCATTTCTTCGGTAATCAATTGGTTCTTTTTTTCTGTCGTCGAAAATTCTTAAAAGTTCTTCCAGTTTTTCAGGATTTTCTAATTGTTTGGAAATCTCAAGGATTGTTTCTCTTTTGCCTTTGCCCTCATAATAGAGCCATATAAATACTGAAACAGGGATAATAACTCCTACTAGCATTCCGAAAATTGGGATAATAATATTTTGATCCATAGGTTTAAATTAGTTTAAATGTAACGCAAAATTAACATTTTTTTGAGAAGTAAACGTTACATTAGTAGTGTTTTTTAACTTTTTTTCAATTTTATTTTAGATAGCAAAGAAACCTTACCTGTAAATTTTAATATTTTTTTAGCATTTCAGGATGTAACTTTTGAACGCTTAAAATGTCTATTATATAAATTGGTTTATTGTTATCCTATCCACTTTATGTCTTCATTTTGATAATTTTTTTGATTTTAGTTAAATAATTCAGACTAAGAAAAGTGGATAGGTTTTTTTCTTCCTACGTAAATACTTTTATCAGTCTAGAAGAATTCTCTTTTAATTTTATACTTTAGAAAAAAATCCATCTATGTCTAAAATTGGAATTACAGATCGTTTTGCGCTTGTAATGGTAGTGTTATTCTACCTCACTACGGTTGCTATAGGTGTTTTTTATCATCCCAGATCAGTCAAAAGTGAGCTAACCTCAAAAGTTGAGCAAAAGATGTTAAATCATATTGTGCTCATAAAGTTTAAGCCAGATATTACTACTACAGACCTACAGTTGATTTCTGATGGGGGATATAGTCTTCAACAGATAGAAGGAGTAGTAGATTTAAATTTCACAGAAAATGTATCTCCAGAGGGGTTGACACAGGGGTTTACTCATAGTTTGACGATGAAATTTACCAAAGCGGTAGATCGAGATAGCATTTATCTACCTCACTCCATTCATCAGAAATTCGTAAAATTATTTGTACCCTTTACTGAATCGGTATTGGTGTATGATTATTGGGATTAAATTTAGTTCCCAATTAGTTTTTGAATCTTTTCAGACTCTTCTTTAGCAAGATCTGCGTCCACTAGGATACGTCCACTGTGCTCATCCATAATGATTTTGTTACGTGAAGCAATCTCTAATTGAACTTGTGGAGGAATAGTGAAGTAGGATCCCCCAGAGGCACCACGTTCAACAGCAACAATGGCCAGTCCGTTTTTGACACTTCCACGAATACGTTTGTATGCGTTTACAAAGCGCTCCTCGATTAGCTTCTCAAATTCGTCAGATTTCTTTTGAAGAAGATCTTCTTCTTTTTGAGTCTCTTTTAAAATTTCATCCAATTCATCATTTTTAGCTTTTAAGTGGGCTTTACGCTCATCAAGTTTCTCGTTGATGGTGTATAGGACCTCTTGTTTTTGTTCTATGCGCGCTTTGAATTCTTTAATTTTCTTTTCAGCTAATTGACTTTCAAGATCTTGAAATTCTTGTTCTTTAACGATGGAGTTGTACTCTCTGTTGTTACGAACATTCTTTAACTTCTCCTCGTATTTTTTTAATAGCTCTTTAGAAGTCTCAATGGTTTGCTTTTGTTCGGTAATTCCATGTTCATTTTCCTGAACCTCAGCTTTTACTTTATCAAGCTTAGTGACCAAACCTGCAATTTCATTTTCTAAATCTTCAACCTCTAGCGGTAATTCTCCTCTAAGATTTTTTATTTCATCTATGCGTGAATCAATAAGTTGTAAATCATAAAGTGCTCTTAACTTATTTTCTACTGAGATTTCTTTTTTTTTGGCCATAGCTAGCAATAATTAACTGGATTGGTTTTTGTACTTGATAAAACGATTGCAAAATTAGGCATTTTTTTGCTAAGAAAATCAAATATCAAATTTTTGGTGAATTGTTCACTTTCATAATGTCCAACATCGACTAAAAAAAGGGTTTTCTCACCCATATAAAATTGGTGGTATTTTAAGTCTGCGGTTATAAAAGCATCCGCACCTTGTTGCTTTGCATTTTCAATTGCAAAACTACCCGAACCACCAAGAACAGCAACTTTTTGTATCTTCTTGGTCAGTATTGGACTGTGACGAATCAATGCCGTATTGAGTGTTTTTTTTACATAGCTTAAAAAGTCATTTGGATTCATGACTTCTTTCAGAATTCCTATCCTTCCCATTCCTAATTCTGAGTTGGGATTGTCTAAATTGAAAATTTCAAAAGCTACAGTCTCATAGGGATGGGAGTGTTGAAGTGCGTTCTGTATGGCTAAATTAAGATGGGATTCAAAAGTAACTTCAATATGAATTTCTTTGACAATTGTTTTTTCATTTGACTGTCCGGTAAAAGGAGTGCTATTTTCATTTCCACGAAACCGACCTATTCCCTCAGAGGTAAAACTGCATTCGCTATAGTTACCAATTGACCCAGCACCCGCATTGTGAAGTGCATCCAAGACAGTGTCTTGATGTGTGACAGGGACATAAGTACTCAGTTTTTTTAAGCTTTCTTTTTTTGGAATTAAAACTTTTGTTTTTGTTAATCCCAAACGTTTGCACAAAATATCATTAACACCTTCAGGGTGATTGTCTAATCGTGTATGAAGCGCTACGATGCAAATATTATTTTGAATGGCTTTTATAACGACACGTTCAACATAGTTTTTTCCTGTTATTTTTTTCAAACCCGAAAATACAATGGGATGAAAACATACAATGAGGTTACATTTGTTTTCAATCGCTTCCTCTACTACTTTTTCTGTACAATCTAAACTGACCAAGACCCCTTTACATTCTTCTTTGTCATTTCCAATCAAGAGTCCAACATTGTCAAAGTCTTCAGCATAGGCCTTTGGTGCCCATTCATCAAGGAGTTCAATAATTTTTTTAATGATCATAACGGTCATGAATTATCACAAATATAATATTTATCTTCATGGGCATGAAAATCATTAAGGGCTTGTTTTTTCCATTCGCTATCATTTATGATCTAATTGTAATGATTAGAAATATATTATTTGATTCTGGTGTTCTTAAAGAGCATCAAATTTTAAAGCCAAGTATTGGAGTAGGGAATCTTTCTTCAGGTGGAACGGGCAAGTCAGTTGTGGTTGATTATCTCATTTGTCTCTTAAAAGAAAAGTATTCTTTAGTAGTTCTTAGTAGAGGGTATAAACGAAATACAAAAGGTGTAATAGTGGGTTCTCATGAAAGTAACGCTGCCTCACTGGGAGATGAGCCCTTTCAGTTTATGAAAAAACATCCTGAAATTTCTGTTGTTGTGGCTGAAAAAAGGGTGCTGGGTATTCAAAAGATAGATAAGATCGCAAAAAAGGATTCAGTGATTTTATTGGATGATGTGATGCAACATCGTTATGTTAAACCCAGTTTAATGATTTTAACATCAACCTTTGAAACCCCATATTTTTCAGATCAAATTCTCCCTGTAGGAAGTTTGAGAGAATCGAAAAAAGGAAGTAAACGAGCCGATATCATTTTAATAACAAAATGTCCGGAGGATATGAAGCAAGAACAGATCCATTTTTTTAAGAAAAAACTTTCTTTGCAGAAGCACCAACAATTATTTTTCACTTCAATTGGCTATAGTACTCACATACAAAATACATCTAAAAGTTTATCGCTTAAAAAAATTTCAAACCCTTTCTTATTGATCACTGGAATTGCTGAACCTAAGCCTTTATTGGTCTTTTTAAATGAAAAGCAATTGATTTTTGAACACTTATCCTATCCAGATCATCATAATTTTAATTCCTCTGATATTGCTCACATTCAAAAACGAAGAGGAGATAAAATGATACTGACCACAGAAAAAGATTACACAAGATTGTCTCCTTTAATTGAAGACGAAAACGTGTATTATTTACCAATAAAAATGGAGTTTATCAATCATGAAGATCAAATTCTTTTTGACAAAACAATTCAAAATTCAATAAAACTGTCCTAAGCGATATGTTTGTGAGCTTTATATGAAGAGCGAACTAAAGGTCCACTTTCAACGTGTTTGAATCCTAAATCTAAAGCAAAAGTTTCATATTTTTTGAAAACGTCAGGGGTGATAAAGGAGTGAACTGGAAGATGCTTTTTACTTGGTTGTAGATATTGTCCAATCGTAACCACATCCACAGCGGAGGCTCTCAAGTCATGAAGAGATTGTAATACCTCTTCTTCTTTTTCGCCTAAACCAAGCATTATTCCAGATTTGGTTCTATTGATTCCCTCTTCTTTTAAATAATGTAGCACTTCGAGACTAGTTTGATATTTAGCTTGAACACGAACTTTTCTAGTTAATCGTTTTACGGTTTCAATATTATGTGAAACCACTTCAGGAGTAACTTGAACAATCCGATCAATATTTCTTTTGTTCCCTTGAAAATCAGGAATCAAAGTCTCAAGAGTTGTTTGGGGACTGATTCTTCTTATAGCATTCACAGTTTCAGCCCAAATGATGGATCCCATGTCTTTTAAATCGTCTCTGTCAACTGAAGTAAGCACAGCATGCTTGATATTCATTATTTTAATGGAGTTTGCAACTTTCTCTGGTTCTGTCCAATCAACAGCTCCAGGACGTCCAGTTTGTACTCCACAAAAGCCACAAGAACGGGTGCAAATATTACCTAAAATCATAAAGGTAGCTGTTCCTTCTGCCCAGCATTCACCCATATTTGGGCAACTACCAGATGTACAGATAGTGTTGAGTTTGTATTTGTCTACCAGGCCTCTTAGTTCTGTATATTTTTTACCCGTAGGGAGTTTTACTCGAATCCAATCTGGTTTTTTAGTATGTTTTGCAGCCTTGTCTTGAATCTCCATCTTCAATCTTTTTTACAAAGATAATCTAAAGCTTATAGACTAAAAAGATAAAAAACAGTAAAGCCTGTCAAAAAGAGCAAACCCAACACACTCAAAATTCGTAATCCTCTCTTTGGCTTGTCTTTTTCAGGCATTTGATTACTTATCACTAAACGGTAATTTAAGAATGCATAAAGAGGTGCAGTAATAAACGAGAGTACAGTTGCAATTTGGACTAATTGTCCCATTTCAGACAAAAGAAAAAGGAAGATACAACCCGTACCGATCGCGAGAATAAGCATCCAGTGTGTGTAGAAGTTGGTATCTTTTTTATTAAAGAGCAATTGAATAGTTTTGGACATAGCCCGTGGTGAAGCGTCAAGCGTTGTAAGCGTTGTGCTAAGCATGGTCGTAAAAGCTGCAATACCAATAATACCGTAAGCTGCATCACCCAAACTTGAAGTGTATAATTGAATGAGTTGTCCTGCAAAAACTCCTCCTTGATTTGAAAACTCAAGTCCTGTCCCAAACATAACCAGAGCGCCTAATCCAAGAAAACAAAGGGCTAATATAACAGTAGCTAAATAACCTACATTAAAGTCAAAAAGACTTTCCTTAAGACTCGCTTTTTTGGGGCTTGTTTTGTTTTTTTCTAGGGTCCAAATAGAATGCCAAATTGAAATGTCTAAGGGTGCGGGCATCCAACCCAAAAACGCAATCAAGAATAAAAGACCTGTTTGATCTGGAAAAACTTGTTGCAAGGAAATTGGCTGTTCATTTTTAAAGAAGGCAAAAACCAGAGCTAGGACACTACTCACAGCCAAAACCGCCATGATAATTTTAATCAATTTGTCCAACCAACTATATTTCCCCAAAAGAAGAAGTATACCACAAATCACAGTGATAGCCACACTCCAAGTTACGACATCAGTGGTAATACCAAATAAAGTGGTTGCGATTCCTGCGGTAACAACAGTTACCGCACTTTGGATAGTGAACATGGTACCAAAGTTGAGAATGAAATAGGCCCATAAATAGCCTTTTCCTAATTTGAAATAACCATCCAATAAAGTTTCTCCAGTAGCTTGCGCATATCTTGGCCCGTATTGAAAAAATGGATATTTGAAAAGATTGATTAGTAACAGCGCCCAAACTAAACCCCAGCCAAAATCTGCACCTGCACGAGTAGATTGAACCAGGTGGGAGACACCAATTGCAGCGCCTGCAAATAATAAACCTGGACCGAGTTTTGAGAGTTTAATTTGCATCTTTTTTTAATAAGGTAGCTAACATTTTTTTTGCGCGGAATAATTTTACGCGAACCGTGGAGGCAGATTCATCTAATTTTTTTTCAATTTCTTTATAGGATAGGTCCTCAAAGTAGCGCATCTTTAAAATTGTTCGATATTCTTTTTTCAATGATTTTATATGACTGAGTATTAAATCTAAATCTTGATTTGAAATCATAAGGTCCTCTGGAGAAGGTTCTAGATCCTGAGGTTCATAAGTATCGTTTTCGTCAATTTCCTTGTGGGTAACGTTTTCTTTTTGTGTTCTTCTAAAACGATCAATTTGATGATTTTTTGCAATCGTCAAAATCCATGCAATAAAAGGTTGTTCCTCATCAAATAGAGCAAGTTTGTCAAATGCCTTTGCAAAAGTTTCAATCGCCAATTCTTCAGCCAACGTATAATTTAAAGTTCTATCATTTAAAAAAAAAAATAATGCATCCCAATAAGAGTTGAAAAGGAGGTTGAAAGCGGTTTGATCTCCAGCTTTGGCACGCTTGATTATTTCTTTTTCAACTTTAGCCTCCATAAGGGTCAGTTATGGGTTTTGTACAACCTTAGGGTTTTTACAGTCTGCTTCCTCAGGCATTTTACCACATAGACCACAAGGTTGGTTGTCTTTGTTTAAAAAAGGACTTTGGCTTGCGCAGGTTCCAGAAAATTCCCCATCTTTTTTTGCCCATATTTTAATTGCAATTCCTGCAAAAGCAAGTCCAAGAAGTAAAAATGTGATTAAAAATAATTCCATTTGTATGCTTATTTGCTGTAAAAATAGTAATCTTTATTGGAAGAATAGTGCAGGGCTTAATTTGTAGGAATTTACTTACAAATAAATTTATCCAATCTCCCCCATTTATTCATAAATCAATACAACAAGACACTTAATTAGCTTGTTTCATCCACTCTAATGTCATTTCCACCCATTTTTCCCATATTTGAATGTAATAATCCCAATGCCCCGAATTAAATTATTTTTTATGTTTACAACTACCCAAACTAGAATTAATAATTCTTTGATAAGTAAGGAAATGGTGATTCTAAAGTCAATTGCCCTTGGTTTAGACTGCGGTATAATCAGAAAACTTATTGAGATATCCGAAAGTGAGTATCAAAACGTTTGCCAAAAAGTATTTTATAAGCTTCAAGTTGGTAATGGTTTTGCAGCAGTACAAAAAGCATTTCAAATTGGACTGTTAAAGCAAAAGGAGTACACCAACTAAAAGATAAAAGGATTAGCGCTTGAATTTGCAACCAAAAATTTGGAAAATATTAAGGTGATTTCAGGAACAGTTTCTAAAAATAGTCTCTGGGTCTTTTATGATCTACTTCTAGATTTTGTAACATAATTAGAGCAAACCTAAGACTCTTATACCCTTGAAAAATAAAAATCCTACAGAAGAGGGATTTGAGAATTCATCTACGGCTTCTAGCCTTATTGTGATAAGATTTAAAAACAAATCTATAAATTTTTTAATATGCCTAATCTTTTAGGATTATCTATCGATGTAAATGGAATCGGCTAAGCGTTGCTTGATCAACAGAGTCTTCAAATTAAGGCAATGGGTTCGAGGGTCTTTCCTGTTGGTTGTGAAAATTTTGTAGAACGAAAAACAGGATGGCTTTCACATAACCCAATTAAAGTATTGATGAATTCCATTCGAAAATTGGAGTATAAAGATGAATTTAACCTATTTATAAAGCTCAAAAAACCTACGTATGAAGTAATTCCCTTTCGCAAATGCCCATGTATTGTTATGCTTTACTTAGAAAGTATTAAAAATTAATGCTGAAGGCATTCATAACATTCATTAAATAAATATAGTGTTGTGGTTTGATTGATTTTTTTGTGAAAGGGATTGCTTTCTCGTATTAAAAGAGTTGAGTTCTAAATTCCCAAAGTATTTTTATGAAATAGTAGGCAAAGGCTAAGCCTATTAATAATTTTAAAAAGACCCCTGTTAAGAAACCGATTAACGCACCAAAAGCAGCTTTTAAGGCCCCCTTTTTATTGTTTTGATTTACGTAAAGTTCCCCAAGAAAAGCACCGCAAAAAGGACCGATAATCAAACCAAAAGGCCCTAAAAATAGAATGCCAATAATAATCCCTAAACTACTTCCTACGGTACTTCCCCTTCCGCCACCAAATTTTTTGGCTCCCAATATAGGTATTATGTTATCCAACAGAAATATGAATAACGCAATGCAAAAACAGAGGATTAAAAAACGATTTTCAATTTTTACTATGGAAGAAAATCGAAGAAGAAATAATCCAAACCAAGATGTTAATGGTCCTGGAATAATAGGAAGAAAACTACCTGCTATTCCCAGTAAAATGAAAAACCCTGAAAACCCAATAATAAGTGCATCCATAAGCTAAAATTATCAATTTATCTCTAACCCATAACTGTATTAAAGAACAAATGAATAAAAAAATTGTAATTTTAATCCATAAAACTTTAATCCATGCATTTTAATACAAAGCCTTTTTTGTTTTTGCTTATAAGCGTATCTTTTTTATCCTTAACCAGCTGTCATTTATTCGAATCAACTATAGTTCCCAAGAGTGAAATTGTTGCTGCTTCAAAATGGTCGGATAAGGACCAATATCCAAAATTTGGAAGCTGTGAAGGCCTAGAACCTGAAGAAGAAAAAGAGTGTTTTGAATCTGTGATCACATCTGCAATCTTGGATTATATAAGTGAACAGGGGTGGATTGCTTCTGCAAATATTGATACTGAAGTTAATTTAAATCTTTTGGTTGATCAAGACGGAATGATTTCCATGTCTTCTTTAGATGCTCCAGATTATGTTATTGAGGCGATTCCCAACCTTGAGGCTACTTTATACGAAGCAATAAATCTCATTCCACAAGCAGAAGCTGGAGTAAAGACAAATGTGGGTGTTTTAGTTACTACCTCATTTACATTACCCTTACGAATCTTTGCTCAGGAATAGAATTGATGCCTAATGAACAAATAATTCTTGGTGTAGACCCTGGAACAACCATTATGGGTTTTGGACTTATCAAAACAACCAAAACCAGTATGGAACTAATTCAAATGCATGAGTTACATTTAAAAAAATATGATGACCATTTCCTTAAATTGGGAATAATCTTTAAACGAACTATAGAGCTCATTGAGGAATATCACCCGGATGAGTTAGCCATCGAAGCTCCTTTTTTTGGAAAAAATGTTCAATCAATGTTAAAGTTGGGAAGAGCCCAAGGGGTCGCAATGGCTGCAGGATTGTCAAGAGAAATTCCCATTACTGAGTATTCTCCCAAAAAAATAAAGATGGCGATAACAGGAAATGGAAATGCTTCCAAAGAGCAAGTGGCAAAAATGCTTCAAGGTCTTTTGAAAATAAAAACGCTTCCTAAAAACTTGGACGCAACAGATGGTTTAGCTGCGGCAGTATGTCACTATTACAATCAAGGAACAGCTACTCAAGGGAAATCCTATACTGGATGGAGCGCTTTTGTAAATCAAAATCCCAAAAAAGTAAAATCATAAACACTATTTTTATTCTACTTGGCAATGTCCAATTTATATTTTCACTATCCCTTCTGTAAACAAGCATGTCATTATTGTAATTTTCATTTCTCTACTAATCAAAAACAGGTAGACCAAATGTGGCATAGTATGCAACGAGAATTGGAAATTCGTTTTGATGAGGTGAAAGTTCCTTTGCAAAGTATTTATTTTGGGGGAGGATCTCCCTCTCTTTTGCCTCCAGATAAAATCGCTTCTTTACTTGACCAAGTGAAAACACAACATTCAATTCATGATTCCCTTGAAATCACAATGGAGGTAAATCCTGACGATGTAACAAGGGAATATTTAAAAGAAATAAAGCAGGCAGGAGTAAATCGCTTAAGTCTAGGAATTCAATCTTTTCAAGAAAAGGATCTACAGCTTATGAATCGAGCGCACACGGTTGACCATGCTCTTAATGCCTTGGAGTGGGTTTCTGATATTTTTCTCAATTTTTCAATTGACCTTATCTACGGAATGCCAAATTCGACTTTGAAGGAATGGGAAGAAAATCTTAATAAAGCCCTTGAGTTTAATCCACCGCATATCTCAACCTATGCACTAACCGTAGAAGAAAAAACAGTTCTTTATCATCAAGTTGAAAAAGGAGAGGTACATCTAGTCGATGAGGATGAAGTAAAAGCGCAGTACGATTTTATAAGAAACCGACTGGAAGAATTGAATTTCATAAATTATGAATTTTCAAATTTTGGAAAAGAAGGTTTTTTTTCGGTTAACAATCAAAATTATTGGAACGGTAGACCCTATATAGGAATTGGACCTTCAGCTCATAGTTATGATGGGGTATCGATTCGAAGTTGGAATGTGTCAAACAATCACAAATACATTAGCTCAATTGAAAAGGGAGAATTAGATAGAGAGGAAGAGTCTTTAAGCAAAAAAGATCAGTATAACGAGTATGTAATGACGGGTCTGAGAAAAATAGAAGGCCTCTCACTGGAATATATTGAGCTCACATACGGTAAAATGTATGCTGCCTATTTCGAGGCTCAAGTATCTCGTCATCTAAAAGAAAGAAACTTTTTCTGGGATGGTGATTTTTTAAAAATCAACCCAAAATCAAAATTTTTAACAGACGGGCTAGCAGCTGATTTGTTTAAAATTTAAGCAGCATTATTTTTCGTTATACAAGGCTACATAGTGTCTGTAAAAATTAGGAATGGTATCAATTCCTTTAAAGAAATTAAAAAGACCATAATGTTCATTTGGAGAATGAATTGCGTCACTATCAAGTCCAAAGCCCATTAAAATAGATTTTACTCCTAATTCTTTTTCAAACATAGGGACAATAGGAATGCTTCCGCCACCTCTACTCGGAATCGGAGGAATACCAAAAGTTTCAAGGTAAGCTTTGTGAGCAGCTTGATATCCAATCGTCTCTGTAGGAGTTACATATGCATATCCTCCGTGGTGTTTCTCAACTTCTACAGTTACTCCTTCTGGTGCTAAAGATTTGAAATAAGTAGTAAACAAGTCGCTAATCTCATTCCATTCTTGACCAGGGACTAATCTCATGGATATTTTTGCATGTGCTTTACTGGCGATGACTGTTTTTGCACCTTCTCCTGTGTACCCTCCCCATATACCATTCACATCTAATGTGGGACGGATGGTTCTTCTTTCTTCATTACTGTAACCTTCTTCTCCTTGAACTGCATTAATGCCAATAGAAGATTTGAATTCCTCAAGGTCAAAAGGGGCTTTGGCCATCTCATTGCGTTCCTCTTGTGAAAGTTCTTCCACACGATCATAAAATCCGGGTATGGTTATTTTTCGATTCTCATCGTGGAGTTTCGCAATCATTTCACATAATATGTTGATCGGATTAGCAACAGATCCTCCATACAGACCTGAGTGTAGATCACGATTGGGTCCGGTTACTATCACTTCCATATAACTCAAGCCTCTCAGGCCTGTTGATATTGAGGGTTGAGTTTTAGAAATCATTCCAGTATCAGAAATTAAAATGACATCACATTTTAATTTTTCATTATTGTTTCTGACAAAATCTTCTAAATTATCACTACCTACTTCTTCTTCTCCCTCGATCATAAATTTGATATTACAATCTATCGCTCCTTCACTCAGCATAACTTCTAGTGCTTTTACGTGCATAAAAACTTGACCTTTATCATCACAGGCACCTCTAGCAAATACTGCCCCTTCGGGATGAATTTCCGTAGTTTTTATTACTGGCTCAAAAGGTGGACTGTCCCATAATTCGATTGGGTCAGGAGGTTGTACGTCATAGTGACCGTAAACAAGAATCGTGGGTAAGTTGGGATCCACTTTGTATTCTCCATATACTATAGGATGACCAGGAGTCTCAATAATTTCAGTGTGCTTACAGCCTGCTTTTTGTAACGCATTGTTAACCCATTCAGCAGCAGTCTTTACATCGTTTTTATAGGCCGGATCCGCACTAACAGAGGGGATTTTTAAGAATTCCATCCATTCGTTTAAAAACCGTTTTTGAGTTAGTGATAAGTCCATTTTTTTTGTCTTCTTGATTTATTTGTAAAGTTAACCAATGTATTTTTTTTAGAAGAGGAAATTTTATTGGAAAACTTAATTATATTTGTCCTCCCTAGAGCGGGTGTGGTGAAATTGGTAGACACGCTAGACTTAGGATCTAGTGCTTCGCGGCATGGGGGTTCGAGTCCCTTCACCCGCACAATCAAAAAGCCAAGCCTTTGTTCTTGGCTTTTTTTATTTTATGGGTCCAGAAATTCTCATTGCATTTTTTATGTTTCTTGGTCTCCTTTTTTGGGGGATGGTAAGGGCAATTTGGTGGGTGCTGAAAAAAATTTTAAACTTTATTTTTATTCCTTGGATGTACATCACTAATTACATTCGAACACGTTTTTGGGACCTACCCAAGCGAGAGAAAGGCAACGATCTTTTTTGACAAAAATTTCATTATGATTTTGTCAAGAAACAGCTTTTATACTTTTTAGTATTATTGTAAAAATTTCAATATGAAATCTTTGAATGAAAATTGGTTTGCTTTTACGTTAGTTGCCATTGTGTTTGGTCTTTTAGGATTTTTATTAGGAAGACAAGGAGGATACAACAAATGCCAAATAATGGACATGCCTCATGGTATGCATATTAAAAAAATGCAGGATATGAAAAAAGGGGTAAATGTGTTTATGTTTAAATCAGATGAAATAATGGAAGGAGAAGAAGGATTTGAAATTGAAATAGACACAATTCAATCTGAAGGAGAACGACAAATTAGAGTAAGTATAATAACAGATAAAGAGGAATAATTTTTTCACTTCCCTTTTGTTAAGTTCCAACATTCTACTTTGGAAGTGATTCAATCTCATTATGCGCCCCATCACAAAAAGGTAGCTTCTGAGATCTTCCACAGCCACAAAGGGTAAAACGATCACCATGAGGGATCTCCTTTCCCTCTTCATCGGTTAGTTTTATGTGTCCATTGATTACAATCTGTCCTTTGGACTTCCTAAAAATATGTGTTCTTTCGTCTTTCATTTATTTTTTTTGGATTGAATATAGTGTATTATTCTTTTTTCAAGCAGGGGTAAGGTAACGGTTCCTTTTTCTAAAATTACTTCATGAAATTCACGAATATCAAAAAGAGAGCCCAATTCATTTTCTGCTTTTTCTCTTAATTCACGAATTTTAAGTTCCCCAATTTTATATGATAGGGCTTGTCCTGGCCAAGAGATGTAACGATCAATTTCAGTGTTTACTTCATGAAGTGACAGTGCTGTATTTTTTGACATAAAATCTACAGCCTCTTCTCGGGTCCATCCGAAGACATGAATACCTGTGTCTACTACCAACCGACAAGCACGCCACATTTCATAGGTGAGTTTTCCAAAATGCTCATATGGAGTTGTGTAAATACCCATTTCATTGGCAAGGTATTCAGTATATAGCCCCCAGCCTTCACCATAAGCAGAGAGGTATAAATTTCTTCTAAATTGAGGGATGGTTTCAGGAAGTTCGCTATTGAGTGCACCCTGAAGATGATGCCCAGGTACTGCTTCATGCGCAGTGAGTGAAGGGATTGCATATAAAGGTCTGCTGGGGAGATCATAGGTGTTTACCCAGTAATAACCGGGATCGGTACTGTCTGGAGAAGTGCCAACATATCGGCCACTGGTGTATTTGGGTGCGATCGCATCTGGTACAGGAGCAACGCCATAAGGTTTTCTGGGTAATGTTTTGAAATATCTTGGCAGTTGTTCATCTAGTTTTTTAGCTATATTTCGGGCATGAGCCAAAAGCTCATCAGGTGTTTTTGCATAAAATTTTGGATCAGTTCTTAAGTAACGAAGAAATTCACTGAAGGATCCTTTGAATTTCACTTCTTGAATAATCGCTTCCATTTGTTTTTTGATACGAGCTACTTCTTCAAGACCTTTCTTGTGAATGCTTTCTGGGGTCATTTCTAGGGTAGTATAAAAGTCTATTCGACTTTGATAATATTCTTTTCCATTGGGCGATGTAGAGACACCAATTGCCGTTCTTGTGTTTGGGTAATAGGTGTCTTCAAAAAAGGATTTCACTTTCATAAAAGAAGGTATAACTGACTTGAGGATTACTTCTTTTGCTGCTTTACGCAGTGAGTCTTTTTCTCTTTCGCTTATAGGTTCGGGGAGGTTTAGAAAAGGTGAATAATAGAAATTCTCCTCTACGGTGGGGGTGATATGTTGATCATAGGTTGATTCATATCCCTCAAAAATTACCAATGGCTGTCCAATACCTGCTTCCAAACCCTTAGAAATTAATTCCTTTTGTTGGTCTATGTAGGTTGGAATTGCTTTCAAGAGGGATAAATATTTTAATGCTGTTTTTTTACTGGTAATAGGCCTCACACGATAGGTCAAACTGGAATGGAATCCAGCATCTGAAAGTATAGGATTCCAATGCGTTTTGAAGTTATATTTTACTGATGTTTCTTTTAGTTTAAAATGTAAGAGTTCGTGAGAAATTTGATCATCTTCACCTAGACTTTTGACGTCAATAGTTTCGAGTTCTGTTTTTATTGAGTCACAAAAGACAGCATATTTTTTAAAACGAGACTCGCGGTAATCACCAAGAGGAAATTCATCACGATTATTTCCCTCGTAATTTTGATATACTTCAATTAGTGTATTTAATTTATCCTTAGACGAAGTTAAATTGTTGCAGTTTATAAGTAGAACCGCTAAGCTGAACAGGAATATTTTTTTCATAAACTCAAGGTTGATTATTTTGTAATGGGGTATAAAGTATTGATAGGTTCGAGAACTTATGCCTAAAACTTACCCAATTAAACACTTCTGTATAGATGTAGAAGCTGCTAATGAAAATAGCATTGAAGCTAGGGGGAGGACTCAGAATTACGTTAAAAGGGAAAATTATTGATGACATTGTTGCATTTTAAAACAAGATACAACAATGCGTTAGGATTCAAAATCATTTTCGAGTGACTCTAAAAATATCAAATTTGATATCATCTAAACCTTCATCATCAAAAGGATATTCCATTTGATCTTGAATGTTGTACAACGAAATTAGAATGAACTCACTCAAGATTACAATAAAAAAGGTAAGCCAACTTGGAGTGTCATAACCAATTTTATTAATGATGGTAGGGGTATAAATGATAGGGAATATATAGATAAAAATAAGACAGTAGGCTTTAAGACTTACAGGTGTTCTATGTGAATGAATTGCAATTAAGTTATCTGCACTTTCTACACTGTCTTTAAAAAAGCGTAATGCTTTTTCTCTAGTTCCATTTCCTATTACGTCACTTTTTTCACTTAAAAAAGAATAAAACTCTTCTACCTTTTTGTCAAAGGGTTGAAAATTTTCTTCTTTCGTTTTTAGGTGATCAAAAAGAGTTTCATTCACTTCATTTAAAATTAGCCTAGCATGATCTTTATCTTCTTGAGGAACTTTGGTACTGCTCTGAAAAACGTTAATTACCGTTTTTAAGCTTGATCTGAAGCGACTCAAATATTCCAAAGCTTTTTCTCTTCTTCTGAAGGCACCTCTAATTGTAAAGACGAGAGGAAATATAATCGCAATGCTCAATAAAGTTAAGTCAATGTTGTAGATTACCTCAAAATTATATGCCAAAAAAGGCATTAATATGGATAAAATCAAAGTCAACAAAGTGCGATGATTGATTATAATGAGATATCTTGACATAATGATTAATTTTGTTACATTTGGGTAAATCTATAAACTATATTATGAAGAAACAAGTTATATCTATGATCATTTTGTTGATTTCATTTGTTGGTTTCTCACAAAAAGCAATGAAATCAGATGCACTATTTTCTGATCAAACTCCTCTTGAAATTAAATTAGGATATTCAAACAAGGATATGAATCGAAAAACAAATGATTCAACATTTATTGACACAACCTTAGAGTTCCTGCAAGACGAAAAATGGTCTTCTTTACAAGTGAATCTTAGAGCTAGAGGGAACTTTAGACGAAATGAATGTTATTTTCCTCCTATCAAAATGAAAATAAAGAAAGATCAGTACCAGGGAACAATTTTTGATGGAAATAAAACTATGAAGTTGGTTTTACCATGTAAACTTGAATCTGAAAATAACGACAACATTCTTCAAGAGTATATAGCTTATAAAATATATGAGCGGATTTCCCCATTTCATTTTAAAACACGTAGGGTGAATATTGATTTTTCAGAACCTAAAGGCAAAAAAATCAAGAAGTTTGCTTTAAAAGGATTTTTAATAGAAGATGATAAGCGTGTGGCAAAGCGTCATGAGGGCAAGGTTTTTGAAAGATACGTTCATCCGATGGGAATGGATCACTTAACTTCCGTTCACAACGCTTTTTTTCAATATCTATTAGGAAATACTGATTTTTCTGTTGCCTACCAACATAACGGAAAATTAATGTATTCAGAGGCAGATAAAAAAATCATTCCGTTACCTTATGATTTTGACATGACTGGATGGGTTAACCCAAGTTATGCAACCGTAAATACCACCCTAGGTATTAAATCGGTTCAAGATCGTAAATACAGAGGATTCAAACGTGAACAAAAATATTTTGACCAAGTCCGCAAAGAATTTTTAGATAAGAAAGCTTCACTTATTGAAATGGTTGCTTCTTTTGAATCTGAATTTACTGATCCAAAAGAATACAAAAATATGTTTGATTTTATGAATGATTTTTACGAAGTAATGGAAGATGACAATAAATTTAAAAAATCAATTGTAGACGAATCCAGAACCAAGTAATTTATTACCTGGTAACACTTTCAAGCATTTTATCAAATATAGCAGTGTTTTCGTAGATTCCTTTGAATAATTCAGCACTAGGTCCGTAGCTAAAAACTGGAACCATAGTAGCAGAGTGACCTTTAGTACTGAAAGTGCCTTTTGATATTCCTCTTTGAACACTTCCTCCGCTCAAAGTTAAGCCTCCTGTTTCGTGATCAGCAGTAACAATTACTAATGTATTTCCATCAGCCTTTGCAAATTCTAAAACACGTTGTATTGTAGTGTTGAATTCTTCAAATTCAGATAAAACATAGTCCATTTCATTTGCATGTCCACCCCAGTCAATTTGTGAGCCTTCAATCATCATAAAGAAAGGTTTTCCAAATGATTCCATTTTTTCTAGACTAGAAGATGCAATGTCTTCAAGAGCTGGTTTTCTTCCATCCATCTTTTTTGGGGGCTCTTCTTTGTAGGTCAAATATCCAATCTTTTCTGATTTACTATCTCGAAGTTGATCAAGATCTTTTACAAATTCATATTGCGTCATTTCTTCTAATAAATCTCTTTTGTCGTCACGCTTATTAAAAAACATTTTTCCTCCTCCAATAAATAAATCAACATCGTGTTGGCTCAGTTGTAAAGCAATTTCCTCATATTTTCTTCTTGAATCAATTTTGGCATAAAATGAAGCCGGTGTAGCATGTGCAATATTTGAGGTAGCGATTAATGCAGTTTTGTATCCTTTTTCTTGGCAAATTTCTAGAATGCTTTTGTGTGAAATATTTTTTGAATCTATTCCAAGAACGCCATTATAGGTTTTTACTCCCGTAGCCATTGCTGTTCCGCTTGCTGCAGAGTCGGTTATGAATTGATCGTAGGCATGAGTTTTTGAAAGACCTATAAATTCAAACCCCTCCAAAGCAGTATTGTTGTTGTTTGCATACATTCCTGCACTTATTTGAGTTAACCCCATTCCATCTCCAATCATAAGAATGATGTTTGGAGAATCTTGTTGTGCAACTCCAAAAGTGCAAAGAAGAACTATAAATAAACTCAATAAATTACGCATGAATAAAATCTTAAATTCAATCAAATATACAATTCCTACACAGATATGAATTAATTATTTTATGCATAATTAATTTTCAAACTACTAAAGTAGGTTTTAGCTGTTTTTAAGCCAAAATCAAATTCCTACCTTAGCACATTCAAAAGGGAAAATTGATAACAACAAATTCAAAGCCGATAGATGTGGTTATTGCCTGGGTAGATGGCGCAGATCCAGCGCATAGAAAAAACCGACTCAGTTATTTGAATAAAAAGAGTAATGTCGTCCCCGCTGGAGCAGCAGAGACACGATTTCATTCTTTGAATGAAGTTGAATATTGTGTATTGTCAATTTTGAAATTCGCTCCTTTTGTCCGAAATATTTTTATAGTCACTGATAATCAAGATCCTAAAGTTAGTACTGCTGTTCACAAGTATTTTCCAACTCGTCAGAATGATATTCGAATTGTAGATCACAAAGAGATTTTTGAGGGTTACGAGCAGTTTTTACCCACTTTTAACAGTATTTGTATTAGTAATATGCTGTGGAGGATTAAAGGCTTATCAGATCATTTTGTTTATTTTAATGATGATATCTTTCTACTACGTCAAGTGAAGCCTGAGACTTGGTTTGTTAATTCAAAACCAGTACTCAGAGGGAGTTGGTTTACGCCTCCTTATGAGCGATTGCTTTGGGATAAAATTATAAAAGGAGTAATTAAGTTGTTTCAACCCCACAAAGAAATTGATTTGCAAGCATCTTTTCAAGTGAACCAGTGGACTGCTGCGGCATTACTCGGGTTTAGATTTAGGTATTTCAAGTCGGGACATACCCCTTTGGCATTAAATAGAAAAAGTTTAGAACGTTATTTTGAGTCTTTTCCTGAAATTCTAGAAAACAATATCTCGCATCGATTCAGAAAATATGAACAGTTCAATACAGTTTCTTTAGCAAATCATTTAGAAATTAAGTCCCAGAACACCAACTTTGCTCCTTCTCAAGCCGTGTATATGCAGCCTCACAATCGAGGAAATAAATACGTTAAAAACAAATTTCAGGAATGTAAATCAGATCAGTCAAAACTTTTTGTATGTGTACAGAGCTTGGATCAAGCCACTGTTGAAGATCAAATGAAAGTCCTTCTTGAAATGAAATCTATTTTAGAGTTAAATTAATGAAAGAGAAAGCTTCTGTTGCGGTTATATCCATGGTAAGAAACGACACCTTTTTTGCTGATAAATGGATTGCATATTATGGAGCTCAATTTGGGTTTAAAAACCTTTTTCTGTTTGTTGATGGTCTTGATCAACAGTTGCCAATATTGGCAGACAAAATAAATTACTTTCAAAACCCCCACCAACCAATGAAGCGGGCCAAAGGAGATCGCTATAGAGCCCGAATGATTTCTGATTTTGCAAAAAATTTATTTCATTCTTACAAGGTAGTTTTAGCGATGGATATAGATGAATTTTTGGTGATAGATCCTGATCAAGACTTGTCTTTAAAACACTATTTACTTCAAGATTTTTCTTCCGATTCTCTTTCTGCCCTTGGTATAGATATGGGGGAGCACCCTGTTGTGGAAAGTGCCATAGATCTAGAAAAACCTTTCTTATCCCAAAGACACTATGGTCAAGTTTCAGATCGTTATACCAAGCCTATTGTTACATTCAAGCCTTTGACATGGGGTTCCGGTTTTCATAGAATAAAAGGAAGAAACTTTACAGTGGACTCCAGTTTGTATTTATTTCATTTTGGCTTAGTGGATAGGAAAACAGCCATGAATAAAAAAGACAAAAAAGAGATTCAAGAAAGGGGTTGGGAAGGTCACTTAGGAAGAAGATTCAAGCTTTATAACGCACTGAAAGAAGAAACGCCTCTAGATGCGGATGTTTTTTTTCAAGAGGCAAGAAAACAATTGATGAAAAAAAGGAAGTGGTATGCCTATAATAAGCCTGCACCTTTGAAAGGAAATGCTGTTGTCAGTATACCCAAACGTTTTCATAACATAGTATAAGGCAAAGGAATCCTACTTATATTTGTATAAAACCGCTACAGTTTCTATGAAAAAAATTCAAATGGTGGACTTAAAAAGTCAATATAACTTCATTCAAGATGAGGTGCAAACTTCCATCCAAGAAGTCTTGGAAACATCATCATTTATTAATGGGCCAGCGGTAAAAGAATTTCAAAGGGATTTGGAACATTACTTGGGAGTAAAGCATGTAATTCCTTGTGCTAATGGTACAGATGCACTTCAAATTGCTTTGATGGGTTTGAAGTTACAGCCTGGAGATGAGGTGATTACTGCTGATTTTACATTTGCTGCTACAGTGGAAGTGATTTCATTATTACAGCTGAAACCCATTTTAATTGACGTTGATCTATTGACTTTCAATATTGATCCAGCAAGGATAGAAGCAGCCATTACTCCCAAAACAAAAGCGATCATCCCAGTACATTTATTTGGTCAAGTAGCCGATATAGATGCAATAAATACCATAGCTCAAAAACATAATTTGTATGTGGTAGAAGATAATGCTCAGGGCATCGGTGCACGCTATGTAAATAATAAAGGAGAGAAAGCGATGACAGGAACCTTGAGTCATGTAGCCGCAACTTCTTTTTTTCCGTCCAAGAATCTTGGTGCTTATGGGGATGGCGGAGCCATATTTACCAATGATGATGAATTAGCTTATTTTATCAGAGGGATTGTTAATCATGGCATGTATGAACGTTACTATCATGATGTTGTAGGGGTGAATTCCCGTTTAGACTCAATGCAGGCTGCGGTTTTAAAAATCAAACTAAAGTATTTAGATTTCTATAATGAAAGAAGAAAAGAAGCAGCCATTCGCTACACTCAGTTACTTTCAAATCACCCCAATATAATAACCCCACATCGTGCACAAGCTTGTGATTCCCATGTCTTTCATCAATACACCTTGAGAATTGTTAATGCTGACCGAGATGCACTAGTTAAGTATTTAAATGAACATGATATTCCTTGCGGGGTTTATTACCCAGTTCCTTTACACAGACAAAAAGCATATGCTGATGTAGGAGTAAAAGAGGAAAATTTCCCTGTCACAAATCAATTAGTGAAGGAGGTAATCTCGTTACCCATGCATTCTGAATTAGATACAGATCAAATTAAGTATATCACAGATAAAGTCCTTAGGTTTTTAGATCAAAAAAACTAAGCTCCAGATTGAGTTTCCATACTTCTGTCAATTTTTTTAACCAACCCTTGAAGTACTTTTCCAGGCCCTACTTCAGTGAAGTGAGTAGCGCCATCTGAAATCATTTGTTGAACACTTTGAGTCCATCTTACTGGAGCAGTAAGTTGAGCAACCAAATTAGATTTAATCACTTCGGGGTCGGAGGTACCCTGAGCAGTGACATTTTGATACACTGGACAGCTTGGAGTATTGAATGTGGCGTTTTCGATTGCTTTTGCCAAACGTGTTTTAGCAGGTTCCATCAAGGGAGAGTGAAAAGCGCCTCCCACTGGAAGAAGTAAAGCTCTTCTTGCTCCAGCTTCTTTGAAGGATTCGCAGGCATTTTCTACAGCTTCTTGTGCTCCAGAAATAACCAATTGACCTGGACAATTATAATTGGCTGCAACCACTATTCCAGATGTTTTCTTGCAAATAGATTCGACTAAATCATCTTCTAGACCTAAAATAGCTGCCATAGTTCCAGGGGCTTCATCACACGCTGCTTGCATTGCAAGGGCTCTTTCATACACCAATTTTAGCCCACTTTCAAATGATAATGCTCCGGCTGCTACTAAAGCAGAAAATTCTCCCAACGAATGACCAGCAATCATCTGAGGAGTAAATCGCTTCCCCATTACTTCACTTAAAATTGTAGAATGTAAAAAGATGGCGGGCTGTGTTACCTGTGTTTCTTTGAGCGCCTCCGCATCTTCACCAAACATAATATCGGTAATGTTAAAGCCTAAAATATCGTTAGCTTGTTCAAAGCGTTTTCTAGTAAGAGTGTGGGTTTCAAAAAGGTCTTTTCCCATTCCTGGAAATTGAGCTCCTTGTCCTGGAAATACAAAAGCATTCATTGGTTTTGTTTTTTATATGTTAAATATGAATAAGCATAAGGTTGTTCTGGGCTAGATGTATATTTTTCTACAGCATTCAAATTCCATTCTTGTGGATCAATTTCAGGAAAAAAAGCATCTGCTTCAAAATCATCATGAACACGGGTAAGTTCTATCGTATGTGCAATGGGAAGAAAAAGGGAGTAAATTTCTCCTCCACCGATGATAAAGGGTTGAGGATCATCACTTGCAAATTCAAGTGCTTCTTCAATGGTATGCGCAACAAATGCATCGTTGGCCTTATAGGCTCTATTTCGTGTTAAAATAATGTTCTTTCTATTGGGTAATGCTTTTGGCATGGATTCAAAAGTTTTTCTTCCCATAATGATCGCATGTCCACTGGTGAGGCGTTTAAAACGTTTTAGATCATCTGAAATATGCCAAATCAATTGATTGTCTTTTCCAAGGGCATTATTTTCAGAAGCAGCTGCAATCAAGGTAATATCTTTTTGAAATACTGATTCGTTCATTTATTTAAATGATTAAATTTGATCACAAAAATACACTTTCTAACACATTATATGTATTCTGAGTTTCTGCCATTATTAACAAACTGTACTTATTTAAATACCGCCTATGTAGGCCCAATGAGTAGTAAGTTGGCAAAATATAGAAGGGAACAAGATGAACATTTTATCCACACTGGAGGTGATTTTAAGTTAAAGGCTTATGATGCACTAGAGGAAACCCATGAGTTGATAGCGCATTTTTTTGGAGCGATACCAAAGTATAGCTTTGTTGTTCCAAATTTTTCATTTGGGATTCGACAAGCTTTAGCGCTTTTGCCTAAAAATTTGAATGTATTGTTATTGGAAGAAGATTATCCCTCATTGTGTGATGCTTTTGTTGAAAAAGAATTTAATATAAATACTATTGCGCAAGTAAGCGATTTAGAGCAATCTATTAAGGCTAGAATTGAGATAGGTGAAATTGACATATTAGCTCTTAGTATAGTACAATACACTTCAGGATTGCTCATTGACATAAATTTTTTAAAAGACTTAAAAAAACAATTTCCTAAATTATTGATCATTGGAGATGGGACTCAGTTTCTAGGGGCTCATGCCTTTAATTTTTCTGAGGCTTCATTTGATATAGTTGTTGGCAGTGGTTATAAATGGCTTATGGCTGGATTTGGAAATGGAGTATTGCTCACCTCAAAGCATTTTTATAACCTATCTAATGCAACTCCAGAGCAATTATATGATCAAGTTTTTACCGGACATTTTAATATTTTGGCGACCTCGAGTTTGCGTTTTGCGATTGAAGAGTTGAACCGCTATGACTTTAAGGCATTAATGGAGCAAAAGGAACAATTGTCTCAGGAGGTAAAACACAGACTGATTGAACACGATTTTATTGATTCATGGGTAGGTGAACGAAAATCTCACAGTAGTATTTTTAGTCTAAAGGGTGGTAAAGAATTGTATGAAAAACTTCAAAAGCAAAAAATTCATTGCGCTCTAAGAGGAAGTGGTGTGCGCGTTTCTTTTCACTTTTACAACCAATTAGAAGAGCTTGATCGTTTAGTGGTAGTGCTTAATTCATTGAAGGTTAAATAGCCACTTTACCCTTAATTAACGGATAAGGGTCGTAATTGACAAGCTCAAAATCTTCGTAAGTAAAATCAAAAATATTTTTAATTGCTGGATTCAAGCGCATTTCAGGTAATGGCTTTGGTGTTCTTTTGAGTTGTTCGTTGACTTGATCAAAATGATTGGAATAGATGTGTACATCTCCAAAAGAATGCACAAATTCTCCAGCTTCGTAACCACAAACTTGTGCTACCATAAGCGTCAATAAAGCATATGAAGCGATGTTGAAAGGCACACCTAAAAATACATCAGCACTGCGTTGATAGAGTTGACATGAAAGTTTTCCATCTGCAACATAAAATTGAAAAAAGGCATGACAGGGAGGAAGCGCAGCTTTGTTTTTTGCAACATTTTCTGAAAAAGTTGCTTTGGTGTCTGGCATTACACTGGGGTTCCAAGCAGAAACTAGCATTCTTCTACTATCTGGATTAGTCTTTAAAGTATTTATGACTTCTTGGATTTGATCAATTCCCTCACTATTCCAATTACGCCATTGATGCCCATATACAGGACCTAAATTTCCTTTTTCGTCAGCCCATTCATTCCATATACGAACCCCATTTTCTTTGAGGTATTCAATATTTGTATCGCCTTTTAAAAACCACAACAACTCATGAACAACTGATTTAACGTGAATCTTTTTTGTAGTAACTAAAGGGAATCCATCAGAAAGATTAAAACGCATTTGGTAACCAAAGACACTTTTAGTTCCTGTTCCTGTACGATCCGTTTTTTCAGTTCCTGTGGTGAATACATGGTTCACCAAATCTAAATATTGCTTCACTTTTATCTATTTTTTCAAAAATAGATGCATTTGTTGTAGTTTACTTCTTTTGGAGGGAAAGATTATCAAAAAAAATTAACAATTTTATATCTATCTTTTTCGCTTGGAGATTTCATCACGAACACGAACTGCTTTTTCATAATTTTCTTGTGAGACTAGCTTTGATAATAAGGTCTTTAATTTTGAGAGTGATAATTCCTTGAGGTCTTTTGGGATCTCACTTTTTTCACTTTGTTCAGTGACAAAATTTTGTATCCAGTTGTCTTCAGAGAGTTTTTTTTCTCTTGTAGATACAGCTGCGGTAAATCCTGCTTTTTTTAAAATAGAATCATAAATAAAAATAGGAGCTTTATAACGAAGGGCCAAGGCAATGGCATCTGATGTTCTGGAATCAATGATTTCCTCGATTTTATCACGCTCACAGATAATACTAGCATAAAAAACACCGTCTACCAGTTTGTGAATGATTACTTGTTTTACGATAATTAAAAAGCGTTCTGCAAAACTTTTAAATAAATCATGGGTCAGTGGACGCGAAGGTTTTATTTCTTGCTCCAAGGCAATGGCAATGGATTGTGCTTCAAAACCTCCTATGATTACTGGAAGTTTTCGATTCCCATCATTTTCACTCAAAATAAGAGCGTAAGCCCCAGTTTGCGTTTCACTGTAGGAAATCCCCTTTACCGTCATCTGTATCAACTTCATATCTATTTCAATAATGCATTATAAATTTAACTTTATTGAGGCGTATTTTAATAAACGTACATTTTCATTCTTTATTGAGTAAAGTAAATAGATAATTATTGATTAAATTTGCAAACGAATGAATTTTACACATGAAGACCATACAATTTAGACAAGCCATCGCAGAGGCAATGAGCGAAGAAATGAGACGCGACGAATCCATTTATTTGATGGGTGAAGAAGTTGCTGAATACAACGGGGCATACAAAGCCTCTAAAGGAATGTTAGATGAATTTGGAGCAAAACGCGTAATCGATACTCCTATTTCAGAATTAGGATTTTCGGGGATTGGCGTAGGATCTACAATGACTGGAAACCGCCCAATTATTGAATTCATGACCTTTAATTTTGCTCTAGTAGGGATAGATCAAATTATTAATAATGCTGCAAAAATTCGACAAATGTCTGGTGGACAATTCCCATGTCCTATTGTCTTTAGAGGACCTACGGGTTCTGCAGGACAACTCGCAGCTACACACTCTCAAGCTTTTGAAAGTTGGTACGCTAATTGTCCTGGTTTGAAAGTAATTGTACCTTCTAATCCATATGATGCAAAAGGGCTATTGAAATCGGCAATTCGTGATGACGATCCAGTGATTTTTATGGAGTCAGAACAGATGTATGGAGATAAAGGGGAAGTACCGGAAGGAGAATACACCCTCCCAATTGGTGTCGCTGAAATTAAAAGAGCAGGAAAAGATGTTACTTTAGTTTCTTTCGGGAAAATCTTAAAGGAGGCTTTACATGCTGCTGAAGAATTATCAAAAGAAGGAATTGATTGTGAAGTAATTGATTTAAGAACAATCCGTCCTTTGGACTATAATACCATATTTGAATCAGTTAAAAAAACAAACCGTTTGGTTATACTTGAAGAGTCTTGGCCTTTTGGGAATATTTCTACAGAAATCACATATCAGGTACAGAATCAAATATTTGATTATTTAGATGCCCCTGTTGAAAAAATTAACACTGCAGATACTCCAGCACCCTATTCACCAGTTCTTTTAAAAGAATGGTTACCAGATTATCAAGATGTAATTAAAGGAATCAAACGCGTGATGTATCATTAACCTATCACAAACTAGTTCAGAAAAAAATTGACTTAAAATGCTCAATTTTATTAGCCCATAAATGAGGTTTTGTATTCTAGTTTGTTTTACTATTTTTACCACACTTTTTAAATAAAAAATTTAACATGGAATTAATCATAACATTTTTACCTGCCTTTGGAATCTTGGCTTTACTATTTGTTTTTATAAAGAACAACTGGGTTGCCAAACAAGAAGTTGGAAGTGAGAAAATGGCAAGAATCGCCAAGAATATTGCCGATGGTGCAATGTCATTTCTTAAAGCAGAATACAAGATTCTTTCAATTTTTGTTGCTGCAGTAGCAGTGCTTTTATTCTTCAAGGGAAGTAATGAAGAAGGTTCAAACGGAATGGTTGCAGTATCCTTTGTAGTAGGTGCAATTTGTTCTGCCCTGGCAGGATTTATTGGAATGCGAGTTGCAACTAAAGCCAACGTAAGAACTACTCAAGCAGCAAGAACTTCTTTAGGAAGAGCCTTGGAAGTAGCATTTGCTGGAGGTGCAGTGATGGGATTGGGTGTTGTAGGTCTTGGTGTATTAGGACTTAGTAGTCTTTTCGCTATTTATCAAAACATTTGGCCTGGTGCAGAAAACCTCACTTTGGTATTGAATGTATTAACAGGATTTTCCATGGGAGCTTCTTCAATTGCATTATTTGCAAGAGTAGGAGGAGGAATTTATACTAAAGCAGCCGATGTAGGTGCAGATTTAGTAGGTAAAGTTGAAGCGGGTATTCCAGAAGACCACCCACTAAACCCTGCTACAATTGCTGATAATGTTGGGGATAACGTAGGAGATGTTGCTGGAATGGGAGCCGATCTTTTTGAATCTTATGTAGGTTCAATTATTGGGACCATGGTTTTAGGAGCATTTATAATTACTCCAGATTTTGCTGGATTAGGAGCAGTATACCTTCCTCTAGTACTCGCTGCTGTAGGGATTATCATGTCCATTATAGGAACATTCTTTGTACGAGTAAAAGAAGGTGGTAACCCACAAAGTGCTTTAAACATTGGTGAGTTTGGTTCTGCAGGTTTGATGGTAATTGCCTCATATTTCATCATTACAACAATGATTCCAGATGCTGTAGAAGGATTGCCTTATGGAGCTATGGGTATTTTCTGGGCCACAATTGCTGGTTTAGTAGCTGGTTTAGGAGTAGGAAAAATAACAGAATATTATACAGGTACAGGAACCAAACCAGTACAGTCAATTGTAAATCAATCTGAAACGGGTGCTGCAACCAATATTATTGCTGGATTGGGTGTAGGGATGATGTCAACAATGATTCCAATTCTTTTGATCGCTGCCGCAATTTTAGTGTCACATCACTTTGCAGGACTCTATGGTATTGCAATTGCAGCTGTGGGTATGTTAGCAAATACGGGGATCCAATTAGCGGTAGATGCTTACGGACCAATCTCGGATAACGCGGGTGGAATCGCTGAAATGGCAGAATTACCAAGCGAAGTAAGAGAGCGTACCGATACCTTAGATGCTGTAGGTAATACTACTGCTGCAATAGGAAAAGGTTTTGCTATTGCTTCTGCTGCTTTAACTGCATTGGCTTTATTTTCCGCCTTTATGCAGGTAGCTAATGTAAGAAGCATAGATGTTTCACAACCACGAATCATGGCAGGGTTGCTTGTTGGGGGAATGCTTCCCTTCGTATTTTCTGCATTGTCTATGAACGCTGTAGGTAGAGCCGCTATGGCAATGATCGAAGAAGTTAGACGACAGTTTAAAAATATTCCCGAATTGAAGGCAGCTCTTGAAGTGATGCGAAAGTATGACTCAGATATGACAAAAGCTTCGGATAAAGATCGTGCAACTTTTGATGCTGCAGACGGGAAAGCTGATTATCAAAAATGTGTTGAAATTTCAACTACAGCCTCGATTAAAGAAATGGTATTACCAGGATTATTAGCAATTGCTGTTCCTGTTGCCGTTGGTTTTATTGGTGGAGCAGAAATGCTTGGAGGTTTATTAGCTGGGGTTACTACATGTGGTGTTCTTATGGCAATCTTCCAATCCAACGCAGGTGGTGCATGGGATAATGCTAAAAAAATGATCGAATCTGACGGAAGAAAAGGTACTGATGCTCACAAAGCAGCAGTTGTTGGTGATACTGTAGGAGATCCTTTTAAAGACACTTCAGGTCCTTCTCTAAACATTTTATTGAAATTGATGTCGGTTGTGGCTTTAGTAATTGCACCTAGCATTGCAATGAATAGCGATGCCGTTGCAAGCTACACAAACGATAAAATTGAAAATAAAGCAACTACTGAACTATTAGTTCCTGGTTCTGATGACATTACGGTTACAGTAAAGTCTGTAAACGAAGATAAAAGCTTTACTGTTGAAGTTTCTCTTGAAGGGGATCAAGCAGCAGTATTAGAAACTCTAGATGGATTGACTACTGAAATCGATCAGATTTTAGAATAAGATTCATTATTTAATAAAAAAAGCGGCTCATTAGAGCCGCTTTTTTTATGCCTTTATTTTAATTTTTCATCAATGATTTGAATCACTTTGGTCAAATCTTCTTTGTTGTCCACAAAGTCTAGGGAATCCACATCAATGATAATCAGTTTTTTTTCATCGTATGTACTGATCCAAGCTTCATAACGTTCATTAAGACGGCTCAAATAATCAATACTAATAGAGTTTTCATATTCCCGTCCTCGCTTGTGAATCTTACTAACTAAGTTGGGGATGGAGGACCTCAAATAAATCAACAGATCAGGTCCTTTTATAAGGGATTCCATTAAACTAAAGATACCCTGATAGTTATTGAAATCTCTCTGATTCATAAGCCCCATAGCGTTGAGGTTGGGAGCAAAGATATGTGCGTCTTCGTATATGGTGCGATCCTGAATGATTGTTTTTTTGCTTTCTCTGAAAGAAAGAAGCTGTTCAAATCGACTCTTTAAAAAGTAGATTTGAAGATTAAAAGACCAACGTTCCATATGATTATAGAAATCATCTAAATAAGGGTTGTCAATGACATCCTCAAAATGGGCTTCCCAATGATAGTGTTTTGCTAATAGTTCTGTTAAGCTTGTTTTTCCAGCGCCAATATTTCCGGCAATAGCAATGTGCATAGTCTTTTGTGTTTATTTATTGTATTGCAAAGTAGGGGCTTTTTTGAAAAGAAAAAAATGCTACTTAGATTAAAAAACAGCTATTTTTTTATAAAAAAGTTTCTTCGCTTAAAAAAATGTGTACATTTGTAATGTTAAACGAGGAAGGATTTGACTGATTGCACACCTCGAAAAAAAAATGCTAAACCAGAGTTGCTTTTTTTAAACAACTGTTTAAATCCTTCCTAAAAAGCAATAAATAAATGTCATATTTTTTTACCTCAGAATCTGTAAGTGAAGGTCACCCAGACAAAATCGCTGATCAAATTAGCGATGCTTTACTCGATAATTTTTTAGCTTTTGACCCTGAAAGTAAGGTTGCTTGTGAAACGCTAGTGACTACAGGGCAAGTGATTTTAGCAGGAGAAGTCAAAAGTGCAACCTATCTTGATGTTCAGTCCATTGCACGAGAAACAATAAATGCCATAGGATATACCAAGGGAGAATATCAGTTTAGTGGAGATTCTTGTGGTGTAATTTCACTCATACATGAACAGTCCCAAGATATTAATCGTGGAGTAGATCGAGAAGATAAAGAAGCTCAAGGAGCAGGAGATCAAGGAATTATGTTTGGTTATGCTACGGTAGAGACGGAGTCTTATTCCCCGCTAGCACTTGATCTTTCACATAAAATTTTAATTGAACATGCTGCGTTAAGAAGAGAAAATAACGAAATCACTTATTTACGTCCTGACGCAAAATCTCAAGTTACCATTGAGTATGATGAAAACAATAAGCCTTTAAGTATTGACACCATAGTTGTGTCTACCCAGCACGATGATTTTGATGCTGATGAAGTGGCGATGTTAGAAAAAATCAAAGCAGATGTTATTTCGATTTTAATTCCAAGAGTTAAGAAAAACTTACCTCAAGAGATTCAAAATCTTTTTGGAGAGGATATTACCTATCACGTAAATCCAACAGGAAAGTTTGTAATTGGCGGACCACACGGTGATACCGGTTTAACTGGACGCAAAATTATTGTGGACACTTATGGCGGAAAAGGCGGTCATGGTGGAGGAGCCTTTAGCGGAAAAGATCCAAGTAAAGTAGATCGAAGTGCAGCTTATGCAGCCCGTCATATGGCAAAAAATCTTGTTGCTGCAGGAGTAGCCGATGAAATTTTAGTGCAACTGAGTTATGCCATTGGAGTAGTAGAACCTACTTCAATCAATATTAAAACGTTTGGAACCTCCAATGTTTCCCTAAGTGACTCCGAAATTGCAGAAAAAGCAGCAACCCTTTTTGATATGCGTCCATATGCTATAGAACAACGTTTGAAGCTAAGAAATCCGATGTATTTGGAAACCGCTTCTTATGGACACATGGGGCGCCAGCCTCTTACTATAACAAAAACGTTTGAGTCCCCTTACAACGGAAAAGTATCGAAGGAAGTAGAGCTTTTCACCTGGGAAAAATTAGATTATTTAGAGACGATTAAAAAAACCTTTCAACTATGAGTACTTCATTAGCAACCAAGGCATTACATGCAGGACATGATGCCAATAATACACAAGGATCACAAGCTGTTCCTATTTATCAAACAACATCTTATGTGTTCAAGGATTCGGACCATGCAGCAAATCTATTTTCTCTTGCAGAGCCTGGATATATTTACACACGACTAAACAATCCAACCAATGATGTTTTAGAACAGCGTTTAGCCACTCTAGAAGGCGGTGTGGCAGCAGTAGCTACTGCTTCTGGAACTGCTGCTATCGCAACCACTTTAATGGTGATTTTAAAAACAGGAGATCATATTGTAGCCTCTAACAGTTTATATGGAGGAACCTATAATTTACTAGCCAATACACTTCCTCGTTTTGGAATTACAACCACTTTTGTAGATCCCGATGCTCCAGAGGAATTCTCAAAAGCTGTTCAGCCCAATACACGTGCCTTCTTTGCGGAGTCTTTAGGGAATCCAAAATTGGATGTGTTAGATTTGAAAGCGATTTCAGATCACGCAAAAACAGCTAAAGTTCCGTTTATTGTAGACAATACAGTGGCTTCTCCCGCATTATTGAATCCTATTGAACATGGTGCCAATATAGTGATCCATTCCCTGACTAAATATTTGACTGGAAATGGAACTTCTTTAGGGGGGATTATTATTGATGGAGGAACTTTTGACTGGGGCAATGGATTGTTTCCAGAATTTACAGAACCCAATCCAAGTTATCATGGATTAAATTATCACGAAGCTCTAGGAGCAATTGCTTTTATTGCTAAAGTTCGAATTGAAGGACTTCGTGATTTAGGAAGTGCACCAAGTCCTTTTAATAGTTTTCAAACTATTCAAGGAATTGAAACTTTAGATATCCGAATGAAGAAACATTCAGAAAATGCACTAAAACTTTCTGCTTGGCTTTCAACTAGAGACGAAGTAGCATGGGTAAATTACCCTGGATTAAAAACGTCCAAATACAATACTCTTGCACAGAAATACCTGCCTAAAGGACAAAGTGGAATCATAACCTTTGGATTAAAGTCTGGTTTTGAAGGAGGAAAAAAAGTGGCAGATCACACAAAACTATTTGCACTTTTAGCCAATATTGGAGACACAAAATCTTTGATTATACACCCTGCAAGTACAACTCATCAACAATTGGATGAAGCAACTCAGAAAACAACGGGAGTAACACAAGACCTCATTCGATTGTCTGTAGGTTTGGAAGATATTAAAGATTTAATCGAAGATCTAGAAGCAGCTTTTGCAAAACTATAAGCATCGGTAAGTGGAAGTACAAACTCTTTCGATTTCAAATTATAAGACCCATACTGGTGCTTCTTATGACCTGATTAAACTACATTATCACCGGTTTGGACAAGCTATAGGAACAGCACCAGTCGTGTTGGTCAATCATTCCTTGACGGGCGATTCGATTGTCTGTGGAGATCAAGGATGGTGGAATGAAATCATTGGAGATGGACAAACTATTGACACTAATCGGTATACAGTACTCGCTTTTAATATTCCTGGAAACGGGATGTTGGAGCAAATATTTTCAAGACCAGAGGATTTTCATACAGGGGATATTGCAGCTCTTTTTTTAGAGGGCTTAAAACTTTTGGGAGTTCCACATTTATTTGCATTAATTGGTGGGTCAATTGGAGGGGGAATTGCGTGGGAAATGGCAGCATTGGCTCCTGACTTTGCAGAATACCTAATTCCTATTGCTGCAGATTGGAAAGCGAACGATTGGATTATTGCCAATACATTCCTTCAAAAGCGTATCCTAGAAAATTCTAAAAATCCACTAGAAGATGCTCGAATTCATGCCATGCTTACTTACAGAACACCACAGTCCTTCGACTTTCGTTTTGGAAGAACTAAAAATGAAGAGCAAGGAATTTATAATATAGAGAGTTGGTTGCTGCATCATGGTAACAAATTAGCACAACGATTTAGCCTTGAGGCTTATGTGATGATGAACCATCTTTTAAGTACGGTCAATATTGAACGAGAAGGAAAAAAAATAGACGAAATTGTACAAGAAATCACAGCTGAAATCCATTTAATAGCTATTGATAGTGACTTGTTTTTTACTGCAGCCGAAGACCAGAGAACCCTGCAGTTAGCAAAGTCAATAAACGAAAACGTGTTTTATCATGAGTTGAGTTCCATTCATGGACATGATGCTTTTTTAATAGAGAATGATGCTGTTATACAAATATTAGATCCAATTTTTAACTCTAAAAATTAAAAAATGAAAATAGCCTTAGAACGTGTGAATGAAGATTATCTTTTTAGAACAACAAATTCAAATGGACATCATGTTTTATTAGATAATAAATCTAAAACAACAGGAGAAGTTCAAGGGATAAGTCCTATGGAGTTATTATTAATGGGAGTAGCGGGCTGTAGTAGTATAGATATCGTTGCTATTTTAAATAAGCAAAAAATAAATCCAACTTCTTTAAAAATGGACGTGGAAGGCTTGCGATATGAAGGGACTGTGCCAGCCTTGTTTTATCAAATTGATATTACAATTCATTTGGAAGGAGATTTTTCAGCAGAAAAAGCAAAACGTGCCGCACAATTATCTTTTGAAAAATATTGTTCTGTTTCCAAAACTTTAGAACCTACCGCTAAAATCAATCACCACATAATTTTAAATGGTATCGCTATATGAGCAAAAAATTTGAAACCAATGCCATTCGAAATCAAATGGAACGTTCTCAAAATTTGGAACATTCCACTCCACTTCACTTAACTTCAAGTTTTGTTTTCGAAGATGCTGAAGATATGCGTGCTTCTTTTGCTGAAGAAAAAGAACGAAATATATATAGCCGTTTTACAAATCCGAACACAACAGAATTTGTTGATAAAGTTGCACAAATGGAAGGCGCAGAGGCAGGAGTTGCTTTTGCAACCGGAATGGGGGCTGTGTTTGCAACCTTTGCTACATTTTTAAACGCAGGAGACCATATTGTTTCTGCACGTGCTTTGTTTGGATCAACTCATACATTGTTTACTAAGTATTTGCCCAAGTGGCAAATTACCACGAGCTATTTTCCTTCTGATGATCTTTCCCTTATTGAAGGGCTGATTAAGCCTAATACAAAATGTATCTATGTCGAATCTCCTACTAATCCCGGAGTAGACATACTGGATTTAGAGGCAATAGGTAAAATTGCAAAACAACATAAATTACTTTTCATTGTAGATAATTGTTTTGCAACACCTTACTTGCAGCAACCCATTCAATACGGAGCCGATTTAGTCATTCATTCTGCAACAAAATTGATGGATGGACAAGGGCGAGTGTTAGGAGGAATTACAGTAGGGAGTAAGCAACTTGTTAGAGAGTTATTTCTTTTTGCGAGAAATACTGGAGCATCACTTTCTCCATTTAATGCCTGGATATTGTCTAAAAGTTTGGAGACACTGGCCGTAAGAATTGATCGTCATTGTAAGAATGCTCATGTTATTGCAGAAAAGCTAGAAGCGTGTCAAGAAATAAATTGGGTAAAATACCCCTTTTTAAAATCTCATCCCCAATATGCTTTAGCTAAAAAACAAATGTTGAAAGGAGGAAATATTATTGCCTTCGAACTAAAAGGAGGGATAGACGCAGGACGAAATTTTATCAATGCAATTGAATTGTGTTCGCTGTCTTCTAATTTAGGAGATTCTCGAACAATTATTACCCATCCCGCTTCAACCACACATAGTAAACTATCTGAAGAAGACCGCTTGGCAGTGGGAATAACCGATGGAATGATTCGTCTTTCTGTGGGGCTAGAACATCATGAAGATATTTGGAATGACCTAAAAAATGCCTTAAGCAAGATAGTATGATTATAGAAAAAGATTTAGAAAAACGAATTTTAGTTTTAGATGGTGCTATGGGCACCATGATTCAAAACCACAACCTAGAGGAAGCTGATTTCCGAGGGGAGCGTTTTTTGGATCATCCTGCTATTTTAAAGGGAAATAATGATCTCCTTTCAATTACCCAACCCGAAATTATCAAAGGAATTCATAGAGATTATTTTGATGCCGGAGCCGATATTGTAGAAACCAATACTTTTTCCTCAACCTCTGTCGGAATGGCAGACTATGAAATGGAACCCCTTGCCTATGAGTTGAATTATGAAAGTGCTAAAATAGCCAAAGAAGTCAGTCAGGAATATTTAGAAAAAACACCAGATCAAGCACGATATGTGGCAGGTTCTATAGGCCCTACAAATAAGACTGCCAGTATGTCTCCAGATGTAAATGATCCTGGGTACCGTGCTATTACTTTTGATGCGCTGGTTACTTCCTATCGCGAGCAAATTAATGGACTTGTAGATGGTGGCGCTGACTTGCTTTTAGTGGAAACTATTTTTGATACTTTAAATGCTAAAGCTGCACTATATGCAATCAATGAAATAAAAGAAGAGCGTCAAATTGATATTCCCGTAATGGTGAGTGGGACCATTACAGATGCCAGTGGAAGGACACTTTCTGGACAAACCGTGGAGGCCTTTCGGATTTCGATGAGTCATATTCCTATTTTGAGTATTGGATTTAATTGTGCCTTGGGAGCAGATCAATTACTGCCTTATGTAAAACGATTAGCGAACCAGAGTGATCTATTCGTTTCTGCTCACCCCAATGCGGGTTTGCCCAATGCCTTTGGTGCTTATGACCAGTCTCCCGAAGAAATGCAGACTTTGATTGAAGACTACCTCAAACAAAATGCTGTTAACATTATCGGCGGGTGTTGCGGTACTACCCCCGATCACATTAGATTAATTGCAGAAGTGGCTAAAAAGTACACACCTAGAAATCCTAAACAGTTGTCCAATGTCTAAACAAGAACGGAAACCTTTATTGTTATCTGGTTTGGAACCTTTGGTGATTTCAGAAACTACAAATTTTGTCAATATTGGTGAACGTACAAATGTTACGGGTTCAAGAAAGTTTTTACGATTAATAGAGAATAAAAAATATAACGAGGCTATTGAAGTGGCTCGTGAACAAGTATTGGGAGGAGCTCAGATCATCGACGTCAATATGGATGAGGGAATGATTGATGGGGTAGAAGCGATGACTACTTTTTTGAATTTAATGGCAGCAGAGCCAGATATTGCCCGTATTCCAGTAATGATTGATAGTTCCAAATGGGAGATAATTGAAGCAGGACTCAAAGTTGCACAAGGCAAAAGTGTTGTCAACTCCATTAGTTTAAAAGAAGGAGAAGCCAATTTTGTAGCTCAAGCCAAGACCATAAAAAAATATGGTGCTGCTGTGATTGTAATGGCTTTTGACGAAGACGGTCAAGCCGATTCCTTAGAACGACGCATAGAAATTTGTGAACGCTCTTATGATGTGCTAGTAGAAAAAGTAAACTTTGCACCAGAAGATATCATTTTTGACCCTAATATTTTTCCTGTTGCAACAGGAATGGAAGAGCATCGTGAAAATGCACTTGACTTTTTTAATGCTACTAAATGGATACGAGAAAATTTACCCCACGCAAGCGTAAGTGGGGGAGTGAGTAACGTTTCTTTTTCATTTAGAGGAAACAACACAGTTCGTGAAGCGATGCATGCTTCCTTTTTGTACCACGCAATTCAACATGGAATGAATATGGGTATCGTTAACCCTTCTATGTTGGAAGTGTATGACGAGGTGCCTAAAGAATTGATGGAGCATGTAGAGGATGTTTTACTCGATCGAAGAGAAGACGCCACGGAACGTTTATTGGAATATGCTGAAAATGTAGTTTCCGTAAAAAAGGAAGGAAAAAAAGAAGACGATGCATGGCGTGAGGAAGATTTAAAAAGTAGAATCACTCATGCTTTAATTAAAGGAATTGACGCTTTTATAGAAGAAGATACAGAAGAAGCAAGAAAAGAAGCCAACCGACCTATTGAAGTGATCGAAGGACCTTTGATGGACGGAATGAATGTTGTAGGAGATTTATTTGGTGCTGGAAAAATGTTTTTACCTCAAGTGGTTAAATCGGCTCGAGTGATGAAAAAAGCGGTGGCCTACTTACAGCCCTTTATTGAAGCAGAGAAAAACGAGGGAGCTCAATTTGCTGGTAAGGTATTGATGGCTACAGTAAAAGGAGATGTTCACGATATAGGTAAAAACATAGTGAGCGTAGTACTGGCATGCAATAATTATGAGATTATAGATTTAGGAGTGATGGTTCCTCCAGAGGTAATCATCCAGCGGGCTGTTGAGGAACAAGTCGACATTATTGGTCTTTCAGGATTAATTACCCCTTCATTGGACGAAATGGTGTATTTGGCAAAAGAGTTGGATCGTCAGAATATAAAAATTCCTGTTTTAATTGGGGGCGCAACAACTTCCAAAGCACATACAGCAGTGAAAATAGCACCTGTATCTCAAGGGCCAGTCATTCACGTTAACGATGCCTCTAGAGCAGTTGCAGTAGTTAGTAATTTATTACAAAAAGACAAAAAGGAACCTTACATATTGAAAATAAGAGAAGAATATGAAGTGTTCAAAGAAAAATTTTTAGAGCGAACTTCTTCTAAAACCTATTTAACATACGAGCTAGCTCAGCAGAATGCTCTTTCGTTGGATTGGAATCAATTTACTCCCACTAAGCCCAAAGTTCAGGGAGGGATCACTTTAAACAATTTTCCTCTGGAGGAATTAGTGCCTTTTATTGATTGGTCTCCTTTTTTTCGTTCTTGGGATTTACACGGAAAATACCCAGATATTTTAACCGATAATGTAGTAGGAGAGCAAGCACAAAGCTTGTTTGCTGATGCAAAAAACATGCTGTCTCAACTGGTGGAGGAAAAATGGTTGACTGCAAAAGCACGTTTTGGAATTTTTCCTGCCAATTCCCATGGTGATGATGTTGAGGTCTATGCAAATGAAGATCGAGAATCGGTTCAAGCAACCTGGCTCACCTTAAGACAACAATTGAAAAAAACAAAAGACCAGCCTAATATTGCTTTATCTGATTTCATTGCGCCTAAGACTACTGGGGTAGCAGATTATATAGGAGCCTTTTGTGTGTGTACAGGTTTTGGAACCGCCGAGAGAGCAAAAGCTTTTGAAGAAGAAAATGATGATTACAACTCCATCATGATCAAAGCCCTGGCAGATCGCTTGGCAGAAGCTTTTGCCGAATACTTGCACTTGAAAGTGCGAAAAGAATATTGGGGGTATGCCTCTGACGAAAAATTGATAAATGAAGAGTTAATAAAAGAAAGCTATAAGGGGATTCGCCCAGCGCCTGGTTATCCCGCCTGTCCGGATCATTTGGAGAAGAAGACTCTTTGGGAACTTTTAAAAGTAGAAGAAGAAATTGGAGTACAGCTTACGGAAAGTTTAGCTATGTGGCCAGCAGCTGCAGTTTCAGGCTACTATTTTGCGCACCCTGATGCACGCTATTTTGGGCTTGGAAAAATCAAAGAAGATCAATTGCTGTCCTATAGCAAAAGAAGAAAAATTTCATTGGATGAAGCACGAAAATGGTTGAATCCTAATTTAATTGAAGACTAGATGAAAGTAACAGAACATATCGCTAAAGCCAAGGGAAAAACCCAGTTTACCTTTGAAATACTCCCACCTTTAAAAGGGCAGCATATCAATGCTTTATTTAATTCTATCGATGATTTGATGGAGTTTAAGCCTCCCTTTATAGATGTAACCTATCACAGAGAAGAACATGTGTATAAGGACAGAGGAAACGGTTTGCTGGAGCTCAAGGTAATTAAAAAACGTCCTGGAACTGTGGGGATCTGTGCCGCAATACAAAGTAAGTATAAGGTGGATGCTATTCCGCATATTTTGTGCGGTGGATTTTCTAAAGAAGATACTGAGAACTTTTTGGTGGATTTGGATTATCTCGAGATTGATAATGTAGTGGCATTACGAGGGGATTCGGTAAAATCAGAAACCTATTTTAAGCCCACTAAAGATGGCCACACTTATGCTAATGAATTGGTACAGCAGATTGCAGAGCTAAACCAAGGAAAATATTTGGATGAGGAATTGTTAAATTCTCATGCGACCCACTTTTGTATTGGAGTATCGGGCTATCCTGAAAAACATATGGAAGCACCCAGCCTTGAAAGTGATTTACACTTTTTGAAGAAAAAAATTAATGCAGGAGCCGACTATATCGTAACTCAAATGTTTTTTGATAATCAAAAGTTTTTTGACTTTGTAGCTAAAGCCAGAGCCGAGGGCATTACTGTACCAATTATTCCAGGATTGAAACCCCTTTCTACCCTTAAACAACTCAATATGATTCCCCACCGTTTTCATGTGGATCTTCCCGAAGCTTTGATCAAAGATGTGATTAAATGTAAAGACAATAAAGCGGTACGTCAGGTGGGTGTGGAGTGGTGTATTCAACAAAGTAAAGAATTGATGGCAGCCGAGGTTCCCTTTTTACATTATTACTCCATGGGAAAATCAGACAACATTAGGCAAATTGCAGAGAGCGTGTTTTAAACCCTCTTTTTTGTCTCAAAAACCTTTTTTAAATCTATCAATTTATTAAACGATAACATGAAAAATTTGTTAGATTTGAAATCGTTTTTAAATTTTGGAAAATCGATTGAAACATATTGTATTCACAAGGTTTTTCAATAGTTTTTAATTTAAATAAACATCAAATTGCTTATAATAATGTACCCCAATTAATGGATTTTACCAAAGCTGTTTTTTTAATGTTCAAAGCCTCTAGAAATCAAAAATAATTCAAAATCTAATTTTAGTGTTAGCAAACGATTGACTTTACTCAATCGCTATTATCAAATTACAAAGTTTTATTCTTTTTTAAAGAATACTGCTTATAAAGGAGGTACAGCCATAATCATTTTTGTTCTTTTTCTAGTAGGTTTAGAGCTCTTTGTGCTGGATTTTAATTCTTTGCTTAATCATCTTATAGCCAATTATTCTCAAGAATTTATCTTCTTCTTTTTTTTAGTTTCTGAAACTATTTTAGGGATAATACCACCAGAAGCTTTTATTGCATGGGCATCAAAGTCAAACAGTCCTTGGTTGTTTTTGTTTATACTGGCTTCGATTTCCTACTTGGGCGGAATTATTTCCTACTTATTTGGAAACCGATTGTTTTTAATCCCTAGCATAAAAAATTACATTGAAAATAAAATTGCAAAGCATATCCTTAATTTAAAAAAATGGGGAGGTCTTTTTGTGTTTTTAGGTGCAACTAGTCCAATACCACATTCAATTGTAAGCCTTGCCTCTGGCCTTATTAAATAGGACTTTAAGCACTATTTGATGTGGTCCCTTTTTCGGTATTTACGCTTTGTCATTTATGCTCTGATTATTTTTAAAGTAGTTGGCTAGGTCCTTTTAAGATTT
>QXZA01000011.1 GCA_009886625.1 Flavobacteriaceae bacterium
GCTCGAACCCAGGACCCTCTCCTTAAAAGGGAGATGCTCTACCAACTGAGCTACCGAATCTTTTGAGGCTGCAAATATAATATCAAATCTGAATTTATCCCCTTGATTTCTTATAAATTTGTAGGAGTAATTAAAACAATGGAAATAAATAAAATAATACTTCTAGGCTACATGGGTAGCGGGAAGAGTGCTGTTGGGTCTTTGTTAAAGGATCAATTGGGGTACGATTATTGGGACTTGGACGACTATTTAGAGGAGAAAATGAAGGCAAAAATCCCTGAAATTTTTAAATCGAAAGGAGAGATTTATTTTAGAAAAATTGAACGCCATTATCTTGAGGAAGTTTTAAAAGAAGAAAAGAAGTTAGTTTTATCTATCGGGGGAGGAACACCCTGTTATTATGATTCTATGGATTATATCAATGAAATAGATGGAGTTACAACGGTTTACCTCAATACTAGCGTAAAAGAACTTAGTAAAAGACTTTTTGAAGCAGAATCAGATCGCCCTTTGTTACAGCATTTAAATTCAATGGAGGAGTTTCAAGAATTTGTAGGGAAACATTTATTTGAGCGAAGTGTATTTTACAACAAAGCACATCATTCTGTCTCTACAGATGGAAAGTCAATTGAAGATGTAGTGACTGAAATTAAAAGTAGTTTAGCTTAAATAAATTCCGCTTTTTTCATCATCTAAAACAACTTTTACATGATCGTTTAATGAAGTCGAAAGTGAAATTCCCTTAAAATCGGCTTTAATTGGAAATTTTTTATGATTTCGATTTACCATTACCGCGGTATTGATTTGCTTTACTGGAATTTGAAGAAAATAATTTACGGCATAAATCAAAGTACTACCCGTGTTTAATACATCGTCAACAATCACAATTGATTGATTCTTAAGTTCTTCCAAAGGAATAGAACTTTTTACTGTATCTCTGGGATTTGACTTATCCATTTCAATTGTGACATGAATTAAGTTTAAAGCACTTATTGATTTTAATTCTGCTCCTAACAAAAGTGCAAGTTGACCTCCTCTTTTGCCAATTCCTGCAACAATCAGACTGGATTCATCTACATTATTTTCATAGACTTGATAAGCAATCCTCTTAATGCTTGATTTGATTTCTGATGCAGATTTAATTTTATTTCCTAAAGGTGTCATGCTCATATTTGTGGTGAAGTTACAAATCTTCTTTTTGTTCATCAATTTCTCTTATTTCTAGTTCGTCTAGATCTCGACGATCTTTCTTAGTTGGACGACCTGTTCCATCTTCTCGTTGAAAATTACTTGATAAATTTTGAAGTTTTTGATGCTCAAATACGGAGGGGTCTGTTTTTTCAATAACATAAAGCGGGACTAGTTTAGCACCCATTCTACTTTTTGGAAGGTCCAGAATTTCAAAGCTTCTCCAAAGTTGGTCTTTTCTAACTTCAATTAGGTCAAGAGGCATAACCTCCCTGGAAGCTTTTACTTTTTGCCCATTGATTTTCACCATGCCTTTTTTACAACTTGTACTGGCCAAATTCCTTGATTTAAAAAGACGAATACACCACAAGTATTGATCAATACGCATATATAAAACTTCGTTAAGAGATAGAACAAAAATAAAGTAAAATCGTATCTTGCACGACTTAAATATAGTATTCTTGAAAAAAATTCTGAATCTTACTGCCTTATTTATTCTATTGTTAACTTCTTGTAAAAAGGAAGACGAAGTTGAGCCACCTAGAGAGGTAAGTTTCCAAGCCATAGAGGATAACCAAATATTGGAAGACTACTTGTCTACCCATTTTTATAATTATGAAGATTTTGAGGACGAAACAGGCTCTCCTGAAATTGTTTTTGATACACTAAGTGGTGAAAATGCAAACAAGAGATCTCTAATGTCTCAGGTTGTTAAAAAAGTGATCAATGTGAAAATTTCTGATGGAAGTTTTGTGAATCACAACCTATACTATTTGGTAGCAAGAGAAGGAATTGGGAAAAGCCCATCGTTGGTTGACTCCACTTTCCAATCTTATGAAGGCTTATTATTAAATGGTAATGTATTCGATAGCGCAAATAACCCAGTTTGGTTTGATTTGACACAGGTAGTTAGAGGATTTAGAGAGGGACTTCCTAGCCTTAAAGCGGGTACCTATGAAGTTAACGATGACAATACTGTGACTTTTAATGATTTTGGTCAAGGCGCATTTTTCATTCCTTCAGGTCTTGCATATTTTAGCAATGCAGCTGGGGCTATACCTGCATATTCTCCTTTGATTTTCAAAGTGAATTTATACACTACCAAACAAACAGACCACGATGGGGATGGCATTCCTTCTTCAGAGGAGTTTGATCGTGATGGTGATGGAATTGCAGATGATACTGATGGAGATGGCTTAGCAGACTATTTGGATAAAGATTAATACTCAAATTTCTCAACTTTTTTTATTATTAAAACTACATTGCAATACAATAATGCATCAAACTAATGTATTCTCTCACTTTTGATATGTAGCCCGAGTTATTGTTTAAGTTATTCTTTCTACTTAGTCAGTACCTTTAAATAGCTTTTGGAAAACCTTATTTACGTTTAATTACTTTATGGACTTTGTCAATGATGGATACCTTATCAAGACCGTATTTAGTCATTAATTGAGCCGGAGTACCAGATTCACCAAAAGTGTCTTGAGTAGCAACGATTTCCATTGGAATGGGATGTTTAAGCCCTAATAAGCCTGAAATACTTTCTCCCAAACCACCCAAGTAATTATGTTCTTCAGCACTTACAAGACAACCTGTCTTTTTAACAGAATTTAAGATGATCACTTCATCTAAAGGCTTGATGGTGTGTATATTAATTACTTCTGCACTAATCCCTTGACCTTCTAGTTCTTCTGCAGCTTGAAGTGCTTCCCATACTAAATGTCCTGTAGCAACTATAGTAACGTCACTTCCTTGATTTAATAAGATACCTTTTCCAATTTCAAAACCTAAGTCTGGCGTAGTGAAATTAGCAACTTTTGGACGGCCAAAGCGTAAATAAACAGGACCATCAAAATCTGCAATAGCAATTGTTGCTGCTTTGGTTTGGTTATAATCACAAGTATTAATCACCGTCATACCTGGAAGCATTTTCATCATTCCAATATCTTCAAGGATTTGATGAGTTGCCCCATCTTCACCTAAAGTGATTCCGGCATGTGATGCACAGATTTTCACATTCTTTCCAGAATAAGCAATAGATTGACGAATTTGATCATATACTCTACCTGTAGAAAAATTGGCAAAAGTACCAGTAAAGGGAATTTTACCTCCGATAGTTAATCCAGCAGCAATCCCCATCATATTGGCTTCAGCGATCCCAATTTGATAAAAACGCTCAGGATTTTCATCAATAAAATCTTGCATTTTAAGGGATCCAATTAGATCGGCACAAAGCGCGACTACATTGGGGTTTGTTCTTCCTAATTCTGTTAAACCGTCTCCAAATCCTGAACGGGTATCGTTACTTCCTTGGTTAGTATATTGTTTCATTGTGCTTAAATTTTAATAATCCCCAAGGGTTTCTTCGTTTTGTGCTAATGCATTTTCTAATTGTTCATCATTAGGAGCTTTACCATGCCATGCGTGAGTGTACATCATAAAATCTACACCATTACCCATTTCTGTTTCCATGAGAATAGCAATGGGTTTTTGTTGTCCTAATTTTGATTTGGCTTCTATCAAAATTTCAAGAATTCGTTCTATAGAATTTCCCTCTTTTATAGACAGTACCTCCCAACCAAAGGCTTTGAATTTTTTCGCTACGTCTCCCATATGTAAGACTTCGTCTGTAGAGCCATCGATTTGTTTACCATTCAAATCCACGGCAGCAATAATGTTATCAACTCCTTTTGCAGCAGCATACATTAAAGCTTCCCAGTTTTGTCCTTCCTGAAGCTCCCCATCTCCCATTAAAACAAAGACTGTTTTCGGGTCATTATTTAATTTTTTTGCTTGTGCAGCACCAATGGCTACAGAAAGTCCCTGACCCAAAGATCCTGATGCCACTCTTATGCCTGGAAGCCCTTCATGAGTTGTTGGATGCCCTTGAAGTCTGGAATTAATTAAACGAAACGTATTGAGTTCTTCTACAGGGAAATATCCTTTTCGCGCCAATACACTGTAAAAAACGGGTGATATGTGTCCGTTGGATAGAAAAAATAAATCTTCATGAGTTCCATTCATTTCAAAGGGAATTTTGGTATCCATGATATTGAAATAAAGGGAAACAAAAAACTCAACACATCCTAATGAACCTCCAGGGTGACCTGAATTAACTTTATGAACCATGCGGAGGATATCTCTTCGTACTTGTGTACTTATATTTTCAAGAGCGTTAATGTCTGACATAATTTAATTTTGCCCAAAAGTAACTTTTGTATTGACATTATCAAAAAAGGATTTAATAAACTTACAACCAAGCTTTGAGAAGTAATTAACAATGCGAAGGCTCTATTATTTATTCATGAGAACACTATCTTTACAATCAATGAAATTTACACTTTTAGCAAACGATCCAAGTACGGCAGCCAGAGCAGCAACACTTACCACCGATCACGGAACTATTGAGACTCCTATTTTTATGCCGGTAGGTACGGCAGCTACAGTAAAAGGAATCCATCAACGAGAATTAAAAAATGATATAAAACCAGATATTATTCTGGGGAATACTTACCATTTATATTTACGTCCCGGCACCAAAATTTTAGAAGAAGCAGGGGGTTTGCATAAATTCATGGGATGGCAAGGTCCTATTTTAACGGATTCTGGAGGATATCAAGTCTATTCCCTTTCTGCCAATAGAAAAATTAAGGAAGAAGGGGTAAAGTTTAAATCCCATATTGACGGTTCCTATCATGTTTTTACTCCTGAACGTGCTATTAAAATTCAACGTTCTATCGGGGCCGATATCATTATGGCTTTTGATGAATGCACTCCTTACCCATGCGATTATCGTTATGCAAAAACTTCTATGGAGCGAACCCATCGATGGTTAAAGCGATGCATAGAAGCGCATCAATCCCTCCCAATGTCTTATGATTACGAACAAACTTTATTTCCTATTGTTCAGGGAAGTACGTATGCTGATTTAAGAAAAATTTCTGCAGAATTTATTGCCGCCCAAGACCTTCCTGCAAATGCAATTGGAGGACTTTCGGTAGGGGAGCCGGCCGAAGAAATGTATGCCATGACTGATGAAGTATGTGCTGTTTTACCTGAAGATAAACCTCGATATCTTATGGGAGTGGGTACGCCTATTAATTTGCTTGAGAATATCGCTTTAGGAGTGGACATGTTCGATTGTGTTTTGCCAACTCGTAATGCAAGAAATGGAATGTTGTTTACTGCAGAGGGAACAATAAACATTAAAAACAAAAAGTGGGAAAATGATTTTTCACCCATAGATTCCTCTGGATACTGTTATGCAGACACTGATTATAGCAAGGCCTATTTGCGACATCTTTTTACGGTGAATGAAATGTTAGGAAAACAGATTGCTACCCTCCACAATTTGAGCTTTTATCTTTGGTTGGTTCGTGAAGCGAGAAAACATATATTAGCAGGAACTTTTGGATCATGGAAAAATAAAATGGTGCGTCAAATGGAACCAAGACTATAAATGAAACTCATTGATTTATACATAATCAAGCGCTACATTGGCACTTTTGCAGTGATGATTCTACTGTTTATCCCCATTGGTATTATGGTGGATGTAGCTGAAAAAATTGACAAGTTTAAAGAAAAAGAAGTACCCTTTTCTGCTATTTTAGAGTATTACATTGACTTTACTTGGTATTTTGCCAATTTACTTTTCCCCATTTTCTTATTTCTCTCTGTGATTTGGTTTACTTCCAAACTAGCCAATAATACTGAGGTGATTGCCATTTTGAGTTCGGGAATTTCATTTTTTAGATACCTAAGACCCTTTTTGTTGGCAGCAACTTTTATTGCCATTTTCGCTTTTTTTGCGGGTATGTTTATAGTTCCTAAATCAAATTTAGGATTTAACGATTTTAGATATAGGTATATCATAAAAAAAGAAGCCAGAAATACTACCAAAGTTTTTCAGCAAATTAATGATAATGAATTCATTTATGTAAACAGTTATGATCCTATTAGAAAACGAGCAACCAATTTTACTTTAGAGCATTTTGATGGCAATGAGCTTAAATTCAAAATCAAATCGAGTAGAATAAGATGGATTGATAAGGACAGTGTTTTTCGTTTATCGAATTATTCAAAGAGAACTTTCCTGAAAGACTCAGAATATTATGAAAGTGATGCAAGAAAAGACACTCTTTTTGATTTTGAAATCCAAGATTTAGCTCCAGTAAACTACATTGCAGAGACGCTTACTTTTTCAGAACTTAATCAGTTTATTGATGAAGAAAAAGAACGCGGTTCCATCTTAACCAATAATCACTTATTAGTTCGTCACAAACGCTGGAGTATCCCTATATCTGCCTTTTTTTTAACGGTAATAGCAGTTGCGGTTTCTTCCTTCAAACGAAGAGGAGGAATGGGCGTCAATTTAGCTTTTGGAATTAGTTTGGGATTCCTCTTTATCTTCTTTGATAAAATTTTTGGGGTCCTGGTGAGTAAATCCACATTTCCACCTGTTGTAGCGGCATGGCTCCCTTTAGTATTATTCGGTCTATTAGCAGTATTTTTACTTCGTTATGCAAAACGATAGATCAAGAAGTCTGCTGCTTTATCATTTTATGGTGGTTATTTTCGGATTTTCTTCTGTTTTAGGAGCTTTGATTTCATTGGAGGCCATTCCATTAGTACTATATCGAATGGGGTTAGCATCAGTAGGCTTGGCATTCTTTTTTTTCTTTTATAAGCCTCAGTATTTTAAACTTTCTCCAAATATGTGGGGAAAGGTGAGTTTGGGAGGAGTTATTATTGCCATTCATTGGGTCACTTTTTTTTATGCTATCAAAGTAGCAGGGGTATCATTGACATTAAGTATGATGGCAACAGGAGCTTTTATCACTGCCATGATAGAACCCCTAATAATTCGAAGAAAAATCCTAGGCTATGAAATTATATTTGGTGGAATCACAGCCATAGGGGTAGGGGTTATTTTTAATGCAGAATTTGAACAATTCTATGGGATTTTAATTGCTCTACTTTCTGCTTTTCTTTCTGCACTTTTCACAATTTTAAACAACCAAATGGTTAAACATGCGCTGCCCATAACACTTTCTTTTTATGAGCTTTTGGTTGGAACTCTTGTTTGTGGGATATATGTTATGTTTTTTGGGAATTATGCTTGGAGTTCCTTTGCATTCCATGGCTATGATTGGATATGGATTTTAATTTTGGCTTGGGTTTGCACCTCATATGCGTTTAACGTTTCCATAAAAGTCATGAAACATTTATCATCTTTTACAATCATGATGATAATTAACTTGGAACCCATCTATGGAATTCTGTTATCACTTGCTATATGGAACGAAAGGGAGTATTTGAGTCCAAGTTTTTATCTTGGATTTTTCATTGTTTTGGGTAGTATTTTAGTTAATGGAATTTATAAACATAAGAAAGAAGGTTTAAAAAAAGGAACCTAGTTCTAAAGAATTTTTACATTTGTCATAGATAATTTTATATGGAATATTTAGAATTTGAATCACCAATAAAAGAACTACACGATCAACTTGATAAATGTAAGTTGATTGGAACTGAGAGTGAAATCGATGTCACAGAAACCTGTGGTCAAATTGAACAAAAGCTTGAAAAATCCAAAAAGGAAATTTACGGTAATCTCAGTGCATGGCAGCGAGTACAGCTTTCAAGACATCCTTCTAGACCGTTTGCATTAGATTATATAAAAGCACTATGTGGCGATACATTTTTGGAATTGCATGGAGATAGAAATGTAATGGACGACAAAGCCATGATTGGAGGTTTAGGCAAAATAGATGACCAATCTTTTATGTTTATTGGAACTCAAAAAGGTTACAATACCAAAACACGTCAATATCGTAATTTTGGAATGTCAAACCCTGAGGGATATCGTAAAGCATTACGCTTGATGAAGTCTGCCGATAAATTTGGTGTCCCTATTGTTACTTTTGTAGATACTCCAGGTGCGTTTCCCGGACTTGAAGCAGAAGAACGCGGACAAGGAGAGGCTATTGCTCGTAACATATTTGAAATGATGTCCATTTCTGTGCCTATTATCGTAGTGATTATAGGAGAGGGAGCCTCAGGAGGAGCCTTGGGAATTGGAGTTGGTGACAAAGTTTTTATGCTTGAGAACACTTGGTATTCAGTAATTTCTCCTGAATCTTGTTCTTCAATTTTATGGCGTAGTTGGGAACATAAAGAGGCCGCTGCAGATGCTTTGAAACTGACTTCTAAAGATATGCTTAAGAATAAACTGATAGACAAGATCATTAAGGAGCCTCTTGGTGGAGCTCATTTTGATCGTGAAAAAACATTTAAAACTGTTCAAAAAGAATTATTAGCCACTTTTAAGAAACTTGAAAAAGAGTCTCCAGAAGACCGAGTGCATACCCGCCGTGAGAAATTTCTTTCCATGGGAAATTTTGAAGACTAATTTTTTTAGTTTATTAACATTTTTTTTGACTTGTAAACACCTGATTCTTTATAGATGGGTGACATTCTTTGTTTTAATTTTCAATTCAATTTTATAAAAGCGAGTACTTTAGTCTCATGGAAAAAAAGAAGTCTCTTGAATATGTAAAAACCCCTAATCCTGCTGTAATAAATTTACAGCAGGGTAAAATACCGCCTCAAGCTCTGGAGCTAGAAGAAGCGGTATTAGGAGCTATGTTGATTGATAAAAAAGGGGTAGATGAGGTGATTGATATCTTACAGCCCGACGCTTTTTATAAAAAATCTCACCAACTTATCTTTGAAGCAATATATCAGTTGTTTCAGGATTCTCAGCCTATTGATCTCTTGACCGTTTCGTCTGAACTAAGAAAAAAGGGAAAACTAGAAGCTGTAGGTGGAGAATTTTATCTAGTCCAATTATCACAGCGAGTTGCTTCTTCAGCGCATATTGAGTTCCATGCTCGAATCATTTTGCAGAAATTTATTCAAAGAAGTTTGATTAAAATTTCAAGTGAAATTATTGAAAGTGCTTATAAAGAATCTACAGATGTATTTGATTTACTTGATGAAGCAGAATCCAAGCTATACGATGTTACTCAAGGAAACATAAAAAAATCTTCAGAGACTGCTCAGAATTTAGTTCTTGAGGCGAAAAAGAAAATTGAAGAAATTTCAAAGCGTGACGGACTTAGTGGGGTCAGTACTGGTTTTGAAAAATTAGACAAATTAACCTCAGGATGGCAGCCCAGTGATTTAATAATTATTGCAGCACGTCCTGGTATGGGGAAAACTGCTTTGACATTGTCCATGGCACGAAATATTGCCGTTGGAAAACAAATACCTGTAGCTTTTTTCTCTTTGGAGATGTCTTCAGTACAATTAATCACACGTTTGATTTCCTCCGAAACTGGTTTGTCCTCTGAAAAACTAAGAACAGGTAAATTAGCAGATCATGAATGGCAGCAGTTAAATGTTAAGGTGACTGATCTTGAAAAAGCACCCTTGTTTATAGATGATACTCCCTCACTTTCAATATTTGACTTAAGAGCAAAGGCACGAAGACTTTCTTCACAGTACGGAATCAAGTTGATCGTTGTAGATTACTTGCAATTGATGACTGCAGGCGCAAGCTCAAAAACTGGAAACAGAGAGCAAGAAATCTCTACTATTTCAAGAAATTTAAAAGCCTTAGCCAAAGAATTGAATATTCCTGTAATTGCACTTTCTCAGCTTTCACGTGCTGTAGAAACCCGTGGAGGAACTAAAAGACCTATGCTTTCTGATCTCAGGGAATCTGGAGCTATTGAACAAGATGCAGATATCGTTTCCTTTATTTATCGACCAGAATATTACAATATTGACGAATGGGATGATGATGAAAGGACCCCCTCTGAAGGTCAGGCTGAATTCATTGTTGCAAAACACCGAAATGGAGGTCTTGATAACATCCGACTTAAATTTTTGGGTCATCTTGGGAAGTTTGAAGATTTAGATAGTTTCGATTCTCCTTTTGAATTTCAATCAAAAATGAATCCCAATGATGCTGCAATTGACCCTGCAAGTCTTCCAAGTCCAGATGCTGCCTTTGGTGATTTTGAGGAGGGAGATGACGATTCTCCGTTTTAGGAGGTTAAAAATCTAGCCGCATTAAAATATCAGTTTGTGCATCATCTCCCAACATAAAAATATGTTGATCAAAAGCTTTAAGTCCCTTTTTTTTGTAGAAGTGGACTGCTTTATTATTGTGTTCCCAAACTCCCAGCCACATTTGATTGTATCCTTTTTCACGACCTAGGTGTAAAGCAGTGTTAAAAAGTTCACTTCCGAAACCCTTACCTTGGAATTCCCTTTTAATGTATATACGTTCTATTTCAAAGGCAGTATTTCCCAAAACAGTCTCGGTTTGGGCAGCATTAAAATTTAGTTTTAAATATCCGATGATTTGTTCGTGATGAAACGCAAAATAAAAGTATGAATCTGGATTTGAAAGTTCTTTTTCAGTATTCTCCAAGGTCATGGTAGTTTCAAAATACCACTGCATATTTTTTGGAGTATTCTGAGAAGCAAATGTTTCGTCGAATGTTTGAACTGCAAGTTCATGAAGCTCTATTGATTGCGATACTTCTATTTTTTTTAAACTAATCTGCATGAAATATTTTTCAAACGCTTATACCATAAGATTCTAGAGAATTGGCAAGCTGTTCAGGGCTTGTAAACTGAATTCCATTAATCCCTAAAGCTTCTGCACCCCTAATGTTTCTCAGATTATCATCGATAAAAATTGCTGTTTTTGGGTCAATTTTAAAACGATCGAGAGTAATTTGATAAATATCATAAAAGGGCTTTCTTGTCTGTTCAGTTCCTGAGACAACAATCCCTTCAAACCAATGTAGAAAATCAAACTTTTTTAAGGCTATTGGAAAAGTTTCTGCACTCCAATTGGTTAAAGCAACAACGCTGTAGTTTGGATTATCGATAAGTTTTTTTAGAATTGCTACTGTACCTGATATAGAATCGCCTAACATTTCTTCCCATCTCCCATAGTACATTCGAATTAGATTTTCATGTTCTGGAAATTGCTTTACAAGATTCGCCGTTGCTTGGGCAAGGGGATAACCAGCGTCTTGGTTTTCATTCCAATGCATCGTACATATTTCATCAAAAAACCATTGCATTTTTTTTTGATCACCTTCAAATACATCTAAATATACATAGGCTGGATTCCAATCAATTAAGACACCACCTAAATCAAAAATTATCGTTTTTATAGTGCTAGTTGTTTTCATTCGTTTTCATCTTTTTGTCCTACACTCATTAAATACGCTTTTAAAAAGGAATCTATTTGTCCATTCATAACGGCATCTACATCAGTCACTTCATGTTGTGATCTGACGTCTTTTACTAATTTGTAAGGATGCATTACATAATTTCGAATTTGTGATCCCCATTCAATTTTCTTTTTTGAAGCTTCTATTTCATCTCGTGCAGAAAGTTTCTTTTGTAATTCAATTTCATACAATTGGGAGCGTAATAATTGCATAGCTTTATTTTTATTTTCTAATTGGGAGCGAGTTTCTGAATTTTCAATAATGATTCCCGTAGGGTGGTGTCTCAAGCGGACAGCTGTTTCTACTTTATTGACATTTTGTCCCCCAGCTCCACTAGCTCGCATGGTTTCCCAAGTATAGTCGGAAGGACTGACAACGATTTCTATACTATCATCAACTAAGGGATATACATAAACAGAAGCAAACGAAGTGTGTCGTTTGGCATTACTGTCAAAAGGAGAGATTCTCACCAAGCGATGTACTCCATTTTCACCTTTTAGCCAACCAAAAGCAAAATCACCCTCTAGCTCTAAAGTTACTGTTTTAATTCCAGCCACATCCCCAGCCTGGTGATTGAGTTCTTTGATTTTATAGCCTTGTTTTTCCCCCCACATGAGATACATACGCATAAGCATTTCTGCCCAGTCACAACTTTCTGTTCCCCCAGCACCTGCTGTTATTTGAAGCACAGCACTTAAGTCATCTCCTTCGTCAGACAGCATGTTCCTGAATTCTAAAGCCTCCAAACGTTCTAAGTTTGTTTCGTATTGATTTTTTACTTCCTCCGTGTCTGCATCTCCACTTTTTTCGAATTCCATCAAGACTTCAAGGTCTTCATTCCCTTGTTGAATCAATTCATAATCAATAACCCATTTTTTAAGGGTTCTCAATTGTTTCATATGAGCTTCTGCTGCTTTGGCATCATTCCAAAAATCGGGGGCTAAGGTCTTCTCTTCTTGGTTTTTTATTTCTATTTCCTTGGCATCAATGTCAAAGATAGCGCCTCAAGGCGCTGATACGCTCCGTTAAGGACTTGAATTGTTCGTTAGAAATCATAGTGTCTATTTCTACAAAAATAAGGATAATGAGAGGATATCCCATTTGTAGTGTAACATGAATTTCAATTTATTCAATTCTAAAAGAGAATAAAATCTTCATATGATGATTCATTAGACCCATTATAATTTTCAACCAGTTAAATTGAAGTTCAAAAATAATCATAAACACTATGCTAATAATTGCATTCGCTCAAATAAAAAAACACCCCATACTTTCCTTACTTTTATGCGAAATAAAAAATATATATGAATCTACTTTCTGTAGAAGGCATTTCGAAATCCTATGGCGAACGGACAATTTTTGAACCCCTTTCCTTTGGAGTAAGTATTGGGCAAAAAATTGCATTGATTGCTAAAAATGGGAGTGGGAAAACCACTTTACTTAAAATCATTGCCCAGCAGGTCAATCCCGACCAAGGGGAGGTGAATTACAGAAAGGGAACCCTTATTTCGTATTTAGAACAAGAACCTTCCTTGGATTCAAGTTTATCTGTGGAGGAAACTATTTTGGGTTCAGGAAATAAAACCCTTCAGGTGATAGAGCAGTACGAAAAAGCTTTATTGAACCCAGAAAATGCAGATGCTTATCAAAAAGCATTTGAAGCAATGGACCAGCATGAAGCTTGGGACTTTGAAACCCAGTATAAGCAGATGTTAAGCAAGTTAAAACTAGGAGATTTGACATTAAAGGTAGCTTCTTTATCGGGGGGGCAAAAAAAGCGTTTGGCTTTATGCACAGCCTTATTAGAAAAACCAGACCTTCTCATTTTAGATGAACCTACTAACCATCTTGACATGGAAATGATAGAATGGTTGGAAGCCTATTTTATGAAAGAAAAGCTAACCCTTCTCATGGTGACTCACGATCGTTACTTTTTGGAGCGCGTCTGTAATGAAATTATAGAATTGGATGAAGGGGACCTGTATTGTTACAAAGGAAGTTATTCGTACTATCTTGAAAAAAGAGCGATTCGTATTGCTCATGAAGAAACAGTTGCGCATAAAACAAAGCGGCATTTTGTAAAAGAGCTTGAGTGGATGCGACGTCAACCCAAAGCCAGAACGACAAAATCAAAATCACGTATTGATGATTTTAAAATCATAAAAGAAAAAACACAGCAGAGACGAAACGATCATGAAGTACAGTTGGAAATCAACATGGAGCGTTTGGGTTCCAAAATGATAGAAATGCACAAGGTGTCTAAAGCATTCAAAGACACCGTTATTTTAGATCAATTTGACTATAATTTTCAACGTAATGATCGTATCGGAATCATCGGAAAGAACGGTACTGGAAAATCTACTTTGTTAAATTTGTTAACAAACAGCATTCAACCCGATACTGGAAAAATCATTCGAGGAGAAACCTTAAAATTTGGATATTATACCCAAGGAGGAATCAAAATTAAAGAAGGTCAAAAAGTAATAGAAGTTATTCAGGAGTTTGGTGAATATATTCCTCTAAAAAAAGGTAAAAAAATCTCAGCCCAACAGTTACTCGAGCGTTTTCTGTTTGATCGAAAAAAACAATACGATTTTGTGGAGAAGCTGAGTGGGGGAGAGCGGAAGCGTCTTTATTTATGTACCGTATTAATTCAAAATCCAAATTTTCTGATTCTTGATGAACCTACCAATGATCTAGACATCATTACTCTCAATGTATTAGAGAGTTTTTTATTGGATTTCCCTGGTTGTTTGCTGGTGGTTTCTCACGATCGTTATTTTATGGATAAAATTGTAGACCATCTTTTTGTTTTAAAAGGGCAAGGCCAAATCGAAGACTTTCCTGGAAATTATTCCGATTATAGAGCATATGAGGGAGAAAATCAGTCGCAAAATAATACTACTGAAAAGAAGGTGAAAAAGGAATGGAAGAAAGAGACAAATTCACAAAAGGGACTTTCCTATCAAGATCAGCAAACCTTTAAGAAGTTAGAAAAAACCATAAAAAAATTAGAAGAAGAAAAGGAACTTCTTCAAAACCGTTTTGTAAACGAAGCCTTAACTCCAGTGGAAATCAAAGCCTTGTCGATTACTTTAGGTGAATTAGAAGCAGATTTGGAACAAAAATCTGATCAGTGGCTTAGGTTTTCTATGTTGATGGAAGAATGAGTTGTTTTATCAATTTTACTGGTTAATAAAAAAACAGCATCCTCTAAATTCCATTCACTTGTTTTTAGTAGTTTTAAATTCACAAAACTAGAACCATGATGCATCGGACTGCTTATTTCTTACTCGTTGTATTTTTATTGACCATAAGGCTAAATGCTCAAAATAGAGCCAATAAAAACAAACCACAAGACACCCCCTCACTTTTAGATAAAACACAGGCTTATACTGGTTTTTTTGATTTTAATTACCATCCAGAAAAGGATGCCATTTACATGACTGTCAAGAAGCTAGACGAACAGTTTTTATATGTAAACAGTTTGAGCCAAGGGATTGGAAGTAATGATATTGGTTTGGATCGTGGACAACTTGGAAATGAACGTGTTGTGTATTTTTCCAAAGCAGGAAATAAGTTATTGTTGGTACAACCTAATCTTCGCTATCGCTCAACTTCAGAGAATCCTCTAGAACAGCGATCAATCAAAGAAGCATTTGCTAAATCGGTCTTATTTGGTTTTCCAATTGAAGAGACTAAAGACGGAAATTATATCATCAATCTAACTCCTTTCCTACTTCAAGATGCCCATGGAGTATCTCAACGCTTAAAACGCAGAAATCAAGGGAGTTTTCGTGTAGATCAAAGTAGATCTGCAATATCTTTAGAACGTACCAAAGCCTTTCCATTCAATGTAGAATTTGATATGTTATTAACATTTAAAGGTATTGCAGAGGGAAGTTTGTTACGCTCAGTTACTCCAACACCCAATGCGGTTACTGTGCACCAGCATCATTCTTTTGTTGCCCTGCCAGATGCAGCCTATACCCCTAGAGATTTTGATCCACGTTCAGGGGTGAATGCAATGAATTTTTATGATTATTCTACTCCAGTGAGTAGTGCTACTCAAAAACAATACATCTACCGCCATCGACTGGAAAAGAAAGATCCTACTGCTGACATAAGCGAAGCTGTGGAACCTATAATTTATTATTTAGATAACGGAACGCCTGAGCCTGTTCGTTCTGCTCTTTTAGAAGGAGGGAGTTGGTGGAATCAAGCCTTTGAAAGCATTGGGTATAAGGATGCGTTCCAAGTTAAAATACTACCCGATGATGCAGATCCGTTAGATGTTCGTTATAATGTAATTCAATGGGTGCATCGCTCCACCCGAGGTTGGAGTTATGGCGCAAGTGTCGCAGATCCAAGAACAGGTGAAATTATAAAAGGTCATGTGAGTTTGGGTAGTCTTAGGATTCGTCAGGATTTCATGATAGCATTGGGCCTTACAGAAGCTCCTTTTGATCCTAATAACAACAAAGAACAAGCCGCTCTTAATTTAGCTTTAGCACGAATTCGGCAGTTGTCTGCACACGAGATTGGACATACCTTAGGTTTTGCACATAATTTTGCTGCTAGTTCTAATGCCAGAACTTCTGTAATGGATTATCCACATCCCAACCTTGAACTGGAGGCAGGCAAAATTGTATTTGATAACGCTTACGAGGTGGGAATTGGATCTTGGGATAAAGTTAGCGTAGGCTATGCTTATATTGATTTTCCAGAGGGTACAGATGAAAAAGCGGCACTCAACAACCTCCTTGAGCAAAGTGTGAGTGAAGGGCATCGTTTTATTAGCGATAGAGATGCTCGTCCTGTTGGTGGTGCACATCCAAAGGCTCATTTGTGGGATAATGGATCTTTGGCCACTACAGAGCTAGCCAATTTAATGCAGATTCGATCAAAAGCACTTAATCATCTCAATTTAAATCATCTTCGTGAAGGGGAACCTTACAGCGCATTGGAAGATCGTTTTGTTCCTATGTACCTCTTACACCGCTATCAGGTGGAGGCTGTAGTGAAACTTATCGGTGGTGTAGATTATGATTATGCAGTAAAAGGCCCTCAAAAATATAAAACTACAACCGTTGATGCTACCAGCCAACGCAATGCTTTGTTAGCATATCTGAATGTATTGAGTCCTAAGGCGTTAAAAATTCCCGATCATCTTTATCCATTATTGCACCCTCGTTCTTTCTCAAATCCGAGAGATCGTGAAAATTTCCTTTCTCAAACAGGAGTCAGTTTTGATTATTTGGGAATTGCAAACAGTTTGAGTGATGCCTTGATCGGTATGCTATTGCATCCTGAACGAGCGAATAGGCTGGTGATGCAATATGGCTTTGATACGAATCAGCTTTCTCTTAAAGAGACGATTAATTCTTTAATTAAAAATCATTTTAAAATTTCTCCTAGAGATCCCCATGAAAGTCAATTAAATGAAATCGTCAAAGCAAACATAATGAGTCATTTGATGGATTTAGGACAAAACAGCTTGTCCAGTAGCATCACTAAAGCAGTGGTCTATGACCAGATTGTTGCATTGGATCAATGGTTAGCAGGTCAAAGGGCGGTAAATTTCAATCAATATTACCGTAATGAAATTCAAAAATACTTTGAAAATCCTAACGATTTTAAACCAACTTCTTCAAGGAGGCTTCCTGATGGTTCTCCCATAGGTATGTTTTCATGTGACTATTAATTTCAATTTAAGGCGAATGAAAGTAAATTTGATTAGTGATACGGTTACCAAGCCCTCTGAAGGGATGTTAGAGGCCATGTTTGCTGCTCAAGTGGGGGATGATGTATTTAAAGAAGATGAATCGATCAATACTCTTGAGACTGATTTGGCTAAACTCTTTGGTGTGGAAGCGGCATTGTTTTTTCCATCAGGTACAATGGCGAATCAAACAGCTATTAAACTACACACCCAACCCGGAGAACAATTAATCTGCGATCATTATTCGCATGTTTACAATTATGAAGGGGGAGGGGTGAGTTTTAATTCTGGAGTTTCTTGTAAGTTGATTGTGGGAGATCGAGGAAGAATTTCAGCGACTCAAATAGAAGCCTGTATCAATCCACCAGATTTTTACCACAGCCCAAAGACAAGTCTGGTTTGTTTGGAAAACACCACTAATAAAGGGGGAGGAGCAGTTTATGATTTTAACGATATGATTGCAATTCGCGCCTTATGTGAAACGCACAACTTAGCCCTTCATTTAGATGGAGCACGATTATGGAATGCTTTAGAAGTCACTAATGAAGCACCAGCAGCGTATGGAAAAATTTTTGACACCATTTCTGTATGTTTGAGTAAAGGCCTGGGTTGTCCGGTAGGTTCAGTGCTTTTGGGCTCAAAAGCGATGATTGATCAGGCCATACGCATACGAAAGGTTTTTGGTGGGGGAATGCGACAATCGGGCTATCTTGCTGCTGCTGGTTCTTATGCTCTAAAAAACCACAGAAAAGATCTTAGAGAAGACCATAGGAAGGCGAAAGAGATTGAAACCGTATTGTCTACTTGTACTTTTGTGGATAAGGTTCAGCCTGTATCAACTAATATTATTATATTTTCTTTAATTTCAACATTCTCAGAATTGGATTTTATCTCAAAAATGAGAAAACAGAGCATAGACTTAATTGCTCTTGGAAAAGGAAAACTCCGAATGGTTACCCATCGTGATTATACTCGAAAACAGCACGATCATGTGTTAACAACTTTAACAAAAATGAATTGATATGCATAGACCTATTTTAATTTCAAGTTTGATTTTTGTATTCCTATTCACAGCATGTAAAAACAAAATAAAAATGAACTTTGATACAAGTACTCAAGCTCCCACAGCAGAGCAGATTCCATACCAATTGAAGGAGCATGGCGATATTCGTGTTGATAATTACTATTGGATGAAGGAAAGGGACAATCCGGAGGTTATTGATTACTTGGAGCGCGAAAACGATTATTTCAATAAAATGACTACCGAAACTGACTCCTTTCGTAAGGATCTTTTTGAAGAACTAAAAAGCAGAATAAAAGAAGACGATGAATCAGTTCCCTATTTTTATAATGGGTATTGGTACATTACCCGATTTGAACAGGGACAACAATATCCTATTTACATCCGTAAAAAAGAGGCTTTAACATCACCTGAAGAAGTGCTATTTGACTGTAATGAAATGTCAAAAGGATTTGATTATTTCCGTTTGGTAGGTGTAAATGTAAGTCCAGACAACACTAAAGTTGTTTATGGAATTGATACGGAATCGAGAAGGAAATACACCCTTTATGTAAAAGACCTACTGACTGAAACGATCTTACCTACTAAGATTGAAAATACAACAGGAGGCTCGGCTTGGACATCTGATAATGAACATTTTTTCTATGTTTACAAAAATCCGGAAACCCTTCGTTCGGAAAAAATTTACAGACATAATATCCTAGCCTCTGGCAATGAAGATCCATTGATATTTCATGAGAAAGATGAAACCTTTTCGGTGTATGTAAGAGAATCTAAATCGTTAGATTATGTTTTCATTTCTTCCTACAGTACCTTGACCACTGAACATCAGTTTATTAAGGCAGATAAGCCATTGGATGCGTTTCAATATATACAACCTAGAATCAGAGGCTTAGAATATAGTGTTGGGCAATTTGAAAATCATTTTTATATTTTGACAAACCATAATGATTCTAAGAATTTTAAAATTGTAAAAACTCCCATTGCATCTCCTTCTATAGAGCATTGGGAAACAATCTTGGAACATCGTGAAGATGTTTTACTTGAGGATTTCGAGATTTTTAAAGAATACTTTGTGATCACAGAGCGTGAACAGGGTTTGACAAAAATAAGAATTCAACGTTGGGATCAAAAAGAAGACTATTTCTTACCCATCGATGGAGAGACCTATAGCCTTTATTCGGAATTTAATCCAAGTTTTGAAACTACAAAACTTCGATATGGATTTACCTCTCTCACCACACCCAGTAGTGTTTTTGAGTTTGATATGGCTGATCGTACCCAAACTTTGTTGAAGCAACAAGAAGTAATGGATTCCAGTTTTGAAATCAAAAATTATGTTGAAAATAGAATTTGGGCTCCAACTAGAGATGGGGTGAAGATCCCCATGTCTGTAGTACATCACAAAGACACCAAACTTAGCAAAGAAACACCTATTTTATTGTATGCCTATGGGTCTTACGGTTCCACAATTGATCCTAGATTTTCAAGCACACGTCTAAGCCTTTTGGACAGGGGCTTTGTTTTTGCAATTGCTCATATCAGGGGGAGTGAATTCCTAGGGAGAAATTGGTATGAAGAAGGAAAGTTATTAAAAAAGAAAAATACTTTTAATGATTTTATCGACTGCTCCAAATTTCTTATCGAGAATAATTACACCAGTCCTTCTCATCTTCACGCTTTAGGCGGTTCTGCTGGAGGTTTGCTTATGGGTGTCATTGTAAATGAAGCTCCAGAATTGTATAGAAGTGTAATTGCAGCAGTACCTTTTGTAGACGTGGTGACTACTATGCTTGACTCAAGTATTCCACTAACCACGGGAGAATATGATGAATGGGGAAACCCAAATGAAAAAGAATATTACGACTATATGAAATCCTATTCACCTTATGATAATGTAGAGGCTCAGGCTTATCCTAATTTGCTCATTACGGCGGGCTATCACGATTCTCAAGTTCAATACTGGGAGCCTGCCAAATGGGCTGCTAAATTAAGAACACTCAAAACAGATGCAAATGTGTTGTTTTTAAACACAAATATGGAAGCAGGGCATAGTGGAGCTTCTGGTCGATTTGACGCTTTAAAAGAAACGGCAAAAGAGTTTGCTTTCATGTTACAGTTAGAAGGTAAAGCTGAGTAATTTATTTTGATTAAATTTGCATAAAATTTGTTTTATATAATAGTATGAATAACCATGTGAAACCCTATCAAAATGTATTAGAGTTGATAGGAAACACCCCTCTAATCAAATTAAACAATATTGTGAAAGGATACGAGGGAACATTTTATGCTAAGTTTGAGGCGTTTAATCCTGGACACTCCAACAAAGACAGAATTGCGATTCATATTATAGAGGAGGCAGAGCGAAGAGGTATTTTAAATCCTGGCGCTACAATTATTGAAACTACCTCTGGAAACACGGGCTTCAGTTTGGCTATGGTTTCTATGATTAAAGGATATAATTGTATACTCGCTGTTAGTTCAAAATCATCTAAGGATAAAATTAATATGTTGAGTTCCATGGGAGCTCAGGTACACGTGTGCCCTGCCAATGTTGCCGCAGATGATCCAAGATCATATTATCAGGTTGCCAAGCGATTACACAGTGAAATGAAAGAATCGGTGTATATAAACCAATACTTTAATGATTTAAATGTTGAAGCACACTACAAATCAACAGGTCCAGAAATATGGAAACAAACAAATGGAGAAATTACACATTTGGTGGCAAGTAGTGGAACAGGAGGTACAATTTCAGGATGTGCGAAGTATTTAAAAGAAGTTAACCCAGATATTACCATTATTGGAGTTGACGCTTATGGATCAGTCTTGAAAAAATACCACGAGACTAAAGAGTTTGATACAAATGAAATTTATCCCTACCGAATTGAAGGCTTGGGCAAAAATTTGATTCCAACAGCAACTCACTTCGATTTGATTGATTTATTTGTTAAAGTTACAGACGAAGAAAGCGCCCATAGAGCACGTAGAGTGACACGTTCGGAAGGCATGTTTGTTGGATATACTTCTGGTGCTGCCATGCAGGCGGTACATCAATTGGCAGAAGAAAATTATTTTGATAAAGACAGTAAAGTTGTAGTCGTTTTTCCAGATCACGGATCACGCTACATGAGTAAGATATATAGCGAAGATTGGATGGAGGAGCAAGGTTTTTTTGATACCGACAATGAATCACAACATAACATAGAGTACATAAAAGATATTACAGACAAGAAATGAGAGATTTATTTGATAGAATACATGTCAATAAGGGACCATTAGGAAAATGGGCTTCACAAGCAGAAGGCTATTTTGTTTTTCCGAAATTGGAGGGACCTATTTCCAACCGAATGAAGTTTAAGGGAAAAGAAGTGATTACCTGGAGTGTCAATGATTATTTGGGCCTTGCTAATCACCCTGAGGTTCGTGAAGTCGATGCACAAGCAGCCACTGAATTTGGTTCAGCATATCCTATGGGAGCTAGAATGATGTCTGGTCATACAGAATTACACGAACAATTGGAAAACGAATTAGCTGAGTTTGTTGATAAGGAATCTGCTTATCTACTAAATTTTGGCTATCAAGGAATTCTTTCAACGATTGATACTTTAGTGAGTAAGGATGATGTTATTGTTTATGATGTTGATGCACATGCCTGTATTGTTGATGGAGTTCGTTTGCATTTAGGAAAGCGTTTCACCTACAAGCACAATGATATTGAAAGTTTAGAAAAGAACTTACAACGTGCGACTAAAGTTGCTGAACAAACCGGAGGAGGGATTTTAGTTATTTCTGAAGGGGTATTTGGGATGCGAGGACAACAAGGTTGTCTAAAAGAAATTGTTGCTTTAAAAGAGAAGTATAATTTCCGCTTTCTCGTGGACGATGCACATGGTTTTGGAACTTTAGGTGAAAATGGAAAAGGAGCAGGAAACGAGCAAGGAATTCAAGACGAAATTGATGTTTACTTTGCCACTTTTGCTAAATCTATGGCCTCTACAGGTGCCTTTGTAGCTGCTGACAAAGAAATAATTGATTACTTGAAGTACAATATGCGTTCGCAAATGTTTGCCAAGTCACTTCAAATGCAATTAGTAAAGGGCGCTTTAAAGCGATTGGATATGCTTAGAACACGCCCTCAGTTTAAAGCTAAACTTTGGGAAAATGTAAATGCACTTCAAGACGGACTCAAAGCCAGCGGTTTTGATATTGGAACTACTCAAAGTTGTGTTACTCCAGTTTATCTTAAGGGAAGCATACCTGAAGCAATGGCATTAGTAAAGGATTTACGTGAAAATTATGGAATTTTCTGTTCTATAGTAGTTTATCCTGTGATTCCTAAAGGCTTGATTTTATTACGTCTTATCCCAACTGCTACACATACATTAGAAGATGTTAGAGTGACCCTTGAGGCTTTTTCTGGAATTAGAGAAAAGTTAGAAAACGGAACCTACAAGCGACTTTCAGAAGCAGTGATGGCAGCTGTAGGAGATAAATAGGCTTGCACTAAATTTTTATTCATTGAGCATTACCGGCATAACTAACATGGTAACATGCTCTCCTTCTTCCTTATGATCAAGTGGAGTCAGTATTCCGGCTCTGTTAGGTAATGACATGGAGAGCTTAATCTGGTCACATTCCATATTGTTAAGCATTTCAATTAAGAAACGAGAATTGAACCCAATTTGAATGTCATCTCCTTGATAATCACAATCAAGACGTTCTTCGGCACTGTTGCTGTAATCAAAATCTTCGGCTGAAACCTGTAATGCCGCTCCAGCAATCTTTAAGCGGATTTGATGGGTTGTCTTATTAGAAAAGATACTTACCCTTCGAACAGAATTTAAAAAGCTGACACGACTTACTTGCATTTGATTGGGATTTTCTTTTGGAATTACCGCTTCATAATTTGGGTATTTCCCATCAATCAATCTACAAGTTAACGTAGATTCCCCATATCGGAACTGTGCATTTGTATCATTGTATTCAATCGAGATATCTTCTGATATAGTCTGTAAAATTCCTTTTAAAAGCTGCAGCGGTTTTTTGGGCATAATAAACTCTGAGGTATCATTAGCTTTGACATCACTACGAGTGTATTTCACTAACTTATGCGCATCGGTTGCGACAAAAGTGAGGGATTCTGTAGAAAATTGAAAAAAGACTCCACTCATGACAGGGCGTAAATCATCGTTTCCACTTGCAAATAATGTATTGTTGATTGCAGTGTGTAAAACATCACTTTGTATTATGGTTGTTTTTGCATCACTTACTGAAGCCGCTTTAGGGAATTCATTTCCTTCTGCATAAGCAACCGCATATTTACCATTATTAGCACTAATTTCAACTGTGTTTTTTTCAGTTTTAATAAAAGTTAAGGGTTGTTCAGGAAATGTTTTTAACGTATCAAGTAATAGCCTTGCAGGAAGAGCAACCATACTATTGCTTTCAGATTCCACTGTTATTTTTGTAGAAAAAGTAGTTTCCAAATCAGAAGCAGTAAGTGTGAGACTGTTTCCATTGATTTCAAAGAGAAAGTTGTCTAAAATAGGGAGAGTGTTTGTACTGTTTATTACTCCTCCTAACATTTGGAGTTCCTTGAGTAGGGCTGCACTGGAAACTATAAATTTCATAAGAATTGATTTATCTCAAAGATATTTTAAATGCATTGAATCCTAAAAGAAACTTATCAACAGTTATACCTTCAACTGTTTACTTCTTATGATCTGATTTATCCCGCCAATTCCGAATCCGAGCAGTAAGGGGAGGAGTAAAAGACATACCTTCCAAAAGGAGGCATTTTGAATGACGTTATTCTCATCTAAAAAAGCAACCTTCCAAGTTTTCTTTCTTAAGGCTAAACGCTCTTCGTTGGAGGTTAAGTAGTGGATTCCATTAATGATGAGGTCTTTGTTAGAATAAAAATTATTGGTCCATTTATCATACCCCAAACTCAAGGGTTGTCCTTTTTCGATTTGATTCTCTGCCAAATTCCCATCGCCATAGAAAAGGAGTTTTATGATTCCACTTTCTTTGTTCTTGTTCAAAGAAAGGGGTTTAATACGATTGGAGAATAAAGATTTTTTTTCTCCTTCAATCAATATACCAAAAATTTTGGAGGGTTCATTAAATTGGGAAGGTTGTATTTTCTCTACCACCTGTTCTAAATTAACCAATGCAGGTACAGGAACTGTTTTTGTGAACTTAGACGATTGTAGGAGTATTGTTTTTTTTAAGGCATTGGGAAGGGTGTCAATTGGACTGATAAATTGAGTAAGTACTGGACCGAGATCTTTACCAATAATATTGGTATTTTCTGGGACTGGTAAAGGATAATAGGGCCAAGGATAGGGAATGTACTGACTGTTTTCACCACTTCCGCTTGCCAATACAATGGGTGCACTGTAGAGATCTTTTACCAATTCTTTGCGGAGACGAATACCAAAATTAAAAAAATAATCATCCAGATTGAGTTCTTTTGGAAAACCATAGGTCTTGCCTTCTAAATTAAAAAGACTATCCCTATCAATACTAAGTCCATTTACTAGCCAAAATTGTTTTCCACCTGCTAGAGCATGTTGATCCAGAATGTATTTTTCCGCTTGAGTAAACACTTCTTTGGGATTAGAAATGAATAATGCTTCAAAACGATTTAAGTTATCTAAACTTTGTTTAGCACTTACGCCTTCTTTTTTTAAATCAAAGGCAGCAAGATTGTAATACGGACTGAGGCTTTGAAGTAAGTCAGCAAGTTTGATGTCTTCAGAGGTTTTGTGTGAAGTTAGTACAGCAAGCTTTTGCTTTTCTTTGAGTGTAATCTTGTGAATACCGTCCATAATTTGATATTCCAATTGTTGTAAAGAACGCACTAGTTTTTGGTTCTCACTATCTCCCAATTGTTTTTGAAGTAGGGGAATACGTTCAGAACGTTCCCCACTATTGACAATGATCCAAGGGAATATTAAATTTTCATTTCTTTTCCCTTCTTTGTTTTCAACTATAATTTCGGGAGTCATTCCATAGGCTTGCATTTCCTTCACTACTTCTTCTGTAGAGCCAAGTTCAAAAGGATCATTATAACTTATAATAAATTGATTTGATTGCTTTTGAAGTTGGTTTAGAAAAGCATCTAATTCGTTTCTAAAACGCAAATAAGGCCCAGGCAATTCTCCAGAAAGAAAAACATCCAACCGTATAGGCTCATCTATTGCTTTGAGTTTTAATAGTGTGCTATCTGAAAGACTATAACGTTTGTCTTGCGTAAGATCGATTTGAGTATCTGAAAAAGAATTAAGCTGTATGAGGATTAGAGTGGACAGTAAAAGGAGTAAAGGAGTTTTGATTCCTATCAAAGTGCTTTCCTTTTTTTGTATGAATTGTATTCCTAAAAGCGATAGAGCGCTTAAAAAACCAATAAAATAGAGAATTGTTTTTAAAGTCAAAACACCTCTGCTAATACTCAGATAATGAGCCTGAACACCTATTTCTCCTATTATTTTGTAGAGCATATTATTTGTAGTAAAATCAGCGAGAAAGGCCCATAAATAAAAATGGGTGAAACAGGTCAAAACTGCTACTAAAAAGGAAGCCACTTGATTTTTAAAGAGAAGAGATCCAAGCATACTGATTGCCATGAACAAAAGACTAATGAGGATCAAACCTAAGTAGGATCCAGAAAGGCTCCCAAGATCCAAAGAGGAGTTGGACTCCAATAATGATTCAATAGCAATCAAATGAATGATTGTTGGTGCTAGTGCAATCGAAAACACAATAAAAACACCAAGAAATTTTCCTAAATAAATTTCCCAGGAGAGTAAGGGTTTTGTCAAAAGTAATTCAAATGTTCCACTTGCTTTTTCTTCAGAAAAGCTTCGCATACATAAAGTGGGTATGAGAATCATAAAAAACCAAGGTGACAATTCAAAAAAGGGAGTAAAATCTCCAAATCCAGAATTTAAAATATTGAATGGAGTATCAAAAAACCACAACACTAGAGTGTTGATAATTAAATAACTTCCTATGATCAAATAGCCTATGGGACTACTGAAGAAAAAACGCAACTCTCTTTTTGCAATGGTCCACATATTAATCAAATTTTATTGTTACAGGATCACGATAGTCCAATCCAAAAAGGGAACTCGCACTTCCCACTGTAAGAGGGTTACTTTTATAAACTGCCAATTCTAAATGTCCTGCAGAGTTGAAAATGGCAAGTTTCTTTCCATCTTCCTCCCGTTTTTCTTTTGGCAAATTAAAGTCAATTGCCTCACTATAGCTTTGATGAATTTTGCGGAATTTAACGGTTCTAGCAAAAATAGTAAAGCTTCGTGTTTTACCAATTTCTCTAAAAAGCTTATTCGTGATATTGGTGACAACATTTCCATAATTGTCTATGTAAATTACACTTCCAAGGATCTGATTGCTTTCTTGATTGATTACAGGTTTGACATTTGTCAGTTCTCGAATTGAGTTGATAGGAGTTCCAATGACTTCCAACGCCCCCTTTCTAGTTAGGTGTGCAGCAACATGAATGAATACATCCAATAAAGGAAAAGAAGTGACTACAGAATTGTGAATGTTTATAGCAACTGTTTTTTTTGCCTTAAATTCTTCTTTTATAAGGGAGAAAATACCATTGTCTGCGCCAATAAAAAAATGGCCTTCAAATTCCATAGCCAAATGAATGTTTTCTGGAGTCAGTTCAGACTCTACACCAATGATATGTATACTTCCTTTTGGGAAAGCAGTAAATGCATTTTTTAGTATGTAAGCAGTTTCAGAATGATTGTAGGGTGAAATTTGATGCGAAATATCAATAATAGTGGCCTCTGGTATATGGTTGAGTAAAGCCGCTTTTATTACTGCTAATGAATAATCTTTATGGCCAAAATCGGTAGTCAACGTAATGATGGTCATAAACTAAAAAATCTAATATTAATTAAGTAAAATTATTCTATTTTTATACGCGGGCTCATCTCTGCATAACAAAAATAATTTATTTTAAACTACTAGCCTTTGAATGAAATAAAAATTGATTTATCCGAAATCAATATTCAAGATTTTTTTGGAGATCAAAATGTTAATATTGTAAAGCTTCGTACCTATTTTCCAAAGCTTAAAATTGTAGCCAGAGGCAATTCCTTTAAAGCCTATGGTGAAGAGGCTCAGTTAGTTGAATTTGAAAAAAGAGTGGCTATGTTGATCGCTCACTTTGGAAAATTTAATATTTTAAACGAAGAAATTATTGATCGGATTTTTTTGGCAGGAAACGAAGAAAATATTGAATTAAACAAAGGAACGGAAATTCCCATTTTGCATGGAGTAGGGGGGCGAATTATCAAAGCGAAAACATTCAACCAAAAACGTTTGGTGGAATCCATGAGAAAGAACGATTTGGTTTTTGCCATTGGACCTGCTGGGACAGGTAAGACCTATACTGGAGTTGCCCTTGCGGTAAATGCTTTAAAGGAAAAGCAAGTAAAACGCATAGTACTTACCCGTCCCGCAGTTGAAGCAGGAGAGAATCTTGGATTTCTCCCGGGTGACTTAAATGAAAAGTTGGACCCATACATGCAGCCGCTTTATGATGCATTGCGAGACATGATTCCCAGTGAAAAACTTAAAAGTCACATTGAAAAAGGAATTATTCAAATAGCTCCTTTGGCTTTTATGCGTGGAAGGACCCTTGACAATGCCTTTGTGATTCTTGACGAAGCTCAAAATACCACTCATGCACAAATGAAAATGTTTTTGACACGTATGGGGAAGAATGCAAAATTTATGATCACAGGTGACCCAGGTCAAATTGATTTGCCAAGGCGTGTTATTTCTGGTTTGAAAGAAGCGCTTTTAATTTTAAAAAACACCTCAGGAATTGGAATCATTTATCTGGATGATAAGGATGTCATCAGACACCCGCTCGTGAAGAAAGTAATTGAGGCCTATAAAAATATTGAACACGATAATTAACTATGTCAAATACTTTAATGCATACTGACCTTCAACTGGAAGGATTAAAATCAAAATACACAGGAAAAGTACGTGAAGTCTATCGCTTAGAAAACGATGCTTTAATAATGGTTGCCACAGATCGTCTTTCTGCTTTTGATGTTGTTATGCCCAAAGGAATTCCATACAAAGGACAAATCTTAAATCAGATTGCCACCAAAATGCTTGAGGCTACTGCTGATATTGTGCCTAATTGGCTTCTTTCCACGCCAGATCCAAATGTTTCGGTGGGAGTGGCTTGTGAGCCCTTTAAGGTAGAAATGGTGATTCGTGGATATTTATCGGGTCACGCTGCAAGAACATATAAAAGTGGTGAGCGTATGTTGTGTGGAGTAAGAATGCCCGAGGGAATGATAGAAAATGATATGTTTCCAACGCCCATTATTACACCAGCTACAAAAGCTGAAGAAGGCCATGACGAAGATATTTCTAGGGAAAATATAATAGCACAGGGTATCGTTAGTGAATCGGATTATTTGATTTTAGAGGACTATACTCGAAAACTTTTTGCACGCGGTACTGAAATTGCAAAGAAACAGGGTCTTATTTTAGTAGACACTAAATACGAATTTGGAAAAACAGCCAAAGGTGAAATAGTACTTATTGATGAAATACACACACCTGATTCATCACGTTATTTTTATGAAGAAGGCTATGCAGAACGTCAAGCCAATGGGCTTGTACAAAAGCAACTTTCTAAAGAATTTGTCCGTCAATGGCTGATTTCAAATGGTTTTCAGGGACTTGAAGGTCAAATATTGCCAGAAATGGACGAGAAATTGATTACTTCTATTTCAGAGCGCTATATTGAATTATATGAAAACATAACGGGTCTTCCTTTTGAAAAAGCATCCCTTACGAACCTTCAAGACCGAATTCATAAGAATGTATCCAACTACCTTCAAAACTCGTAGCTAGTTTTTATTGTGTAGTTATTTCAATACCTCTATTGCAAAAGGAAGTACTGGATTTTCAGGGAGATTATTTGAACTCAATTGAAATTGGATAGAAGTACTGATTTTTTCAAAAGACATTTCGAAGGTTTTGGCTTGTGCAATCACGTTAGATTGATCTTCATCGTAGTAAAATAAAAATACAGGCGACTTTGTTTCCCATGGTTCTACATCATTCATTTCTAACGCATCTATAAAATCATGATCTTTTCCATTCATTATTCCATCAATGAAGTTACTTTCAAATAGTTCATTGAGTTCCATTTGGCTTAAAGGAAGTGAATTAATCGCTGAGCCATTCTCAATCATTTCTGCATACTGATCTTTCAAATAGTGATACCATGTTTCGGGTAGGTTGGGATAAATACTCTTATAGCTTTCTATAAGTTTTAAAAAATAGTTAAGTTCTTCAACGGTGGGATTGCTTACTAGCAATTGATTTACCCATTTATTTTTTAAAAAGACACCATCAGCCACTATGCTTTTTTGAACTGAGGTGATTCCATGTTCTTCCAAAAGCTGATGCATGGTAAGTGAAATTTGTGCTCCCTCGGAGTATCCTGCTAATGAAATAGTCTGTTGGGTTTTAATATTGGAATTGTCCAAATATTCTTTAACCGCTCTAATAAAATCTAAATTATTTGTGCCAATGAAGCTTTGTGTTCAAACGGATGTTGTTCTTGTTCTGAACTTCCATAACCAAGGTAATCAGGAACAAGTACAATATAGCCTGTACTAGCAATCATAGCGGCATGTGTTAACTCGTTTGAACCAAACATTGAAAATGAAGGAGCTTACATCTTTTGATGAAGTCCCCCCTGGTGTTGGTAGGATAAAACAAGTAAAATACTTTTCTTATCTGGAATAAATAAAATTCCAGAGGCTAGAGTTTGGGTATTATTAATTGTTCTTGTGTTGTAGGTTACTTTAATGGCTTCTACATTAGTAAAGGAAAGGTTTTGAAGTTCATTTGATGCTCCTTTCGCTATAGCCTCTAAAATCCAACCTGTAAAGATATAATGATGGCTGTTTTCTATTAAATAAGGATGATTGGTGCCTAAATCATTATTTAGTATATTCTTTGAGCAAGATGAATGAAGAATTAAAAATAGTAGGGTTTAAATTTTATTCATTTGGAACAAATAATTTTATCTAAGATATTGAGTACTAAAATTATTTATGAAGAAAGATTGTACTAAGTTGCTACAAAATAAACAAATGGATATTTTGAGTAAATGGAGAACATTTAAAAGGATCCAAGTGATGAAATATTTAAAATCATATATGATATTAAAAAATACTACCTCTCAAAGAAAAGCAAAATCGGGCTTTAGAAGATATTAATTACCCCTCAAGTAAATCAAAGATTTCATCTGCAGGAGTGTTAGCAGGAAAGCACAAGGCGTTATCGTATTTTTTAAACCAAGTAATCTGTCTTTTGGCATAATGACGGCTGTTCTTTTTTATTTCAGAAATCACGTGTTCTAAATCTTCTTTTTCTTCAATAAAAGGAAAAAGTTCTTTGTATCCAACAGTTTTTAAGGCAGATAAGTCTTTAAACTCAACTAATTTGCGTGCTTCTTTCTCTAAACCTGCTTTCATCATTTGATCTACACGAGAATTGATTTTATCATATAAAATGGTTCTAGGGCAATGAAGGATCAACATTTTTGAAACAAAATTTCTAGGCGCTCTGGGTTTTCCAAGAAATGATGAAAAGGGTTGGTCTGAGGCTACACATACTTCTAAGGCACGAATTAAGCGTACTGGATTGTTGATGTCTACACGGGTATAGTATTTTGGGTCTTTTTCTCTCAATAGTTCTTGGAGTCCTTTTAGACCATGTGTTTGATAAAAGACATTGATTTGATTTCGAGTCTCTTCGGGAATTTCAGGAAATTCATCCATTCCAAACATAACAGCATCGGCATACATACCCGAACCTCCCACCATAATTACGGTATCCTTTTTCTTGAATAGTTTATCTAGTTTTTTAACGGCTTCTTTTTCAAAATTACTTACTGTGTAGACCTCTTGTATTGATTTGTGTTGGATAAAGTGATGCTTCACTTCTTTCAATTCTTCAGCAGTAGGTACAGCAGTACCAATTTCCATTTCTTTGTAAAATTGTCTTGAATCACAAGAGATAATTTCTGTATCGAAACGTTTTGCGAGTTCAAGACTCAATTTTGTTTTCCCAACTCCAGTGGGGCCAGCGATATAGATTAAGTTTTTAGTTGACATGATTGATTTTTTTTCCACATTGGTGGCAATGAATTGCATTTTCTTTGTGGTCGGTTGTTAAACAATGAGGACACTCTTGTGTATTGGTGTCAATTTTATTTGATTTGGTCATTTCTGCAGTTACTATTCCTGTAGGAACAGCAATAATTCCGTATCCCATGATCATTATAAATGAAGCAATAAATTGTCCTAATGGAGTTGCAGGGGCAATATCGCCATAGCCAACGGTCGTTAGGGTTACTATACACCAATAAATGCTGCTAGGGATACTTGTAAAGCCACTTTCATTGCTTTCTACTAAATACATTATGGTTCCAAAAATGATACACAGTATTAAAACACTGAAAATAAAAACTGATATTTTAGTTCTGCTGGATTTTAAGGCTTTTAAAAGCATATTGGATTCACCTATGTAATGACTAAGTTTTAAAATTCTAAAAACTCTCAGTAATCGAAGTGCCTTAAGGGCAACTAAGCTATGTGTTCCAATAAAAATTAAGGATATATATTTAGGGAGTGTTGAGAGTAAATCGATAATTCCATAAAAACTAAAAACATATTTTAAAGGCTGGGTGACAGTAAACAAACGCGCAATATATTCTATTGTAAATAAAATAGTTATGATCCATTCGGCTATGTTGAGATACTCATGGTACACTTGATCAATGGAAGCAATGCTCTCCAGAGAAACGAGAATCACGCTAAAAAGAATGGCAATTAGCAGCAGTATGTCAAACAGTTTTCCCGCAAAGGTATCTGCTTCATAAATAATTTCGTGTAATCTATGTTGCCATTTTCTCATGATGTGGGTGTCCTAGAAATGGGGTTCATCTTATATTTTAGTTGGTAAAACTGAATGATAAAGGTATTAACTTCTTGTATTTTTTACGTCTTAAAAAGCTACGAATTAATTTTTGAGCATCTGGGTTGCTTCCCATTTGAATTAATCGAGATTCAATTTGACGTTTAGTTTTTATCTGGTGATTTAATTCGTGATAACCATACCCTCTATATTTCCCATTTTCGACATACACAAAAGAAGATTCACCTTCCTTTCTTCCTTTTTCAATTATTAAAAAATCATCATGTGGATAAGATAAGGATTCGGATAAACGATCAATTTTTCCTTGATATGCTTCAGGAGATTCCTCACTCACACATGCGCCATCGCATTTTTGAATCCCATGATTAAAGCAAGCAGTTTCTGATTTTGATACACTTGTTTTGTTCAGGCATATTTTATATTCATCTGACCATCTAAACAAAGTAGCTTTCGCTGCCTTTTGATTTTTAAAAACACTAAGGTATTCGGTATCTGCTTTAACCTGTTCAATGACCAATAGGGGATAGGTTGCTGAGCTGTCAATTCTGACTCCCATGGGGAAGGTCCTAAAACGCATTGCTCGATTAAATTTAGGAGCAATGCTTTTAATTTCATTTTGTTCTTTTAAAAGGGTTACCAATTCACCTCCAGTCAAGGCATAGGTTACATGAGACAATTCTTCTTGTATTGCAATTGCTTTCTGTTGTGATCCAGTGAGGTGGCTCAATACTCTTTTCTTGATGTTATTACTTTTACCAATATAGATGATTGCATCATCTGCGTTGTGCAAATAATACACACCCATCTCTGAGGGGAGTTTGTCTATAAGGGTTAAATATTTTGAGGGGACTTTGTTGGGATTTTTTGTAATGATGTGAGCACGTAAAATTGTTTTTTGAATATCTTTTTCTAATAAAAGTTCAAATAATTTCAAAGTCACTTTGGCGTCTCCATGAGCTCTATGTTGATCTGAAAAAGGTATCCCTAGATTGCGAACCAATTTTCCAAGACTGTATGCGGGTTCATCTGGGAGAAGTTTTTGAGATAATGCAACAGTACAAATAGATTTTCGCTCAAAGGGAAATCCAAGTCTTCTAAATTCTGTTTGTAAAATCCGATAATCAAATGCTGCATTGTGTGCAACTAGTATGCAGTCCTCTGTGAGCTCAACAATCCGCTTTGCAACCTCATAAAATTTGGGTGCATTATCAAGCATTTTTGAGTTAATTCCTGTTAGTTTCTCTACAAATGGCTGAATTTCTTTTTGGGGATTAATCAAACTACTGAATTGGTCAATTACTTTTTGACCATCATATTTGTAGATAGCAATTTCTGTAATTCCCTCTTCATCATATTTGCCTCCAGTGGTTTCAATATCAAGTATAGCGTACATTCTTACTAATTGCGTTCTCCAAATATTTTACTTCCCACTCGAATCATAGTGGACCCTTCTTCAATAGCCATTTGGTAGTCACTACTCATTCCCATGGAGAGTATGGTGCTTTCAGGTTTAACCAACTTAAACTCGCTAAATATCTCAGCTAAGTTTTTAAATTCCTGTCTTATTTGCTCTTGATTTGAAGTAAAGCTTGCCATACCCATTAAGCCTTTTATTTCAATATTTGGAAATTGTTTTGCCGCTTCAACTAAACTTGATAGTTCTTCAGCAGGAAAACCAAATTTAGTTTCTTCTTGTGCAATTCTAATTTGGATTAAACACCCAATAGTACGGTTGTTTTTTAACGCTTGTTTTTGAATTTCCTTTAATAATTTCAAGCTGTCCACCGCATGAATTAAATGAACAAACGGTGCCATATATTTGACTTTATTGGTTTGGACATGACCAATCATATGCCAGTGAATGTCTTTAGGGAGATGCTCCCATTTTTCTGACATTTCTTGAATTTTATTTTCACCAAAGTCCCTTTGTCCCACTTCATATGCTTCAATCAAGTCAGACTGTGGTTTTGTTTTAGAAACTGCAATTAGTGTTACTGTCTCAGGGAGTGAATTCTTTAATTCAATGGTGTTCTTGGCAATTTTCATACAGCGCAAAGATACACTTTCAATATAATTCTTTAGTAGGATTTTTTAATTATACACAAGAAGATAAAGCGTCGTTTTAGTTGGCATTTTTAAGGGAATTTATCAATAGCTTTAATTGATCTTTTACACCTTGGATTCCATAAGTTTATGAAAGTAATATACTGTTTGAAACGAGAGGTTGCAAATTAGTGATTAAACTAAAAATCTATCCAATACAAGTAATGATTTGATGTGCTACTTTTAAGGCTTTTGCGCCGTCATGAAGTGAAACCAGCGGTTTTTTATTTTGCTGAATACATTCGGCAAAATGTTCTAATTCTTCTTGTATTGCGTTGGAATCATTTATTTGAGGATTTTCAAAATAAATTTGCTTCTTCTGTCCCTCTGCATTTTTGAGGACTAATGCTAAATCGTCTGTATTTTTTGGAGCATCTTTTATTTTAACAACCTCTACTTTTTTACTTAAAAAGTCCACTGCGATATAGGCGTTTTTTTGAAAAAAGCGAGTCTTTCTCATTTTCTTAAGTGAAATCCTACTGGCGGTTAAATTGGCAACACAGCCGTTTTCAAATTCAATTCTTGCATTGCTGATGTCAGGAGTTTCACTGATGACAGCAACTCCAGAAGCGTCTATTCGCTTTACAGGAGAGTTAACTACGCTGAGTACAATATCTATATCATGAATCATAAGATCCAAAACAACCGATACATCAGTTCCTCTTGGATTAAACTCTGCCAAACGATGTGTTTCTATAAACAGGGGAGAAGTTATGGAATCCAAAATAGATTGGAAGGCAGGATTGAAACGCTCTACATGCCCCACTTGACCTAATACACCTTTTGATTTTGCTAGAGTGACTAGGGCAGTGGCTTCTTCGTCTGTTTTGGCCAATGGTTTTTCTATAAAAACATGTTTTTTAGCATTGATAGCTAAAGAAGCCATTTCAAAATGAGAAAGGGTAGGTGTGACTATATCAATGACATCACAGGCTTCGATAAGTGTTTCTGGGCTTTCAAAAGCAGTATACTCAGTGTCAGTAATAATTGCAGAGACAGTATTGGGATCTGGATCATAAAAACCCACAAATTCATAATGCTTTGAAGCTGCAGCAATACGTAAATGAATTTTTCCTAAATGTCCTGCACCCAGGATTCCTATCTTAAGCATTTTTCTAATGTGATTTTTTTCAAAAATACAATCTAAATGTCAAATTTTAGGAAAACAGCACTATTTTTGTCGGTAATGAACGAAACAACAAAGCATCAAGGTTTAAGAAGGCAATTAATAGAGACTCTAAGAGTAAAAGGGATTCAATCTGAAGAGGTTTTGAATGTAATGTTAGAGGTACCGCGGCACTTTTTTATGGATCCAAGTTTAATCAACTTTGCTTATGAGGACAACGCTTATCCTATTGCTGCTGAGCAAACCATCTCCCAGCCTTACACTGTTGCTTTTCAGTCAGAATTATTGGCGGTAACGGAGGGACATAAAGTTCTTGAGATAGGTACTGGTTCTGGCTATCAGACAGCAGTTTTACTTGGACTCACCCCTCAGGTGTATACAATCGAAAGACAACATGCGCTCTTTAAACAAACCCAGCGACTTTTCGCGCAATTGGGATACCGAACAAAGAAGCAGGTTTTTGGGGATGGTTATAAAGGCCTTCCCACGGATGCTCCATTTGACCGAATTCTGGTCACTGCTGGAGCTCCAGCTGTACCTAAAACCTTATTAAATCAGTTGGCAGTTGGAGGGAAATTAGTGATACCTTTGGGTGAAAAAGAGCAAATAATGACCCGCTATATCCGTACCTCTAAAACAACTTTTGATAAACAAGAATTTGGAGTTTTTAGATTTGTTCCCATGTTAGAAAATAAAAATTAATGTTCTTTAGTTACTAAGTGTATGCGTTTCGAAAACACACAAAAAGCCTATCATTTAAAATCTGATAAAGAACTTTACAAGGCCTATTATTTATTTAGAATGATTTCTAACCAAACCCTTGTGTCTTTTGGAAGTAGATTGACAAGGATGGCGTTAAAGTTAAAGTTACCCATAGCTCCACTATTTAAGGCCACTGTTTTTTCACAATTTTGTGCTGGTTTAACGAAGGAAGACTCTCTTGAACTAGTTAAAAAACTAGAAATTTCTAAAATTCAATCCTGTCTTATTTTTGCTGCCGAGGAATCTAAGTCAGAACAGGGAATGGATACTAGTTTAGAGAATACTTTGGAGACTCTAATTTTTTCAAAACAAAGGGCCTCACTTCCTTTTACTGTTATTAAGCTTACTACGCTTGGGCCGATATCTCTTTTTGAAAAAAAAGGAGCAAAAGTCTCTTTTACAACTAAAGAAGAAGAAGCTTGGCAACGAACATTAAATCGTATCAATACTTGTTGTGAAAAAACAGCAGCGCTAGGAGCACATCTACTTATTGATGCTGAAGAATCTTGGTTACAAGACGCGATTGATGAGATTGCAGAATCATTTATGGAAAAGTATAACAAAGAGACTACTTTGATTTACACTACGCTTCAAATGTATCGAAAAGATCGCTTGAGCTATTTAAAAAATCTTCATAAAAAAGCAACAAAAAAAAGATTTAAAATTGGAGTAAAACTAGTTAGGGGAGCCTATATTGAAAAAGAAAACATAAGAGCATTGGAATTAGAAATTCCCTCCCCAATTTGTGAATCAAAAGAACAAACCGATCTTAATTTTAATGCAGGATTAGATTTTATTCTTGACCATTTGAGTCACTGTAGCTTATTCTTAGGATCTCACAATGAATATAGTGTAAGCCGAGTTTTGGAGTGGATGAAAAAAAATAAAGTGGCTAAGGATAATCCTAATATATGGTTTTCACAATTATTAGGCATGGCAGATCATATCTCATTCAATCTAGCCTCTGAGGGATATCGAGTTGTAAAATACCTCCCATTTGGACCTGTTAATGAAGTTATACCTTATTTAATACGAAGAGCTGAGGAGAATACTTCTGTAAGTGGACAAACCCCTAGAGAATTAAGCTTAATTGAAAAAGAACTCAAGCGAAGAAAAGCTATGGCCTCTTAAAAGAAACCAATGTTATTGTTTTTGCACAGTTTGTAACTTCAAAAACCTCCAGCGTTTTATATTCGATTTCAATGTAATAAAGACGACAAGAATCTCTTTTAGTATCACTCTTGGAAAAATTTATTTCACCTTGATCAATGTAGTCTCGTATGATGCTGTCGCTCAACTGCGGAAATTGACTTTGCAAATCGGAGGGGATTCGAATCTCTTTTTGAAGTAAATTATCTTTAACCCTTGCAGAGGGAGAATAATTACAACTTGTTTTTTTGCCGCTAAATATAAACGCCAATAAGATCAACCCTACAGAGAATCCTACAAGATAATACCCCAAACGATATAAAATTTTCATTACTTGATTTGTTTTAAAATTCGTTTTGTTTCATTTACCCATTTTAGTTCATAATGATCATACGATAGGGGGAGATGTTCTGAAATGATTCCTGCCCATTCTAACAAACAGAGATACCCTGATTCAAAATATTCCTCTACTCCAAAATCTATGGCTTCATTTGGATTTTTTAAACGATAAAAATCAAAATGATAAATAGGCTCCTTTTTCCCTTGGTAGTTGTTTACTAATGAGAAAGTAGGACTACTGGTTGCTTCTAGTACTCCCATTTTTTTGCATATTTCAGAAATAAGTGTTGTTTTTCCTGCTCCCATAGCACCGTCAATACGAATAACGGTATGCTTTTTATGGTCTATTATATAATCTACTGCACGTGATATAGTTTCTCGATTAAAGCTAATTTCCATGCAGTAAAGGTATGACTAACGTGGGTTTAATACAACAAATGGAATGATCATTTCTTCCATAGAAACACCGCCATGTTGAAAGGTGTTTTTAAAGAAATTGACAAAATGATTGTAGTTGTTTTTATACACAAAATAATAGTCTCCTTTTGCGAAGACAAAGGGACTATTCATCGATACTGAGGGTAATTGAAAGGAATGAGGGTCTTTGCATTCTAAAACTTCTTTGCTCTCATAACTCAAACTTCTCCCTGTTTTGTATCTCAAGTTTAGACTTGTTTCTCGATCACCCACCACTTGGGAGGGATGCCCCACATTTATGGTTCCGTGATCTGTAGTTAGAAGTACCTTAAATCCAAGAGCAGCAGCTTTTTTAAGAACTTCTTTCAACGGACTGTTTTTAAACCAACTTTGAGTGATCGAACGATAGGCTTTATTGTCTGGTGCTAATTCTTTAATGACTTCCATCTCTGTTTTGGCATGTGAAATCATGTCGACAAAATTATAAACCACCGTTGTTAAACCTTCATGAGTATGGTTTTGTAAGTTTTTAATCATTTGTTGACTCTGCTGCAGCTGAGTAATTTTATGATAACTTATAGGACGTGAAAAGTTTAAACGTTTCCAATGCGCCTCTAAAAGCTCTTTTTCATATATATTTTTTCCACCTTCATCACTATCATTTTTCCACCATTGTGGAAATCTCCGTTCTATTTCTAAAGGGGTTAATCCAGAAAAAAAAGCATTTCGAGCATATTGTGTTGCAGTGGGCAAAATGCTAAAATAGGTTTGTTCTTCTTCCAGGGTAAAAAGAGTTCTCAATTCGGGGGCAATTGTTTTCCATTGGTCGTATCTGAGATTATCGATTAATACCAAAAGAGTAGGTTGATGCTCTTGTAGTTGTGGGACAACATATTTATCAAAGACCGTATGGGAAAGTACAGGTGCGCTTTGACCTTGCATCCAATTAGGGTAATTTTTCGTAATAAACTTTGCAAATTGCGTGTTGGCTTCTTTCATTTGGGTTTCAAAAATTTCAAAAAGACTGCTGTCTTCCAGACTTTCCAATTCAAGTTCCCAATACATTAGCTTTTTGAAATACGCAATCCAATCTTCATAGGTATCCAAATCCATAAGGGACTGCGCTATTTTTCCAAATTCCTGTTGATAGCTCTGTGTTGTTTTTTCTGCAACAAGATTTTTTTGGTTGAGTAATTTTTTGAGTGAAAGTAAGATTTGGTTTGGGTTTACAGGCTTAATAAGGTAGTCAGAGATTTTGGAACCTATAGCATCTTCCATGATTTGTTCCTCCTCATTTTTTGTGATCATGACCACAGGGATATTGGGCTTTTTGTTTTTAATTTCAACTAAGGTTTCCAAACCATTTAATCCAGGCATGTTTTCATCCAAAAGGATCACATCGTAGGAGTGGGCTTCTATCATATCAAGGGCGTCTTGTCCATTGGTGCACCCAGTTGTGGTATAGCCTCGACCCTCAAGGAAAAGAATATGAGGCTTGAGCATTTCAATCTCATCATCCACCCATAAAATTTTGATACGTTCCATTTGTTATCTTTGTAAAAAATTTGATTCAAACCGTGCGAAATAAGAACCCTTTATTTAACGACCCAATTTATGGTTTTATTGCCATTCGATCAGATTTGATTTTACAACTTATAAACCATCCTTATTTTCAACGTCTAAGACGAATTTCTCAAATGGGTTTATCAAGTTTGGTTTATCCTGGGGCACATCACACCCGTTTTGAACACGCTATTGGCGCAATGCATATCATGCAAAATGCCATTACGGTTCTTAGTGAAAAAGGACTTCAAATAAGTGAGAAAGAAAAGGAGGCAATGCTCGCCGCTATTTTATTACACGATGTGGGACATGGACCTTTTTCTCATGCCACAGAAAAAGCACTTCTTCCTGGGGTGCACCATGAAGAAATTTCTATTCGTGTCATAGAGCTATTGAATGAACAATTCAAGGGAGCTCTGGATTTAGCACTACAAATTTTTAGGAATGAATACCACAGGAAATTCATGCATCAATTGGTCTCTGGACAAATTGATGTTGACCGTTTAGATTATTTAAAAAGAGACAGTTTTTACACTGGTGTAACTGAGGGAAACATCAACACTGACCGAATTGTAGCAATGATGAACGTTGAAAATGAAGAGCTAGTGTTTGAAAGCAAGGGAGTTCATTCACTTGAAAAATTTCTCTTGGCGCGACGGTTAATGTATTGGCAAGTTTATCTTCACAAAACGAGTTTGGTAGCAGAATTGATATTGGTCAAGGTGTTGTTACGTTTCAGGACTCTAGTTGAAAACGGGACAGAAACCCTAACAGAGACTCATCCACTTCATCCTTTTTATGGAATGACTAAAGAGTCAATCCTCGAAAAAAAAGCGCTAACAGAGTATCTTACAATAGATGATTCTGATATTTTATTCCTTTTAAAAAGTTGGATGAATCATGAAGATATTGTTTTAAGAAAACTGTCTAGTCAACTTATAGACAGAAGCTTACCAAAAGTTAAATTACAGTCTATTCCTTTTGAAGCCTCGGATGTATTGAAGAAAAAGCAGCTTGTTGACCCTGTGGTTTATAATGATGCTGTTTTAGATTATTTCGTTTTTTCAGGCAGTATTTCAAATCAAACTTTTGTTTCTGATCAAGCCCAAATTTTGCTGAAAGAAAAATCAGGTGCTGTAAAATCTATCGCAAAAGTAATAGATTATTTAGATTTTGAGCAGTTTTCCAAGCCCATTCATAAATATTATTTGTGCTATCCCAAAAGCAAATAATTCCTTATAAATCCTTATTTTTGCCCCATGAATTTATCCCTTGAAGAGATAGCTGCAAAGTTCAACGGCTCAATCGAAGGTGAGGCTGGTCTAAAAGTCAATCAACTTTCTAAAATTGAAACAGCACAATTGGGTTCACTAAGTTTTTTATCCCATAAAAAATACGCATCATTTTTATATACTACAAAGGCTTCTGCAGTCTTGATTAAGAAGGAGTTTTTTTTAGAGTCAAAGGTTCAAACTGCATTAATTCGAGTAGAGGATCCTTACCTCGCTTTTACCGCTTTACTAATGGAGGAAGCCAAGTCACAACAAAAAACCTTCAGCGGAATTGATAAATCTGCAATTATTAGCCCTCAGGCGAAATTGGCACCCGATGTGTATGTAGGTCCTAACGTCACTTTAGGTGCTTGTACTCTTGAGGCAGGAGTGCAAATTCATTCTAATTGTTTTGTCGGTGACCAAGTCTTTATTGGAAAAAACACTAAGCTGAATCCAAATGTGACCCTTTTAGACGACACTACAATTGGTGCAAATTGCATTTTTCATAGTGGTGTAGTAATTGGTTCAGATGGATTTGGTTTTGCTCCACAAGCATCTGGAGCTTATATGAAAATTCCACAACTTGGAAAGGTGGTGATTGAGGAGAATGTAGAATTAGGAGCTAATGTAACCATTGATAGGGCAACTTTAGGGGCAACCCACATTGCTACAGGAGTGAAACTTGATAATATGGTACAAGTAGCTCACAATGTTGAAATTGGTGCACATACAGTAATTGCCGCTCAAACTGGAATTTCTGGATCAACCAAAATAGGGTCTCATTGTGTAATTGGAGGGCAAGTAGGATTTGCTGGACATATTACCATAGGAGATCGAGTACAAATCCAAGGCCAAACAGGTGTGACAAAAAGTATTCCTAACGCTGGCGATTATCAAGGAACTCCAGCAATGGAGTATCGTTCCTATTATAAATCATATGCTTTATTTAAACAATTCCCAAAAATTGAAGCTCGACTTAGAGCACTAGAAAAAAAAATTAAACCATGATAAAACAAACTACACCGCAAAAGACCCTGGCCAAAGAAGTTCGTTTGAATGGAATCGGCTTGCATTCAGGTAAAGAAATTCAGCTTGATCTTAAACCCGCACCTGAAAATATAGGTTTTGTTTTTCGTAGAATGGATTTAGATCCTGTAGAAGAAATACCTGCCCTAACTAATTTTGTAAGCAAAACAGACAGAAGTACAACCCTTGTCAAAGGAGAACAAGAAATTCAAACCACAGAACATTTGCTAGCAGCCCTTGTGGGGTGTGCTATCAATAACTGCTATATCGAACTCAATGGATCCGAACTCCCTATCATGGATGGCTCTTCCAAAATGTTTGTTGAAGCTATTGAAAAAGTAGGAGTAGAGGAGCAAGATGCACTTCAAGAGGTGTTTGTAGTTACCGAGATTATTCATCATATTGATGAGTCCTCAGGGAGTGAAATTATGTTAATTCCCGCTGAGGAATCTTCTTTTACAGTAATGATTGATTTTGAAACAAAAGTCCTAGGAACTCAAAATGCAACCTTACACAAAATAGAAGAATTTAAATCTGAAATAGCATCTTCAAGAACCTTCAGTTTCTTGCATGAATTAGAAAAGCTATTGGAGCACGGACTCATTAAGGGAGGTGACCTTAATAATGCTATAGTTTACGTAGATAAACCACTTGAGGAGAGTAATATGGATCGCCTCAAAGCGGCGTTTAACAAAGATGAAATCTCAGTAAAATCCAATGGCATTCTGGACAATTTAACCTTACACCATCCTAATGAAGCTGCTAGACATAAGCTTTTGGATGTTATTGGAGATTTGGCTTTAGTGGGCATGCCTATCCAAGGGAGAATGATTGCCACGAAGCCGGGACATAAAATTAATACGGATTTTGCGAAGCATATAGCATCTCTAATACGAACCAATAGAAAATCTAATGCACCTATATTTGATTTGAATATTCCTCCAGTAATGGATATTAATCAAATCATGAATATACTTCCTCACAGACCTCCTTTTTTATTGGTAGATAAAATTCTTGAGTTATCTGACTCTCATGTGGTTGCACTGAAGAATGTAACGATGAACGAGTCATTCTTCCAAGGACATTTCCCTGGAGCTCCAGTAATGCCAGGAGTTTTACAGATAGAAGCCATGGCTCAAGCTGGAGGAGTATTGGTGCTCAATACAGTCCCTGATCCGGAAAATTATTTGACCTTCTTCATGAAAATTGATAATGTAAAATTCAAGCGTCCTGTATACCCTGGGGATACCTTGATTTTTAAACTAGAATTGATCACTCCGATTAGGCGTGGTATTTGCAATATGAGAGCACATGCCTTTGTCAACAACCAATTGGTAAGTGAGGGTGACATGATGGCGCAAATTTCTAGAAGAGAATCATAAAAAAATAACATGATACAACCACTTTCCTACATTCATTCTGATGCTAAAGTTGCAGACAACGTAATTGTTGAGCCTTTTAGTACCATCCATAAGAATGTTGAAATTGGTGAAGGCTCGTGGATTGGATCCAATGTTACAATTATGTCTGGTGCGCGCATCGGAAAGAACTGTAAGGTTTTCCCCGGTGCTGTAATCAGTGGAGTGCCACAAGATTTAAAATTTGATGAGGAAGACTCTTTGGCTGTAATTGGTGACAATACTACCATCCGTGAATGTGTGACTATAAATAGAGGTACTGCAAGTAAAGGGATTACTAAGATTGGAAAAAATTGCCTTATTATGGCTTATTCACATATTGCTCATGATTGTAGCGTGGGCGACTATTGTGTTTTTTCAAACAACAGTACTCTTGCGGGGCATATTGAAATTGGCAATCATGTAATTTTGGCAGGTTTAGCTGCAGTGCATCAGTTTTGTACTATTGGTGATTTTGCGTTTATCTCTGGAGGATCACTGGTACGTAAGGACGTTCCTCCCTATGTTAAAGCAGCGCGAGAGCCCATATCATACATGGGAATTAACTCTATTGGACTGAGAAGAAAAGGATTTGAGGCCGAAAAAATTCAAGAAATTCAATCGATTTACAAAATTCTTTTCCAACAAAAAAACAATATTTCACAAGCCATTCGTATAATTGAAGCCGAAATAATGGCTACCCCTGAGCGCGATAAGATTTTACAGTTCATAAACAATTCCAAGCGTGGGTTAATGAAAGGTTATTTATAGAAAACTAAATTTAAGACTATGGCATCTACATCAGATATTAGAAAAGGATTATGCATTAAATACAATAATGATATTTATAAAATCATTGAATTCTTGCATGTAAAACCTGGGAAAGGCCCAGCTTTTGTTAGAACAAAACTGAAAAGTGTTACTTCAGGAAAAGTATTGGACAACACCTTTTCTGCAGGACATAAGATTGAAGATATTCGTGTAGAAACACAAAAATATCAATTTCTATATAGTGAAGGAGATCAATATAATTTTATGAATACAGATGACTATAATCAAATTGCAGTAGAAAAATCAGTATTGGACGCTCCTGAACTCATGAAAGAAGGAGAGATGGTTTCTATTTCTATCAATACAGAGGATGGAATGCCCTTGTCTGCAGACATGCCAGCCAGTGTTGTTTTAGAGGTAACCCATACAGAACCAGGAGTGAAAGGGAATACAGCTACCAATGCGACTAAGCCTGCAACTGTAGAAACTGGTGCTACAATCAATGTCCCCTTATTTATAAATGAAGGGGATAAAATTAAAGTAGAAACAGAGAAGGGGAGTTACATAGAGAGAGTAAAAGAATAAAAGTAAATACTAAATTGAATTAAATAAAACAAAACATGAGTGTACTTGTAAACAAGAATTCTAAAATAATTGTACAAGGTTTTACGGGAAGTGAAGGAACATTTCACGCTACCCAAATGATTGAGTACGGAACTAATATTATAGGGGGGGTAACACCCGGAAAAGGTGGGCAAACTCATCTTGACAAACCTGTTTTTAACAGTGTTGCAGAAGCGGTAAAAGAAGCCGCTGCCGATACGACCATCATTTTTGTTCCGCCTGCTTTTGCAGCAGACGCCATCATGGAGGCTGCTGAAGCAGGAATTAAAGTAATCATTACCATCACTGAAGGAATTCCAGTAAACGATATGACAAAAGCGTATGCTTATGTAAAAAGTCAAGGAGCAATTTTAATTGGTCCTAACTGTCCTGGAGTCATCACTCCAGAAGAAGCAAAAGTAGGAATCATGCCTGGTTTTGTATTCAAAAAAGGAAAAGTAGGAATTGTTTCTAAATCGGGAACCTTAACCTATGAAGCTTCTGATCAAGTAGTAGCTCAAGGATTAGGGATATCAACAGCCATTGGAATTGGTGGGGACCCCATTATTGGAACGACCACTAAAGATGCTGTAGAGCTCTTTATGAATGACCCTGACACAGACTGTGTAGTGATGATCGGAGAAATTGGAGGCCAATTGGAGGCCGATGCTGCACAATGGATTAAAGCTACGGGAAATAAGAAACCTGTAATTGGCTTTATCGCTGGAGAAACAGCCCCTAAAGGAAGAACAATGGGCCATGCAGGAGCCATAGTAGGAGGAAGTGAAGATACTGCTGAAGCCAAAAAACGTATTATGCGCGAATGTGGAATCCATGTTGTAGATTCTCCAGCTCAAATTGGAGCAAAAGTCGCAGAAGTATTAGCTTAAAATGATGAAATTACTCACAGGAAAAACCGCCATTATTACCGGAGCCAGTAGGGGAATTGGGAGAGGTATAGCCAAAATATTTGTAGCACAAGGATGTAATGTTGCTTTTACCTACAGTAGCAATAAAGAAGCTGCCGATGCTTTAGAGACTGAACTTGCAACTACAGAAGTTAAAATTAAAGGATACCAAAGTAATGCAGCTAATTTTGAGCAAGCTCAAAAATTGGTTGAAGATGTACTTACTGATTTTGGATGTTTAGATATCTTGATCAATAATGCCGGGATTACTAAGGACAATCTTTTAATGCGAATGAGTGAGGAAGATTTTGATCAAGTAATCGAGGTCAACCTTAAGTCCATTTTTAATATGACTAAAGCGGTACAACGTACCTTTTTAAAACAACGCCATGGGGCACTCATTCACATGAGTTCTGTTGTAGGAGTAAAAGGAAATGCCGGACAATCCAATTATGCAGCCTCCAAGGCAGGAATAATTGGATTTTCAAAATCAGTGGCTTTGGAATTAGGTTCACGAAACATCCGTTCCAATGTAATTGCCCCTGGTTTTATAGAAACTGAAATGACAGCCAAGCTCTCTGAGGAAGTAGTCCAAGGATGGAGAGAAGGAATCCCACTGAAAAGGGGAGGACAAGCTGAAGATGTAGCCAATGCCTGTGTGTTTTTGGCTTCTGATTTATCCAGTTATATTACTGGACAAGTGCTTCATGTAGATGGAGGAATGTTAACCTAAAAAAAAAATTATGCAAAAATTACCTAAAATTGGATTACCTATTATTTTATTGGTAGTCGTATTACTTATTTTTATTTCTAAATCATCCATTAACATTGGTTATGGAGAAGCAGGAGTATTATTTAAAACCTTCGGTGGAGGGGTGGTTACCGATGAACCACCATTGGGCGAAGGATTTCACATTATTGCGCCTTGGAACAAGGTGTATATCTACAACGTGAAGCAACAAGAAGTTTTTGAGAGTAAAATGCAGGTACTGTCCTCCAATGGACTTGAAATATCGCTAGATATCTCTGTGTTGTATCAACCAACCATCGAACAATTGGGCTTACTTCACAAAACAAAAGGAGAGAATTACTTAAACATCATTATCATTCCTCAAATTAGAGCAGTAGCAAGAAGTGTGGTGGGACGTTATACTCCAGAACAGTTGTATTCTACCAAGCGGGATGCAATCCAAAATGAAATCTACGAGGAAACCAAGAAAGTAGTAGAAGATCAGTATGTACAACTCAACGCTGTTTTGGTTCGTGACGTAACACTGCCAATCGCAATTCGAGAGGCCATTGAACGTAAATTGAATCAAGAACAAGAAGCGTTGGAATATGAATTTAGAATTGAAAAAGCTACGCAAGAAGCAGAACGTCAGCGTATTGATGCAGAAGGAAAGGCTACCGCTAACCGTATTTTAAGTGCCTCTCTAACAGATAAGATTCTTCAAGAAAAAGGAATTGAAGCAACAATTAAGTTGTCTGAATCTCCTAACTCTAAAGTGATTGTTATCGGAAGTGGGAAGAATGGATTGCCTATAATTTTAGGGAATCAGTAACCCATGATTTTATAAGTATAACATTTTCGTTATTTCAATATATTAAAACCAGGCCTTTTCTAAGGTTTGGTTTTTTTTATACACTAACTCCTTGTCAAAATTGAAGATAGGGGAGATGCTGAAACAAGCTCAGCATTTCAATTGCAGGGTCTCGATTAGTTAATTCCCCTGTAACCCTGAGCTTGTTTCAGTAACTGACATCTAGAATCTTACCTTGATTTAACCTATTGTTTCAAAAAACAAAACCTCTTCTTGAAATAGAAAGGGGTTGTTTTTATTGTACTTGGTAAAACCGTTACTACCTAAATCATTTGTTCTCCAATTATTCCAAGCGTTTAATAATGATGGCTAAACAATTCTACTTTTGCTGATCCTGTTGCCTGGTTGATATTCCAATAGTATGCAGGATGAATTTTAAGTATTCCTGAATTGGGCGTAAGGTTAGAATGAGACTGGTGGCGGTAATCGACATTGATAAACGAAACACCCCTGGCCTTGCTAATAGCGAGTGGCTGAAAAACAGCTTCATGTCCAGTAGGGAAGGTAAATGTTGTGGGATTATAAATCTTGACATTTCCATCAATATGGGCGTTGTGGTCTGCAGCTTGCCAACCGCAGTTGGAGGCAAAGGAAACAAGACCTCCGTTTGGACCATGATCAGTAACAAATGAACCCGAAACAAAAGTAGTAGTGGGTGCAGTGATGTGAAGTTCGGTATTTGGGGCAATATAAAAGTCACTATGCAAATGGAATTGTGCAAAAGTGGTGTAAAATAAAAAAAATTTAAATAATGAATAAGATAGGTCTCATTTGCAATATCTGGGGTAAAAACATTAAAACTAGTATTAAATTAGGGGCATTACATGTTTTATTGTCATAAACTTAATCATTTATTAAATATTTCTAAGCAGCCAAGATAAATATTTTCTTTAATTAGGGTAATTATGCCCTCTAATTTTAGCTTGATTTATAATTTTATTTTTTCTCATTTTATAAAGAATCAAATAGGCCCCTAGTTTATAAAATATAGTTTGAACAACTTATTGATATTTCTATCTGATGTTTAATGCTAAACTGTTTGGCGAGAGAATGAAATATGTCCGTAGACAGTATAAAATGAGTCAACGAGAACTGTCTAACCGTTTAGATATGGATGATGGTTCTTTGCGCAGAGTTGAATCAGGCAGGACTAATCCAACTCTAAAAACTTTACATAAAGTCGCTCAAAGTTTATGTGTTCCCTTGTATGTACTTTTTCTTCCTCATGAGGAATTTGAGGAACATTTTGAGAAGGGAGCACGATTTGATGAAAAATTACAATCTTCTATATAAAAAAACAATATATTTGCATCTATGCAATTAAATAAAACACATCATCATCATTTAACAGACTCGAGCGAGTGCTAATGATGTAGATGTGCATGATATAGAAACCCGTTTGAAACTCAAGCGGGTTTTTTTGTTTAAAACCAGTGAGATTCAAGCATAAAAAATAAAAAATGATACGAATAGCCATTCAGAAATCAGGTCGACTAAACGAGGATTCTCTTCAATTACTCAAGGACTGTGGAATTTCATTTGATAATGGAAAAGACCAACTAAAAGCCGCAGCCCAAAATTTTCCAATGGAAGTTTTCTTTCTTCGTAATGGAGATATCCCACAGTACATGAGAGATGGAGTGGTAGATCTAGCTATTTTGGGGGAGAATCTTTTGGTGGAAAAGGGAACTGATTTGGAGATAATTGAAAAACTTGGATTTTCAAAATGTCGTGTTTCCATCGCGGTACCCAAGGGAACCGAATTTTCTAGTGTTAAGGATTTGGAAGGAAAGCAAATTGCAACATCGTATCCCGATACTGTAAGTGCTTTTCTAAAAGAGAATCAAATTGAAGCCAATCTACACATCATTAATGGTTCGGTAGAGATTGCCCCAAACATCGGTTTGGCCGATGCTATTTGCGATATAGTCTCTAGCGGTAGTACTCTGTTTAAGAATAACTTAAAAGAGGTAATTGAAATTAACACTTCAGAAGCAGTTTTAGTGCAAGCTCCCAGTTTAACTGAGGAAACACAAGACTTGATTAAGAAACTTCGTTTTCGGATTCAGGCAGTATTAAGAGCCAAAAAATCAAAGTACATTCTGATGAATGTACCGGATGATAAGATTAATGCAATTAGTTCTATACTTCCTGTTTTAAAAAGTCCAACAGTATTGCCCTTAGCAAAAACTGGATGGAGTTCCCTGCATTCAGTGATTAATGCAGGAGATTTTTGGGAAGTCATAGATGAGCTTAAGGCCAACGGAGCAGAAGATATTCTAGTTTGTCCTATCGAAAAAATGGTCTTGTAATGCAAGAATATATAAACCCCCCTTTGATGGAATTGGAATCCCTATTGGCAAGACCTACTGCTTCTTACGAGGCTTTAGAGCCTGTAGTAGAAAATGTCTTTGAAGCAGTAAAATCAAGAGGAGATTCTGCCGTTCGGGAATTTACTACTCAGTTTGATCAAGTGACACTATCAGATTTTCAAGTCACTAAGGAAGCTCTTGATAAAGCAGGAGAGGAAGTTTCAGAAGACTTGAAAACAGCTATTCAACAGGCTAAATCTAATATTGAACGCTTTCACAAGGCACAACAAACAGAAAGTGTTTATGTAGAAACCATGGAAGGCGTGAGTTGTTGGCAAGAAAAACGACCTATTGAAAAAGTAGGTTTGTATATTCCTGGTGGCTCGGCTCCTTTGTTTTCTACTCTTTTAATGCTCGCTGTACCCGCAAAAATTGCAGGTTGTAAAGAGATTGTATTGTGTACACCACCCAACAAAAAGGGAGAAATCCCTGCTGTGATTCGGTATACTGCAGCTCTTTGTGGATTGACTCACTTATACATTGTAGGAGGAGTACAAGCGATTGCAGCAATGACTTTGGGAACAGCAACCATTCCCCAAGTTTATAAAATCTTTGGCCCAGGAAATCAGTATGTGACTGTGGCGAAGCAGTGGGCTACTCGTTACAGTGTGAGTATCGACATGCCTGCGGGGCCTAGTGAACTCTTGGTAGTTGCTGACGGCTCTGCAGACCCTGACTTTGTTGCATCTGATTTGCTTTCTCAGGCAGAACATGGTCCTGATAGTCAAGTGATTTTTGTAACCACAGCTAGTGAAATGATAGCGAAAGTCACTTCTTCCGTACAGGAACAATTAATCCAACTACCCAGAAAAGCCATTGCTAAAAAGGCACTTGCCAATTCAAAAATGATTTACTTCACAAATGACGACGAAGCCATTCGTTTTATCAATGCTTATGGCCCAGAGCATTATATTATTTGCATGAAAAACGAATCGCTTTATGTAAATAGTATTCAAAATGCAGGCTCTGTATTTATCGGAAATTACACTCCAGAAAGCGCAGGAGATTATGCCTCAGGAACCAATCATACCCTGCCTACTAATGGGTATTCCAAACAATATAGTGGGGTAAATCTCGACAGTTTTCTAAAAGCCATAAGCTTTCAAAAAATAACCAAAAAGGGAATTCAATCTTTAGGGAATACTATCGAATTAATGGCTGAGGCAGAAGGTTTAGAAGCACACAAGAATGCTGTAAGTATTCGATTAAAAAAATTGTCCAATGGAAGTTGATTTTACTTTTTATTTACGAAAGTCCTTGTTGGAATTGTCTCCTTATCAATCTGCGCGGGAGGAATTTGTGAACTACGGTCGTCAAATGATTTTATTGGATGCGAATGAGAATCCTTTCGCGACCTCAGTTAATCGGTATCCAGATCCGATGCAAACCCGACTTAAAAAGGAAATTGCAAGTTGGAGAAAGCTAGAGGAAGATCAAATTTATTTGAGTAATGGGAGCGATGAGTTTATTTCTCAAATCATTATGGGATGTTGTGAACCCGGAGAAGACCATATACTTATTGTTCCTCCTACATTTGGGATGTACAAAGTTGCTGCTAAAATCCATGGAGTGGGAGTAAAGGAAGTACCTTTGACTTCAGAATTTCAATTGGATGTCCCTTCGATACTGAAATCAGCTGATCAAAAAACAAAGCTTTTATTTATTCCGAATCCCAATAATCCAACAGGCAATAGTTTTAAAGCTGAAGACATTAAAACCATAATTGAGAACTTTAATGGTTTAGTGATCGTTGATGAGGCCTATGTAGAGTTTGCAAAAGCACCTTCTAGTCTTCCTATGTTAAACAACTATCCAAACCTTATGGTCTGCCAAACTTTTTCAAAGGCACAGGGTATGGCTGGAGTAAGGCTAGGAATGGCATTTGCACACAAGACCTTAATTGCGTTCTTAAACAGAATTAAAGCACCCTATAATATTAATTCTCTGAGCTTAACAGCTGCGTCTGAGCAATTGAGAAAACAAGATTTGGTGAAAGAACAGGTCACAACTTTGTTAAAAGAACGTAGTCGCCTAGAGCGCGTTTTACAAGAGTTGAACTGGGTGGTAAGCTGTTTTCCTTCCGATGCAAACTTTATTTTGATTCGAGTAGATAATAGCGCCCTGCGTTACAAACAATTCATCCAAGCGGGAATTGTAGTTCGAAATTCCTCAAAGAGTTTGGGCTGTGAAAATACACTTAGAATTACGGTTGGAACACCCAAAGAAAATAACACATTAATCGAAGTGCTGCAGACACTGGACAATAACTTATGAAAAAAGTTTTATTTATCGATCGTGACGGTACTTTGGCCTTGGAGCCCGAGGACTATCAATTAGATGCTTTTGAAAAACTTATATTTTACCCACAGGTATTTACCTTTTTAGGGAAGATAGCTAAAGAGCTTGACTACAGCCTTGTTATGGTTACCAATCAAGATGGTCTTGGAACGGATAGTTTTCCAGAAGACACCTTTTGGCCGGTACACAAATTGCTTTTAAAGAGCTTTGAGCAGGAGGGAATTGTTTTTGAAGAAGTACTTATTGACAGGAGCTTTCCAGAGGATAATTCCCCTAACCGAAAGCCAAAAACAGGTTTTCTAACTTCTTATTTAGAAGGTAACCAATATGATTTAAATCACTCATACGTGATTGGGGATCGTTTAACCGACATGGAATTGGCAAAAAACCTTGGAGCAAAGGGTATTTTTATTGCTAATGATGAGACTTTAGGAGCAGAAGAGGCCTCAGAGGGGTTAACGGATTCTATTGCCTTAAAAACGACCACTTGGGAAGCGATTTACAAATTTTTGAAATTAGAGCAACGCATCACCGTAAGGAAACGAACTACTCATGAAACAGACATTTCACTTCGTTTAAACCTTGATGGATCAGGAAAGAGTGAAATTTCTACAGGGATTGTCTTTTTTGATCATATGCTGGATCAGTTAGCTCGTCATGGTGGTATGGATATTTCACTTCAAGTTAAGGGTGATTTGGAGGTAGATGAACATCATACCATCGAGGATACTGCTATTGTTCTAGGCGATGCTTTTGCAGCTGCTTTAGGAAATAAGTTAGGGATTGAACGTTATGGTTTTTGTTTGCCTATGGATGATTGTTTGGCTCAGGTAGCTATAGATTTTGGTGGTAGAAATTGGCTTGTATGGGAGGCAGCATTTCGCCGGGAAATGATTGGTAAAATGCCCACTGAAATGTTTTTGCACTTTTTTAAATCCTTTTCTGATGGTGCCAAAGCCAATATAAACATTAAGGCAGAAGGTGATAATGAGCACCATAAAATAGAAGCAATCTTTAAGGCCTTTGCTAAGGCGATTAAAGTTGCAGTAAAGCGAGATCCGGAAAAGATGATTCTCCCTTCAACCAAAGGAAGTCTCTAATATGGAAGTCGCTATTATTGATTATGGAGCAGGGAATATTAAAAGCTTACAGTTTGCACTTGAACGATTAGGAGTTACTGGACATCTAACCGCAGATCCTGAGCAAATTAAAGCTGCTGATAAAGTGATTTTCCCTGGACAAGGGGCGGCACAAAGTGCAATGATAAAATTAAAAACGCATGGTTTGGATGCAATCATTCCTCAGCTCAAGCAACCTGTTTTAGGTATTTGCTTGGGGATGCAATTGTTGTGTGATTATTCGGAAGAGGGAGATGTGAACGGTTTGGGAATCATTCAAGGAAAGGTACGACGATTTTCAGATCAATTGAAGGTACCACAGATGGGTTGGAATACAATATTTGAAATGCAAACAACACTATTTCAAGAAATTAAAGATCATGAATTCATGTATTTAGTTCACTCTTATTTTGTACCACTTCTTCCAGAAACCATTGCGGTAAGCACCTATAATAAAGCTTATAGTGTGGCCTTACGAAAGGATAATTTTTACGGGGTTCAATTTCATCCTGAAAAGAGTAGCAAAGCAGGGCAGCAGTTGCTTAAAAATTTTTTAAACCTTACTACATGAGAATCATACCCGCCATAGATCTTATTGACGGTAAGTGTGTACGTCTTTCCAAAGGAGATTACAACACTCAAAAAACCTATAGCGAAAACCCCTTGGAAGTTGCTAAGGCTTTTGAAGCACATGGGATTAAATATTTGCACCTAGTTGACTTAGACGGTGCAAAATCCAAACACATAGTGAATCACAATGTATTGGAGACTATCGCGTCTAAAACCAGCCTTAAAATCGATTTTGGAGGGGGATTGAAGTCTAATGAGGATCTGAAAATTGCTTTTGAAAGTGGTGCACATCAAATTACGGGAGGGAGTATAGCCGTAAAGGAGCCTAAAACCTTTGAACAATGGATCACAACCTATGGGAGTGATAAAATTATTTTAGGAGCTGATGTACAAGGTGATCGTATAGCAACGGACGGTTGGTTTGAAACTTCTGACCATCGTTTAATTGACTTCGTCAAAGATTTTTATGCCAAAGGGATACAATATATAATTTGTACAGACATTAGCAAAGACGGTATGTTGCAAGGTCCTTCTTTTGATGTCTATCAAAATTTATTGCAAGAACAACCCAATATAAAACTCATTGCGTCGGGAGGGATTTCTGCTTTTGAAGAACTACCCAAGCTTGAGGCCATGGGCTGTGAGGGAACCATTATTGGGAAAGCGATTTATGAAAATAAAATTGCCCTAAAAGAATTAGAAAACTTTATTATTCAATAATGAAAAAGATCATTTTAAAGGAATTTAAAGAAAATGCGGTTTTTAGACTTGAAGAAAATTTGCGTATAATCTTCATTGCTTTTTCAAAAATAACAGAAGAGATGCTTTGGAAACGACCGACTGAGGGAGGAATGGCATTGGGGAATCAAATCTTGCATAGTTGTGGCAATATGACTCAGTACATTAGTGCTTCCTTGGGAGAACAAAAGGATGAACGCAATCGCGATATAGAGTTTTCTACAAATGCTGGATCTAAGGAAGAATTGCTTACTTTGTTAACTACTACGGTTCAAAAAGCTCAAGACACTCTACAAAATGCCACTTTGCTTCAATACGAAACTGTTCGAGAGGTTCAAGGTTTTCGATTATCTGGAATTGGAGTGGTTTTGCATGCCGTAGAGTATTTTTCCTATCATACGGGTCAGATAGCATTTTGGGTAAAACAATTAACTCAAGAGGACTTGGGATTTTATGCTGGAGTAGATTTAACACATAACAATCAATAGTATGTTGACCAAACGCATCATACCCTGTTTAGACATCAAAGACGGTAGAACCGTTAAAGGAGTGAATTTTGTTGACTTACGCGATGCTGGTGATCCAGTTGAATTGGCACGTCAGTACGCTGAAGAGAATGCAGATGAATTGGTGTTTTTGGATATTTCAGCGACCGAGCAAAAACGAAAAACCTTAGCCAATTTGGTTTTGAAAGTTGCTGCTGCCATTGATATACCTTTTACTGTAGGTGGAGGAATAAGTTCTGTAGAGGATGTCGAAATACTCTTACAAAATGGTGCGGATAAGGTCTCTATCAATTCTGCAGCAGTAAAAAATCCCGCATTAGTCAATGCATGTGCAGAGCAGTTTGGCAGTCAATGTGTGGTAATTGCAATTGATGCTAAACAAATTAACGGTCAATGGAAAGTACATTTGGTAGGGGGGAAAGTCCCCACAGAATTTGACTTATTTGACTGGGCAAAAGAAGTAGCTGAAAGGGGAGCGGGCGAAATTTTATTCACTTCTATGGATCACGATGGAACTAAAGAGGGTTTTGCCAATCAAGCCTTAGCCCGATTATCAGAGGAAGTAAATATCCCTATAATTGCTTCGGGTGGCGCAGGAAAGAGTAGTCATTTTGTAGATACTTTTACTCATGGGAAAGCAGATGCTGCTTTGGCTGCAAGTATTTTTCATTTTGGAGAAATTTCAATTCCCAAGCTCAAACAAGAACTCAAACAACAGCATTTAGCAATACGAATTTAATATGAAGACACTTAATTTTTCAAAAGCAGCCGACGGCTTACTCCCCGCAATTATTCAGGATGTAAATACAAGAACCGTTTTAATGTTGGGATACATGAACGAGGAAGCCTTGACTAAAACCCAAGAAAGTGGAAACGTAACTTTTTATAGCAGAAGTAAAAATCGTCTCTGGACCAAGGGAGAAGAGAGTGGAAATTTTCTTGAATTGATCAGTATAAAAGAAGACTGTGATCAAGACACCCTGTTGATTCAAGTAAAACCGAAAGGGCCAACTTGTCATAAAGGATCGGATACTTGTTGGGATTCAAAAAACGAATCAAGCTTTGGTTTTTTAAGTGAATTGGAAGCCAAAATTAAATCGCGTAAAGAAAACAATAGTGAAGACAGTTATGTCGCTTCTTTGTTTAGAAAAGGAATTAATAAAATTGCTCAAAAAGTAGGAGAGGAGGCTATAGAAACCGTAATTGAAGCCAAAGATGATAACGAAGAATTATTCTTAAATGAAAGTGCCGATTTGTTGTTTCATTACATGATTTTGCTTCAAGTAAAAGGCTTTACTTTGACTGATATAGTTTCAGTATTAGAAGGTAGAAGTCATTAAAACGTTTTTCTAGCATAGAAAAATATGTATTTTTGTTATGCTTACAAATCACAAAACCATACATCTTATGAAAAAAGTAGTTTTAGCGCTTGTGTTTTTGACACTTTCATGCGATACACAAAAAACAAAGCAAGACAATTCAGCATTTGATGAAGTACTGGAAGCATATTACCAAGAAAATTTATCTCTGTATAGAATAAATGCTACTTTCCAGGGGGATACCCGATACAATGATTCACTCCCTAACTTCCTTTCAACAGCTTTTAAAGAAAAAGAGAAGAGGTTTTATTCCTCTTATTTGAATCAAGTAAAGACTTTCGAGGATAATACGCTTTCTGAGGACGCTCTATTGAGTAAAAAAATATTGATTTGGGAATGCGAGATGAATTTGAAGGCAATGGAATTTCCAAAAGACAAGATGCCCATTGATCAAATGTGGGGTTTTCAACTCACTATGGGACAATTAGCTAGTGCTGAGGGGGCCCAGCCCTTTGAAACGGTTAAAGATTACGAGAATTGGTTGGTCCGAATTCAAGGCTATTTAGAATGGCTTGCCAGTGCACAAGAAAAAATGAAAGAGGGAATGACTATCGGCTGGGTGCTGCCACAGTTTTTAATTAAAAAAGTGCTTCCGCAGTTGAAAGGGATGACTACCTCAGATTTAAGCAAACATCTTTTTTACAGTCCAGCACGAAATTTTCCAACTTCCGTTTCTGAAGAAGATAAAGCACGTTTGACAGTGGCCTACAAAAGTATGGTTCTGGATCAAATCGTTCCTGCCTATCAAGACTTACATGATTTTATGGCAACAGCCTATTATGAAAATGCTCGCATAACTAGTGGTTTTAATGCCCTGGATGGAGGAGACGATTACTATGACTTCGCTATTAAAAAGTATACCACTACCCCTATGACTGCAGTTCAAATTCATCAATTGGGTCTTGATGAGGTTGCCCGTATTAGTCAAGAAATGCAAAAAGTCAAAGAGCAAGTCGGTTTTGAAGGAGATTTAAAATCGTTTTTTGATCATGTTAGGAACAAGAAAGAATTAATGCCCTTTACCGATCCACAAAAAGTCATTGACAATTTTTATGCAATTCAAGAGAAAATATTGCCTCAGGTAAATAAACTTTTTGAATTACAGCCTAAAACTCCCTTTGAAGTGCGTCGTACGGAAGCTTTTAGGGAAGCCTCAGCTAGTGCTGAGTACAATTCGGGCTCCTTGGACGGGACTCGACCTGGTATTTTTTATGTTCCCATCCCCAATGTGAAGAAATATAATTTCTTTTCAGATGAAGATCTGTTTTTACATGAGGCAATTCCGGGACATCATTTTCAGATTTCGTTGCAGCAGGAAAACACTGCACTTCCTTCATTTCGAAAAGATCTTTGGTATAGTGCTTATGGTGAAGGTTGGGCCTTGTACACAGAATCATTGGGAGAGGAATTGGGTGTTTACCAAGATCCATATCAGTATTTTGGAATGCTAGGAGCTGAAATGCATCGCGCGATTCGTTTGGTGGTGGATACAGGTTTACATTCCAAAGGATGGACACGTGAACAAGCCATTCAGTATTCTTTAGACAACGAAGCAGAATCTGAAGCCAGCATTACATCTGAGATTGAACGCTATATGGCCAATCCAGGTCAGGCCTTATCCTACAAAATTGGACAATTAAAAATTCGAGAGTTACGACTTCGTGCTGAAACAGCACTAGGGGCAGCCTTCGATATTAAAATTTTTCATAGAAAGGTATTGGAGTCTGGATGTATCCCCCTTCAATATTTAGAAGAAAAAATAGACCACTGGATCCAATCCACTAAAAACTAGTATTCTTATGCAAGTAATTAATTCAGAAGTATTCCGTTTTTTTGAAGCCTTAGAAAAAAACAACACACGCGAATGGTTTGAACCTCAAAAACCCCATTTTAAATCATTAGAAGCAGAAGTCAAAGTGTTGGGTGAGGAGCTTAAAGCCTCGATGAATGAAACGGATGAAATAGATAAAGTCAAGCTTTTTCGAATTTATCGTGATGTTCGTTTTTCAAAAAACAAAACCCCTTTTAAAACTCATTTTGGAATGAGTTTTAATCGAAAGAAACCACATTTACGGGGAGGCTATTATATTCATATTGCTCCAGGAGATTCTTTCTTAGCAGCTGGTTTTTGGAACCCAAACAAAGAAGACTTATTTCGGATTCGAAAAGAAATGGAGATGGATGCTGAAGAGTTTAGGAAGCTGTTAAAAGATCCCCAATTTGTCAAAGCATGGGGTGGTCTTACAGGAGAAGAAGTGAAAACGGCTCCTAAAGGTTTTTCCAAAGAGCACTCCAATATTGATCTCATTAAGAAAAAACAATATTTATTTATAAAAAAATTGGATGAAAGTGCTATATTGAAGCCTGATTTTCAAAAAGAAGTAATCCAGCATTTTAATGCGCTACGACCCATATTTAATTATTTTTCTAACGTACTTATAACCGATTTAAACGGTGTTTCTATACTTTAAAACCTGCATATGAAAATATTATTTTCTAAACTTTTTATAAGTCTAAGTTTTGTTTTATTGCTCACCGCTTGTGCGACGCTTAAAAACAACAACACTTCTAAGCCCATTGTTATTGAAGCTTCAATTGATTTGGTCAATATAAATGACGACAAAGTTCAAATTACAATTGCACCTACTGCGATTCAAGGCGAAGAAATTCTTTTTTACCTTCCCCAGATTGTACCTGGAACCTATGAATATTCCAATTTTGGACGTTTTGTGGAAGATCTAAAAGCTTTTGATAAAAAGGGAAATCCACTAACTGTAACGACTGTAGACGAAAATAGTTGGAAAATAGCAAGTGCTAAAAAATTGGGAAAGATCATCTATTGGGTGAATGACACATTTGATGGCCCAGGGGGAGAAAAAATTTACCCTATGGGGGGAACTAATTTTGACTCAGACAAAACTCATTTACTCAACTTGCACAGTATGATCGGGTATTTTGATAACATTAAAGAGAGTCCATACCGACTTAGTGTTCGATCTCCAAAGAACCTTCAAGCGTTCACCTCCCTTCCTGCAATTTCCAAAAGTGATTCTTTAGATATTTTTAATGCCGAAAGGTATTTTCATATTATTGACAACCCTATAATGTATAGTGAGCCCAATGCCGTTTCCTTTGATTTGGATGATATCAAGGTAGGTTTGGCGATTTATTCTCCTTCGGGGACTCATAAAGCTGTTGACTATCAAGCTGCAATTCAAGAAATGATGATTGCTCAAAAGAAGTTTTTGGGAAAATCCAATAATACTTCTAGTTATGATATTTTATTGCATCTAATGGGAATGGAAGATTTACAATATTTTGGTGGAATGATGGGAGCTTTAGAGCACCATACCTCTACTACAGTTGTTTTTGTAGATGCGATGCAACCAGGAGAACTTACTCAAAGTTTAGTTGATGTTGTGTCCCATGAATTTTTTCATACACTCACGCCTTTAAATGTGCATTCTGAAGAGATTCACAATTTTGAATACAACACACCACTTATGTCCAAACATTTATGGATGTATGAGGGAGCTACTGAATATTTTGCCAATCTATTTCAAATTAATCAGGGATTGATTGATGCTCCAGATTTTTATGGACGAATGAATGAAAAGGTAAATTATGGTCAACGCTATGATGATAGTATGTCCTTTACGGAAATGAGTGCAGGCATCGTAGATGAACCCTATGCTGCTAATTATGGAAATGTATACCAAAAAGGTGCCTTAATTAATATGTGTCTGGATATTCTAATCCGCGAGAAGAGTGGAGGAGAGAAAGGAATTCTTTGGGTAATGAAAAAATTAGCAGAACGCTATGGGAAAGAAAAGCCATTTAAGGATGAGAATTTAATAGATGAAATCGTAGCGCTTACATATCCAGAAGTAAGAGACTTCTTTACAACTCATGTTGAGGGTACAACCCCTATTAATTACAATGAATATTTGTCAAAAGTGGGGATAATTGAAGGAAAAACAGAATCCCAACTTCCAGGAGTAATCTTCACAGATGCTTCTACACCAATATTTACTCCACAAGATATTGAAGAAAAAGGGAGGTTTCTTGTCATTACTGGCTTGAATTCTACTTTGGAAGCAATGGGTGTTCAATTAGGAGATATTTTTATCGGCTTGGACGGACAAATGTTTCCAGAAATTAGTCAAGAAAATGGGGCAGCCATCAACGCTATATTTTCACCAAGTTTTATGTGGGATGCAGAAACAGAATTTAGCATTACGGTAGAGCGCAATGGAGGAAGCTTGACCCTTAGTGGAAATGTTGGAACTCCAAGTGCTGTAATTTCAGGAATAGTAGAAGATCCTACTGCTTCTGAGGCGACTGTAGGTTTACGTGAAGCGTGGTTGTTTAATTAGGCTTCATTTCGAGTTGCTTTAGTTCTGACAGCTTTGTTTCGAGAACTTTTTTGGTTTCACTCATTGGAAAAACATGCCCTTTTCCCTCAACAGGATGTAGGCTTAAGTGATTCTTGTCAAAATGTTTTAAAGCAAACTCGATATTCGGGGTGTAGGGTACTATTTTATCTTTGGTTCCATGCATCATGATAATGGGACGTTGAAGTTTTTTCCACTCCTCCCCTAAATTGGAAAGAGATGCAGCATGCGCTCTTTTTTCTTTCTGTGCTACTTTAAAACTATCGGGAACAAACCATTTTGTTGTTTTCCATTCTGCTAATTTCCCCAAGGCAAAATATCGCTCTGTTTCTGGGTCTAATGCTGGCACCAACATAATTACACTTCCCAGTAATTCAGGTGAATCAATGGCTATCTTTGATGCAATAGGAACACCATAGGACCAACCAATAAACATTCCAGGAGTGTTTTTACTAGAATATTTCTTTACTATGGGACAAAGACTCGCAGCTTGTTGACTAATGTCAGGCACTGCTTTGCTGTATTCTGAATAGCCATAACCCAGACGATCAAAACTTATCAAATTGGCTTTAGTATTTAAAAGACTGTTGCTTAAATAGTTGTTGAAATTATAGCTAGAGTCAGGGGCGCCTTGGACAAAATAGAGGGTAGGTTTAAGAGAATCATAAAATTTACAGTGAATGTGTCTTAATTAATACCCTTGGAATTTTGTAAAATGTATTTGAGCATTCAAGCCTTTTTTCGCAAAATAGCTCACAACATTCTTGTCTGACGTTCTGAACGTTGCCCATGCACCACAAGCTGTGAAGATGAAGAGGATGTTACTCAAAATGAATATCATGGTTTTTTGAGCCCTTCGAAGTCTTCTCTTTTGATTGGGCAGGTAATATACCTGTAGAGAATCTCTAAATAACTTTAGGCTGTGGTTAATGAACATGCTTTCCTTGGTTCGTTTGGGTCCAGTAAAGTTAACAGATTTTATTAAAACACAATGAACAGTCTCTGTTAGGGGGTGGTAACTTGTTCAAAGAGTTGTACTTGGTCTTTAAGGCGTTCGATGACCATGTTCATCATACGTTTGTTTAAGGCCGATGAGTTACTGCTATACTGGCGGTATTCTGACAGGGTAAAGTGTCCTATAATCGTTCCCTTAACTGAATTCCGAAACTTTTGATCCTTGATCAAACCATTCTCTATATAAGCCAATTTTTTTTCCAAGCCCAAATCGTAAAAAACTCCTTTGCGCTTCTCAATATAGTTGTGGAAAACAGCAAGAAACAAAGGGTTTTGCAATTTTAAAATAGGGCGGAGGGTCTCATTCTGGAAGCGCTCCTCAAAACTCATGTTCTCAAACTCCTGGATTTTCTTGATCTCTGGTCTAATACGTCTTAAATCATTAGGTCGATCATTCATAGCAATTTTTTACTTAATTTAATAGCTTTTAAGGCAAGTTCTACACTGTATTCAGAGAGATTGTTCACAGGGTTTTTAACATCTCTTATGTCTATTTTGTAAAGGCCTTAAAAAGAAAATTAATACTACCGCTTTGTTCTTAACAATTCAAAAACTCCAACTCATCATATTTTTATACTATAGGCAATCTCGTATTTGGTTTCAACAACTATTTTACCTAGGGTATTTGCTTTCTAAAAGCTTCCTATTAGTTATGAGTGATAAGGTGGTTTTTTAAAGGAATACACTCTAAATAATAAAAGAAATTAAACTTGAATTTGATAACATTTTTGTATATTAGCGAGTAATTAATCACTTCTATGACTAAAAAAAACGCTATACTCGAAGCTGCACTTCATTTATTTTCAGAAATGGGATATACGGGAACATCTACACGAATGATTGCCATAAAATCAGGTGTTTCAGAGGGGTTGATTTTTCGTCATTTCAAAAATAAAGAGGGATTACTAAATGTACTTTTAGCAGATGCAGAAAAAGAAATAACTTCACTTTATGAACCGATATTGGCATTAGAACACCCCAAAGTATTTTTAAAGCAAGTACTGTCTTTGCCCTTTCAGATCAATGGCAACAATAAAATACTTTGGCGCTTTCTGTACACCCATCAGTGGTTTGAACCTCAAATACATGAACTAATACTTCAACCATTGTATACCCGTGTATTTGACTCTTTTAATACCATTGGAGTTTCTGATCCACAATCTGAATCAGAATCTTTTCTGATTTTTTACAAAGGAATCATAAGTAATATGTTGTTGAATAAAAATTTTAATGCATTTCCAGTAGCAGAATATATTTTGGAAAAGTTTTCTTTGTAATAAATATGTAACTACTTACTTATAATTCATTTCTATAATAACGTTCTCAACTAAATCTATTCATTACGTTTTTACGTGACATTTAAACTGAATTCAAGCAAACGATAATTTATGTTATGTAAAATAGATATTCAAAGTATACATTGGAGCATTTGTTGTAATTTAGCAATTGAATTTAAAACCTACTCTATCATGAAAGCTATAAAAATTATTATTGGCATATTGGTCGGCTTTGTTGTAATCGCAGCAGCTTACTTTGCTTATGCTTTATACATCAATCCCAAAAGTCCTATGGGATCAGCAGCATATTCCAATGGCGATAAAGAAATCAGTGTTCGTTATTACCGCCCCTATAAAAAAGACCGTCTTATTTTTGGTGAAGCAGCTGACGGCGCTTTGGTTCCTTATGATACTTATTGGCGTTTAGGAGCCAATATGACGACCAAACTCAATACCAATCAGGATTTGGATTTTGCGGGTCGCTTATTGCCCAAAGGAAGTTACGGGCTCTATGCCTATCCCTATGCTGAAAATTGGGTCATATATGTACATAGCAAAACAGGAGGCTTGAGTTTTACGGAACCCGATCCTAGCGGTATTTTAATGAAGGTCAATGTTCCTGTACAAAGTTTAGAAGAACCTCTAGAGCAATTTACTATTGATTTTGTAGATTCTTCCCTAAGGATCCGTTGGGATACAACCAAAGTGGTAATACCCATTCATTGATGCGGAAATTCTTTAAACAGCTGTTCAATCTGCTAAAAATCGCTTTTGCGCTCCTTTTTATCGGTGGTTTAAGCTATTATATACTTGATAAAATACAGGAAAAAAACAATCTGATGGACATAGAGGAATACAGTCCCAAGTCCACACTAATTGTTAAGGAAACTCCCTTAAAACGCTCTAAATATCCTTTTGTGGATGTACATAACCACCAGTTTGATATGCCGGTAAAAAACCTTGCAAATTTGGTGGCAGAAATGGACAGTATGAATATGGGTTTTATGATCAATCTCAGTGGTTTTCGAGGCTTGTATTTAAGAAAATCATTGGAAAACATACGCGAAAATGCACCCAATCACTTTGGGTTGTTTTTAAACATTGACTTTGAAGCCATAGATGATGCTGATTTTAAAGAAACTCAAACAGCATTGATTGATTCTGCAGCAGCAGCTGGAGTCATGGGACTAAAAGTGTACAAGTCTTTAGGATTGACAAGTACCGATTCTAAGGGCAATCGCATTGCCATCAACGACCCTCGCCTCGACCCGATATGGGAAGCTTGCGGTAACAATAAAATGCCCGTATTGATTCACTCGGGTGAACCTGCTTCGTTTTGGGAACCCAAGGATAAGTTTAATGAACGTTGGTTGGAATTGCGTCAAAAGCCCCGACGATACAGAGACCCTGCAAGCAACCCCTCTTTTGAGGAAGTGTTGGCTGAACAGCACGATATTTTTAAAAAACACTCGAATACTACCTTTATCAATGCGCATTTGGGTTGGATGGGCAACGATTTGGATCGTTTAGGAACCCATTTGGATACCTACCCCAATGTGATGACGGAAATTGGTGCGGTTTTGGCAGAACTGGGGCGTCAACCCAAACGTGCTCGGCGCTTTTTTATCGACTATCAAGACCGAATTTTATTTGGTAAAGACAGTTATAAAGTAAGTGAGTACTATACTTATTTTAGGGTTTTGGAGACAGACGATGAATATTTCGATTATTATCGCAAACGACATGCCCATTGGAAAATGTACGGACTGGCCCTACCCGATTCCATTTTGCAAAAACTGTACTATAAAAACGCTTTGGATTTATTTCCGGCCATTGATCACTCATTATTTAAAAACTAATTTATGATACTCGTTACCACCCCCACTGTTCCCAACAAAGAAATTGATGAAACTCTAGGCATTGCCAGAGGAAGTACGGTTAGAGCGCGAAATGTAGGACAAGACATTTTCGCAGGCTTAAAAAATATTATTGGAGGCGAAATTAGCGAATACACCAAGCTCCAGGCTCAGTCACGTGAGCAGGCACTACAACGTATGCAAGAAGATGCTGAAAGGTTGGGTGCTAATGCCATTGTCAATGTGCGCCTGACGACTTCTATGGTCATGCAGGGTTGCTCTGAGATACTCGCCTAAGGCACAGCTGTAACCCTCAAGTAATGATTGGACTCATTCTTTTTATAGGCGCAGTGGTAGTCGGGGTTTACCTGCTTAATCAAAAGCTAGAAAACGAGAAAAAGGAAGATTTCGAAGACCGAAATAACTAATTTTTCACCCCTAAAAAGACGTTAACCCCCTTAGGGATCGGATTGCCTGATGTGCGCCTAAAGCTTACTACTTGACCGGTATGGTATAGGGCATCAGCTATAGGACCGTTGATTAGGTTCCAGACAGGAAACCTAGACTGCTTCCCTTCTCTTTGAAAAATGATATTCAGCCCTTCTATTTCATCTTCACTGTAATTTAAAAACAGTGTTGCAGCTTGTTGTAAGTCGTTTAATGTAGCGGCTCTTAGGGCTTCTAAGTTATCTGGAGGACTGGGTGCTGGACGTTTAGAGGCTTCATTTTTTGCAGCGTTTAAGATGGTTTTTGTCAAGCCGTAAATATGCTGAAGCGTACCCAGCGTACTTTGAGCTTCTTTCGTTGGACGGTATTCTAAATCCTCTGCTCTTAGTCCTTCTGTAGCCCAATGGTATCGAAATCCCAAACCCTGAATCATTCTACTGATTGAATTTCCAGCAGTGAGGTCTTGTGGTGCAGCTGCAATAGATGAAAAGGGAAGTTCTTGTGCCATAGTTTGAAGTGAAAAAATAAACAGTAGTGTAAAAAAATGAGGGATATACATAAGTCCTAAATTACTATTTTAGCATTAATATTCAATCCCTTATGTCTAAAAAGTTGAACAGTCTGGAAGAACTTGCCAAAATCAAATTTGAAAACTTGGCTCCAGACCCCGCCCCCCTACCCGACGCAGAACCTGAATTCCAAGCTCAAGATTTAGAAGCACACTTTAGCAACAAAGGGCGTGCAGGAAAAACAGTTACCCTAATCAAAGGTTTTGAAGGCGAAGTAGATGAACTGAAATCTTTGGCTAAAATCCTAAAAAATGCTGTAGGCGTTGGCGGGACGGTTAAAAATGGTGAAATCATCATTCAAGGGAACTATAGAGACCAACTTATAAAACTACTACAAGAAATGGGGCATCAGGTAAAACGCGTTGGGGGATAAATGATTTTTCTGTGTTAGAAAAGCTTCAACATTTCGTCACTGATCCCAAAAAAGAACTACTATTGTTTACCCAAGCGCAATATACCTTGTTTCTGAAAAATGCTCTCCCCCTTTTAAACACCAACTACAGCATTGGTGTTGTTGGTCAAAAGATAATTGACTCCTCAGGTTTAACCATTACTTCGACCACAATTACGGGGGAGCAATCTCTAGGGGGCATCCCATAGGCGCTTCAGGGACCATTTTAGCTACCTGATTGTTTCATGGATTAATGAAAAATGGAGACCTAGGCTTGGCAGCTATTTCTGGCGCTGGTGGGTATGCAAATGTTCTGCTGGTAGAATCACCTTACCACTGAATCGCTTGCTGACCGGTAGAGATCAAATAGTCATTGGTCTGACTAAAATGCTTGTTTCCAAACCAATATCCTCGATTGGCACTTAGCGGTGAAGGATGACCAGTTATTAGAATAAGGTGTTTATCGGTATTAATTAATTTCACTTTTTGCCTAGCAAAACCTCCCCATAGGAGAAAAACTAAGTTTTCTTTGTTCTCAGATAAAGTTTGAATCACACTGTCTATAAAAGTTTCCCAACCTTTTTTTTGGTGGCTTCCTGCCTCCCCTTCTCGAACAGTCAAGCTTGCGTTGAGTAATAAAATCCCTTGTCTTGCCCAATGTTCTAAATTCCCACTCACTGGATAGGGAGTCCCTAAATCTTGTACGATTTCTTTAAAAATATTTACCAGTGATGGCGGGTGTTTAACCCCATCAGGGACAGAAAAAGCAAGTCCATGAGCCTGTCTTGGCCCATGGTATGGATCTTGCCCTAATAAAACCACTTTAACGTTCTCATAAGGACACTGTTCAAATGCATTAAAAACTTCAGATTGGGTGGGGTAACAACGGTATGTTTCGTATTCTGATTTAAGGAAGAAGAGCAATTGTTTAAAATAAGAGCTTTCAAATTCGGTCCGCAAAGGTTTTTCCCAGTTGGAATGTATCGGCAACGTCATGAATTTATTACTTTTGTACAGCTAAGTTAAGAAAAATCAAATGGCTAAAATTCCTAAAAAAACCCTAGAAGATCTAGAGTATTTTGAAGTGCTCCGACAGTGTTCGGCTTTTGCCATTACCCTTTTGGGGAAAGAAGCTTGTTTGTCTATTCTCCCTTTGACAGAGGAGAATCAACTCCTTAGGGATTTACATGCCGTTTCTGAATTTCGTTCCTCTTTTGAAAATGAAAACCGCATTCCTAATCATGGATTTGAGCCTTTAACCTCTATTTTCTCGCTTTTAAGCATAGAAAACAGTGTGTTAGATATTTCTGTGTTTCGTACTATCGCAGCCAATACAGAAACAACCAATACACTCCTATTTTTTTTAGAAAAATTTAAAACCTATTACCCCACCCTTTTTGAACATACCGATACACTTTATGTAGATAAGGAGATCAAAAAAACGATAGATCAAGTTATAGATCGTTTTGGGGAGGTTCGTGATAATGCCTCTGATTCGTTGTACATGATTCGTAAACAAATTCAACAATTGCGATCAAAAATCAGTAGTAGTTTTAATAAAGCATTAAGTCAGTATCAAGCTGCAGATTATTTAGATGATATAAGGGAATCCGTAATAGATAATCGTCGTGTCTTGGCAGTCAAAGCAATGCACAGACGTAAAGTGAAAGGAGCGATTATGGGAAGTTCAAAAACGGGAAGTATCGTCTTTATGGAACCTGAAACAACCAATGCTCAAAATCGTGAACTTCAAAATCTTGTATTTGAAGAAGGGGAAGAGATAAAGAAAATATTAAGCCAACTCACTGATTATTTTAGACCACACCTCCCCTATTTAAAGCAACAACATGAATTTTTATTGGGACTTGATGTAATCTATGCAAAGGCACGTTACGCTAAAGAAATAGATGCCCTACTTCCTTCGATTGATAAAAAACAAAAAACAATTAAATATAAAGCGGCTTATCATCCTTTGTTACTTCAGTCGCATCGTTTAGAAAACAAAGCAACCTACCCGCAAGATGTTCTATTACATCCAGAGAAACGTATTATCGTCATTTCTGGACCCAATGCAGGAGGAAAGAGTATCACATTGAAAACAATGGGTCTGTTACAGTTAATGTTGCAAAGTGGGATGCTGATTCCTGTTCACGAGAGTAGTACGGCTTGTCTTTTCGAACAGATTCTAACCGATATTGGAGACAATCAATCGATAGAGAATCATTTGAGTACCTATTCTTATCGCTTAAAAAACATGAAGTATTTTTTGCGAAAATGTAATGCCAATACCCTGTTTTTGATCGATGAATTTGGCACGGGCTCTGATCCTGAATTAGGAGGAGCTTTGGCTGAAGTAATTTTAGAAGATTTTTACGAGCGAGAGGCTTTTGGAATCATTACAACGCATTATTCAAATTTAAAAGCATTGGCCAATGAACTTCCGGGTATGGTGAATGCCAATATGCAATTTGATAATAAGACCCTAGAGCCTGTTTATAAATTGATGATGGGAGAAGCGGGAAGTTCCTTTACTTTTGAAGTAGCTCAAAAAAACGGTTTGCCCTACAGCCTGATTAATCGTGCCAAAAAGAAAATAGAACGAGGAAAAGTTCGTTTTGATGCTACGATAGCAAAACTGCAAAAAGAGCGCTCTCAAATGATGAAAACAGGAGCATCTCTAAAAGAAAAAGAATCAAAAGCCGCAGCAGAAAGCGATCGCATGGAAACGATGAATGCGAAATTGAAAGCGAAATTAGTGAGCTATCAAGAGTTGTTCGATCACAACCAACGCATGATAGTACTTGGAAATAAAATCAATGAAATTGCGGAACGCTTTTTTGAAAACAATAAAAAACGTCCTCTGATTGCTGAATTACTGCAGACTATTGAATCTGAAAATGCAAAACGAAAGCGCAAATCAGCAGCAGTTTCCAAAAAAGAACGCGAAACGAAGAAACAGTTAAACGAGGAAGTGAAAAAGGAATTGGTGGTTGTACGTAAGGAAAAAAAGAATCAGAAGAAGCAAGCACCAAAGCTCAGTAAACCTAAAGTGAATTTAAAAGTGGGTGATCGTGTACGAATGTTTGATGGCCGTTCAGTAGGAAGTATTGACGCAATTGAAAAGCAAAAAGCAGTTGTAAACTATGGAATGTTTACTACTCAGGTAAGTCTCGATTTATTAGAGTTTGTTGAAGCAGCCAAAACCAAAAAGAAATAGTTCGACCTGTTTCAACCTCAAAATAAAATTGCTTTTCATTGTTTTCTGACCTTATATAGTTTTAGTGAGATTCGTTTTTATTTTAAAGTAAATAATTAAATTTAAAAATCATATTTAACCCCAAATTAAACTCAACGAAAGAATTCAAAAAATTTATAAGTCGAGGAAATGTTCTTGACATGGCTGTAGGACTTGTGTTGGCAGCTTATTTTGGTGCCATAGTTAAATCCTTGGTCAGCGATGTCATAATGCCTTCAATTGGAATTTTACTTGGCGGTGTGAATTTTTCTTCTTTGAAAATTATTTTGCAAGAAGCAAACGGAGACACTGCAGAAGTTGTAATTTAATATGGTTTATTTATCAATACAATCATTACTTTTTTAATTGTCAAAGGCTACAATAAATCAAAAGATCGCTTGACTAAGCAAAAAGAAGAATCTGCTGTTTCTATTCCAACTCCATCAAAAGAGGAGCTATTACATACTGAAATAAGAGATTTATTAAAAAAATGATTCAACAAGTATTTCTATTCATATTCATTAAATTACAATTATGTCAAAAATCAGCTCCCCTTCTTGGTTTAAAGTCGTAGTGATTTTGGCTATTTTATGGAACTTAATGGGAATTATTAATTTCTATTTTCAAATTACCATTACTCCAGAACAGATTTCAAAGCTACCTGAAGCAGAAGAATCATTAATAAACAGTACTCCATTTTGGACTTACATCGCTTTTGCAATGGGTGTTTTTGGCGGAATTATTGGTTCGATCGGTCTATTAAGGCAAAAGCGTGGTCATGATAGTTCCTTTTGCTATCCTTAATCGGAGTTTTTGTACAAATGAATTATTGGCTATTTTTTACTAATGCCGTGGAGGTTTATGGAATCAATACGTACATTATGCCAATCGTAGTAATATTTGTCGCCTATTTATTGTTTAGTTTGTGCAATAGAAGTACAAAAAAGGGCTATATTACTTAGTCTTTTAGTTTCCCGATTGATTTCCCCACGATCATTGACACTGCAGCATCTCCTGTTACATTAACTATAGTTCTACACATGTCTAAAGGGCGGTCAATAGCAAAAATAAGTGCTAAACCAGCTTCTGGAATACCAGCTTGAGCCAATACTATTACAAGCATAACAATTCCGGCACTGGGAACGGCTGCGGTACCTATGGAAGCTAAAGTAGCCGTAAATACTATTCCAAGCTGGGCACTTAAACTAAGATCTAATCCAAAGGCTTGCGCAATAAAGACGGCTGCAACTCCTTGATATACTGAAGTTCCATCCATATTTATAGTGGCTCCTATGGGCAAAACAAAACTGGCTACTTCCTTGTCAACACCTAAGTTTTCTTCTACACATTCCATAGTAACAGGAAGGGTTGCTGCACTTGAGCTGGTTGAAAAGGCAAGAAGTTGAGCAGGTGCAATCCCCTTTATAAAGAATGAAATTTTCTTTTTTGTAAAGAGACGTACAATTAGCATATACACTAAAATCATAATGGCAAGACCTAATAGTAATGTTATAGCATAAAGTGCTAAGGCTTGAAAGAGCTCTAAACTTGGCGCTTCTACTACCAAGGCAGCCAATAGTGCAAACACACCATAAGGAGCTGCAAACATAATGAGATCAATCAGTTTGAGAATAATATCGTTAAAGGAGTCGAAAAACTTCTTGACTGGTTTTACCTTTTTTACAGGTAGCAAAATCATTCCAATTCCAAAGAACAATGCAAAAAAGATTACTTGCAACATATTCCGGTTGTTGGATGCAGCAAGGAAGATATTAGATGGAACCACGTCAATCAATGCTTGAAGTGGACCAGCTTCTTGCTGTTTTGCTGCGGCTTCTTGTTTAGCTTTGGTATCACTCGAATAAGCTTCTACCAATTCTTGTCGTGTATCGACACTAATTGATTTCCCTGGTTGAATAACATTAACTAAAATGAGTCCAATGGTCACTGCTGTAAGGGTGGTGATCAAATAGGTAACAATAGTTCTTCCGCCCATTTCTGAAAGCTTGGAAATGTCCTTTAAATCAGAAACTCCTTTAACCAAAGAAGCAAGTATCAGAGGCACAGCGATGAGTTTTAATAAATTGATAAAAATGGTACCAAAAGGCTTGATGTAGTTGCCAATAAAGGTGTCGCCTCCTTCAATAAAAGATAGAAGAACTCCAAAGAGTACCCCTAAGGCCATTCCAATTAATATTTTCCAGTGTAAGGCAAGTTTTTTCATGAGGCAATTTATTTATTGGTTCTTTTTAAGAGACTAAAATCAGCGAGGACTAAGGCTGCCATAGCTTCAACTATGGGTACGGCTCTTGGGACTACACAAGGATCATGTCTTCCTTTTCCTTGCATATTCACTTTTTCCCCTTTTGAATTTATAGTTTCTTGATGTTGCATAATTGTAGCTACTGGCTTAAAGGCCACATTGAAGTAAATATCCATACCATTGGAAATTCCTCCCTGTATTCCTCCAGATCGATTTGTTTGAGTGGTGCCATCAGTATTAAATAAATCATTGTGTTCACTCCCTTTCATTTGAGTTCCCTCAAAACCACTGCCATATTCAAACCCTTTGACCGCATTTATCGAAAGCATGGCTTTCCCTAATTCGGCATGTAATTTGTCAAAAGCAGGTTCTCCTAGTCCGACGGGGACATTTTTGATAACACAGGTGATAATTCCTCCAACGGTATCTCCCTCTTTACGTATTTGTTTGATATAAGTTTCCATCTCCTCTGCCATTTTGGGATCTGGGCAGCGTACTGGATTTTCTTCTATAGTACTAAAATCAACTTGTGAAGGCGGAGTGTTCATTGTTAATGTTCCCACACTAGAGACATAAGCCTGAATGCTGATGGGAGCTAAAAATTGTTTGGCAATAGCCCCAGCCACTACTCTACTAGCTGTTTCACGTGCTGAACTCCTTCCTCCACCTCGGTAATCTCGGACACCGTATTTTTCATCATAAACATAATCGGCATGAGAAGGACGGTAACTGTCTTTAATATGGGAGTAATCGTGAGACTTTTGATTGGTGTTATGGATTGCGAAGCCAATAGGTGTACCCGTTGTTTTTCCTTCAAAAATTCCTGAATAGAAGCTTACTTCATCAGGTTCTTTTCTTTGGGTAACAATGGCAGATTGTCCTGGTTTTCTTCGGTTTAAATCTCTTTGAATGGCTTCAAAATCCAATGCAATACCTGCAGGACAGCCATCAATAACCCCACCAATTGCTGGTCCATGGGATTCGCCATAGGTTGCAAGTCTAAAAAGTGTACCGTATATATTGCCTGACATAGCTTTATTTTATAAGAACAAAGATAAAGGTAAAGTTTTGGATTACCTTTTAGCTGTGGATTTTTTTAACAAGTGCGGCTCGTAAAATTGAAATGGGATGATAACTTTCGCGTTGAGTGCCATCTTTAATTTGATGTCTACAACTCGTTCCATTTGCAGCAATAATTACATCCTCAGAAGTGTTTCGAATGGAAGGAAACAAGCGCTCCTCTCCTACCTTCATACTGACTTCATAATGTTCTTTTTCGTAACCAAAGGAACCCGCCATCCCACAGCAGCCAGTATTCATTAAGCGTACGCTATAGTTTTTAGGTAAATTTAAAATGGAAAAAGTGTCTGAAGGTTGTCCCAATGCCTTTTGATAACAATGCGCATGAATCTTAATTTCTTTAGATTCAATATGAAATTGATCTGCCTTGAGGTTCCCTTTCTTTAGTTCCATGGCTAAAAAAGATTCAATCGGATAGCAGTTTTGAGCTAAATCTCTTGCTTTTTCTGGATGTGAACAGAGTTTTGGGTATTCGTCAATGAAGGTATAAATTGCAGATGGTTCAATGCCAAGCAAAGGAGTATCTTCAGAAATGCGGTTATGATATACTTCAATATTTAAATCAGCACAAGCTTTTGCTTGGTCTAAAAAGCCTTTAGAAATATAGCTTCGTCCACTCTCAGTGGGAGGAAGAATATTTACACTATATCCAAGTCCTTCCAATAAGAGTACGGCATCTCTTCCAATATGAGTTTCATTGTAATTACTAAACTCATCTAAATATAAATAAACACTTTTATTTACGTTACTTATCTCCCTGTTTTTAAATAATTTAAATAAAGATTTTTCAATTTTTGGTAAGGCTCTTTCTGTTGCTATTCCCAAGCTTTTTTTCAATAGTATTTGGGTGATGGGATTTTCAAATAAGAAGTTTTGAAGCCCACGAATGGGCTGCGTCTTTTCGTTAATTATACCAACATAGGCAAAGAGTTTATTTCTAACAGAGCTTCCGTGGGTCTTTTGATACTGATATAGAAATTCTGCTTTATAGGTAGCAATATCAACACTGCTAGGACATTCAGTTGCACAGGCTTTACAGCTCAAACATAGGTCAAATACCTCCTTAAGTGACTTGCTGTCAAAAGCATTTGGAGATTTGTTTTCCGTTAGCACTTCCCGCAATACATTCGCTCTACCACGGGTGTTATGTTTTTCATCTAATGTGGCACGATAACTAGGACACATGGTGCCTGAGGGAGCTACTGAGCGACATTTTCCAGCACCATTACATTTTTCTGCTGCACGAAGCAAACCTTGATCTGAAGTAAAGTCGAAGAGTGTATCATGAACTGGAGTTTCACTTTTATGGGTCCTAAGGTTTTGTTCCATTGGAAATGAATCCACAATTTTCCCGGGATTGAATATTGAATTGGGATCAAAAATAGTTTTTATTCGTTTGAAAAGAGCGTAATTGTCTTTGCCCACAACAATTGGAATGAATTCTGAGCGTACTATTCCATCTCCGTGTTCACCACTTAGCGAACCCCTATATTTCTTTACCAAATGAGCAACTGCCAGGGTAATTGCTTTAAAATCGCCAACACCCTTTTGTGTTTTTAGGTTTAAAATAGGACGTAAATGTAACTCTCCTGCACCAGCATGGGCATAATACACAACTTCCTGATTAAATTGTTTCATTAACTCCTGAAACTCTTTTATATAATTGGGAAGATCTTTTAGAGGAACAGCTGTATCTTCAATACAAGCTACCGCTTTTGAGTCTCCCACAATATTCCCTAATAATCCAAGCCCAGCATGACGCAATTCATTGGCAAGTGCAATTTCTTCTCCCCACAAGGCTATTGATGCATAGCCTAAGTTAGCTTTAGAAACGGTGTGTTCTAATGCACTTAATTCTTTTTTGAGAGCATCTAATTCTTGATTTCTTAATTCCAAAAGAAGTATGGCTTTGGGATCTCCTTTAAGAAAAAAGCGATTTTTCTGATATCCACTGTGATCACGTGTACAATCCAAAATGGTTTTGTCCATTAATTCACAGGTGTAGAGATGGTGTTCCATGACAGGGTTTACGGCCAACATCGCTTCCTCAATACTACTGAAATGAAGGGCCAGCATTACCGAATGTTCTGGGGGAATTGGGTCTAAAGCAAAGGTGATGGAAGTAGTAAATGCCAGGGTGCCTTCGCTTCCTGCTAATAGTTTAGCAATATTAAAATTTTCACCCTCTGGATTGAAAGGATGTTGATTTATAAGGCTGTCTACAGCATAGCCAGTATTTCTTCTGTGAACACTTGCATCTGGAAAATCATTATTGATGGCCTTTTGAACTTTTGGATCTTTTAATTCGTTAAGTAGTGAATTGTAGATTTGACCCTCCATTGAGTCTTCTTGAGATTTCTCTTTGAGAATTTCTTGGGAGCACTTTCCAAAATGTACCTCAGATCCATCGCTTAAAATCGTTTCCACAGATAAAACAACATCTCGAGTAACCCCATAACGGATTGAAGTAGTTCCTGAAGAATTATTTCCCAACATTCCTCCTAACATGCAATACTGAGAGGTAGATGTATTGGGACCGAAAAATAAGCCTCTTTCAGCTAAAAAAATATTTAAGTTATCCCGATTCACTCCAGGTTGTACGGTTACTGTTTTTTGTTTTTCATTGAAATCCAAAATCGCAGTAAAATGTTTTGAAACGTCCACAATAATTCCTGGACCTACACATTGTCCTGCAAGAGAGGTTCCTGCAGTACGAGGAATGAGACTTGTTTTATTTTCTTTAGCAAAGCGAATGAGGAGTTGAAGGTCTTTCTTGTTCTTGGGGAACGCAACCGCTAATGGAGTCATTTTATAAACAGAAGCATCTGTGGCATATAATTGCTTGTGCAGTTTGTCCCATTCAAGGCTTCCTTCAAGGTTTTTCTTTAGATTTAGTAATGCTTCTTTCACTAACAGATATAGGTTTTATTCTATCTTTTTATATTCCTAAAGCTAAAGTAAGGATTAGTTCTTCAATTCCCGTCAATTATGTAATTTAGCAAAAAAAGAAAGAAATTATGTTTCAAAAATTCACAGGGTTTTTAGGTCTTGCCCTCTTATTAACCGCTTGTCAAGGTTCTTCAAATGCGTTGCGTTTGAAAGGTACTGTAGACTTAAATGATGGGAACGCTATACTTCATATTATCGCCGACCTCAATAACCAACCCAAGGTTGTCGACACTTTATTTGTTCAATCTGGTGCTTTTAGTTTGGATGTTGAAATTACAGAGCCTAGTATTCACTTTCTTCAAATTGAAGGGAATCAAGCTAGTTTTCCATTTATTGCTGAAAAAGGGACTGTAAATATTGAATTGTTCAAAGATAGTCTCGGTGTTTCTAAAGCTATTGGAACTACTTCCAATGACGATTTTATGCGTTATAAAGACGAAACTAGAGTTTATATTTCATCTTTAAATGGAATTGGGAATGATTTACAGCAAGCCATGATTTTAAAGGATTCGCTGCTAGCACAAGATTTACAAGAGCAGTATCAAGATGTTCGTGATCAAATAAAAGCCTACGAGTTGGACTTTATTTCTTCTTCTCCAAATTCATTTATTTCAATTTTGATTTTAGAGCGTTTTGTTGCCAATAAAGCCATTTCGATGACAGAAGCAAAAGAAATTTTTGAAAGTTTTTCTGATCGGATAAAAGCGACAAGCTCTGGTAAATCAATTGAGAGTCAATTGATTCCTGCTGAGAAACCTGAGGTAGGTCAATTTGCTCCAGAGTTTCAAGGTCCTAACCCAGAGGGTTTGTCTCTGTCTCTTAAAGACAAGTTAGGGAAAGTCACTATTATTGATTTTTGGGCAAGTTGGTGTCGCCCTTGTCGTTTAGAAAATCCAAGCTTGGTTCGGTTGTATCAAAAACATCAAGAGAATGGTCTTCAGATTGTGAGTGTTTCCCTTGACAAAGGAAAGCCTCAATGGGTTCAGGCAATTGCTGATGATGGGCTAGTTTGGGACCATGTTTCTAATTTGAAATTTTGGAATGACCCGATTGCCAAATTATACCGTGTAAGTGTAATCCCCGCAACCTTTATCTTGGACGAAAATGGGGTGATTATAGCAAAAGATCTTCGTGGCTTACAGTTAGAGCGTAAAATTGATGAATTATTGGGTGCCTTGTAACTAGGTTTATTACCTTCTATAAATTAATATTCCAGCAATAAGAGTAGTAATACTTAATATCCCCAGCATTATTTGTGCACTATACACTACCTCTGGAACAAAAGCTATAGTAATTAAAATCCCTCCTAAAGCCCCGCCAAAATGTGCGGTATGTCCAATTTGATCTTTTTGAGCTTTCATTCCATACAAGGTGTAAAGGATATAACCAATACCAAACAAATATCCTGGGATAGGTATAGGTATGAAAAATAGCATTAATTCAATCTCGGGATAGAGTAATAATGCACTAAATAAAACACCTGTTACTGCCCCACTTGCTCCAACGGCACTATAGTATGGATCATTACAGTGAAATAGATAAGCAAAAGCATTTCCTCCTAAAAGGCTCCCAAAATACAGTATCAAAAAAGGAAAATTCCCGAGACCTCCAACTACAATATTGACAAAAAAATAAAACGTAAGCATATTAAATAAAATATGTGTTGTCGATACATGCAAAAAACCAGAAGTAAGTAAACGGTGGTATTGACCCCCTTTGATTTTAGAAATGAGGAAATGATGTTTTAAAAAGAAAGCATCGTTTTTAAAACCAGTAATAGTTATTAAAATGGTGATACCAATCAGAAAAAGAGCAACAAACGGAATGTTTTGTATCATAGTGAGACAAATCTACACTAAAAACATCAACCTTTATAAGTCAAAAACAATTCCTTGCGCTAAAGGTAATTCTTTTGAAAAGTTAAGGGTGTTTGTTTGTCTTCTCATATAGGCTTTCCACGCATCAGAACCACTCTCGCGTCCTCCTCCAGTTTCTTTTTCTCCTCCAAAGGCGCCTCCGATTTCAGCTCCTGAAGTCCCAATATTTACATTTGCGATACCACAGTCGCTTCCCCAATGGGAAAGAAAGGTTTCGGTTTCTTGAATATTCAAGGACATTATAGATGAAGAAAGCCCTTGTTTTACTTCATTTTGTATTTCAATAGCCTCTTCTATACTCCCTTCGTATTTCATAATATATAAAATAGGGGCAAATGTTTCTGTATGCACGATGGGAGCATCGTTATCAATAATCGCTACTGCGGGTTTAACATAACAAGCACTTCCATATTCTTTAGTATCAAGAACTCCTCCCTCAACAAGCCATGTGGCACCTTGAGCGTTTGCTTTTTCAATTGCATCTTGATACATGGCAACCGCATCTGTATCTATGAGTGGTCCCATATGATTGTTTTCATCCAAAGGATTTCCAATTCTAAGTTGTCCGTAGGCCTTTTTTAATACTGTTGTAAAGCTGTCAAAAATATCTTTATGAACGATCAGTCTTCGGGTAGAAGTACAGCGTTGTCCACAGGTTCCTACAGCACCAAACACAGCAGCTCTCATAGCCGTATCTAGATCAGCATTGGGAGTGATGATGATAGCATTATTCCCTCCTAATTCAAGCAGTGATTTTCCAAGTCGCGCTCCCACTCGTTGGGCAACATCCTTCCCCATTCGAGTAGATCCGGTGGCAGAAACTAATGCAACACGCTGATCATCAGCCAGCCATTTTCCAACTTCTGCCCCCCCGTTTAGGACACAAGAGATTCCTTCGGGCATGTTATTTTCTTTTAAAACTTCACTAATAATTTGTTGACAAGCAATGCCACATAAAGGGGTCTTTTCACTTGGCTTCCAGATACAGATATTTCCACAAACCCAGGCTAAGGCAACATTCCAGCTCCATACAGCAACAGGGAAATTGAATGCAGATATAATACCCACAACTCCCAAAGGGTGATATTGTTCATAAAGCCTATGTGAAGGTCGTTCAGAAGTCATGGTTACTCCATGTAGCTGCCTGGAAAGTCCTACAGCAAAATCACATATATCGATCATCTCTTGTACTTCACCCAGTCCTTCTTGAAGAGATTTTCCCATTTCCCAAGAGACTAATTGACCTAGTGCAGATTTTTTTTCGCGGAGTTTGTTCCCTAGTTGGCGAACTAATTCCCCTCTTTTAGGAGCAGGAATTTTTCTGAAGCTTAGAAAAGCGTGTTCAGCTTTATCCATGATACGTTCGTAATCTTCAACATTTGCTCCTTGAACGGTCCCAAGTAAAGCCCCGTTGACAGGACTTGTAGATGTGATTGCTTTACCCTGTCCGTGCCATACTCCTCCTGCATTACAGCCTTCTTGTTTATTCTTTATATTTAATTTTTCTAATAAGTTTTGGATCTCCATAGGGATGATTTAATTTTTCTTTAGTTGTGTAGTAAATGTACTTTCAAAAATACGATCTGCATTTCCTGTTTCAAAGCCTTCTCTTCGCTGGTTTCTCTTCAATTCAGTTCCAGGAATATCAGCAAATTGTGGTAAAGCTCCACGTTCTGCAAATTCGACATAACTCCCCGCAATTTCTTTAGTTTGATCTCCAGAAAAATGGGCAATGACCTTGTTGGCAACTGAACTTGACTGTCTTAGTAACTTGTCCTCACTTGTTTTTATTTCCCCACCAGAGGTGTTTAGTTGTATTCCAATAGACTTCAAGAACTCGTTAAAGGGTTCTAGGGCGCAATAAGAATCGGGTAGATCGTGAACACTAATGGTATAATGGTTTAAATAATAGCGATTGTAAATAACCCATGCAGCATATTCGCTTTCGGCAAGTAGCGCTTCGTAATCTTCTATTGAGGGTAACGACCATAGTGGCTTTTGAAAATAGGAGGAAACTGCTTTGGCATCATTAAGATCCAATTGATCTACGGGATCAGAAGTTACAGTATTTGTATACTTTTTGATGATTTTTTGAACCTTCTCTGACAGCAAATCTACTTTAAGTTCACTAATAAATATACGTGGTAAATCAGGTGTAGGTGGGGCGTACCAAAAAGCATCTAGTTTTTTCAAGTTGAAATGAAAGAAGTCACGTTTTTCATAACCGTGGGCTAAAAAGATCTTTTCAAATGAGGCAATTCCTAAATTTTTCACTCCCATGGTTCTAAAGGCCACATGATCATTGATGATTTCATTTTGATTTTTAACCATCCCTTTGTCAATCATCGCATGAGTGATTTTTTTAACATCAGGTACCCGTTCTGCATAGGTTGCAAAAAGTGCATCCAAAATCTTTGTCATAGTGGTATTAGTAGAAAACTTCATTTCAAAAATGATTTAAGTAGTTTATAAAAATAAGCTTCCTGTTTGAGTTTTTAGTAATTTATCAAATGGAATTTCTTCTTGCTTTAAAAATCCTTTTTGAATTAACGACCCTTGAGCTACCATCTCAATAACTGCGACCAAGGATGCTGCGGTAGTCCAAGATATAGCTCGCCATTGTTTTCCTTCTATCTCAATGGGATAAAACGCCTTATAATATTCTTTTCTTGAGAGGATATTATTTTTCCATCCTTCAACCACTGCGTACACATACACTACATCCTCTTCTACAGGGGGTTTGGCATTACTTAAAATCTTTTCTAATTGTTCTTTGTCCTCTTTTAAGATCAGTTCATACATCAAAAACTTCATTAGTTTTCCGTGACCAGGATAGCGAATTGTTTTATAATTTAATGTATCTACTTTTCCTTCAAAAGTTTCGCAAAGAGTTCCCAGTCCTCCTGATGTAATAAAAGCCTCGAACTCCTGCCCTTCTATATTAATATATTCAAATCCTTCTAAAGAGGGTACTTTTTTTCTTATACCATTGTGAATTGCTTCTGCGTCATTTAAATACTCATTGATTACTCCATGAGGTGACCAGGTAAAAGAATACGCCATTTGACCGTTAGGGTAACGAGGAAGTGCTCCTACACGGAGTTCTATATCTCTAAGCGTATCAAAGTTTAGCGTTAAGTCTTTTCCGATAATTCCAATGAGCCCCGGGGCAAGACCGCATTGGGGAGCCATCACTTTTTTGGCTGTTTTACTAAGTTCTTGTATAAATTGTGTGGTGGGAACATCTTCGGTTAAATCAAAATAGTGTACCTCTAATTCATGTGCCAATATAGCAATGTTTTTGTTTAAAAAGTAAGGCAGGGCCGACACTACAGCATCATAGTTTTTCATTAAGCCTTTCATGTATGCAGTGTCTGAAACATCTCCTTCTTTACATTCAAAGGGTAAGGGGTAATCATAATGTGGCTTCTTTCGATCTAAAGCAGTAACTTTAAAATTCTTGCTAAGTAATACGCCCACGAGACTTCCTACTTTCCCCATTCCGAGCACTAAAATATTTTTCATCTAAATATAAGTTGGATTAATACTGTTATATATATAACAAAAATACAATGATTTGTTATAAATGTAAAAATCTATTTCTCTTCTTTTGTTTCTTTTTATCAACATTTTAATTTGAAAAAAGTAATTTTGAAGTCTTACATTATTTTTGTGAACGCACTTATCTATTATTTGGCTTATCCCCTTCTTTTTATAATTTCAAGATTGCCTTTTCCTGTATTTTATAAATTATCTGATTTTGTATGCTTTTTGTTATATCGCGTCTTTGGCTATAGAAAAGAGGTGGTTCGATCTAATCTGAAACAAGCCTTTCCAACCTTTGATGAAATGAAATTACATAAAATAGAACGAAAATTTTACAGGCATTTATGTGATTTGTTTCTCGAGATCATCAAGTCGATGGGAATGTCTAAAAAGGAAATGATTAAGCGATTTGATGTTAAAAACATAGAAGTGCTAACCCAATTTGAAAAAGAAAATCACTCAGCCTTTTTGATGTGTGGTCATTATGCTAGTTGGGAATGGATGATGTCCTTAGGCTATCATATGAAGCATAAAGGTTATGGTATCTATACCCCTATTCGCAATCCTTATTTTGATAATTTAATTAAGAAAATACGAAGTAGACATGACGCCTATATGATTTCTCAACGTACTGCAGCAGCCGATATAAAGCGTATGGAAGTAAATAATCAACGAGGGGTTTTTGGATTTGCTAGTGATCAATCTCCTCGTCCAAAGCCACTGACCTATTGGAGATCTTTTATGGGAATCAAGGTTCCTGTCTATACAGGTGCGGAGCGTTTAGCTCGAGAATTAAACATTCCTATAGTTTTTGCTAAGATCAATAGAGTAAAACGAGGATTTTATGAAGTTGAATTTAAACTATTGACCGATACTCCAAGCAAACTTCCTCCAAACGCAATTACTGATACTTTTACCGAATGGCTAGAAGAACAAATTAAAGAGGACCCCTCTCAGTATTTCTGGACCCACAAACGTTTTAAACACGCTAAAAGATCTTAAAACAAACTGCTTATTTCGGATACAAATCGGTTTGCTAATGCAACGGCTTGTTCTTCTGATGTAGCTTCAGTATAGATTCGGATGATAGGTTCGGTATTTGATTTTCTTAGATGAACCCAAGAATCATCAAAATCAATTTTAACTCCATCTACTGTAGAGATTCGTTCAGTAGCATAACGTTCTTTCATTTGGAGAAGTAAATCGTCAACATTCATTCTTTTTTCCAATATAATTTTGTTTTTACTCATAAAATAACTTGGATAAGTCGCTTTAAGTTGGGACACTTTCATTTTTCTTTCAACTAAAAGTGATAAGAAAAAAACGACTCCTACTAAGGCATCTCTCCCGTAATGTAAGGGGGGATAAATAATGCCTCCATTTCCCTCACCACCAATCACGGCCTGTACAGACTTCATCTCAGTAACCACATTAACTTCTCCAACCGCACTTGCAGTATACCCTTCGCCATACCTTTGGGTTAGATCTGCTAGAGCTCTAGTAGAAGACAGATTGGAAACAGTTGCTCCAGGCGTTTTGCTTAAAATATAATCAGCACATGCCACAAGAGTGTATTCTTCTCCAAATAATTCACCGTTTTCATCTACAAAAACCAGGCGATCGACATCTGGATCTACTGCAATACCAAAGTCAGCTTTATGAAAAACAACTGCATCACACAAATCTTCAAGATGCTCTTTTAGTGGTTCTGGATTGTGAGGGAAATGTCCATTGGGCTCACAATGAATTTTAACTACTTCTATTTTTAATGCTTCTAGTAATTGGGGAATTGCGATTCCGCCGGAGGAATTCACACCATCTACAACGACTTTGAATTTTTTATTTTTGATTCCATCACGTACAACATAATCCATATTTAGCGTTGCTTCAATATGTTTTTGAATATAATTTGAACGCTCTTCTAAAGTTCCAAGGAAATCAACTTGAGCATAATCAAACGCTTCTTTTTCTGCATATTCTAGGACTTTTTGACCTGCTTCGGCATTGATGAATTCTCCATCTGCATTCAAAAGTTTTAAAGCATTCCATTCCTTTGGATTGTGGCTTGCAGTCAAAATAATTCCACCACTGGCCTTTTCCCAAGGCACCGCAACGGCTACTGTAGGTGTTGTTGACAATCCTAAATCAATTACATTAATCCCCATTCCAATTAGAGTTTGATTCACCAAGGCATGAACCATTGGTCCAGAAATCCGAGCATCTCGCCCTGTAACCACTGTCAAATTATTTTGAGAATTTTCCTTCAACCATTGCCCGTAAGCTGTGGTGAATCTTACGACATCTAAAGGAGTTAGATTAGTAGAAGGACTTCCTCCAATTGTTCCTCTGATACCAGAAATGGATTTAATTAATGTCATGTTTCAATTTGAATTTTGATAAAAAGAATTGTCTAAAATTACCAACTATAACTCATTCTCACAAGAGCCATAAGAGCATTTGGAATATTCGTGTTACTTGCTGGATGAATGATGTATTGGATATTAGGCTTTAAGGCTATTGGATTTGAAAAGACAAATTCATATGAAAGTTCTATTGCAGTTTCACTTTTTAACCTCCCAGAGGTGAAAAGGGATTGATAATAATTAGAAAAGCGAGTATGCGCAACAGCAATTCCTCCAGTATCATTTTCTCGATTTGTAAAAACACCTTTATAAGTAAACCCTGTTCCCAGATACGATTTAACAGGATTAAATTCATTCAATGAAAACCCAATTTGTGTGAATCCTTTGAGTCCTTTTTCGGGCTCAGTAAGAGAAGTTAATTTTTTATCACCAATAAAATAAAATCCTTGAGAGCCCTTTTTAGTGACTTGATCATAGATTTGATTCTGCGTGTGATTCCAGAATCCTATTTTGTATGTTGCTCGCCAAAGACTATCTGTTTTTTTTTCATAGCTTAGTTCATGAATAAGAAGAGCTCCATCAGTCTGATTTAATGACCATTTGAGTGAATTAGGATTGTTTTCTTCCGTTCCTGGATTTCCATCGTAGATTCCATTTGAAAAGATGATTTTGGGTGTAATGTTAAAAGACAAAATCCCACCAAGTCCTGCGAGTGGAAAAATAGATATTGGTACGTTTGATGATAAGTCAGGTTGAATTCCAAAAGAGCTGTTTATAAAAAAGCCTCCTGTTTCAGTAATTGCAAAAACAGAATTGAGGTTATGTTGTCCTAAGGTAAGCGTACCATTCTTGAAATGATGCTGGTACCAGAATTCATATAATCTTGAGTTGGAATTAGCTTCTACATTATTGGCTACCTGGAAATCTCCCATTAGAGTAGACAATGCATTTCCGTGGTTGTTTAAAAGATAAACAAAAAATTGTCCCCCTTCCCACAAGCCTAGTTTTTCAATGTCAATTATAAAATTTAAATCTATATTCCCTAAATAAGCATAGCCTTGTTTTGTTCCTCCTTTAATATTTGAGGCTAAATCTATCGTGTAAGCCCCCTCAAAAAGAAATGCCTCTCTTGGGTTTTGAGCCATTAAAGGTGTGCACAAAAGCCAAAACGCAAATAGCCTAGATGTTAGTGTGGTGGATTTGTTATTTAGAAAAAAGAAATGAAATATAGACAATTTGTTTTGTAGTGTTTGCGAGTAAAATTAAACTATTTTAAAAACTATATTAATTCCTCTCTTCTTTAGTATGAAAAAAGTAATTTCGAGCTATGAATTTTTTGGCTCATGTCTATTTGTCTGGAAAAAATGTACCACTGGCTGTTGGAAATCTCATCGCAGATAGAGTCAAAGGAAATACGTTAGATGGGTTTCCACCAGTGATTCAAAAGGGAATTCTTTTACATCGAAAGATAGATCATTTCACAGATCATCACGAAAATTTCAAGGCTTGTGTACAGTTGCTGTTTCCTGTCTATAGACATTATAGTCGCGTCATTGTTGATATGTATTTTGATCATTTTTTAGCTGTCAATTGGGAACAATATCATCCTCAAACTCTTAATTCATTTTCTGTAGAATTTTATACTCATCTCAAGGCACATTCAAAATCACTTCCTAACGCTATTCAAAAATTTACTGAAGCCTTAATTCGATATAATTGGTTTGAAACCTATGCAACCCCATCAGGTTTGGAGCTCATTTTAACCCAGATGGAAAAGCAGACTCAATTTCCTTCTAAATTAGGCTCATCAATAAAGGAATTAAATGAGAATTATACTTATTTTCAACATCATTTTACTCATTTTATGAAAGCGGTAATCCCGTATGTTAACAACGAAATCAAAACATTATGAAACAAGTTCAGATCAAATTATTTAAAGGAATTTTACTTTTTATTTTTATTGTTGTCCATGCATGTACTCCACCAAAACCAATCAAAGGTGCTGTGGTTAGTGCAAGAGAAGAAGCCTCCGCGATAGGAGTTGAAATAATGAAAAAAGGGGGATCTGCTTTTGATGCAATGATTGCTACTGATTTAGCTTTAACCGTTTGTTATCCAAATGCAGGAAATATTGCAGGAGGTGGTTTTCTTGTTTATAGAACTAACCAAGGAGTTAAGGGAAGCCTTGATTTTCGTGAAAAGGCACCTTTAGCAGCAGACGCAAATATGTACTTGGATACGGAAGGAAATGTAATTCCAAAGATCAGTACTTTAGGTGGTCTTGCTGTGGGTGTTCCAGGTACTGTTGCTGGGCTTTATGAAATACATCAAAAATTCGGAACCTTGGCCTGGGAAGATTTAGTGCAGCCTGCAATAAGCTTAGCTAAAAATGGTTATGTTGTCACAGAAAAGCAATACAAGAGTTTTGAAGGTAAAAAAGAAGATTTTATTGCAGTTAACGGAATAGACACCTTTTATGCACAAGGATTTAAAGCGGGAGATTTGGTAAAAAACGAGGCTTTAGCGGTTACTCTAGAACACATTGCAAAAAAGGGAAAAGCAGGCTTTTATGAAGGTCCAGTTGCTGATGCTCTAATTCAGCGAGTTCAGGCTACGGGTGGGATTATAACCCATGAGGATCTATTAACTTATAAACCGGTATGGAGAGACCCAGTTTATTTTAAGTACAAGGATCTGAGTATATATACCATGGCACCTCCTTCTAGTGGTGGAATTTGTTTGGGTCAAATCATGAAAATGATAGAACCCTATAATGTGGGTCAATACGAGCAAAATTCAATGGAAGCCATACAAATCATTGTTGAAGCAGAAAGACGATCCTATGCAGATAGGAGTTTATACTTAGGAGATCCTGATTTTGTTAATATCCCACAGGACAGTCTTTTGGATGTTTCTTATTTAAATGAAAGAATGGAGTCTTTTAGTTTTGAAAATGCAACAAAGTCACCAGAAATTAACCCAGGAACTATCGTTTGGGAAGAGAGTGAGGAGACTACACATTATTCCATTGTTGACCCAATGGGAAATGCGGTTGCAGTAACGACTACTCTTAATGGGAGTTATGGCTCTAAAGTATTTGTAGAAGAAGGAGGCTATTTTTTAAATAATGAAATGGATGATTTTAGCAGTAAACCTGGGGTTCCAAATATGTTTGGATTGATAGGTGGTAAAGCGAATGCAATAGCACCACAAAAACGGATGTTGAGTGCGATGACTCCTACTATAGTTGAACGCAACGGAAAACTAGCGATGGTAGTAGGTACTCCAGGAGGATCAACAATCATTACCTCTGTTCTACAAACTCTTTTGAATGTTTTTGAATATGATATGGACATACAAACAGCAGTAACTAGGCCACGTTTTCATCATCAATGGCTCCCTGATGTCGTTATTTTTGAACCGAATTTGTTCAGTCAGAGTCTAATGGATTCTTTACAAGGAAAGGGCTACGATATAAAAGAGCAATATTCAAGAATTATTGGACGAGTTGATGCCATCTTAATTTCCGAAGACATGAGTCTTTCTACAGGAGCTGATCCTAGAGGAGATGATGCTGCAGTTCATCTGTATTAATAAATGAAAGATAGGCATCGAGAATTCTTTATTAATCTTATTTTTGTGTGCTATACTGATGAGAAAAAAAGACAACAACATTCATATTGAAGGGGCTCGAGCTCACAACTTGAAGAACTTAAATGTAACCATTCCAAGAGACGAATTAGTCGTTATTACAGGGCTTTCAGGAAGTGGAAAATCTTCCTTGGCATTTGACACCATTTACGCTGAGGGACAGCGTCGCTACATGGAAACTTTTTCTGCCTATGTTAGGCAGTTTTTGGGAAATATGGAACGTCCAGATGTTGACAAAATAGATGGTCTGTCTCCCGTAATAGCCATTGAACAGAAAACGACATCCAAAAGTCCAAGATCTACTGTAGGTACCATCACAGAGCTTTATGATTATATTCGGTTGTTATACGCCAGAATAGGTGTCGCTTACAGTTATGTTTCTCAGCAAAAAATGGTTAGTTATACTGATGATCAGATTCAAGATTTGATTGTTGAAGAGTTTTTGGATAAAAAAATAATGCTTCTTGCTCCTATTATAAAGTCAAGAAAGGGTCATTATCGGGAATTGTTTGATTCTCTATCACGTCAGGGATTTTCTCGTGTATGTGTTGACGGTGTGGTCCTAGATTTGAAACCTGGGATGAAGGTAGACCGTTATAAAACTCATGATATTGAATTGGTCATTGACCGATTTACCGTAAAGAAAGATGAGGAATTCATTAAACGTTTTAATGAATCATTGGTGACTGCAATGCATTATGGAAAAGATGTCTTGATGACAATGGATATTGAATCCAGAGCTACTAGATATTTCAGTCGTAATTTAATGTGCCCAACTTCAGGGATATCATATCCAAAACCTGAACCCAATTCCTTTTCTTTCAATTCACCAAAAGGAATGTGTCCAGACTGCAAAGGATTGGGGATACAACACAAAGTGAATTTAAATAAAATCATCCCAGATTCAAGTTTATCAATAAGTCAGGGTGGAATTAGCCCTCTTGGGACTAAGAAAAATAATTGGACATACAAACAGATTGAGACAATTGCAACCTGTTATGAATTTTCACTCACTGATCCAATTGCAGAAATTCCTGCTAAAGCAATGGAGATAATTTTAAAAGGAAGTCAAGAAAAATTTGATATTCCTTCCTCTACTTTAGGAATTACTCGTACCTACAAAATAGATTTTGAAGGATTAGAGAATTATATAGAATCTTCCTATAAAGAAGCTGCTACAGCAAGTATCAAGCGCTGGGCATCCAGTTATATGGATGGTTATAGTTGCTCAACTTGTGAAGGTTCCAGACTTAAGAAAGAGGTACTACATTTTAAGCTAGCAAATAGCACAATCGCAGATGTGGTCAGTATGGATTTGAAAGGTCTACATGAGTGGACACAACAGCTTTCTGAAAGTCTTTCTGAAAATGAAAATAAGATTGCTGCAGAAATCATAAAAGAAATTTTATCTCGCCTACAATTTTTATTGAATGTCGGTTTAGAATATTTACAATTAAACCGTTCTTCAAAGTCTCTTTCTGGTGGAGAGGCTCAACGAATTAGATTGGCGACACAAATTGGTTCACAATTAGTCGGTGTATTGTACATTCTTGATGAACCCAGTGTTGGTTTGCATCAACGAGATAATGATCGATTAATAAATTCATTAATAGCGTTAAGAGACTTGGGAAATTCAGTGATTGTAGTAGAACATGACAAAGACATGATGCTGCGCTCTGATTATCTAATCGATATGGGGCCTTATGCAGGGAAAAATGGTGGGGAAATCATTTCGCAAGGAACCCCAAAATCAATTTTATCGGAAAACACACTAACTTCTAATTATTTAAGCGGTGCATTAGAGATAGAGATTCCATCCACAAGACGAAAAGGAAAGGGAGCAAAATTAACGCTCTCAGGCTCTACAGGTAATAATCTAAAAAACATTACTGTTGATTTTCCTTTAGGTGTGATGATTGGAGTTACGGGCGTCTCAGGAAGCGGTAAGTCTACACTGGTCAACGAAACCCTCTACCCTATTTTAAATGCGCATATTTTTAACGGTGTGAAAGTACCATTGCCTTATGAAAAGATTTCCGGATTAGAATATATAGACAAAGTAGTGGATATTAACCAAAGTCCAATTGGGAGAACACCTAGAAGTAATCCAGCAACATACTGTGGAGTTTTTAGTGAAATACGCACCTTGTTTACTTTAACTCCAGAAGCTCAAATAAGAGGATATAAGCCCGGTCGCTTTAGTTTTAATGTTGTGGGTGGTCGATGTGAAACTTGCCAAGGAGGAGGAATGAAGGTTATTGAAATGAATTTTTTACCGGATGTTTATGTTGAATGTGAGACCTGTAATGGAAAGCGTTTTAATCGTGAAACCCTTGAGATTCGTTATAAAGGGAAGTCCATCTCAGATGTGTTAAACATGTCGATTTATGAGGCTTGCGCCTTTTTTGAGGCCATTCCAAAAATCCACAGAAAAATAAAAATGATTCAAGATGTTGGATTAGGGTATATTACTTTGGGGCAATCTTCAACGACCCTTTCGGGTGGAGAAGCACAACGCATTAAATTAGCCAGTGAGTTGTCCAAAAAAGATACTGGAAACACTTTTTATATTTTAGATGAACCCACTACTGGATTACATTTCGAAGACATTCGTGTTCTCCTTGAAGTATTAACGATTCTAGTGGAAAAAGGAAATACTGTTTTAATTATCGAACATAATCTTGATGTAATCAAACAAGTAGATCATGTAATTGATATAGGTCCAGAAGGAGGACGCTATGGTGGAGAACTTATTTGTCAAGGAACTCCAGAAGAAATTATCGCGCACAAATCAAGTCATACTGCACGATTTTTAAATAAAGAATTTGAGACCCAATTTACCCAAAACTTAATATGAAAACCCACAAGAACTGGAATGAAATAAAAACAAATGATTCATGGGCTTTGTTCAAAATCATGAGTGAATTTGTAGAAGGATATGAAAAAATGAGTGCCATTGGCCCTTGTATTTCTGTTTTTGGATCCGCTAGAACTCCAGAAGACCACCCTACCTATCAACTAACAGTCGATATATCTGAAGCCATTGCTCGTTCAGGATATGGAATTATAAGTGGTGGGGGTCCAGGAATTATGGAGGCTGCTAACCGTGGAGCTCAGAAAGCAGGAGGAATATCTGTTGGATTAAACATTAAGCTTCCTTTTGAACAATTTAGTAATCCATACATTGATCAAGATAAACTGATTGACTTTCAGTACTTTTTTGTTCGAAAAGTAATGTTTGTCAAATATGCTCAAGGTTTTGTTGTAATGCCAGGAGGCGTAGGGACTTTAGATGAGCTTTTTGAAGCCTTTACTCTCTTGCAAACCACCAAAGTTGCCAAGTTTCCTATTATTCTAGTGGGAAGTTCATATTGGAATGGATTAGTTGATTGGATCAAGAATACGTTGCTGGCTGAGAAAAATATTAGCCCAGAAGACTTGGATTTCTTTGTAGTGGTGGATACAGTTGATGAAGTAATGAAAAATCTTAATCGTTTTTATAGTAAGGATAACTTCAAACCTAATTTTTAATGCGAAATACTTTTGTTTTATGTACTCACAAAACAAGTATGCTGACCTTGATGTTAGTGACTTTAAGCTTGGTGGCTCAGAATACAAAATATACAATAGAGGCTACTTTAAATCCTGAATTAAAATTAGTAAAAGTAGAACAAGAAATAAGATTCACCAATCCAGCCTCAGAACCCTCAAATCTAGTATATCTTCAAGATTGGGTGAATGCTTATAAGGATACCCAAACTCCACTAGCAAAACGCTATGCAGAAGATTTTAATAGAAGTTTTTATTCTTCTGCAAAGAGCAAGCGCGGATTTACAACAATAGATACTCTTCATAATTTCAAGCACCCTTTGGTATGGCAAAGATTAAAGGATCAGCCTGATATTATTAAAGTTTTTCTCCAAGAATTTCTTGCTCCTGGTGCTACAACTACCCTTACGTTAAATTATACAATCAGAATTCCAGACAGTAAATTTACAGGGATGGGAATTAACGATGCTGGGCGAGTTTACCTAAATCATTGGAATATAGTTGTAGCTCCATTTCGAAATGGATTATGGCAGCTACAAAGCAATTTAAATCTAGAGGATTATAGTGGTCCTGCTTCTGATTATGAACTAAGGTGGAGGTATCCAAAAGATTACTTTTTGACAAGTAATCTCATAGAAACAGGAAATGATAATGGGGAAGTAATAAAAAGTACATCGTTTAAAGATACTAACCGTATTCAAGCCGATTTTATATTTGATACTTCGAACAAGTTCATCACGGTCACATTAAAAAATGGAAAAAAGATAGTTACAGACTTACTGCCCCCACGCTCTGGAAATGTGGATCTTAAATCAACTTTTGAACGCATTGTTCAATATGCCGACACCCTCTTCACTCCTTTTCCAAATCAGAAAATTTTAATTTTAAAATCCACTTACGATAAAAATCCTTTTTATGGATTAAATCAATTGCAGACTGAGGTTAAAATTTCTAAGAATAAAACCATCAATTTAAAATTCTTTACGGATACTTTTTTTTATGAAATAAAAGTCTTGAAGGCCTATTTCGGGAGGTATATTAATCAAACACTCTCTATTGATAAGCGTCAGGGACATTGGGTGATTGGTGGGCTTCACACTTATGCTATGATCAAGTATGTTGAGGATTCTTATCCAGATCAGAAATTTTTGGGTAATCTTGCTAATTTTAAAGTATTAAACCTCACTCTTTTAAAAAACTACAGCATCGCTCAATTAGGATTTAATGATGCATATGAATTTATTTTTGAATTCGTTGAAAATTCAAACATTCATCAGGCAGACAAACAGTCTAAAGATAAGCTGACAAAATTTAATGAGAAAATTGCAGGACCTTATCATGTCGGCATTGGACTTCGATATATTGAAACCTATCAAAGTATTGATTGGCTTCCAAATACCCTCAAAAGATATTTGATGGCAAAGGGAAGCTTAGACTTCCAAACCTTATTGGAAAAAGGAGAAGATGATTTGAGTTGGTTTTTTGGAAACTACATTAGCGAGCGCAAGTCGTTTGATTTGAAAATAAGAGAGCTACAAAAAACGGCGGATTCAATAAGTTTTAAGGTTACAAGTAGAGATCAAAGAGCATTACCGGTTTTGGTGGGACTGGTAAAAGACGATCAAATTGTAAAGCAAGAATGGATCAAGTTAAAAGCACAAGATACGATCATTAAATGGGAACGTTCAGAGGCAGATTATATAGCGCTCAATCCAAATGTCAATTTTCCAGAAGCCAACAAGGGTAATAATTGGAAATCGTTGACAAATCCTATTGGAATAAAACCTCTAAAGTTCACCTTAGTAAAGGATGCAGAAGATCTTCAAAAAGAGCAGGTATTTTTTCACCCAGTGTTTGATTTTAATGCCTATGATGGTATCACCACTGGAATTCGCTTTTATAACAGCAGAGTAAAAAACAGACCTTTTGAGTTTGATTTTCATCCTCAATACAGTTTTGTAGAAAAAAGTATTGTTGGATTTTTTAAAGCAGATTATAAATTATTCAAAGCCAATAGTAAAAACTATTTAACACGTTTTAGGATGTCAGGAAGTAGTTTTCATTATGATTCCAATTACCGCTATTCCGTTTTGATTCCCTCTATTGGTTGGTCATTTAGACCAAAAAATATTCGAGACAATAAGCGACAAATCCTTCAATTGGCGTGGTATAACGTATTTCGGGATAAGTCACCAAATGTAGTGACAAATCCAGATTACAGTATAATAAACTTACGACATGCCTTTGTTCAAAACAATACCATAGACTATTTAAGCGCCAGAAGCAATATTGAATTTTCAAAACCTTTTGGTAAAATACAGTTTACTGGAGAAGCAAGGAAATTGTTTCCTAGTGGTCGACAATTGAGTGCGAGGGTGTTTTTGGGTAAATTCCTTTGGCACAATAATTTAAACACACAATTCTTTGATTTCAACTTAAATCGCCCATCCGATTATCTTTTTCAATATGGCTATTTGGGGAGATCAGAAACAACAGGGGTGTATAGTCAACAGTATATACCTGCAGAGGGAGGATTCAAATCAAAGTTTGAACAGTCAACAGCCAATGACTATATGATTTCTTTAAATACTTCCATGGGTATATGGAAGTGGTTTGAAGTTTATGGAGATGTGGGAATGTTAAAAAATATAGGATCTGACGCTAAAGTATATTTTGACTCTGGGGTCAAATTAAATCTTACACCTGATTATTTAGAGTTGTATTTCCCTATATTTTCCTCCAATGGATTTTCATTGACACAGCCAAGATTTGCTACAAAAATTCGATTTATTTTATATCCAGGATTTAAAACCTTAACCAGCTTATTCACTCGTAAGTGGTTTTAAACTAACTACTTATAAAACTTGTTAAAAGCCCATTTGCAAAGGCTTTACGGACCGTTTTATTTTTGTATTTTTGCACTTCAAGATGAAAACCCAAAATCAAAAAGAAGATATCAAAATCAGTTTTGAAGCCTTTAAAAATCAAGTTTTAGAGGACTTCAAGCTTGCTGTTTTAAGTAGAGAATGCAGTCTCGCAGGAAGAAGAGAAGTTTTTTCTGGAAAAGGTAAGTTTGGGATTTTTGGTGATGGAAAAGAATTACCTCAATTGGCGTTAAGTCATTATTTCAAAAAAGGAGATTTCCGATCAGGATATTATCGTGATCAAACCCTATTATTTTCTCAAGGTTTATTAACCGTTGAGAACGTTTTTGCTGCATTATACGCAGATTTAGATTTAGAACGTGAACCCATGTCAGGAGGACGTCAAATGGGTGGTCATTTTGTTACTTCTAGTCGAGATTCAGAAGGGAATTGGAAAAATCTTTTGGAGCAAAAAAATCACAGTGGTGATATCTCGCCCACCGGATCACAAATGCCTAGACTTTTAGGTTTAGCACAAGCCTCTAAAATATACAGAAGCCATAAAACCCACAACGATAAACTATTTTCTAATAATGGAAATGAGATCGCTTGGGGTACCATTGGTAATGCCTCTACAAGTGAGGGTATGTTTTTTGAAACACTGAATGCCGCTGGAGTGATGCAAGTGCCAATGGTAATTAGCGTTTGGGATGATGATTATGGAATTTCTGTTTCCAATAAAGACCAAACTGTAAAAGAAAGTATCTCTGAAGCTTTAAAGGGTTTTCAACGTACTGACGATACACCTGGATTTGAAATTATACAAGTAAAAGGTTGGGATTACCTCGCTTTAATTGAAGCCTACGCATTTGCTTCACGTGTAGCTAGAGAGGAACATGTTCCAGTGCTTGTTCATGTTATTGAATTAACACAACCTCTAGGACATTCATCCTCAGGTTCGCATGAACGCTATAAATCTAAAGAACGTCTTGAATGGGAGGACGCGTTTGATTGCAATAAAAAAATGCGCTCTTGGATCATTTCAGAGGGATTTGAAACAGAGGAAGCATTGTTGAAAATAGAAGAAGAGGCAAAGAAAAAAGTTAGAGTAGCCAAAAGATCTGCATGGGAAAGCTACATGACCCCCATTCTTAAAGAAAAAAAAAAATTAGTCAAGTTTTCTGAAACCCTCCGAAAAGTAACCCATAATGACACACAAATCCAAGTTATTTTTTCTACTCTAGAAAAGGTTTTGGACTTGGGCTATAAGGATATTATATCTGCTGGACGACAGATAAAGCATCTCTTGGCAAAATATCCAGATCAAGAAACGGATAGTTTTATCAAATGGTTGAACCAATTAACCATGTATGTAAGTGACAAAATATCTTCTCATTTGTACACTGTTTCTAAAGAAGATCTTATTGCTTTTAAATCAACTCCTCCTCAGTATTCCGAAGATGCTTCAACTGTTGATGGACGAATGATTATTAGAGATAATTTTGAAGTACTCTTGAAAAAGTATGATAATCTATTGATTTTTGGAGAAGATGTTGGGAAAATAGGTGATGTAAACCAAGGACTTGAGGGCTTACAGGCAAAGTTTGGTGAAATTAGAGTAGCAGATACTGGAATACGCGAAGCATCTATTGCTGGACAGGGAATAGGAATGGCGCTCAGAGGCTTACGCCCTATTGCAGAGGTTCAATATCTAGATTATATTTTATATTGTATCCAGATCCTAAGTGATGATTTAGCCAGTATGAACTACCGCACAGTAGGCCAACAAATAGCTCCATTGATCATACGAACAAGAGGGCATCGACTGGAGGGAATTTGGCATTCAGGATCTCCAATGGGAGGCATGATTCATCTGCTAAGAGGAATGCATATTCTTGTTCCAAGAAACATGGTTCAAGCTGCTGGTTTCTATAATACATTACTACAAATTGAACAACCTGCTGTGGTTGTTGAATCATTAAATGGATATCGTTTAAAAGAAAAACGCCCTTCTAATCTTGGAGAGTTTACTTTACAACTGGGTAAAATTGAAGTGCTTGCAGAAGGAAATGATCTTACTGTAGTATCCTATGGTTCCACATTGCGTATTGTAGAACAAACAGCAAAACGATTATTACAAGCTGGAATTTCAATTGAAGTTATTGATATACAAAGTTTGATTCCATTTGATTTAAATGAAGAAATACGTTTGAGTGTTGTCAAAACAAATCGAATTCTTATAGTAGATGAAGATGTTCCTGGTGGAGCTGCCTCCTATATACTTCAACAGTTAATAGATAAGCAACGTATTTTTCCTTTACTTGATAGTGCACCGAAATTGCTTTCTGCAAAAGCACACAGGCCAGCCTATGGTGGAGACGGCGACTATTTTTCTAAACCTTCAGAAGATGATATTTTTGAAACAGTTTACAGCATCATGCATGAGGCAAACCCAACAAAATTCCCTATTCGCTAAAGCGTGAATAATTTCAGTATCAATTCTTCCATGATTTGCTGTGGGCTTGTGTTTACCCCCTTTATTCCTTTACTTTTTAAATCAGCATCTAAAATAAAGCGCATCGCCTCTGTGATCTGTTTCATGGAAAAACGAGCTGCCGCACTTTGGAAGTCTTTAACAAAGAAAGGCTTAACACCCAGAACACGTGCAGTATCTGCGGGATTCTTAAGGCCTTTAAGTATTAATAATTTTTGAAAATAATTATGCAAGGTTGATAAAGTCAACACCATGGGATGGTTTTTTGGATTTCTATTGAGATACTGAATAATCTGGAAAGCCTTTGAAAATTGACCAAGACCAATGGCTTTTTGTAATTCAAAACTATTGAATTCTTTACTTATCCCTACATGTGACTCAATATGATCTGGAGTGATGGTTTCACCCTCTTTAACAACGAGCTTTAGTTTCACAAGTTCATTGTGTAATGCACTTAAATTGGCACCAATATACTCCGAAAGTAAAGTAGACGCAGTGGGAGAAAGAGACAGCTTTAAATTTCTTGCCTCCTCAGCGACCCATTTTGTTAACTGATTATCATAGAGAGGCTTTACCGTTAGCACCTCTCCCACCTTTTCAGCAGCTTTATAAAGCTTCTTCCTTTTATCAAAGGGCTTATGCTTAAAGCAAAAAACCATGATAGTTTGTGGCGTTGGATTTTCAACATATCCTGATAAATCGTCCCAGGAAGATGAGGACATAAATTGAGCTTCTTTGATAATGACAACATTATATTGTGCTACCATAGGATAGCGTTTTGCTGTTTCTATAATTTCTGCAGGAGTCGCTTCTTTCCCATAAAAAAGTGTAAAATCAAAATCACGTGATTGCTCATTGACTAATTTTTTAATCAATGCGTTGGTCACAGCTTCTATATAATAGGATTCAGTCCCCGACAATAGATAAAATGGCGAAAACTGATCGTGCTTAATTTTGGAAAGTAGCGTGTGGAACGCTTGCATATTAAAAATTTATTGCATTTTTACAGCATGGAAAAACTCAATTTTCCCAACTATAAAGTGTTGCTCAAAAATAAGGAAAATAAACCCTACATCTTTGATCGAATTCGCAAAAAATGGCTTCAACATACCCCAGAGGAATGGGTACGAGCACACAGTGTTCATTATCTCATTGAAACAAAAGCCTATCCCGCCTCATGGATTCTCATCGAAAAAGAGATAAAGTTGTTTCAAACACGTAAAAGAATTGATATTGCAGTAGTTAATCCTCATAATAATGAGAATCAAATTTTGGTTGAATGTAAGGCTTCTTCAGTTAAAATCACACAAGCTACTTTTGACCAAATTGCTCGATATAATTTAAATATTCAAAGTAGGTATCTTATGGTAACCAATGGTTTAGATCATTATTTTTGTGAAATGGATTACGATCAACAGCGCTATAGTTTTATTAAAGACCTACCTAAATACATACAGAAATGAATTCCCTTGCAGTTGTATTATTAAATTATAATGGAATTGATTTGCTCAAGCAATTTCTACCAAAAGTTTTAGAATATAGTCACGAAGCAACAGTTGCTGTCATTGATAATAAATCCACAGATGACTCAGTTGTTTGGCTTAAAAAAAACCATCCAAAAGTTAGTTGTGTTGAATTAGAGCAAAATTATGGTTACGCTGGGGGATACAATAGAGGACTCAAAGAAATTGAAGCGGATATATATTGTTTGTTAAACACAGATGTTATGGTCACTTTAAATTGGATCCCTCCTCTTCTCGATCATTTTAATTCTAATCCTGCTACAGCCATTTTACAACCTCGTATTTTAGATTATAAAGTGCCAAATCAATTTGAATACGCAGGAGCTGCTGGAGGATATTTAGATGCAAATGGAGTGCCTTTTTGCAGAGGACGTCTTTTTTCAACCCTGGAAGAGGATAAAGGGCAATACCAGGAAACCACCAAAATTTTTTGGGCTAGTGGAGCTTGCTTTTTTATCAGGAGTCAGCAATTCTGGGAGTTAGAGGGCTTTGATGAAGACTTTTTTGCGCATCAAGAAGAAATTGACTTATGTTGGCGAATGCACCACCATGGCTTTAACGTTGTGGCGGTTGGTGAAAGTAAAATATTTCATATTGGTGGCGCAACCCTCAAAGCTTCCCCTAGAAAAGTTTTTCTAAATCATCGAAACTCATTGTGGATGTTAACAAAGAACCTTCCTGATCAGATATTATACACTCGTCTTTTTTGTCGTTTATGTTGGGATGGTCTTGCAGGTATTCGATATTTTTTAATCTTTGATTTTCTTTCAACTTGGGCAATAATTCGTGCGCATATTGCGTTTTACAAAGACTTCAAAATCATGAAAGCAAAACGTACTCAAAAAACACGTATTGAGAGTTATTTTTACGTTAGAAACATTATTGTACAGTATTTCTTTCAAAAGAAATTAAATTTTAATGATTTGGATAAAGAATAAAATAATTTCTGTTAATTTGTAAAAATAAAATTTAAAAAAACTCACACTATGAAAAAAGCATTAGCTTTAGTGATCTCTGGAGTACTTTTATCCTCTTGTGTATCACAAAAAAAATTCACCGAACTTGAAGAATTACAACAGAACACTAAAAATCTTTTAGATTCAGCTACTGTTAAATTGAATTCATGTAATGAAGAAAAAGAAGCTGCTTTGGCTTCATTGGCTACCCTTACAGAACAAAATCAATTCTTAAAAGCCAACAATCAAGACTTAATAAATAATATCGGTAATCTTACAACACTTTCTCAAAAAGGTGCTGAGAACCTTGAAATGTCTTTGGAGAGTATGAAAGAAAAAGACATTCGTATTCAACGTATGCAAGATGCGGTAACAAAGAAAGACTCTGTTACACTTGCATTGGTTACTAGCCTTAAAGGGGTGTTAGGAAATATGAGTGATGAGGATATTGAAATCAACGTTGAAAAAGGTGTTGTGTATGTTTCAATCTCTGACAAACTTTTATTCCGTAGTGGAAGTTATACAGTAACATCCCGTGCTAAAGAAGTATTAGGAAAAGTTGCTACTGTAGTAAACAACAAGCCTGAATTAGAATTTATGGTGGAAGGACATACAGATAACGTGCCAATCAAGAGTGATGGTATAGTAGATAACTGGGATCTTTCTGTAAAGAGAGCGACTGCAGTTGTTCGTATTCTTGAAAAAGACTTTGGTGTAGCACCTGCTCGTATGACTGCTGCTGGAAGAAGTTTTTACATTCCTATAGCTGACAATGATACTGCTGCAAACCGTGCAAAAAACAGAAGAACTCGAATTGTAGTACTTCCTAAATTAGATCAGTTTTATGATTTAATTGAACAAGGTATGCAAGCTGCAAAATAAGCAGTACCTACTTTATTAAATAGCCGCCTTTTGGGCGGCTTTTTTTATTCAAAAACATTCAAGAATCCATTACAAAGGATTCTCACCTAGACCTTCACGAATCAATTGAAAAGGTTCAGTTGTTAAATCCAAAACTGTTGAAGGAATATTTTGTCCATATCCATCAGAGAGCATTAAGTCAACACGAGATTCCCATTCTTCAAAAAGTATTTCGGGATCTGTAGTGTAATCAAGAATTTCATCAGGATCATGAAGAGAAGAAGTGATTAAAGGTGAATCCAAAAGGGGTAATAATTGCTCTAAAACCACATGACTTGAAATACGGACTCCAATTGTTTTACGTTTATGAAAGGGTTTAGGTAATTTAGGTGCCGCATTCATAATCAGCGCATAAGGCCCTGGCAATAGCTTTTTGACTAATTTAAATGTAGTTGAGTTCATATGTTTAACATACTGGGTTAACTCACGGATGTCCTGAAATAGAAAACTCAATGGGGCTTGTTCAATTTTAATATCCTTAATTTTAGCAAAACGCTTGAGTGCTTTTTGATTGTTACTCAAGCAACCTAAACCATAAACAGTATCCGTTGGAAATATTAATAACCCTCCTTGATTCAAAACCTTTGCCGCCTCCCCTATTATCCTAGGATTTGGACTTTTAGAAAAAAGAGTTATTAATTCGGCCATACTATTTGACCTTGAGTTTTGCGAAACGAAGTAATAGATTTTTCACACCAAAGCCTTTAAAAGCTATGGCTGCTTTTTTGTCTGCTCCCTGTCCTTCAATAGCTTGAACTACCCCTTTCCCAAAGCGAGCATGCTCTACCTCCATGCCTACTGAGAGTACCAGATCATCTGGGCTAGGTGAAGTTGATAGGGGTTCAATCTTACGTAATTTCTTTAATTGAGAGGGTGTGGGTGTGGTAATTAGTTTCTCTTTTGGTGCTTTTTTGAAATCTTTATTCCACTGCTTTGATTTTACAGGTTCATCAAAAATGGAAGTATTTAAAAGTGGCTTAAAAGAGTAATCATCCTTTGGCAATACTTTATGCAAATATTGTGGATCAATTTCTTCAATGAAGCGACTGGGTTCGGCATCAATTAATTTTCCCCAACGATAACGCGAAAGCGTATAAGAAAGAAATGCTCGTTCTTCTGATCGCGTAAGTGCTACATAGAACAAACGACGCTCTTCTTCCAGTTCTGTTCTAGTATTCAGACTCATGGCAGAAGGAAATAAATCTTCTTCCAAGCCAACGATAAACACATAGGGAAATTCAAGTCCTTTTGCCAAGTGAATGGTCATTAAAGCAACCCGATCACTATTAGGGTCATCATCTTTATCCAAATCTGTAGCTAAGGCAACATCTTCCAGAAATTCCGATAGGCTTCCTGTCGCATCTGCTAATTCTTCTTGCCCTTCAGTAAAATCACGAATACCATTTAGAAGTTCCTCTATATTTTCAATTCTAGCGATACCTTCAGGAGTTGCATCTTTTTTCAATTCTTGAACTAGACCAATCTTTTTAGTTACTAAATCTGTAATTTCAAAAGCATTCAAATTTTCATTTTCAATCTGAAAACGTTGAATTAAAGTGGCAAATTCGTTCAGTTTTAAAAGGGTTCCTGCATTAAAAGCTAATTGTAATTCTTTGGCTTTTAAAATGGTTTCAAAAAGGGGTAAACTATGTTGTTTAGAAGCGACTACCAGTTTGTCAAGGGTTGTCTGACCTACGCCACGGGGTGGATAGTTAATGATTCGTTTTAAACTTTCCTCATCTTTTGGATTTACTAATATTCTGAGGTAAGCCAAAATGTCTTTGATTTCTTTACGCTGATAAAACGAGAGTCCTCCGTAAATTCTGTAGGGTATGTCTCGCTTTCGGAGCGCATCCTCCATGGCTCTGGATTGTGCATTGGTTCGATAGAGGATAGCAAAATCAGCATTTTTGCGTTGTTCCTGCATCTTAAAATCAAAAATGGAGGCGGCAACATGACGACCTTCTTCTGCATCTGTAGCCAAACGGTTTAATTGTATGGACTCTCCTTCTGTATTTGAGGTCCAAACCACTTTGTCAATTTTTATTTTATTGTGGCTAATTATAGAGTTTGCAGCATTTACGATGGTTTTGGTGGAACGATAATTTTGTTCTAGTCGATATAAAGCGACAGCATCATAATCTTTTTGGAAGTTGAGTATGTTATTGATATTTGCACCACGAAAGGCATAAATACTTTGTGCGTCATCTCCAACGACGCAGATATTCTGATAACGATCTGATAAAGCCCTTACAATGAGGTACTGTGAATGGTTGGTATCCTGATACTCATCAACTAAAATATAACGAAAGCGTTCTTGATATTTTGCCAATACTTCGGGATATCGATTCAACAACTCATTGGTTCGGAGCAATAAATCGTCAAAATCCATGGCTCCAGCTTTGAAGCAACGTTCTACGTATTCTTTATAGATCGCTCCCATTTGTGGTCTTCTAGACATGGTATCAGACTCTTGCAGATCTGAATCATTGAAATAGGCCTTTACGGTAATCAAACTGTTTTTAAAAGCAGAAATACGACTACGCACTTGCTTGTATTTGTAAATGTCTTTATCCAACCCCATTTCTTTGATGATTGAAGAAATCAAACGATCCGAATCTTGAGTGTCATAAATGGTGAAATTGGAAGGAAATCCTAGTTTGTCTGCCTCTTGTCTTAAAATTCTAGCAAAAACGGAGTGAAAAGTCCCCATCCATAAATTTTTTGCTTCTCCCTCTCCTACAAGCTCTCCAATTCTTGCTTTCATTTCACGAGCGGCTTTGTTTGTAAAAGTTAGGGCCAAAATGGAAAAAGAGTCCACACCTGAGGCCATCAGGTGGGCAATTCTGTATGTTAAAACACGTGTCTTTCCCGAACCTGCACCTGCAATGACAATGAGCGGGCCTTCTTTGTGTAATACTGGCGCTCTTTGCGCTTCATTTAGAGTGTCTATATACGCTTTTTCTGGATCTTCCATATCGAGTTTAAAAGTAGGGATTTCCTTATTTTTAAATTCCATTCATAGAATTAATTATAAACATCTATATTTAAAAAAAAATAACATTTTGAAACGAACTACAACAAAATTGACAGTAGGTTTAGTGTTAATCGCTACCACTGCTTATTCACAGATTAAGGATGCCGTTTTTGATGCTTTAGAATCTAAAGTCATAGAATGGAGACATCATATTCATCAAAATCCTGAACTTTCTAATCGAGAATTTAAAACTGCTGAATATGTAGCGGCTCATCTAGAAGGCTTAGGAATTGAAGTTCAAACAGGAGTTGCGCATACAGGTGTTGTTGGAATCTTGAAAGGCAAACGCCCTGGAAAAGTAGTGGCACTCCGTGCAGATATGGATGCTCTACCTGTTACAGAGCGTAATGATCTTCCTTATAAATCTGAGGTACTTTCTACTTTTAATGGCCAAGAAACGGGGGTAATGCATGCCTGTGGTCATGATACCCATGTTGCTATTTTAATGGGAGTTGCTGAAGTTTTATCAAAAAACAGAAATTTTTCAGGAACAGTTAAATTTATTTTTCAACCCGCTGAAGAAGGCGCACCTCCAGGAGAAGAAGGCGGTGCAAAACTTATGGTGAAAGAAGGAGTGTTAAACAATCCTAAAGTAGATGCTATTTTTGGTTTGCATATCAACTCAGGTACTCATGTAGGGAAAATCTCCTATAAACCTGGGGGTATGATGGCAGCATCCCAACGTTTTGTCATCAATGTCAAGGGAAAACAAGCGCATGGTTCAACTCCATGGCAAAGTATAGACCCTATTGTGGCAGGCACACAAATCATTAATGGATTGCAAACGCTGATTAGTCGTGAGTCACAATTGACAAAGGAAGGTGCCGTTATTTCTGTAGGTTCTATTCATTCTGGGATTCGCTTCAATATTATTCCTGAAAGCTTAGAGATGATAGGAACGATTCGTACACTGGACAAAGACATGAAAGAGCTAATTCGAAATCGAATGCTTGAAATGGTTCCTGCTATTGCAAAAGCTTACAGAGCAGAAGCTACCGTTGATATTCAAGATGGAGCTGATATTACATTTAACAATCTAGCCCTCACAAAACAGATGTTACCAACTTTGCAAAAAGTGACAGGTGCTGATAAGGTGATAGAAATTGATGCCATCACAGGTGCAGAAGATTTTTCATATTTTCAAAATGAAGTTCCTGGATTCTTTTTCTTTTTAGGGGGAACGCCATTGGATATGGATGAAAAGACAGCACCTTCACATCATACTCCTTCCTTTATCGTTGATGATGCAGGAATGAAATTGGGCGTAAAAGCTTTGACACAATTGACGCTCGACTATTTTAAGAAATAGTAGATTGTTTTTGGGCATGTTCCCAGCCTTCTTGCCACCATTTTTCCATTTCTTCTTGATCAAAGATAAGAGAATTGGTGGTCAATACTTTAGGTGAATAAAAAATTCGAGATTTTACTCCTTTTTGTTGGGCCAAAAGCTGGCCTACTTTTATATTATCCTCTAGTATTTGGTCCCCCATAAAATCCAAGGTAGAAAGCACTCCACCAAATGTATTTCTTGATCGCATTCGATTGAGTTGCTGTACTTCGGTATTTAACATAATCGCGTCAATCTCTGTAGCGCCCATTTTTATCGCTTCCTCAATCGCAATGATACATCCAAACCCACCATCAGCATATTCAAATCGATTTTTGACCACTAAACTCATAAAAGGCAGAAAATTACAAGACACCCAAATCCAGTCCAAAAAATCTTCATAGCTACAAGAAGATAATTTTTTGTATTCGACTTTATTGAGGGTAAAATTTGAAACAGATACCACTACTTCTTTGCGGCTTTCTTTTAGAGTTTCAAATAGAGACGGATCAAAGTATTCAGCTAATAATTTTCTTAAATTCTCGCTTTCACCAAAGGTCTTTTTTCCATTCAAAAAATTCTTTACCACATTGAAGTGGTTGATTTTTGTTTTGATCAATTTTCCCGTTTGCTTTACTATAAATGGATTATTGGAGAAGATTTTTTCTTGGGTTACATGGGTAAAGGCATGTTTGATGGCGGAAATGGAATTTCCAGCCAAGTGTGACACCCAGTAGACTCCCGGTATAAGTTCCTAAAAACAATTCATACATTTTATTTAGGAAAATCATTATCAAACATTTTTAATAATTGTTAATTTTACAATCCAATAAGTCTCTGTCATAATGATGAAACAATTAAATTTTAAAATCACATAAAATTAATATTTAAAATAATTAAGTGGATTGTCAAGATTTTTGCTGGATTTATAATTCTTATATTAATTTCTGGATTATGCTTTCGTTTATTTGTTTCATTACCAACTCCACCGGGAGAAATAATTGATGTCAATGGAACTAAACTTCATATAAGAGCTGAAGGGGAAAAAAATGATTTACCAACTCTTATTCTTGAATCAGGTGCAGGTGGTGACACAGATGTATTTCATTGGATTTCAGAAGAATTGAAAAAGAGTATGAGAGTTGTTCGTTATGATAGAGAAGGGAAATGGTTTAGTGAGTCAAGTAAAGAAACTTTTACACCTGAATTTTACGCTCGTCAATTACATATATTATTAGAAATAAGTGGTGAAAAACCCCCATACATATTAGTTGGACACTCATTGGGGGGTATTTATAATCGTATATTCAGAGACATATATCCAAATGAAGTAAAGGCAATGGTCTTTATAGATTCAAGTCATCCAGAACAATGGAAACGATTGGATGAAAATGGATTGATTGAAAAAAATCAAATAGGTTTAATAAAATTAATTGCTGTTCTTTCTGATATGGGAATAATAGGTGTTTATAGTGCTATTAGTAAACCAAAATCTATGGATGAACATTTACCACAAGTTTGTCAGAATCGTAAAAATAATCTTACTTCATATTCAGGAAAAGTTCATCGTAGATTTTTAAAGGAGAATAACATAAATAATGATATTCTTACAAGAGCAGGTCAATCAACAAAATTAGGTTCATTGCCAGTTTTAGTATTCACAGCAGAAAAACAATATGGGGATTCTCTAATATGGTTTGAAATGCAAAAAGAGCTAAAAGAATTATCTTCAACTGGAAAACACTTTTATGTTGATGCAAATCATGGTTCTATAATTACAAAAAAGAAGAATGCTGAAATAATCAATAAACAAATACTTTTATTGACTGAATAATTTGAAAAAAATAATTGTTGTGAGTAAACATAATTCAGTTATACGTTTATTTCTCTTCTTCAATGAGATATTGGGCAACACCACCTGCAAAAGCGCCTTTGCTTCCACCTCCAGAAATAACTAATGCTCGCATTTGATTTATATTTGGGATTACTATTTTAAATTTACACTCATACAAATTCAAATGTTTTAAAAGAGATATGGATTCTATGCAAACTGAAATAGCATATTTAAAAGGGGTTGGTCCCGAACGAGCACGTTTGCTTAAGGAGGAATTGAAAATTAAAACATTTCAAGATTTACTTCATTTTTTTCCAAACCGATATATTGATCGTAGTAGATTTCATCCAATTAATCAGCTTCCTAACACAAATGCAGAAGTCCAAATCAAAGGAAAGATCACTTCAATCGATTATGTACAACAAAAACGAGGGAAACGAATGGTGGCCTCTTTTCAAGATGAAACCGGAATCATGCAGTTAGTATGGTTTAGAGGATATCAGTGGCTTAGAGAAAGTTTGCGATTGAATCAAACCTATGTCATCTTTGGTAGAATTAATTGGTTTAGGGGACAAGCAAGTATGCCTCACCCTGAAATGGAATTAGGAAGTGTTTTCCAACAAGGGGTCAAAGCAACCTTCTACCCTATTTACCCCTCCTCTGAAAAATTGATTAACAAAGGAGTTTCTCAACGAGTTATTCAGAAGTTAGTAGCTAGTCTTCTACAAGAAAAAAAAGCTAAGTTTTCAGAATCCTTACCTAAGTATATTTTGGACCACTTCAAATTGATATCAAAAGAAGAGGCCTTACATCAAGTTCATTATCCCTCTACACAAAATTTACTTGCTAGAGCTCAAATGCGTTTAAAATTTGAGGAGTTTTTTTATATGCAGTTACAGCTGATTTTAAAAAATCATCAACGGAAACAGAAGATTAAAGGCTATGTTTTTGCTTCAGTAGGTTCGGTATTTTTAAATTTCTTTGAAAATCAACTTCCTTTTGCACTCACTGAAGCTCAAAAAAGAGTGGTAAAGGAAATACGAGCAGATTTAGGTTCTGGAAGACAAATGAATAGGTTACTACAGGGAGATGTAGGTTCTGGAAAAACTATAGTGGCATTACTAGCCATGTTAATTTCCATAGACAACGGTTTTCAAGCAACCTTAGTAGCTCCAACAGAAATTCTTGCACAACAACATTATCAGTCTTTATCCAGTCTTTTGGAGGGAACTGAAATTCGTTGTGCCTTGCTTACGGGAAGCAGTTCGAAGAAAGAAAGGCTTCTTTTGCATGAGGCTCTGGAATCAGGTGTGCTTTCAATATTGGTAGGAACTCATGCTGTTTTTGAAGAAAAAGTTCAGTTTCATAATTTAGGTCTTGCAATTATTGATGAGCAACATCGTTTTGGTGTTGCTCAAAGAGCTCGATTATGGCATAAAAATGAAATCCCACCTCATGTTTTAGTTATGACGGCCACTCCTATCCCTAGAACTTTGGCGATGAGTATTTATGGAGATTTGGATATCTCCATAATTGACACCTTACCGCCAGGAAGAAAACCAATTAAAACATTGCATCGTTATGATAATAATCGGCTTGCAGTATTTGCATTTGTAAAGGAACAGTTAACTCTGGGACGTCAAGTTTATATTGTCTATCCATTAATTCAAGAGTCAGAAACCATAGATTACAAAGATTTAATGGACGGTTATGAGAGTATTTCAAGAAGCTTTCCTCCCCCTGTTTATCAAATAAGTATTGTTCATGGGAAAATGAAATCTGAAGATAAGGCATATGAGATGGAACGCTTTGTTCAAGGGAAAACCCAAGTCATGGTGGCAACTACAGTAATTGAAGTGGGTGTAAATGTTCCCAATGCCTCAGTAATGATTATTGAAAGTGCAGAACGTTTTGGTTTGTCACAATTGCATCAGCTACGGGGACGTGTGGGAAGAGGTTCGGACCAAAGCTATTGTATTTTAATGAGTGGTTCTAAAATTTCTAAAGAAGGAAAAACTCGTTTAGAAACCATGGTAAAAAGTAATGACGGTTTTGAAATTGCAGAGGTTGACTTGCGTCTCCGTGGACCAGGAAATCTTATGGGAACTCAACAAAGTGGAATTTTACAACTCAAAATTGCTGATGCAATAAAAGATACGGAATTGCTTAAAGCGGCTCGTGATACAGCACAACAAGTTATAAAAAAGGATGCTACCTTTAGCAGCAAAGAGCATCAAGTGATTAAAAGAACGCTTTCCGGAATGAAATTTGATTCAAATATTTGGAATTTCATAAGCTAGTTATGGCCAAAGAGATTCTTATATTTGTACTTTATAATTTGAAAATAACACGCATTGAAAATATCTTATAACTGGTTACAACAATTTATCAAAACTAAACTCACTATAGATAAAATCTCTGTTTTACTCACAGACTTAGGTCTTGAGGTGGAAGGTGTTCATCACTTTGAGAGTATTAAAGGAGGACTCAAAGGAGTCATTGTTGGTGAAGTGATTTCTTGTGAGCAACATCCCAATGCAGATAGACTTAAAAAAACAGAAGTACATCTTGGGAATGATGAAATTGTGCCTATTGTTTGTGGAGCACCCAATGTAGCTAAGGGACAAAAAGTATTAGTCGCTACTGTAGGAACACTTTTATCAATGCAAGATGGGACCTCATTGAAAATCAATAAAAGCAAGATTCGTGGAGAAGTAAGTATGGGAATGATTTGTGCTGAAGACGAATTAGGTTTAGGTAAAAGTCATGACGGGATTATGGTTTTAGAGCCCACTCTTAAACCTGGAACTGCAGCAGCTGCTTTGTTTGAATTGGAAGAAGATTACGTCTTTGAAATCGGATTAACGCCCAATCGCGCTGATGCAATGTGTCATTTAGGAGTAGCAAGGGATTTAAAAGCAATTTGTATGCTAAAAAATATCCCTTTTGAATGGACGGTCCCCGAGACTTCTTCATTTCATGTAGATAATAATGAAAACATCATTAAAGTAGAGGTTCAAGAACCTAATAAGTGCAGTCAATATTATGGGGTAACAATTTCTGGTTTGACTGTAGCTCCCTCACCTACTTGGTTGCAAAACCGTTTAAAAGCTATTGGAATCTCACCAAAAAATAATGTAGTAGATGTAACCAATTATATTTTACATGAGTTTGGACAGCCTTTACATGCTTTTGACGCACAAAAAATCTCTAAAGAAATTATTGTACAAACATGCTCTAACGGTTATGCATTCACCACCTTAGACGGAACAAAGAGAGTTTTAGATGGTGAAGATTTGATGATTTGTGATTCCAAAAAACCACTGTGCATTGCTGGTATTTTTGGAGGTCTTGATTCTGGTGTTTCAGAACAAACAACAACAGTCTTTCTTGAAAGTGCTTATTTTGATCCAGTAAGTGTTAGAAAAACAGCAAAACGACACGGTTTAAATACTGATGCTTCTTTTCGTTTTGAACGAGGAATTGATCCAGAAATTGGAATTATTGCACTAAAAAGAGCTGCTATTTTGATAAAGCAACTTGCAGGTGGACAAATAACAAGTGATATCCAAGATTTTTCAAAGCCTTTGGCTGAACCAAATCAAATATTTTTAAGTTTTGATGAGTTGGAGCGTACAGTTGGACAGGCAATTGAGCAAAAAGATTTGAACACTATTTTAAATGCATTAGAGATCAAGATTAACAATGTTTCAGAGACAGGAATTGGAATGACCATACCGCGTTACCGCGTTGATGTATCTCGTCCAGCAGATGTTATTGAAGAAATATTGAGGGTATATGGTTATAATAATCTTGAAGACAAACCTCTTCAATATGAAGCAAACCCTCCTTACAGTTGGAAAGATCACTACAAGTTAGAAACAGCTGCAGCCCAGAAGCTTACGAGTCATGGATTTATGGAGATTATGAATAATTCTTTGACCTCCCCCGAGTTTAATGCGGACTTTCATGCTCCAGTTACTCTAGTAAACCCTCTTGGAAAAGAACTTTCCTTAATGAGACAATCACTTATTTTTAACGCCTTAGAAGCAGTTTCATTTAATTTAAACCGACAAAATAAAAGCTTAAAGCTTTTTGAATTTGGATCAATATATGGGAAGAAAAATGAAACTTTTGTTGAAGCAAAACGATTGAGTATCACATTGGTTGGAAATGTTTTTGATTCTCATTGGGACATGAACAATGCGCCTTACAATTTTTTTTATGGAAAAGGTGTACTTAATGATATGTTAGAAGGACTTGGATTAGGTGCTATTGAATGGCATCCAGAGACTCATCCAAATTTTGATGAAGCTTTTCAAATTACAAGTAACAAAAAGAGATTAGGTGTTTTTGGTTTGATTTCTAAAAAAACTAATGATCGTTTTGGAATAGATCAAGATGTTTATTTAGCAGAATTAAATTGGGGAGATCTTGTAGATAAAGCCTATGCACATCCATTGAAATATGAGGAAATAGCCAAATTTCCTATAGTTCGTCGGGATTTAGCACTATTATTGGATGAAGCAGTTCTTTTCGAATCGTTGAGAGAAATAGCGATAAAAACAGATCGTAAAATCCTTAAAGAGGTTAGTTTGTTTGATGTTTATGAAGGGAAAAATCTTGAAAAGGGTAAAAAATCGTACGGATTGAGTTTTACGTTTCAAGACAAGACCAAAACCCTTACCGACAAACAGGTGGATAAGGTAATGGCTAAGTTGCAGTATAATTTTGAAAAAGAGTTGGGTGCACAATTGCGCTAATAACTTTCTTTGAAAGGATAATTAGTACACTATAATTTATTATTTTTGTTACAAATGAGATGGACTATGAAGTTGAATGTATTACCAAGAACCAATATTAAAACTGCTCTTGACAAAACAAGAGCTCATCAATTAACAGCTGAGGATCAGGAAAGTGCTCTTAAGTCACTATTTCAATCCTTTGAGATTAAAACAACAAATGCTTTTAAATTTGATTTGTTAGATCGCAATAAAATTTACCACATAGATCAAATAAAGAAAGTTAGCATTAACCATCGTCTTAGGTTTCTTGATTTAAGGTATTTTAAAAACAAACTGCCAGATTCAGCATATGAAGACATTCAACAATTAGAAGCCCTTCATGATACCCGTTTAAGTGGATTTAAGATCATGGCTCCTTCTGCCCTGTTCCGATTGGAGAAGACAGATGATCCGCTCCTCTTCGCTCCTCTTGGAAATGAATATTATTATTTAATTCACAAATGGGGGAATGACCTTCATCCATTGAGAAAGCTTATGATGTGGCCCTTTAAGAACATTTGTAATTTATTAGGTCTTATACTAATCATTAGTTTTTTTGCTACAGAAATTATGCCAATGAATTTGTTTACTAAATCTCCTGATGCTTCAACCTATTGGATGTTACTGCTTTTCAATTTTAAAGCGATCGCCTCCATTGTTTTATTCTATGGTTTTGCGTTAGGCAAAAACTTTAACCCTTCCATTTGGAATAATAGATATAACAAAGCCTAAATGCATTCTTATGTCCCCAAAATATGTAAAAATTTTCTTCGGTCCTGCGGTTCAAGTTATCAATCTGTGTAATGCATTGGACGAAGTTTCTATTGTCCCAGTAGTTAAAGATCGTGCTGAGTCAGCGCGGCTTGCAGGTTTTGGTTCTTTTTCAAGTGATCAAGAAATTTGGGTTCATCCTGATGAAGAAAAGCAAGCTAAAGAAGTTCTACAAAGTATCTTTCCTTAAGATAAGTTTTCTTATTTTTAGCTCGAAACAAACGAATTAAACTTTCTTATGCAATTCATTATATTTATTGCCTTCACCTTATTGGTAGGTTTAGTAGCTTATTTTGCTACTAGAAGTACAAACGAAAATACAGAGGATGGCTATTTTCTAGGTGGGCGAAGCCTTACAGCCCCTGTAATAGCGAGTTCCTTATTACTAACTAACTTATCTACTGAACAACTTGTAGGCTTAAATGGATCTGCATTTAATGAAGGAGTTGTTGTTATGGCATGGGAAACTTTGGCGGCAATCGCAATGGTTATCACAGCGGTGGTCTTGTTACCACGTTACCTCAAAGGAGGATTGACTACCATTCCTCAATTTTTAGAGCGACGTTACGATACGGCTACTAAATCGATTACTTCAGGATTATTTCTCTCAGGTTATGTTGTAGTATTACTTCCTATTGTATTATACTCGGGTGCAATTGCCCTTATTGGAATGTTTGATTTAACAACGTTCTTTGGGTTAAGTGACTCGAGCACACTAATTTTAACCGTTTGGGCTATTGGAATCATAGGGTCAATTTATGCCATTTTTGGAGGACTTAAAGCCGTAGCTGTTTCGGATACAGTAAATGCGATTGGTTTGCTTATTGGTGGGATTATGATCCCTGTTTTTGGTTTAATGTATATTGGAGATGGAAGTCTTATGAACGGTGTAGAGGCATTGTATGCTCATGAGCCTTCTAAGTTTAAAGCTATGGGGGGGTCGGATTCAGCAATTCCGTTTAGCACCTTGTTTACAGGAATGGTTTTAGTACAATTGTTTTATTGGGGAACCAATCAAGCGATTATTCAAAGAGCTCTTGGAGCTAAAAATTTAATTGAAGGTCAGAAAGGTTTAATCCTTGCCGCTTTTGTTAAAATTTTAGGCCCTATCATTGTTGTCTTGCCAGGGATCATTGCATATTATATTTTTGGAGGGTCTTTAGATGCTAGTCAGGCAGATTTATCCTACGGCCTTTTGGTAAACAAAGTTTTGCCTCCTATGTTACTTGGATTTTTTGCTGCAGTTCTTTTTGGTGCTATTTTAAGTTCTTTTAATTCTGCGTTAAATAGTTCTATCACTCTTTTTGGACTTGATATATACAAACAATACATTAAGAAAGATGCTAACGAACAACAAGTGGTTCGAGCAGGAAAAACTTTTGGAATTGGTCTTGCATTACTTTCAATGGTTATTGCACCTGCTATTGCCAATGCACCTGATGGCCTTTTTGGATACCTCCAGGAGATCAATGGATGTTATACGATTCCAATTTTGACTATTATCTTAGTTGGATATTTGACCAAGTACGTTCCTGCCTTTGCTGCAAAAGTAGCCATGCTGGTTGGAGTCGTTATGTATTCAATTAGTCAGTTTGTACTTAAAGGTTACGTGATTTCAGGAGGAGGTGAATATCCTCATTATCTGCATATTATGGCAATTATTTTCTTGTTTAATATAGGAGTAATGTTATTAATAGGAAAATTAAGACCTCGTGAAGTGGCTTATGAACAAAACTATACCGAGCAAGTGGATATAACTCCATGGAAGCCTGTAAAAATGTATGGTATTATCATTACCATTATTGTAATTAGTACTTACTTTATTTTTACGTAAAAGGGGTTCAAGTATTTTTTATTCTAAACGGTAACTGATTTATTTACATATAGTTATATTAATATAAAAGAAGGTTTATTTAATCCTGACCTTTTTTTTATACATTTAAACTTTATTTTATTTAATTGTGCCTGTATATCCCATTCATAAGATAAAAAAAAATGCTCTCGAGTTATTAAAAAGGATTCCACCCATATATCCTTACCACTCTATTGAGCATACTCTTTATGTTTTGGAAACATCCCTTAAAATAGCAAACCATTATTCTCTTTCTGACTTAGATATAGAGTTAATTCAAATTGCAGCCTTATATCATGATACAGGCTACTTAGAAGGTCCAAAAGACCATGAAGAAAAGAGCTGCTTTCTAGTTGAACAAGAATTATCAAAGTATAATACTGAGGCGTCACATCTCGAACTGATCAAAAATATGATCATGTCAACAAAAATACCACAACAACCCAAATCTCACATGGAATGTATTCTTGCGGATGCAGATCTTGAATATATTGGTACTAAAAGTTTTTGGAAGACAGGATTGAAGTTATTAGAAGAGATTAAATTTTCTAATCCTGACTTTAATGAAGACGATTGGAACAAACTTCAGTTGAACTTTTTGTCAACTCATTCTTTTCACACCAGTTATTGTAAACGCTATAAGCAGAAAACGAAAGAAAAACACATTCGTAGCTTGAAAACGTTACTTCAGAGTTAACATCCTTAATTAAAAATTGGGATTTACTACCCCAACATCTTTTCCCTTAATTCTTTAATTTTTGGATCAGTCATGTACTCGTCAAAAGTAGTGTGACGGTCAATAACACCATTGGGTGTCAATTCGACAATGCGAGTCCCTAAAGTTTGTGCAAAAGCATGGTCACTAGTGCTACAAAGAAGGGTTCCCTTAAAGTTGTTTAACGAATTATTAAATGCGGTAATGGATTCCAGATCTAAGTGGTTAGTGGGTTCTTCCAAGAGTAATACATTGGCGCGTTCCATCATCATTTTAGAGAGCATACAACGCACTTTTTCTCCTCCAGAGAGGACGTTTGATTGTTTGAGCGCTTCTTCCCCACTAAACAACATTTTCCCTAAGAATCCTCTTAAAAAAACTTCTTCACGCTCTTCCTCTGTTTTGGCATATTGACGAAGCCAGTCCACTAAACTCATGGGGTTTTCAAAAAAGTTGTCATGATCTACAGGTAGATAGGCCTGTGAGGTGGTAATACCCCAATCAAACTTTCCAGTATCCGCCTTACGTTCTCCCATTAAAATCTCGTAAAATGCTGAAAGGGCTCGAGTATCTTTTGCATAGACAATAACCTTATCGCCTTTAGCTAGATTTAAATGAACATCCTTGAAAAGAGTTGCACCATCTGAAGAAGCAGAAAGATTTTCAACATTTAATATTTGATCTCCCGCTTCTCGTTCTTGATCAAAAATAATAGCAGGATATCGTCTACTAGAAGGCTTGATCTCTTCGATGTCCAATTTATCGATCATCTTTTTACGTGAGGTAGCCTGCTTAGATTTAGCAACATTAGCAGAAAACCTAGCGATAAACTCTTGCAGTTCTTTTTTCTTTTCTTCAGATTTTTTATTCTGTTGTGCTCGTTGACGTGCAGCCAATTGAGAAGATTCGTACCAGAAGGTGTAATTACCTGAAAAGTGATTTATTTTTCCAAAATCAATATCAGAGATATGCGTACATACAGCATCTAGGAAATGACGGTCATGCGAAACCACAATAACGGTATTGTCATAATTTGCTAAAAAATTCTCTAGCCACATTATCGTATCGTAATCCAAATCATTGGTAGGCTCATCCATGATCAATACATCTGGGTTTCCAAATAAAGCTTGAGCTAATAATACACGAACTTTTTGTTTTCCATCTAAATCACTCATTAAAGCGTAATGTAATGCCTCGGGTATTTCTAAATTAGAAAGCAATGCTGCAGCTTCACTATCGGCATTCCATCCATTCATCTCTTCAAATTGAATTTGAAGTTCACCCACACGATCTCCATCCGCATCGGAAAAGTCTTCCTTTGCATAAAGTGCATCCATTTCTGCTTTTACCTTAAAAAGAGAAGAATTACCTTTCAGAACTGTTTCCAAAACAGAACTTTCATCATACGCATTGTGATTTTGTTCCAAGACCGATAAGCGTTTCCCTGGCTCTAGGTGTACGCTACCTGAATTTGCATCTTGTTTTCCAGAGATGATTTTCAAAAAAGTGGACTTCCCAGCTCCATTGGCACCAATGATGCCGTAGCAATTTCCGGAAGTGAAGGTTGTATTTACTTCATCAAATAAAATTCGTTTTCCAAATTGAACTGAAAGGTTTGAAACCGATAACATAGTGATTGATTTTTGAAATGCAAACTTACATAAATCCTTGGCAGACTCAGCAATTTTTTACTTCAAGCTAAGATTTTTTAATCGTTTAAAATGTTATTTTTGAACTGTGATTCGAAAAGTTATTTTTAGCGCACTTGTTATACTTCTATGGATGGGTTGTCAATCTAATCAATACGATCGAAGTGGAATTTTCTTTGGTGGACAAATTGTCAATCCCTCTTCGCGTGCTGTTACTTTATATCAGGGGAATAAAGTAATTGAAACCCTTGATTTGGATAAAAGTTTGCGTTTTCAAAAAAAGTTTGACTCGATGTCTAGCGGGATCTATAAATTGGAACACCTTCCCGAATTCCAAACGGTATTGTTGGAAGAGAAGGACAGTCTCTGGGTTCGAATAAATGCTGCAGCCTTTGATGAATCCATTGTATTTTCTGGTGTGGGTGCTTCTAAAAACAATTTCTTAATGGAATTGATTTTAAAACAGAAATTAGAGGCGAATTTTTTATCTACCAAGTATTCTAGTAATAGCCAAACATTTAACTCCCTTTTAGATTCATTGCTCATGGAGAAAAAGCAATTGTGGATCCAAATGGATTCAGTCAACAAGCTCTCTCTTATTGCTCAAAAAATTACCCAAGCGGCCTATATTTATCATTATGCCAATATCCGAGAGCGTTATGCCCTTTTAAGAGGAACACAGTGGTCTGTAGAAGAAGACAGCCTCTTTTTTAGATATAGAAGTTTTTTAAATTTTGGGGATAATGATTTGGCTTTTTTTGATCCCTATGTGAATTATATCTTGAATTTTATAAGTCAAAAAGCACTAGATCGTTCTAAACCTTATTTCAAACAAAAACAAATAACATTCTACAATATTGAGCGTTTGAAAGTTTTAGATAAAAGAATTTCAGGTTCCTTACTTCGAAACAATTTAGCCAGAGCGATTGCCTTTGAGGAGCTCCTCACCTTCGAAAACCATGGCCAACATGAACGATTTTTGCAGTATTATGCCACAGTAAACAACTCCCCTGTTTATTTAGCAGAAATCCTAGCCCTCCATACCAATATTACTAATATGGAGCCTAATAGTCCTCTACCAAAAATCGCATTACAAAATGTAAACCGGGAGATAGTCAGCAGCGCGAGTATTTTTAACAACAGTACAACCGTGATTTATTTTTGGTCACAAACTCAAATGAATCATTATAAAAACACCCTAGAGCGGGTAAAAGTACTTCAAAAACGGTATCCTAAGATTCGTTTTGTAGGGATTTGCATACAACCATTTAATAGTATGGTAGATCAAGTCCAAAAAATGATGGAAATTAATCCTCAAGACCAATTTTCGATAATAGATTTTGAAAAAGCAAGTGAAGCCTGGGTACTTACCCTACTCAATAAAGCCATTATTCTCAATCCCAAAGGACGTATCATTGAAGGCTTCGGAAATTTCTCAGATATTGAATTTCAAGAACTATTAACGGGGATATAAAAATTACTAATTCCCTTTTGAATAATCCTCTAAAAATTTAGCTAATCCAATATCGGTTAGAGGATGTTTTAAAAGTCCTTTAATAGAAGATAAAGGTCCAGTCATGACATCTGCACCAATTTTGGCACATTCGATGACATGCATGGTATGGCGCACTGAAGCTGCAAGAATTTGTGTTTCAAAGCCGTAGTTATCATAGATATCACGAATCTCTTGGATAAGGTTTAAACCATCGGTAGAAACATCATCTAAACGTCCAATAAATGGAGACATGTAAGTCGCCCCCGCTTTGGCAGCTAACAAGGCTTGTCCAGGGGAAAAGATTAGGGTGCAATTGGTTTTAATTCCTTCATCAGAAAAATACTTTAAGGCCTTTACCCCATCTTCAATCATAGGAATTTTCACAACAATTTGTGGATTTAAAGCAGCAAGGGCTTTCCCTTCTTTGACCATACCGTCAAAATCTACTGAAATCACTTCTGCAGAAACATCTCCGTCCACAATATTACAAATATCTACATAATGTTGAATAATATTTTCTTCACCAGTAATGCCTTCTTTGGCCATTAGTGAGGGGTTAGTAGTAACTCCATCTAGAACCCCAAGGGCTTGCGCTTCTCTAATTTGATCTAAATTGGCAGTATCGATAAAAAATTTCATAGGAGGTAATTAAAGTTTATAATGATTCATGATTAGTTTTTCAAATATACGACTGGGGAGTATGTTTTTTAAGGTTTTGGATAACTTTTGCATGAAAGGACCCACTTGATAATGTACTTTTGGCTTTTCCTTTTCAATAATTTGGGCTATGGCTTCAGCTATTTCTTGAGGTGGATTCCCTTCATCTACGTGAGCATCCATGGTATCCAGGCTTTCTTGATAGATTTTTTGATATGGGGAATCTTTGACTACTGGCGCATGATAACGACGTGAGGCAATGTCTGTTGCATAGTCACCAGGAGCAAGTGTGCAAATTTCAATTCCGAATGATTTGACTTCCATGCGTAAGCTCTCCGACATAATAGAAAGTGCACTTTTGGAAGCAGAATACACTCCTCTAAAAGGCAATCCCATGACTCCTGCAATGGAAGTCACATTGATAATTAAACCCGATTTTTGGTGCCGCATTTGAGGAATTACCGCCTGCGCCATTTCCAAAGGACCAAAGCAATTGGTAGCAAAGTTTGCTGCTACTGCATCGGCTTGAATTTCTTCCATAGGGCCTGTGATGCCCACTCCTGCGTTGTTGATTAATATGTCAAGACGTTGCGTTTCTTTTAAAACTTTTGCAACACAGTTGGAGATAGAGTCGGTATCGGTTATTTCTAAAGGGAGTAAAGTGAAGGGTAAAGGGTCAGTATATTTTTTGGGATTCCTGCTAGTTCCGAATACATGAAAACCTTTGTTGTGAAGGTGTAAGGCAGTAGCAAGGCCTAAACCCGATGAAGCACCAGTGATCAAAACTACTTTTTTCATGTTTTTTTAAATTATTTTATTGCTCTACAAAAAGTAAAAAAATAAAAAAAGGGCAAGCGACCCACATCACACCGCTACGACCATCTACCCTTGCTGCGTTCCCGCCCTGGGGGATTCAACAGGAGCTGGTTGTGTAGGACTTGCCCAGCGCAAATATAAGTCGTTCATCTGATTTCAACAATCATTTTAATTGCTTAATTTCGTTCTTAATGATCTTGTTAAAAATTCAATTCTTCTATCCCATGAAAATCTTCCTTTCCTTGCTCTTTGCCCTAGTATTACTCAAATGTGGAGGACCTAGTTCACCTAATTATAAAATGACTACTGGTCATAAAGCTGACAAAGTGAAATGGGGAGATACTCTCAAGCTAAAAATTAAAAATGGGTATCCTGAAAAGGTAGCCTATTTTTTTGATGAAACTCCCATCGCTTCGGATCATGTTCTTACCCATGAACCTCTTGGTGAACACATACTTAAAGCAGTTATCACAGAAGGAGATTCCACTCACGAAGTCACCTCAAAACTTTTACTGTTAGCGGCTGCTCCCCCACTACTCTATACTTACGAAATCATCAATACGTATCCGCATGATAAAACAGCTTATACTCAAGGTTTAGAGTTTGACGGAGAGATGCTTTATGAAAGTACTGGATTGAATGGAAAGTCCACTTTGAGAACCGTAAACTATAAAACAGGAGAGATTATTGAAAGTAAACCCTTAGATCAAACCTATTTTGGTGAAGGCTTAACATTATTGAATGACCAGATCATACAGTTGACCTGGAAAGCCCAAAAAGGTTTTGTTTATGACAAAGCGACTTTGGCGATGAAAAAATCCTTTCCATTTCAGGAAAGCAAGGAAGGTTGGGGCTTGTGTAATGACGGGACATACCTCTATAAGTCAGATGGAACTAATCGCATATGGATTTTGGATGCTAATACCTTCAAAGAACTTAAAAGTTTACAGGTGATGACGCATAAGTCTGCATTAAAGAATATCAATGAATTAGAATGGGTTAATGGAAAAATTTATGCCAATACCTACCAATTTCAAAAGGAAGTGAGCGTGATTATTGATCCTAAAGCTGGTGCTGTTGAGGGAGTGATTGATTTTTCAGGTTTAAAAGAAAAGGTAGAGCAACATCCACAACTTAACGTCTTGAATGGGATTGCCTATCACAAAACCCGAAACACTTTTTTTGTCACTGGAAAAAACTGGAGCAAACTTTTTGAAGTTAACATAGTACCTAAAAAATGAGTACAACACATCAATACGATCTTCAAGTAAAAAAGGAGCATCTTGATGAGTTACATCATGTCAACAATGTCCAATACCTTCAATGGGTTCAAGAAATTGCTGGAGCGCATTGGAAAGCGTTGATTGAAAAGGAAACGTATTCTTTTGGGACATGGGTTGTAAGAAGCCATAAAATTGACTACAAACGCCCCGCCAAACAAAATGATTGGTTGACACTCAAAACCTATGTAGCCTATACTGAAGGTTTTCTTTCCCAACGAGTTGTAAAAATTTATTTTAAAGATATCTCAACTCTAGTTGCACAATGTAATACACAATGGTGCTATTTAAATGCAACTACCCATATGCTAGAACCCATTCCTGAAAAGGTATTTCAGCTGTTTCACTAAACTTAAATCTTAATTAATTTTTTTTGGTTTATTGCTTCATAAATTTCTACCGTCAAATAGTGATGACTGTTAAAAAATAATTTACCATTTACCAATTTAATGGTAGCAATCCATAAGTCATTTTTTTTTCTTCAATTCAGTCACAACTACTTTAGCTACTTTAATTTAACTATAATTGAAGATACCAACTCTTTTGATGATAAGATTCGCTTTTGGAAAGTTAATGTGCTTGTAACTGTTAGGATACTGGTTACCAATAAGGAATTGATTCCCTATACTCAAAATGGTTTCACTGGTTTGGGAATAAATAATCTTGAAAATAAACTTAACAAAAGGGCTATAAAAATGAAATTTCTCTTTATAAAAAATTAAATTTTTATTAAAGATAAAATATTATAAAAATCAAAAAAAAGCTCTTTATTTTTGAATAAAGAGCTTCAGTTTAATGACATTATTTCTTCTTAGTAGTAGAATAACTCACGTCCTTTCATTAAGGCGTGAACTTTAGCTCCAACCGCAGCTAGAACGGAAGCATCTTCATGATTTTGAATGACTTCATCAATCAAATCTACAATTCCACTCATATTGGTTTCTTTCAAGCCTCTAGTTGTAATGGCTGCTGTACCTACACGGATTCCTGAGGTAACGAAGGGTGACTTATCATCGAAAGGCACCATATTTTTATTGGCAGTAATTTCAGCTTTTACAAGGGCCTGTTCTGCGGCTTTCCCACTAATGTCCTTGTTTCGTAAATCAATTAGCATCATATGGTTGTCGGTTCCTTCAGAAATCAAATGATATCCTTTAGCAACAAAAGCAGCAGCCATAGCTTGTGCATTCTTTTGAACCTGCTGCATATAGGTTTTAAACGAAGGTTGAAGCGCTTCTTGGAAGGCAATCGCTTTGGCAGCAATCACATGTTCTAAAGGTCCACCCTGATTTCCTGGAAAAACGGCCATGTTCAATAAATGTGACATTTTTTGAGGCGTTCCATTTTTGAGAGTCAATCCAAACGGATTGTCAAAATCTTGTCCCATTAAAATAAGACCACCCCTTGGTCCTCTTAAGGTTTTGTGTGTTGTGGTGGTCACCACGTGGCAATGCGGCATTGGATTACTTAGTAAGCCTGTAGCAATCATTCCTGAGGGATGTGAAATATCTGCTAAAAGAAATGCCCCTACTTCGTCAGCAATTTCACGGAATTTAGCAAAATTAATATCGCGAGAGTAAGCCGAGGCTCCAGCAATGATCATATTGGGTTGTACTTCTTTAGCAATAGCACGAATGTTCTCGTAATTCAATAATCCTGTAGCTTCCTCTACACCATAAAAATGGGCTTCGTATAAGCGCCCTGAGAAATTTACAGGTGAACCATGGGTTAAGTGACCTCCATGAGAAAGATCAAACCCTAATATCTTGTCTCCAGGCTTGATGAAAGCATGAAAAACAGCAGTATTGGCTTGTGAACCCGAATGTGGTTGCACATTGGCATAAGCAGCACCAAATAATTTTTTTGCGCGGTCTATAGCCAGTTGCTCAATTTGATCAACTACTTCACATCCTCCATAATATCGCTTTCCGGGATAACCTTCTGCGTATTTATTAGTTAAAACCGATCCTGTTGCCTCCATAACGGCTGGACTGGTAAAGTTTTCAGAAGCAATTAACTCAATGCCATTCAATTGGCGTCGTTCTTCTTGCTGAATTAAATCAAAAATAGCGGTATCTTTCTGCATGATCAAAAAATTAAAGCACAAAAATAGGCAAATCCCCCTGATTTAAAGCAGATATAAAGACTGATAAAATGATTTTATTAAGAGGAAATCAACAACAACCCGAAGCTGGATTACAGCAGCTCTCTCTACTATTCATTTTTTCAATAGTCGTTGAAACTTCAGGAATGCCACAATTTTCTTTAGCCAAGCAGTCTGTGGCTTTCGTCATAAGCTGAAAATTAGATCCTTCAAAGCTTAATCCATATTTCCCTATGGTCTCTCCTTGATGCTCTACCTCTATTTCAGTATCCAATAAACCAATACGTTGTTGACATAAGCCGATGATTTGTATCACTTTTTGTGGATCTAAACGATGCTGAATATCGTCAGAGCTCCACAGTTGAAAGTTGACAACACTTTCTTTGCGTTCTGTGCCTCCACAATCAATAAAATGTTTGTGCACCATTCCGACTTCAGTTATGTGGAAATGTGGGGGGACAAAGTCTCCATTTGGTAACTGAAAACGAAAAGAAGTTGTTTGATTTAAGGCAAGTAAAAATTCGGAGAGTAACATGTGTTTTTTTTGTAAAGATACTATTTCTCTTTCTTACTTCAGGTGTTTTTAAATCCTCTTAAACTGACATTATTAATGTATTTGTGGGCATAATGACATTAGATAGAGATGAAAAATAGACATATAGTCCTTTGACTATCAATGGAATAGCTTTCGATAGGAATTGAATAAAAATTGCTAAACGACTTAGCACACAAGAAATCACCCTTCACACCACCACCGAAGCCATAGTTCAATTGGCACAGCTAGGATTTGACCCTCAATATGGTGGAAGACCTGTAAAGCGGACCTTATAGAAATATGTGCTTAATCCGCTAAGTAAAGCCCTTTTGGAAGAATCTATTTCAAAAGAAGAAGTAATACAATTAGATTATTTTGAAACTGAATTTATTTTCGGAAATAGAAACGAGGCTTCAAACTAGATTAGTAGTACCTTTGAATTGTGCAAAATAACATTAACATAAAGAACAAGCGTGCCCGTTTTGAATTTGAGCTTATCGAAGAGTATACAGCTGGGATTGTATTGACCGGAACTGAAATCAAATCCATTCGAAACAGTAAAGCTTCTATTACAGAAAGTTTTTGTGAGTTCAACGAATGTGGAGAATTGTTTACTGTAAATATGCATATTGAAGAGTATGCATTTGGGACTCGATTCAATCACCGACCCAAAGCACAACGAAAACTTTTGCTCAACAAAAAAGAGTTAAAAAAATTATATAAAGAAGTGAAAAATAGTGGTCTAACGATAGTACCTCTTCGCTTATTTATAAATGATGATGGCTTCGCCAAGCTAAGAATCGCTTTAGCTAAAGGGAAAAAGCTATATGACAAAAGGGAAACCATAAAGGATCGAGAGAATAAAGTAAACTTAGATCGAATAAAAAAGAACCATAGACGACAGTAATTTTTTGTAATCAATAAAATTTACCCCATGAAAAAACTAACTATTTTAGGTATTTTAATTACCTCATTTATTTGGGGACAAACCTCATTAGAGCGTTTAGAAAACTCTCCTAGGCATCACGAATGGATTACTATAAGTACTGAAAAACACGAGGTTAAAAGTTTTCTAGTCTATCCTGAGGTTTCAGAACAAGTACCTGTTGTTATTGTAATTCATGAAAACAGAGGATTGAATGACTGGGCACGTTCTATGTCGGATCAAATTGCTGAAATGGGCTATATCGTACTCGCTCCAGACTTTCTCTCTGGAACTGCACCTAATGGGGGCGGTACTGCAGATTATGAAAATTCTGATTTAGCACGCACAGGAATTTACGGTTTAGACGCAAATCGGATTAAGGCAACTTTGGACGCGAGTGTAGCTTATGCTAAAACTATTCCTGCTGCGAACGGGAAGGTGGTTGTTATTGGTTTTTGTTGGGGAGGAAGTCAATCGTTTCAGTTTGCAACCCAGTCAAATGAAATTGCTACTGCCATAGTATGCTATGGGACAGGACCTAAAGACGTCACAGCCTATCAAAACATTCGAGTTCCTATATATGGGTTTTATGGAGGTAATGACAACCGTGTGAACGCTACTATCGCCTCAAGTCAGGCAGCTATGCAAGGGGAAACTAAGGTTTTTGAATCCGTTGTTTATGAAGGAGCAGGCCACGGTTTCTTCAGAGCCGGGGAACAGCAAAATGCTACTGAGGCTAACAAAAAAGCACGAAAAGAAGGATTGGTGCGTTTACAGAAAATACTTTCTGCATTGTGATTTTTAAAGAGATCTACTTTTTTTTAAATCCGTATTTTTGAATTTTAAATCAATATGCAAAACCAAATTAATATTTCATACGCTTCAGAAGGGTTGACAGCACTAGTTCAACAACTTAATAAACATGAATACACAAGTCTTTTCGTTTTAGTTGATGAGAATACGGAACAGTATTGTTTAACTCGTTTCTTAGCGCAAACTGATCTGAATCCAACCTCTGTATTAGTTATGCAAGCTGGGGAGGAAAATAAACATTTGTCTACTTGCGAAAAACTTTGGAACCAATTGTCTTCTCTTGGTGCAGATCGAAATAGTGCTTTGATTAATCTGGGAGGTGGCGTAGTTACCGATCTTGGTGGATTTGTTGCCTGTACATTTAAGCGTGGAATTGATTTTTATAATATTCCTACTACGTTACTTTCTATGGTAGATGCATCAGTAGGTGGTAAAACAGGTATTGATTTAGGTGCATTAAAAAATCAGATTGGTGTCATACAAGAACCCCAACAGGTTGTGATTGATAGTCAATGGCTTTCGACTTTACCTTTGGAAGAAGTACGAAGTGGTTTTGCAGAAATGTTAAAACATGGGCTAATTGCAGATCCAAATTATTGGGGAAAATTGAAGGGCTTAATGGATTTAACTCCAGAGGTTCTTTCCCCTCACATCAAACCTTCAGTTACCGTTAAAAGTGAAGTAGTTAAAAAAGATCCCTACGAGAAGGGATTACGTAAAATATTAAACTTTGGACATACGCTAGGACATGCGATTGAATCCTATTTTTTAGTCACACCTAGCAAACAGAGGCTCCTTCATGGAGAGGCTATAGCAATTGGAATGGTATTAGAAGCTTACCTGTCAATAGAGTGTTGTGGTCTTAGACCAGAAGAAGCAAAGGAGATTAAAATAGCATTTCAACAATTTTATCCTCAAGTAGAGATAAAAAAAGAAGATGTAGACGCTATTTTAGCACTACTACGACACGACAAAAAGAACAAAGCAGGAAGAATCAATTTTGTATTATTAACTAAAATTGGAATTCCTGCTATTGATGTTCAAGTTCCTCAAGTTCTTTTTCAAAAAGCCTTTAATTTTTACGCCTCTGCTTAAGCAGAATTTCTGCTCGCATTAATATTTCCAAACAAAGAGCGGGTGACCATTGCTTCTAGAATTTGAATTTTCTCGGCATCAACTTTTTTTGATTTACGAAGTATTTGCAATTGCATAAGGGCAAACTGCTGTATCGTCAATAATGGTTGTACAATTTCCTCTCTTGCACGAATGGAAGCTTTTCCAGCGGGTTCATTTTCCATTAACGATTTAAAATCACTAACCTCTAGTAACAGTGCTCTGGTAAGTTTATATTCTTCAAATATCAGTTCCCAAAAAGTACCAAACTCTTTATCTTCTTTCATGTAAGCGGTTAGCTTAAAGAAAGACTTTGTCAAGCTCATCATACTGTTGAAGAGTAATGTTCTAAAGAAGCGTGAGTTTTTATACAACTGCTTTACATCTTCAATTTTTCCTTCATTAATAAAATGTTGAATTGAAGTTCCAACACCGAAGAATCCCGGAACATTTTGTTTTAATTGACTCCAGCTACCTACAAAGGGAATCGCTCTTAAGTCTTCAAATTGCAAGCCTTTTGATTTTCCTCTTTTGGAAGGTCTACTCCCGATATTTGTTTTAGCATAGAAAGGCAAGGTGGACATACGTTCCAAATAAGGAATAAACATTGGATGTGCTTTGAAGTTTTGATAAGCTTTATAACTATGTATCGCAATGTTTTCCATTGTTTTTCTGTTGGCATCAGAAAGATTATTTTTGCCTGGATTTAAAATACGACTAGCAATACCAGAACTCAACAACTGCTCTAAGTTGTATTGTGAAGAATCTAAGGTTCCAAAATTTGAACTAATGGTTTGACCCTGGATAGTAAGCTGGATGTCATCGCTTTGAATTGTATCTCCCATAGAAGCATAAAACTCATGAGTGTTTCCACCTCCACGAGCTGGGGGTCCTCCTCTACCATCAAAAAACGCCATCGAAATACCGTATTTGGTTGCCAACCCACTCAATGCCTCTTTGGCTTTGTAAATACTCCAGTTTGCCATAAAGTACCCGCCATCTTTCGTACCATCGGAAAACCCAAGCATTACTGTTTGCTTATTTTTACGACTTTCCAAGTGTGCTTTATAGATAGGGTTATTGAATAATCCTTCCATTACTGCTTCTGCAGACTCTAGATCAGGTATCGTTTCGAATAATGGAATAAAATCAACAGTTGGGTTTTCCCAGTTACTTAAACGACACATTGCAAATAGCTCTAAAATATTCTCTAAAGTTTGACAATTACTTATTATATATCGATTAGAGCCTCTCTCTCCATTTGTTTTTTGAATGCTTTGCATTGCACGTATACTTTCCAGAGTCTGCTGTGTTATCTCATCTCCATAGATGGTAGGTGAAACATTTCCTTTCATGGTAGAAAGTGCCTCTAATCTTTTTTCTGCAGTCAAGTCAAGATAATTTTCAGGAAGTCCTGCAACGTAAGACTGTATGTCTGGATGTGAAACAATTTCAGTAAATACCCCGTGATGCACTCTTGAATCCTGACGAATATCTAAACTTGCAAAATGCAGTCCAAACAATTTCATTTTATGAATTATATTCCTAACATCTTCTTGATATAAGCCACTGTGTTCATTGACAAGGATATCTAAAACAGTATTCATTTCATTCAATAGAATATCTAATGAAAATTTAGTGTTGCGATCAGGGTAAAACAATTCATTGAAAACTAATTGTTCAAGATTTGCTACGCGATGTTCTGCGCCCGGAAAAGTTATCTTTCTTTTTAATTTCCTAAGATCTCGGTAATAATTTCTGAGAACAGAAAACTGTAAACGTTTCGCTGTCTTTAAGGTGATCTCAGCAGTAACAAATGGATTGCCATCTCGGTCTCCTCCTGGCCAAAAACCAAAATCAAAGATTGAATTATCTAATTCATCGGAATCAATGATGTGTTCTGCTATATAGTCATAGATGGTGCTTGCAGAGTGATAAAATACATTTTCCAAAAACCAAATTAAACTCACAGCTTCATCAAAAGGAGTAGGCTTCTCTTTTTTATAAAAAGGTGTTTTTCCTAATTGAACCAATAGCTTTTTAATGCTGTCTAGATCATCTTTAGCAATTGCATTTGAAAGCTCATTTATAATTACAAGCACATTGTCTGGATAAAACTGTGTAGGATGAGCAGTCAATACTATCCGAACGTTAAAGCGTTTAATGTATTCCGATAAAGTTTCGGAAAGTTGTTTGTTTGCAGCTTCTTCTTTAATGTTTCGGAGCGTTCCTCTTCCGTGCATATTGTTTACATAAGAAAAACCAGCATCTTCAATGGCGTCAAAAAGAACCACTTGGCGCTCAATATATTGGATAAAATTAAAAAGCAGGTCTTTTTGTTTTTCTTCATCAAAATCAGGTGCATAGCGGTCAAAAAATGAAGTTACAATATCAATAGGCTTGTTGTTGTCTTCATATCCCTTCTTACACGTTTCCGCAAAAAGAGGTAGGAACAGTGAGGTTTCTTTTATATTTTCAAAAGGAAGGGTAAGGAAAAGACTATTATAGACTTGGAATTTTGAAAGCACTTTCTCATTAAAGCGTTCAATTTTAGGTTTACGAGCCATTAAAGTTTATTTTTTTATAATTCAGTGAAAATGTGATGCATTAAACGCTTTTTGTCATTGATACTCTCCTCCATGGAAATCATGGTCTCGGTTCTTGAAACCCCTTCAACATCATCAATTCTAAAGATGATGTCTTTTGCGTGATGTGTATCACGAGCACGAACCTTACAAAAAACATTGAATTTACCAGTGGTAATATGCGCTACTGTAATGAAAGGAATCTTTGTTAGCGCTTCTAAAACTTCATTAATTGTATTGGTTTTTTCTAAAAAAACACCCACATAAGCGATAAATGAATAGCCTAATTTAACATAATCAAGGTTTAATGAAGACCCTTTTATGATTCCTGCCTCTTCCATTTTTTTTACACGAACATGAACAGTACCTGCTGAAATCAACAAGCGTTTAGAAATGTCAGTAAAAGGAATTCGCGTATTATCAATTAATATATCTAGAATTTGATGATCAATTTCATCCAATGCAACTTTACTCATGCTATTTTTTTAGCAAATATACTGGGTTTCAATCAATTTGCTGAGGATTTTATAACATTTTTCTTAATTAATAAAGAATAATTCACCCAAACAGTTAAAATCGATGATTATATTGAACAAAAACTATAAAAATCTTCATTTTGAATGGTTTTTCCCTTTTCAAACAGTAGTGTTTTTTCTATTTTATTTTTTGGAAAAACAAGTCTCTTATGAGCGTTTAATGGTAATTTAAGTCCATACTCCTCCATTACAGGTATAAATTGTACTTCTCCTCCTTTTGGTTGTTCTCTGTACTGAATAGCCACTTCTTGATTCAAATAGATCGATCCTTTTACTTCAATGGTTACTCCAGAGATAATAATATCGACAAAGTCTTTTGCATTTTCTGGAATTTCAAAGTACTCTTTTGTGGTATGGTCAAAATTATTTGATGAAATACTATTTAAAAGAGTTTTAAAGCATTTAAAAAGGTATTTCCTTGTCTTTTCACGCTGGTAGTCGTTTGGAACGTGTCCTGCTTCAAAAAGGATGGTTGGGGTGCCTAATTGAATAAACCTATCTCCCACACAATTAGGGTTAAAGGCATCATCATAGCGACCAATTTGTCCAGGAAGCTCTTGTTCCAGTTGTCTCTTTATGGCTACAATTAATTGCATTGCCTTCTTTCTGGATGGTGTAACTGAGCGTTCTGGATCTGCAGAAGGAGCTAGGAATGAAAGACTTGCTGTTTTTCCCATTTTCCCAGCAGAAAAAAGTGTTCGTTGACCGTGGAGATTTAAGCAGTAATCAGGCTTGATTTCGTTATATACACTGTGTAGTATTTGACTTTCAGGTTGAGTGAGATTTATTGCATCTCTATTCAAATCAACACCAGCTGCGTTTAATCGAGTGTAGGCATTTGCTCCATCTGGATTTAACTGAAGTATAATGCTTAATGTAAAGGTATTTTGATGTTGTTTTTGAGATGTAGACAAAAACCATGGAATAAAATCAAGTAACGCTCTAGTAGTAGTACTTTCATTACCATGCATCTGGGACCACATTAGAATTTTGCAAGACCCTTCACCAACAGTTAAAAGTTGTATAGGCAAAGCATTAACGGATTTCCCTAGGTTTCGCTTTGAAACAGTATCTGGTAAGCTGTCTAGAAATGGATGCAATGCACTAGGCGGTAAATAACGTTTTGTGGTCATGTTTAAAATAATATACAAATGTAAACATCTGTTTGTTTACAAATGTATTTCACAAAAGTAAACATGTTTGCGTGTATTTGGTTTCTTTAACTGCATCAAAAGTTACAAATGTAAACTATTTAATGATTATTGAATCTAAAATACTTATTATGAGAGTTTTATGATTAATGTTTAAAGTGTTTATTTGATAAAATTTGTGTTTGATTTATATGGTTTACAATTGTATATTTGTAAAATACTTTTGAATATTCACAATGTTAAACACTGAACGCTTTTTAGAACGACTAGAATTTTTAATGGAAAACTATCAATTAAACGCGACTGCTTTTGCTGAAAAAATAGGAGTCCAACGCTCTTCTGTTTCTCATATTCTCTCAAAACGGAATAAACCTAGTTTGGAGTTTATGCTTAAAATTCATGAGCATTTTAAAGAAGTAAATTTGGAGTGGTTGATTTTAGGAAATCAAAATATTCCCCTCCCTACTCCTCCAAAAGATACAAATGAAACTTTGGAGTTGGATTTAATCCAAGAAGATCAAAAAAAGGAAACAGTACAAAATGTGCTACCCTTTGACGGAGTTCAAAAGAATGAAGAAGTGTCACAAATAATTCAATTATATAAGGACGGTAGTTTTCGCACTTATTTTCCTAAATCTTAGTATTTTTGTGCCTCATGAAAAACTGCTTATGTCTTTTTAGTTTTCTTTTGTTCTCTTGTTACTCGGTTGAACGAAATTGTATGCCTTTCCACGAAGGAACTTTTGAGTTTTCTCAAATAATTAATGGGGAGTTATCACGTTCCGTTTTTGAACGTACTCCTGAATACGAAATTGAGCGTTATAAAGGAGTTGTAGATACTGCCACCATTCGTTGGGTAAATGATTGTGAATGTATTTTAACCAAACTTAATCCAACATCAAACCAAGACAAAAGGCCTATTCAAATCAAAATACTAAGCACCACAGACCAATCTTATACTTTTGAATATTCGCTTGTCGGAGATAATGGTAATACACAACGTGGAACGATTCAAAAAATCAATTAACCTATGATCACCCCAGATCTAATAGTGGCCTTTCTAACTCTCACTTTTTTAGAGGTTGTTTTGGGGGTAGATAACATAATTTTTATTTCGATTTTATCAGGGCGTTTTCCTTTAGAGCAACGTAAGAAACTGATGCAAATTGGATTGTTTTTGGCCATGATGATGAGAGTGTTATTACTAATTGGTGTGAATTGGTTAACAAGGATGCAAAACACCTTGATCCATTTTGATTCAAAATATTTTTCATCTAATATTTCTATCCAAACCCTTATTTTAATTGCTGGAGGTTTGTTTTTAATTTATAAAAGCACACATGAGATATTTGAAAAAGTCGAACTGGAGTTAGAAGAGGACACTACAGATAAAAAGCCCGCCTTCTCCTTTTCAAGAGCTTTGTTTCAAATTGTTTTAATTGATATTGTTTTTTCATTTGACTCTATCCTAACTGCTGTAGGGATGACAAATGGTATTCCTTATGCTTTGTGGATCATGATTGCAGCAGTGGTTATTTCAATAACCATAATGATTGGATTTGCTGATCCCGTAAGTCGTTTTGTAAATAAGCATCCTTCTCTACAGATATTGGGCTTATCCTTTCTTTTGTTAATTGGATTTATGTTGATTACAGAAGCGGCAAGTCTATCTGAAACAGTAATCATGGGCTCAACTATATCTACTATCCCCAAAGGATATTTGTATTTTGCAATCGCATTCTCTTTGGGTGTGGAAATACTAAATATGCGGATTAGAAAAGTAAAAAGGAATTAAAAATCTAAAGTAATTTGCGTATCATCATCCTTTTTTGATTCGGAACTCATTCCTTCTTCTACATCAACTTCTATTTCGTGAATATTCTCCTCTTCTGGTAGCTCGTATGCTAAGGCTTCTTTGAGAGAAACCGATTTAACTTTCTTATTTGTCAATTGATTCCCTTGCGCTTTATAACCTTTAACAGAGATAAATTCATCTGCATTAACAATCATACTTTCTGGCTGTTCTTTTCCTCGAGGTTTTTCAAAATGAACTTCTAGTATAGGTAGCCAATCAAATCCAATGTAGATAAGACGACCTCCATCTTTAATAAAATCGTCTTCCTTGTCAATACTTTCTATTAAGAAACGTTTGATGAAATAGCGTTCTTTTTCGTTGTCAAAATATACAGCAGTAATAGGTTTTTTTGGAATCCATTTTTCAAGATGAATAACATTTTCATCAAAATGAAGACTCAATTCTGGAGCGACAGCTTTTAAGGTTCCCTTTTGAGTTGCTATCAAAAGTTTGTCCTCACCCTTAAAAGCACCCAATAGTTCTCCTCTACCTTCTAAATTCAACCTTCTAATAGTATCGTCAAACCATATTTTTCGTGGCTTTAATGTGGAAATACCTTTTTCTTTTAGCTCTACTTTTCGGATTGTATATTTAGTTACAGTATTCCCTCTTGAGGCTCGACCTTTGATTTGTAAATCGGCAAAATCTAGATCCCATTTAAGTTTCTTAATACTCCCAGTATTTCTTAATAAAACACCAATAATTTCTGCCTCTCCGTTTGAATTTGCAGAAAAATAGAGGACATCTGAATTAGGTTTTCCTTGGGTTAAGTCATATTCTTTGTCTCGAGTTACTCCTGTAACGGCAAAACGTTTGATAAAAGAAGTTCCTGCTTTCCCATCACGATAAAGCATATTGTAGATCGTTCTGGAATCTTTCTTTTTAAATACAGCAGCATGGATAATATTTTTACCAATAAACACTTTACTATCCACCTTTACAACTTGCATTTTACCTTCTTTAGTAAACACAATAATGTCATCGATATCCGAACAATCACAGACAAATTCATTTTTCTTTAAAGAAGTACCAATAAACCCTTCATCACGATTCACATAGAGCTTTTGATTGCGAACGACTACCTTTTTGGCGTCTACATCATCAAAAATTCGGATTTCTGATTTTCGTTCTTTATCCCCTCCGAAGGTTTTCTTTAAATGGGTGAAATAACGAATTGCATAATCAATAAGGTGGGCTAAGTTGTTTTTGACTTCAGTGATATCCCCCTCTAAAGCTTCAATTTTCTGTTGGGCTTTATCTAAATCAAATTTTGAAATTCTTTTAATTCGAATTTCTGTAAGTCGAACAATATCTTCTTCCACAACGGGTCTTTTTAAATGACCGATATGAGGCTTTAAACCTTTGTCTATATATGCAATCACCTCTTCCCAAGTGGAGGCCTCTTCTATGTCTCTATAGATTTTGTTTTCAATAAAGACTCGCTCCAAAGAGGCGTAATGCCATTGATTTTCAAGCTCTAACAATTGTACTTCAAGCTCAAGTTTTAAAAGTTGAACGGTGTGGTCTGTTGAGATTTTCAACATCTCACTTACGCCCATAAAATGAGGTTTATTATCAATGATTAAACAACCTAAGGGTGAGATGGAAGTTTCACATGCAGTAAAGGCATACAATGCATCGATAGTCTTATCAGGCGAAATATCATTGGGTAAATGAACTAAAATCTCAACTTCTGAAGAGGTGTTGTCTTCGATTTTTTTAATCTTGATTTTCCCCTTTTCATTAGCCTTCAATATACTATCAATCAAGCTTGATGTATTGGTACTAAAGGGAATTTCATTGATGACTAAGGTGTTTTTATCTAACTGAGAGATTTTCGCACGAACACGAACTTTTCCCCCTCTTAGTCCGTCATTATAATTTTGAATATCAATAATTCCCCCGGTTTGAAAATCAGGATAGACCGCTACTTTTTTTCCTTTCAAATGTTGAATACTGGCTAGCAGTAATTCATTGAAGTTGTGAGGTAATATTTTTGTAGAGAGACCCACTGCGATTCCTTCGGCTCCTTGTGCTAGAAGTAATGGAAATTTAACGGGTAAGTGAATGGGTTCCTTTTTTCTACCATCATAAGACAACTGCCATTCAGTGACTTTGGGACTAAAGACAACTTCAAGTGCAAATTTGGACAAACGTGCTTCTATATATCGAGAGGCAGCAGCACTATCTCCAGTGAGGATATTTCCCCAGTTTCCTTGCATGTCAATGAGCAACTCTTTTTGCCCCACTTGAACCATGGCATCTGCAATACTGGCATCACCGTGAGGATGATACTGCATAGTATGCCCAACTATATTAGCAACTTTGTTATAGCGTCCATCGTCCAAATCCTTCATTGAGTGAAGAATACGTCGTTGAACTGGTTTCAAACCATCTTCTATTGCAGGGACAGCGCGTTCTAGGATTACATAAGAGGCGTAATCCAAGAACCAATCCTTGTACATACCAGTGACCTTGATCAACGAATCGTTGGAAGAGTCCCCGGGAATTGTTTGGTCAATGATTTCGTCCATAGATTTGCTAAAATACTATATCAACATAAGAATACAGGCGTTTTGGTCTTGAAGAAATTAACAAATTTTCGTTGAGAAATAAAATGTAGCACTAAGCTTAGTTTTTGTTTAAGTACCCGCTTCAACAAAGTCTAATTCCACTTTAAGGTTTTCAATGATGAATTTCTGGCGGTCGGGAGTATTTTTCCCCATGTAAAATTCAAGTAATTGTTCGGTAGTAATCGCTCTATCAATCATCACAGGATCTAAACGAATATCTTCTCCTATAAAAAACTTAAATTCATCTGGTGAAATCTCTCCCAATCCTTTAAAACGGGTGATTTCTGGTTTTCCACTTAATTTTTCAATAGACTCTCTTCGTTCCTGTTCGCTGTAGCAATAAAAAGTTTGTTTTTTATCCCGAACTCTAAACAAGGGAGTTTGCAAGATGTATAAATGGCCTTCTTTTATCAACTCGGGAAAGAATTGCAAGAAAAACGTAATCAAAAGCAATCGAATGTGCATTCCATCTACATCGGCATCGGTGGCAATTACTATATTATTATAACGAAGGTTTTCTAGACTGTCTTCAATATTTAAAGCCGCTTGCAATAAATTGAATTCTTCATTTTCATAAACAATTTTCTTGGACATCCCAAAGCTATTCAAAGGCTTCCCTCTAAGACTAAATACAGCTTGGGTATTGACATCACGAGATTTAGTAATGGATCCTGAAGCCGAGTCCCCTTCAGTGATGAATAATGTAGAATCTAAACGTCGGTCTTTTTTAAGATCAGGCAAATGTACTCGACAATCCCTTAATTTTTTATTATGCAAACTGGCCTTTTTAGCTCTTTCGCGGGCTAACTTCCTTATCCCTGATAAATCTTTGCGTTCGCGCTCAGCCTGGATGATTTTACTCTGAATAGCATCAGCAACATCAGTGTTCTTATGTAGGAAATTATCTAAATGTGTACTTAAGAAATCAACAATATAACTCCGTACAGAAGGCATTTTTTCTCCCATTTCTGTAGAACCCAACTTTGTTTTAGTTTGAGATTCAAAAACGGGTTCCATCACTTTAATGCTAATTGCTGATATGATTGACTTTCTGATGTCAGAAGCATCATAGTTTTTGCCAAAATGATCTCTAATGGTTTTTACTAAACCCTCACGAAATGCGGCTTGATGTGTTCCTCCTTGGGTAGTATGTTGTCCATTGACAAAAGAATGGTATTCTTCGCTATATTGAGTTTTACTGTGTGTCAAAGCTACTTCTATATCTTCACCTTTTAAATGAACAATAGGATATGAAAGATCACTTTCATTAGTCTGATCATTCAATAAATCACGTAATCCATTTTCTGAAAAAAACTTATCTCCATTAAGATCTATGATCAATCCAGGATTGAGATACACATAATATTTAATCATGCGTTCCACGTACTCTAAACGGTATTTATAATTTTTGAATATGGTAACATCAGGAATAAAAACAACCTTGGTTCCTCTTCGTCTAGAACTTTCCTCTACGGAACCTTCAAGGCTCAATTCTCCTAACTCAAATGAAGCTGTTTTAGATTGTTTGTCTCTATTTGATTGAACAACAAAAGAAGAGGAAAGTGCATTTACGGCTTTCGTTCCTACACCATTAAGTCCAACAGATTTCTTAAAGGCTCTAGAGTCATATTTCCCTCCTGTATTCATTTTGGAAACAACATCTACTACTTTACCTAGAGGGATTCCTCTTCCGTAATCACGAACCGTAACCTGATTTTCTTTAATCGTGATTTCAATTGTCTTACCGGCACCCATGACAAATTCATCAATACAGTTGTCTAAAACTTCTTTTAACAAAATATAGATTCCGTCATCTGGGGAAGATCCATCCCCTAGTTTTCCAATGTACATTCCGGGACGCATACGAATATGCTCTTTCCAATCTAGGGAACGTATGTTATCTTCGGTATATGCTGTTTGATTTTCCATTGAATTGGTAGCTAATATAAGTATTGATCTGTGAACCTTATACCCATTAACAACTAAGAAATCAACAATTCTATATTTATTTTTGTTAAAAAGTTATTTTGCTACTCAAAGGACTTATTCAGTTAATTTTGGCTTAAATTTCTACCTATATTTAATCTTTAGAAAATTACTTTTTAAATAATTATGACAAAATCTACAATAGAAAACACAACGGGACCATTTGTCCATAGTGTATATTTTTGGTTAAAAAATCCTGAAAGTCACGAAGATAAGAATGCTTTTGAAACGGCCATCAAAAAGCTGATAAATACCAATCCTCAAGCAATTTCAAATCATTTAGGTTGTCCAGCAGCATCTGAAGAAAGGGAGGTTGTTGACAATTCCTTCAGTTATTTTTACATGATGATCTTCCCTGATTTAGAAGCTCAAAACGCATATCAAACTGACCCTACACATTTATTGTTTATTGAAGAAGCGGCTCATTTATGGAAACGAGTTCTTGTTTATGACTCTATAGCTAAAACGGAATAAAAGTTTATTTATCGACTAAAGCATTTTGTGCTTGTCGGAAGTTGTCTATGGCGACAAAGTAATCTGGATCTTCTAGCACATTGACTTCATAAATCTTTTCTGCACGCTTGATTAATTTAACGCAATCAGATGACAAATGCCTGAGGTGGATGTTTTTACCATTTTTGAGATAGCGTTCTGTCAATTTATTTACGCATTCGATTGCAGATTGATCTACAATTCGAGACTCTTTAAAATCAATAATAACTTCATCTGGATCATTTTTTACATCAAACTTACTATTGAATAGCTCTATACAACCAAAGAACAAGGGACCGTAGATTTCATAATGTTTTACACTATGTTCATCGACATATTTTCTCGCACGAATACGTTTGGCATTTTCCCATGCAAAAACTAAAGATGAAACAATAACTCCAGACAAAACAGCAATTGCAAGATCAAAGAATACAGTTATTACTGTAACTAAAATAATAACGATCATATCCGCATTTGGCACCTTGTTCCATACTTTGAAGGTACTCCAAGCAAAAGTGCCTAATACTACCATAAACATAACACCAACAAGAGCAGCGATGGGTACTTGTTCAATATAATTAGAACCAAACAATATGAAAAACAATAAAGCTAAGGCCGCAGTTATACCAGAAAGCCTCCCTCTACCGCCTGATTTTACATTGATAATACTTTGACCAATCATTGCGCAACCTCCCATTCCTCCAAAAAATCCGTTAAGAATATTTCCTGTTCCTTGAGCAATACATTCTCTATTTCCGCTCCCATGTGTATCTGTGAGCTCATCTATTAAATTTAAGGTCATTAAAGACTCAATTAAACCAATAGCTGCAAGAATAAATGCGTAAGGGGCAATAAAAAATAAAGTTTCTAATGAAAATGAAATCATTGGAATCTGAAAACTAGGCAATCCTGCTTTGATTCCCCCTCCCCCATTGGCAACTATAAATGACCTTACTGTTTCGGTTTCTAAATCTCCCAAAATAACAACCAGAGAAACTATAACGATACCTGTTAATGCTGCCGGCACCTTTTTAGTAAGCATAGGCAATAAAGCCATAATTAACATTGTAATAGCAACTAAGGCCAGCATTACAAGTAGTGCATTTCCTGCTAACCATTCTCCGTTCTTTTTAAACATTCCTAATTGAGAAATGAAAATAACAATGGCTAATCCATTAACAAATCCCATCATTACAGAGTGAGGAATCATTCGCACAAATTTTCCAAGTCGCAAAACTCCAGCAGAGACTTGAATCAATCCTGCTAACAACAAAGTGGCAAATAGGTATTGTAAACCTGCACTTTCCGTTCCTGCTAGATCATTCCCTTGGCTGACCAAACTTACCATAACTACTGCCATAGCGCCTGTAGCACCTGAAATCATTCCAGGGCGCCCCCCAAAAACTGCGGTAACAAAGCCCATCATAAAAGCACCATATAGCCCCACTATGGGTGAAATCCCTGCTACAAAAGCAAATGCAACAGCTTCAGGCACCAAAGCTAATGCAACTGTAATTCCAGATAAAAGATCATTTTTTATGCTTCCGCCATTGGAACGGTCTATAAGTTGAAAAGGTTTCAAAAGAGTATTGTTTTTAAATAAGGGGCAAAAATAGACTTATTTTAGACATTAGCCCTTGGAGATTGAATTGTATTTAGATTTCCTCTCGATTTGTTGCAGACTTTGCTATTAGAAAAATAGCCATCCAATAGGTTGTTAAGATTATTACACCTGAGAATGAAATTGGAGCATAAAATTTATTAAGCGCTATAAATGCATCAGAAAAAAGAAAAAGAGAAACCGCTAAACCCACTCTCTTGAACGTGATTTTAGTTGAATTTCTAGTAAATGCGATTCCTTGCCAACTCATGACAACAACAACTGTCATATAGACTGCTACTGGTAGAAATAGCTTTCCCAAATTAGGATAGATGAGACCATACAGAATACTGCCAAATACTGTTAATGGAATTCCTGTTTTATGAGGGAATTTCCAACCATTCTCTTTCACAAAAGCTGCAATAAACCACAAGTGACCAATTAAAAAGGAACCTAAACCAAACACGAAGAAGTCAGGGATTAATAAAAAAGTGTCTCCTCCCAAACAAAACAATAATCCAATAATAATTAGATTAGAATACACTTTAGCAGCAGTATCAAGATGCTTTAGCAAGAACAAAATAATTAGAGAAGTTGTAAGCGGTTTTAAGAAATAAAAAAGGAGGTTTATTTCAAAAAAGTCAGCAATAATTGCTAGTAAAGCTGAAATGAAAATAAAACTCTTAAATGCAGTCTGATTCATCCTTTCTTAATGTGTCTTTACACGTTAAATCTAAAGTGCATTACATCACCGTCTTTCACTATGTATTCTTTTCCTTCTACGCGCATTTTTCCAGCTTCTTTAACTTTCGTTTCAGATCCGTAGTGCTCATAATCACTATAACTAATCACTTCAGCACGAATGAAACCTTTTTCAAAGTCAGTATGAATCACTCCTGCAGCTTGAGGTGCTGTTGCACCAATAGGGATAGTCCATGCACGTACTTCTTTTTCTCCTGCAGTAAAGTAGGTTTGTTGGTTCAGAAGTGCATAAGCACTTCTGATCAGTTTTGCAGCACCAGCTTCTTCAAGGCCTAAATCTTCTAGAAATAATTGACGCTCCTCAAAGGTTTCCAATTCATTGATATCTGCCTCTACACTTACTGCAAGAATTAATAAGCCTGCTTTTTCATCTTTCACAAATTCTTTGACACGATCCACATGAGCATTTCCTGATTTAGCAGCGCTTTCATCTACATTACATACATAAAGTACGGGCTTGTCTGTAATTAACTGGAGGGGCTTTACAAAAACTTCTCGCTCCTCCTCTTTAATTTCAATACTTCGAATATTTTTAGAGGCTTCCAATTCTATTTTTAAGAAATCTAAAATCGCTTTTTCTTTAGCAGCCTCCTTATTTCCAGTACGAGCTGCACGGTTTACTTTTTCTAACTTTTTTTCAACGGTCTCTAAATCCTTTAACTGTAGCTCAATGTCAATTGTTTCTTTATCTCGAACCGGATCTACAGTGGCATCTACATGAATAATATTGTCGTTGTCAAAACAGCGTAGTACATGGAGGATAGCATCTGTCTCTCTAATATTCGCTAAAAACTGGTTTCCTAAGCCTTCTCCTTTACTTGCTCCTTTAACTAATCCTGCGATATCAACAATCTCTACGGTTGCAGGTAAAACACCTTCTGGATTTACTAAGCTTTCTAACTTTTCAAGACGTGCATCGGGAACGTTTACAATACCTATATTGGGCTCTATAGTACAAAAAGGAAAGTTTGCACTTTGTGCTTTTGCATTGGACAAACAATTAAAAAGAGTTGATTTTCCAACATTGGGTAAACCTACAATACCTGCTTTCATGAAATATATTTTCGGCAAAAATAAACTTTCTTTTGGCTTTTACATTTGCTTTCCTTAATTATGATAAAGAATATTTAACTCGATTTACAATGAAAGCAAAAAAATACTTAATGATTCATGCAGATGACGCTGGCTTGGCTTGGTCTGAAAATCTAGCAACTCAGCAAGGAATGTTAACGGGTAGCATTAACTCCACTAGCCTGATGGTTCCCTGTCCTTGGTTTTATGAAATGGCTCAATTTGCCGTTAAATATCCTTCCTTGGATTTCGGGATTCATCTTACCCTTACTGGAGAATGGAAAACCTATCCTTTTCGCCCCATCACCCCTGTGAATCAAATCCCTTCTTTGGTAGACAAAAACGGATATTTTCTGCCTAAAAGAGAATACATTCGTGACTATGCGGTTTTGGAGGAAGTACGCTTGGAACTTAAAAATCAAATTGAATTTGCGATTTCCTTGGGAATGAAACCGAGCCATTTGGATTCTCATATGTACACTTTGGGCGTGCGTCAAGACTTGTTAGATTTATACCAAGAATTAGGCGAAACCTATAAGCTTCCAATTATACTCAGTAAAACCTTAATTTCTTACACTGGAGAATCTTCAACAAAATTCAACCTTCCTCATGAAAAATGTTTTGAATCCTTGTTTATGGCCTCAATGAAGGAATTTGAAAAGGTTGGAAATACTGCATTTTATGACAATACATTAAGTAATTTACCTGATGGCCTTTCAATTATATTAATTCATCCTGCTTTGGAAAGTGAAGAGATGAATCAAATTACTATTGATCATCCAAATTTTGGAGCTAAGTGGCGTTCTCAAGATGCAGCCTACTTTAGTAGTGAGGCTTGTAAATTAAAACTAAAAGAAAATAATATTGAATTAATCAACTTTAAAAGCCCAATTATGCTCATTCTTCTGGGTGCATAAAGCGTTGTTTGCCTAAGAGTGTTTCTTCAGATTCAACATGATTGTCATCAGGAACACAACAATCAACCGGACAAACGGCAGCACATTGTGGCTCGTCATGAAATCCTTTGCATTCAGTACATTTATCGGGAACTATGTAGTAATATTCATCAGAAATCGGTTCTTGAAAGACAGCAGCATTAACTTCACTTCCATTAGTGAGCACAACCTGACCCTTTAGGGAGGTACCGTCTTGATATCTCCAATCTTCAGCTCCTTCATAAATTGCTGTATTTGGGCATTCTGGTTCACAAGCCCCACAATTTATACACTCATCTGTAATGATAATAGCCATAGTAATTTCTTTCCTTACATTTGCGCAAAAATAAGACCTTAAAAGTTCCTAAACAAGTAAATGAAAGCAAACTCAAAATACCTTGATGCCCTTATCAAACTTGGGATTCATTTGTCAAACTTTAATTATGAAAAAGAACACTATGCTTCCTTACAGGAAAAGGTAAAACTTGCTAAAATGAATAATGGTTGGTTTACTCAAGAATCCATTCAAGCTACTTTTTTAAATTGGGGAAAAGCGCTATGCGAGGAAAACATCAACCAATGGCTTGCTCCCTACAACTTCAAATCAATATCCTCACCTAAGACCATAGCATTAATTCTTGCAGGTAACATTCCACTGGTTGGATTTCATGATCTAATCTGTGTTTGGTTAAGCGGTCATTATGGATTAATCAAATGTGCATCCAAAGATCTTTACCTCCTGCCCTATATGACAGCATTTTTGGAGAATGAGGTCAATGAAAAGAAATTCATATTCACAGATAAAAAATTAGAAAATTTTGATGCGGTAATTGCAACAGGTTCTAATAATGCTGCGCGATATTTTGACTATTATTTCTCTGAATATCCGAACATCATTAGAAAAAATAGAAATGGAGTTGCTATCTTAGATGGTACAGAATCTGAGGAAGAATTAATTGGACTGGGAAATGATATGCTTCAATATTACGGTTTGGGGTGTCGTAATGTATCCAAACTCTATCTACCCAGAGGGTTTGATTTGAATTTGATTTTTGGAGGCCTCTATCGCTTTGCGGATGTAATCAACCATGCGAAATATGGGAATAATTATGATTATAACAAGGCAGTATGGTTGATGAGTGAATTTGATTTTTTGGAAAACGGTTTTTTTATGTTAAAAGAAGATGCCGGCTTTAGTGCCCCTATTTCGAGTGCTTATTACTCTTATTACGACACGATCCAAGAGGTAATGGAAGAAATTGAAAGTCAAAAAGAAGCCATTCAATGCATAACCTCCAAACTGGACATCGGAAACTCAATTCCCTTGGGTGAAGCTCAGCAACCCAATTTATGGGACTATGCCGATGGATTAGATACACTTGAATTTTTAAACAACTTGTAGCTGTACATCCTTGCGTATGTTAACAACTCTAAAAAAAAATAAACAAGGATATGCCATGAATTAGTGTGGGAATCACAATATTTGCATTTTAAAAAAATCATATTCAAGGGAATCAAATTATAGAATTGATTTCATAAAACATTTTAAAACTCTTTGAATCTATGAAAGTTCATAATTTTAGTGCTGGACCCTCCATTCTTCCAAAAGAAGTAATGCATCAAGCTGCAGAAGCAGTTAAAGAACTTGATGGATCTGGATTGTCATTGATCGAAATTTCACATAGAAGTAAAGCCTTTATTGATATTATGAAAGAAGCTTGCGCTTTGGCTCTAGAGCTTACAGGCTTGAAAGATAAAGGATACAAAGCTATTTTTCTTCAAGGGGGAGCCAGTCAACAGTTTCTAATGGCCGCTTATAATTTACTTGAAAATAAAGCAGGTTACGTAAATACAGGTACTTGGTCTAACAAAGCTATTAAAGAAGCAAAACTTTTTGGAGAAGTTATAGAATTGGCAAGCTCTAAAGAGGAAAATTTCAATTATATACCAAAAGGATATTCTATCCCATCGGATCTTGATTATGTTCACCTCACAACCAACAACACTATTTTTGGGACACAATTAAAAGAGACTCCTACTACGGAGGTTCCTCTTGCTGCGGACATGAGTTCGGATATTTTTTCTCGAGAATTTGATTATTCAAAGTTTGATCTTTTCTACGCAGGTGCTCAAAAAAACATGGGTCCTGCAGGAGCAACACTTGTTTTGATCAAAGAAGATTTATTTGGAAAAGTTAGTAGAGCTATTCCTTCTATGTTAAATTATAAAACCCATGCGGATGCTGGGAGTATGTTTAATACTCCACCTGTTTTTGCTGTGTACACTTCAATGTTGAACATGCAATGGATCAAATCTCAAGGAGGTGTTAAAGCTTTAGGAGAAAAAAATATGGTAAAAGCCACACTGTTGTATGGAGAAATTGACCGAAACTCAAAATTTGTGGGCTTTGCAGCCAAAGAAGATCGTAGCGAAATGAATGCTACCTTTAATTTAGTTAATCCCAATGATGCTGAGGCGTTTGATGGACTCTGTCAAGCTGCAGGAATTAGTGGATTAAAAGGTCATCGTTCTGTAGGAGGATACAGAGCCTCTATGTACAATGCCATGCCAATAAATAGTGTAGAAATATTGGTTGACTGCATGCAAACGCTTGAAGAAAAATATTAAAAAAAAATAGATTATGAAAATTTTAGCCAACGATGGTATTTCTCAAAGTGCGATTGATGCTTTAACCGAAAACGGTTTTGAGGTAATTACTGTCAACGTAGCCCAAGAACAATTGGTAGAATATATCAATACAAATGATGTTAAAGCGCTTTTAGTTAGAAGTGCAACTACTGCCCGTAAAGAATTAATTAATGCTTGTCCCGGACTACAGTTGATTGGACGTGGTGGTGTGGGTATGGATAATATTGATGTTGATTATGCTAAGTCCAAAGGATTGCATGTAATTAACACACCTGCTTCTTCATCTGCATCTGTGGCCGAATTAGTTTTTGCTCACTTATATGGTGGTGTACGTTTTCTATATGACTCTAACCGAAGTATGCCTTTGGAAGGAGAAACCAATTTTAAAGGACTCAAAAAAGCCTATGCTAAAGGAGTGGAATTACGTGGTAAAACGTTAGGAATTATCGGATTTGGTCGTATTGGGCAAGAAGTTGCTAAAATAGGACTTGGCGTTGGAATGAATGTCATTGCTGCCGATACCTACACTGATGAAGCAACAGTAACGGTTTCCCTTTTTAATGGAGAATCTATTCCCGTTGTAATTAAAACACAATCCATGGAGGACGTTATAGCAAAAGCAGATTTTATAAGCTTACACGTTCCTGCGCAAAAAGACTATGTAATTGACGCAACTGCTTTCTCAAAAATGAAAAAAGGTGCTGCCATAGTTAATGCTGCACGTGGAGGAGTAATTGATGAAGTAGCTTTGGTGGAGGCATTAGATAGTGGACAACTCTCATTTGCAGCTCTAGACACCTTTGAAAACGAGCCTAAGCCTGAGATTAAATTACTCATGCATGACAAAATTTCTTTAACTCCGCATATTGGTGCTGCTACCTTAGAGGCACAAGATCGTATTGGGGAAGAACTTGCCTCGCAAATAAGTAGTCTCCTAAAATAACCGGGTTTGTATTTTGACCGTTTAAAAGTAAAATGGGGTATTGAATCCAATAAACAGTTGGTGATTATCTTTGTAGTCTTTGGGCTTACTGGATCATTAAGTGTTCGTCTGGCAAAACCAGCTTTAGATTTTTTTAATATTCAAATTGAAAATTTTAAACCTTTTTTTTGGGGTGATCTTTGGTATTGGATTCTTCGAATTCTAATTGTTTTTCCAGTATACCAACTATTACTAATTTTAATAGGGAGCCTTTTCTTTCAATTTAAGTTCTTTTGGAATTTTGAAAAAAAAATATTGAGTCGAATGGGTTTTAAACGGTTTTTTAAAGAAGATTAAATCTATCACTTTAGTAAAAAAAATAGCTCGAATTTGCAAAAAGCAATTACTCGAGCTGTTTTTTTTGTAGTTTAAATTAGTGTTTTACGATAGTCTAAAACTAATCAATTTCAAAAATTCATTTCGAGTGTCAGTATCTTTAAATGCTCCTCTAAATCCAGAAGTGGTGGTCATAGAATTCTGTTTTTGAACCCCCCGCATCATCATGCACATGTGCGAAGCCTCTATCACAACCGCTACTCCCTTGGGTTGTAAGGTGTTATTGATACAGTCTAAAATCTGTTCTGTTAAACGCTCTTGAACTTGCAGTCTGCGAGCAAAAACATCAACTACTCTAGGAATTTTACTAAGCCCTACAATATGACCATTGGGTATATAAGCGATATGTGCTTTTCCAAAGAAAGGTAACATATGGTGTTCACACAAGGAATACAATTCAATTTCTTTCACAATGACCATTTCATCATAACTCTCCTCAAACATCGCACTCTGAAGGATTTGCTTTGGATCTTGTTCATAGCCTTCTGTCAAAAACTTTATGGCTTTTGCTGCACGTTCTGGAGTTTTTAATAAGCCTTCACGTTCTTTATTCTCTCCTAAGAGTTGAAGAATATCTTCGTAGTTCGTTTTGATTTGTTCAGTAACCGGAAAGCTTTCAAGGTTAAAGTTATCATTCATTTGTTGTCGTGATATAATTAGTAAAATAGTTTTTTAATTTCTCGATTTTGGGATCAATAATATAGGTACAATAAGGTTGAGTCTTGTTCAAATTGTAGTAGGATACATGATCTTCTTCTGCTTTATAAAAGGGAGTTGCCATTTTAACTTCAGTAACAATAGGAGAATCAAAAACACCTTCAATTTCAAGTTGTTTAATTATAGTTTCTGCAATATTTTTTTGATCAATTTCAGTGAAATAAATTCCTGAACGGTATTGAGTCCCTAAATCATTCCCCTGTCTATTTAGCGTAGTAGGATCATGGGTATTAAAGAAAATCAACAGCAGCTCCTCTAAACGAATCACCTTATCGTCATATTGAATGGATATGGCTTCTGTATGTCGAGTTCTTCCCGTGCAAACCTCTCGATAAGCAGGATTTTTAATCGTACCATCAATATATCCCGGTACAACCTCAGACACTCCAATAACTCGTTGAAAAACAGCTTCAGTACACCAAAAGCAGCCCCCAGCTAAAAATATAGTTTTGATCAATTTTTTCAATAACTTGTTAAACAAAGATACAAAGTGATAGATGATTCAAACAAGTTTTGTCTGAAAAAAGGGGGTAAAACTTAATTAATTGCAAAATCTATTAAACAAATGCTTCATAATTCAAATCTAATTCTTGAGGAAAGACAAAAAAGAAGTAATTTAGAGTTGTCTATGGAACATTTACTAACGGTCAAACATATTTCAAAAAATTATGGTGAATTAAACGTTTTAACCGATGTAAGTTTATCGGTGGATACAAATGAAATCATCACCATCGTAGGTCCTTCAGGTGCAGGAAAAACAACTCTTTTGCACATCTTAGGAACCTTAGACCGACCCAATAAAAATTCTCAAACTAAGGTTACAATCAATGAAACAGATACAACTCAACTCTCAGATAAAAACTTAGCTCAATTTAGGAATCAAAATATGGGATTCATTTTTCAATTTCATGAATTACTTCCTGAATTTACTGCATTGGAAAATGTATGTATTCCTTGTTGGCTAGGGGGGTCTTTTTCAAAGGAATCGCAAGATAAAGCACTAAAACTATTAAAGCGATTGGGTATTGCAGATCGTGCTTCTCATAAACCTGGTGCCTTGTCTGGTGGAGAACAGCAACGTGTAGCCGTAGCAAGAGCGCTTATTAATAATCCGAAAATTATTTTTGCAGATGAACCTAGTGGAAACCTAGATTCTGAAAATGCAGATCGTTTACATGATCTATTTTTTGAATTAAGAGACGAACTAGGCTGTAGTTTTGTCATAGTTACGCATAATAAAGATCTTGCGAAACGAGCCGACAGAACGATAAGTCTAAAAGATGGGAGAATTGAAGCGTGAATAAAAAAGAATTAAAATCCTTTTTGGATGATAAGGCAAGAGCTTTTGAATATCCTCAGTTTTTAAAGCAAGATCCCATCCAAATTCCACATCGCTTTAATAAAAAAGAAGACATTGAAATTGCAGGATTTTTAATAGCTACTATTGCTTGGGGAAATCGTGTAAGTATAATTAAAAGTGGAAATTGCATGATGGATTTAATGGATAATGATCCTCACCACTTTGTAATGGAACATAATGAAGCTGATTTAAAGCCCCTAAAAAAGTTTGTTCACAGAACCTTTAATGGAATTGATTTTATTTATTTTATAAAAGCGTTACGAAACATTTACAGTTTTCATAAAGGATTAGAAGCTGTCTTTTATCAAAAGGGCAACACTGCTACTATGTACGAAAACATTCATTTATTTAAAAAAACATTTTTCGAATTGGAACATGAAAAACGAACAGAAAAGCATGTCTCAGACCCTCTCAATGGATCAGCCGCCAAAAGACTAAACATGTACCTACGCTGGATGGTTCGTCCAGCAACTATGGGAGTAGATTTTGGGATTTGGAAGCAACTATCAACCGCTCAACTCTCCTGCCCTCTTGATGTTCATAGTGGAAACGTAGCACGAAGTTTGGGGATATTAAAACGAAAACAAAATGATCAAAAAGCACTGATAGAGTTGGATACCGCTTTGCGAAAATTTGATCCATTAGACCCCGTAAAATACGATTTTGCTCTATTCGGCTTGGGTGTTTATGAAGGCTTCAAATAGATTTCATTCATTTTTTTTATATTGTTAATTTGATTACAACTCTTCAACTTAAATGTTTAAAAAAATTCTAACTCAAACAGGTCCAGGGCCTTTAATTGCCGCTGCTTTCATCGGTCCAGGCACCATTACTCTATGTACCCTTGTTGGTGCACAATATGGATTGGAATTAATTTGGGCCATCTTGGTGGCTATAATTGCAGCTATAGTACTTCAAGGTATGGCTGTTCGATTAGGAATCATTGGTCAGAAGAGTATCACGCAAGCCATCGAAGAGGAAATCAAAACTCCATGGCTAAAAACTGGCTTACTTGTTTTAATATTTTTAGCCATTATGATTGGTAATACAGCATATGAAGCTGGAAATATTAGTGGATCTGTCTTAGGCCTAGAAACTTTATTTGGAAAAAAATCACTAAATGCATTGGGTTTCAAAATAAATTTATTCTCCATGGGAATTGGGGTGATTTCTGCGAGTTTACTATGGATAGGAAAATACAAAATCATAGAGCGAAGTTTGATAGTATTGGTGATTCTAATGAGCATTTCATTTTTAATCACTGCTATTGCAACCGGCCCTCCCATCATTGAAATTCTTAAAGGTCTTTTTAGTTTCTCCACTCCTCAGGGAAGTATTCTCAGTATCATTGGTTTGGTTGGAACAACAATTGTTCCTTATAACCTGTTTCTTCATGCAGAATTGGTTAAAGAAAAATGGTCCAACACATCAGACCTTCCATATGCAATGAAAGATATGGTCATCGCACTTGTTTTGGGTGGAGTTATTTCAATGAGTGTGATCATTGCAGCGGCCTCCACTAAAGTTTTACATTTAGAAAGTGCCGCAGATCTTGCGATTGGTTTAAAGCCTTTATTTGGCTCTTTTGCAAAATATTTTCTCTCCTTTGGACTTTTTGCAGCAGGGATAACGAGTACAATCACTGCACCACTTGCAGCCGCATACGTAGTTTGTGGATGTATGGGATGGAAAGCTGAGTTAAAAAGCTCAAAATTTAAACGTGTATGGGGAATCGTTATTCTTTTTGGAGTTATATTTTCGGCTACAGGACTGAAGTTGATTTTTATTATACAATTTGCGCAAATCACCAATGGAATATTACTTCCTATTATTGCTGGAATTTTACTTTGGATCATGAATAATGGCTCTCTATTAGGTACGTCTAGAAACACATTACGTCAAAATATTTTAGGTGTTTTAATTGTTCTTATTTCTGTGTTCCTTAGCTTACGTAGTTTATGGTCAGTGTATCAAAGTTTTTAAGATGTATAAAGAAGTGTACAATATTAACGCAGATTTAGGCGAAGGATATGGAATAGAAAAAGCCATAATGCCTTATTTAAATTCTTGCAATATCGCATGTGGTGGCCATAGTGGCGATTCGGATTCAATTAAAGAAGTTGTTGCGCTTGCAAAACAATATCATGTAAATATTGGTGCACATCCTTCTTATCCTGACAAAGAAAATTTTGGCAGAAAAACCATGGAATTGAGTAAAGATGAACTATCACAAAGCATACGGGATCAAATTCATCTACTCCTCTCTGTAGTCCAGAAAAGTGACTTGCATCATATCAAACCTCATGGAGCATTATATCATCGCTGTTCAAATGATAAAGAATTTGCAACAATCTTACTTGAAATAATGCATGACCTTTGCCCTCAAGCAAAAGTTTTTACATTACCCAACAGTCAAATGGACAAAATCGCGAAAGAATACGGAATAAAAGTATGGCGTGAAGCTTTCCTAGACAGAGCATATCAAAAAAATGGACAACTCCTGCCTCGATCTCATGGAAACGCTATATTAAAAGACATCAACTCCATATACTATCAGTTTTATTCTTTGGTAAGGAATCAGAAAGTAAAGGCAATAGACAACTCCTTGATCGGGTTACAATCAGACACCTTATGTATTCATGGAGATCACCCTAATGCCGTAGAGAATTTAAAAACCATCCTCAATTTTTTTGAATTAAAAAAAGAACCTCTTGAATAACAAATTACCATTTACTTTCTTTCGTATGCATCCTAAGGTAATTCTTTTGGAATGGGAACAAGACCCTAGTACTGAGACACTGAAAGAGCTGACCCATTTTAAGGCAAATATTTTAAAATATTCTATGGGAGTTTCACAAATTACTCTAGGATACTGTTCGCTTTTAGTTCAATGGAAAGAAGATATTATAAATTATAGTGATGCTAAAAAGAACCTTATAGCATTATATAGCAATCTAAGCATTAATTCAACTCCAGCAAAAACAAAGCATTGGACTTTACCCGTATGTTATGAGGGAGAATTCGCCTTAGACCTAGCACATTTATCATCCGAATTAAAATTAAGCAAAGACACTATCATCGAATTGCACAGTAAAACGATCTATACTGTTTACTTTATTGGGTTTTTACCAGGTTTTCTTTATTTAGATGGACTTGATTCTAAATTGTTTTTTCCTAGAAAGAAAAATCCACGATTAGTCATTCCTAAAGGTGCAGTTGCGATCGGCGGAAAACAAACTGGAATTTATCCAAATGAAAGTCCTGGGGGTTGGCACATTATTGGAAATACTCCTATTTCATTATTCAACACTAAAAACGAAACGCCCTGTTTTGCCAAATCGGGAGATACGCTCTCTTTTTATGCTGTTGATGAAGCAGAATATCAAAAAATACAGTGTGTTAACAATCCTAAGGCCTATTTAACTAAAGTCAAATGATAGAGATTCTTAAGCAAGGGTGGCATACTACAATTCAAGATTTAGGCCGTTTAGGTTCTCAGTCTTTTGGAGTCCCTATTTCCGGAGCAATGGACTTGAATGCTTTTCAATGGGCAAACAAATTATTGAACAACAACTCTAGTGCTGCTTGCCTAGAAATGACTAGTAAAGGTCCTGAATTAAAATTTCATGAACCTAGCTTTATTGCTTTTACTGGCGCCATAATGCAAGCTTTTCTCAATTCAAAACCAGTAAAAATGTATAAACCTATTGAAGTGAAGAAAGGAGATGTTTTAAAATTTTCGTCTGTGACTTTAGGATGCAGAACCTACATGGCAATACTTGGTGGATTTCAGTCCGAAAAAGTATTGGGATGCAGGAGTCAATATAAAGGAGTAACCCTAGAGGATCGTATTGTAAAAGAAAATTTACTTCTTTTTAATAGGAATGCATTTACTCAAAAAGGTGCTAGAGTAAAAACAAAAACTACTGATTATAAAGATGTGAATTTAAAAGTTTATCAAGGACCAGAATATCATCTTTTGAATTCTCATTCTCAAAATGAATTTAAAACAAAACAGTTTACTATAAGTCCAAGTAATAATAGAATGGGGTATCGTCTAAACGAAAAAATATTGCAACAACTTCCTGAAATTTGGACTGCACCCACCCTTCCAGGTACAGTACAGCTCACTCCAGATGGGACTTTAATTATCCTAATGCGAGATGCACAAGTTACTGGTGGATATTCAAGGATTCTTCAATTAAGTGACAATGCTCTAAATTTATTAGCTCAAAAATCCACCAAGGATGTTATTAAGTTTGAGCTAATAACACTTTAAGAGTAAGTCTTTCATTAAGGGACTCTCTTTATACAAAATTCTTTCTTATTTTTGTTTGGATTTACAGCAAATGAAGATACTTCTTAAAAATGCTACTCTGCTTCACGAAAAGAGTCCTTTTCACAACCAAAAAAAGGACATTTTAATAGTTGAAGGGATACTTACTCAAATTGAGGATTCTATTGAAATTAATGTTGATAAAGTCGTTGACTTGAAAAACCTGCATGTCTCATCTGGTTGGTTTGATCCAAATATCTCTTTTGGTGAACCAGGTTTTGAAGAACGTGAGACTCTGGAAAACGGATTGCAAACAGCAGCAAAAAGTGGATTCACACATATTGTTTTAAACCCTGACACAGATCCAATAATAGATAGTCATGCTGATGTAAGTCACCTAAAAAAGAGTGCTTCTCATTACACGACAGCATTACACATAAGTAGTGTGCTTTCTCATGGAGGTGAAGGGAAACAAATGGCATCACTCTATGACCTTCAAAAAGCTGGTGCAGTAGTCTTTGGGGATTATAAAAAAGCGTATGTCAATCCTAATTTATTGCGAATTGCTTTAGATTATTCTCAGAGTTTTGATGGATTAATTCAAGCTTACCCTATGGATGATTCCCTTGGTAATAAGGGACATATGAATGAAGGATTAATAAGTACTAATCTGGGTTTAAAAGGAATTCCTAATGTTGCAGAGACGGCCACATTAGCACGAGATTTACAATTACTTGAATACACTAAAGGAAAAATGCATATCCCATTTATTTCTTGTGCTACGAGTGTTGAATTAATTAGAGCCGCAAAAAAGAAAGGCTTAAACCTAAGTTGTGGTGTTGGAATTCCACATTTGATCTATACAGAAGAGAATTTATTGGAGTTCAATTCCGATTTCAAAATAGTTCCACCATTAAGAACCTCTATTGACCAACGTGCATTAAGAGAAGGGCTACTTGATGGAACTATCGATATGGTGAGTAGTATGCACCAACCTGTGAATCCTGAACTCAAAAACTTAGAATTCGTCAATGCACAGGATGGTAGCATTGGACTAGAAGCGGCCTTTGTAGTGTTGCAAAATTATTTTCCTTTAGAAAAGGTTATTTCTTTTTTGACTCGGGGAAAGGCACGATTTAACATTGTTAATACCCCATTCGAATTGGGTTCAAAAGTAGACTTCAGTCTCTTTAATCCTGGTGGTTTTTCCGAGTTTTCAAAAGAGCATATTCATTCAACCTCCAAAAACTGCATGTATATAGGAACTTCTATAAAAGGAAGCGTTTACGGATGTATTCGTGGTTCACATTTTCAATTGAATTCTTAAAAAAAATTATGCTAGACTACCAAATTCGATCTGCTCAAGGAAAAGCAGAAAAAAATCCTACAATTATTTTAATTCATGGATATGGAAGTAATGCCGAAGATCTTTTTTCATTTGCACCTTACTTACCAAAATCACATACAATAATTGCACTTCAAGCACCCCTTTCTATGGGTTACAGAAGTTATGCCTGGTACCCATTGGGAATGAATCAAACAGGTACTGTAACTTCAGATGTAGATCAGGCTTGGAAGGTAGTTGATCTCTTGCTTGAAAATATTGAAGCCCTATCAGAAGAGCATGCATTAGATCCAGACGATATTAGTTTGTTTGGATTTAGTCAAGGGGCCATTTTGAGTTGGGCTCTAGCCTTTAAATATCCAGAAAAAGTTAGACGTATTATTGCGCTAAGTGGTTTAATTCACGAAAGTGTGCCCATGGAGAAGAAACCGGAATTTCTAGCTTATGCAGCTCATGGAATAGAAGATACAGTCATCAGAATTGATCAGGCAAGAGAATATATACTTCCCTTAAGTCAGAAATATGAGGAAATTGAATATCACGAATTCAATGATGGTCATACGGTTTCTCATGAAAACTTTACCGCTTTGATGGAATGGATTATCAAAACAAATTTATGATGGACTTAAAAAGTGCGTAATATTTTTAAACTGAATGAAATTGTCTGACTTTACAATGTATTCAAGCAAAGCTTGCCCTTCCATTTCATTACTTTTAAAGCCTATCAAGATCCATTGTTGATTTATAACTTTTATTTGGTCAATAAGGAATACGCCTTTTTTAGAGACTTCAGGAATTATTTTTTCCAATCCCCCGTTTGTATTCAACACCCTTATTGTATTCTTAAGTTGCTTCTCCAGATCTAGCAAATTATCAGCAGTTTGGCCTTCCATCTTGTTGGATTCTTTAACTAATGAAAAATAAGCATTAGTCGCTCTGTATTCATTTAAGACTTTAATAGAATCCTTTAATTTGATATAAGTCTGGTTTTGCTTTTGAATCAAATCATCTTGATAATTCAACACCTTATTTGTGTTGAATATTTGAAAAAATAGTATGATACAAACAAAGAGAAAGAGGTAAAAAACAATTTTAAATTTCATAAACTGGTTATTCAGAAGTTATGGTTAAAGTATCATAGGCTAAAAAAATATTTGATGGAAGCACTTTACTTACCTCATCGTGAAAGCCCATTAGATGGCTTATATGGGTTAGGTAGCAGCGTTTAGGTGCAATCTTTTGAATCATAGTAATTGCTTCTTCTAAATTGAGGTGACTGGGATGAGATTCAATTCGAAGTGCACTTAAAATCAAAACATCTAAATCCTTCAGTTTTATAAGTTCAGATTCAAAAATTGTTTTGACATCTGTCAAATAGGCGAAATTATCAATACGATATCCTAGTACGGGCAATTGATTATGCAAAACTTCGATAGGGGTTATTATTTTTGAGTTAAATGTAAATGGTGCCTTGATTTCGTTAATTGAAACAGAGGGAGCACCAGGATACTTATTTTTATTTGAAAACACATAGTCAAAACGTTTAGCAAGATTATCTAAAACGCGTTTACTCGCATATACTGGAATATCTCCTTGTTTGAAGAAAAAGGGCCGGATATCATCAATTCCAGCAGTGTGATCTGCATGTTCATGTGTAAACAATATGGCGTCTAAAGTTTTACAATTGACCCTCAACATTTGTTGCCTGAAATCAGGACCACAATCAACTACTAAATTCAAATCATTCCATTGAATCAAAATGGACACTCGTAAACGTTTATCTTTAGGATTTGAACTTAGACAAACAGGGTGTTTACTCCCAATTACTGGAATCCCCTGAGAGGTACCTGTTCCTAAAAAATGAATTTTGAGCATAGTGAAAACAAAGGTAGATATTTGCTTTTATATAGAGAGGAACTTTGTATTTTTGAAGGAATGAATTCTATATCTTATGTCTGAAATATTAGGCGACACTGGTTTTGACAATAAACCTTCGATTGAAGCCAAAGCACTTCGAATCAATTTAAACAAATACATTTACGGAACCTTTGCAGAAATAGGTGCGGGACAAGAGGTTGCTCGACATTTTTTTAGAGTAGGTGGTGCTTCAGGAACCATTGCTAAGACCATTAGTGCCTATGATAAAAACTTTAGCGACACCATTTATGGTGAAGAAGAAGACAGCCGATATGTAACAGAGACACGTCTGGACAAAATGCTTACGCATGAAATGCGATTGCTTAAGAATAGAATCCCTAAAGAAGACCATCCCAACAAGATGTTTTTCACCTTTGCAGATACAGTGACAACTATTGATTTTGCTAAAAAATTTATGGGTCATGGTTGGATGGGAATTCGTTTTCAAACTTCTCCAGAAGAACCTTATAATGAAATAACTTTACACATTCGTTTTCACCAAAGCGAAGCCCGTTTGCAACAAGAAGCATTAGGTTTTATGGGTGTTAATTTAGTTTATGGTGCTTTTTACAAGAGTCATAATCCAAAAAAGTTATTGCGTTATCTCTATGATCATATAGATCATGATGCAATTGAAATTGATACCATAAACTTTTCAGGACCAAAATTCAAAAATGTAGACAATCGTTTAATGAGTTTGCAGCTTATAAAGAACGGGATGACAGATGCAGTAATGTTTGATCCTAACGGAAATAATATTCTTCCAGCTCGTATTCTTTACAAGAAAAATATTTTAGCCCTGAGAGGTAGTTTTCGTCCTGTAACCAAGGTTAATATTGACATGTTTGATAAATCCTTTGATATTTTTTCGAAAGAAGTAAATGTGAATGCTGATAAAACTGAAGTGATTTTTGAAATTACACTTTCAAACCTAAGAGCAGAAGGTGAAATTGATGAAAATGATTTTATGGATCGTGCAAAGTTACTGTGTTCACTTGGGCACACAGTAATGATCTCCAATTTCAAGGAATACTATCGTTTAGTTGACTATTTCTCTAAATACACCAAAAAACAAGTCGGTTTGGCCATGGGAGTCAATAATTTTGTGGAAATCTTTGATGAACAGTACTATCAAGACCTAAGTGGTGGAATTCTTGAAGCTTTTGGGAAAATGTTTTACAACAATCTTAAGGTATACCTTTACCCGATGCGGGATGAGAAATCAGAAAAAATTGTTACCAGTAACAACCTGAAATTACACCCACGCATGAAAGACTTCTATAAATTCTTTAAATACAATGACAAAATCATTGATATTTTTGATTTTGACGAGAGCCATCTTTCCATTTTTTCTAGAGAAATATTAAGAATGATTAAAAACAAAGAAGAAGGTTGGGAAAATGAGCTGCCCAATGGGATAGCAGAAATGATTCGTGCCGAAAAAATGTTTGGTTTTAAGGAATAATTTATTCCTCTAAAATCTGAGAAGCGTGTTCTTTGGTTTTTACCTTATCTATTACACGTTCTACAATTCCATTTTCATCAAGAATAAATGTCATTCTGTGTATTCCGTCGTATTCCTTACCCATGAATTTTTTGGGACCCCACACTCCAAAAGCATCGATTATTGCTTTTTCAGTATCGGCTAAAAGAGGAAAAGGGAAATCAAATTTGTCCACAAAGGCTTTTTGTTTTTTTTCTGTATCGGCACTTACTCCCAATAATACATAGCCTGCATCTTTCAACTCTTTGAAGTGATCCCTTAAATCACAAGCCTCTGTCGTGCATCCTGGTGTACTGGCTTTAGGATAAAAAAAGACAACAACCTTTGATCCTTGATATTGCTCTAAAGTATGTGGATTGCCTAAATGGTCGTTTACAGTAAAGGAAGAAACTTTTTCTCCTACTTTTAATGGTTTCATAATCATAGTGTTTTAGTATTTTCGAATATAAAAAGAATTGATGACAAAAAAAGAAAAAGTTGCCTTTGCTATTGAAACTCTAGAGTCACTATATCCCAGGATACCAATTCCTTTGGACCACACAGATCCTTACACTTTATTAATTGCTGTTTTACTCTCTGCACAAAGCACTGATGTTCGTGTCAATAAGATTACTCCCCTTTTATTTGAAAAGGCTTCTACTCCAGCCGAAATGATAAAATTGAGTATTGAGAAGATTAGAAGTATTATTAGACCTGTAGGTTTATCTCCCATGAAATCAAAAGGAATTTATGAATTGTCTCATATACTACTTGACAAGTATGAAGGACAAGTTCCTCAAGACTTGGAAGCTTTAGAAGCACTTCCATCTGTAGGCCATAAAACCGCTAGTGTTGTTATGGCTCAAGCCTTTGGGGTCCCCTCTTTTCCAGTTGACACTCACATTCATCGTTTGATGTACCGATGGGGATTTACCAATGGGAAAAATGTAGTTCAAACAGAAAAGGATGCTAAACGTTTGTTTCCAATGGAAAAATGGAATGATTTACATTTGCAAATTATTTGGTATGGAAGAGAATATTCTCCAGCAAGAGGTTGGAAAATTGAAAAGGATATAATTACAAAAACAATAGGGAGACAGTCGGTATTGAAAAAGCTGAAAAACTAATTTTTCAATATGTCCAATGCTTTATTTTGTTCTTTATCTTTAGAATAGGACTCAGAAAATGCTAATATACGCTTAATGACAATTTCGCGGGGACGGGTAATAACTGAATGAGAGGCTTTTGCTTTCGGGTAGTTTTTTTCCATAAAATACGTTATATACTAATAACGTATTAAACAGTTAGAAATTGTGTTTATTCTAAAACAATTTCGTTTTCTTCCACTAATTTTCTGAGATTTATAATGGCATATCGCATTCTTCCCAAGGCAGTATTAATACTCACATTTGTATTTTCTGCAATTTCTTTAAAACTCATGTCTCTATAAAGGCGCATCATAAGGACCTCTTTTTGATCCTCAGGAAGTTCTTGCACAAGCTTTTGTATATCTTTTACAATTTGATCTTGATATAGCGTTGCTTCAATATTTGGAGAATTATCGGATATAAATTTAAACACATCATATTCATCCGTGTTTTCGATGGTAGGAATTCGATTGTTTTTTCTAAAAAAATCAATCACTAAGTTATGGGCAATTCTCATTACCCAAGGCAAAAACTTTCCCTCTTCATTGTACACGCCATTCTTAAGCGTTTTAATCACTTTAATAAAGGTGTCTTGAAAAATATCCTCAGCGGTATCTCGGTCTAAAACTTTAGATTTAATGAAATTAAAAATTCGAAGTTTGTGACGATTAATTAATTGTTCTAATGCAAGTTCCGAACCTGAAATATATTCATTTACTAAAAAGGCGTCGGTAGGTTGTGAATGAGTATTAGTTTCCATAAAAAATTACTTTAGGCAAGAATGCCGTTAAAAATCCGTGATGTTTTAAAGTAATTTTTTCGCTATAGGCTAACTAATTTTAAACAAATATACACTTTTTTTTAAAGTTATTAACAAGTTAGCCCCTTTTATTACTCCATTTTGAAGTATGAGAAGCGATTTAAAATTGTAAATTTGGCGCCATTATAAAGGCTATGAAAAATATTTTGGATTACAATCCGAAAAAACACATTATCATTAAAGGGGCTCATCTTCACAATCTCAAACATGTTGATTTGGCCATTCAACGGAACAAATTGACCGTGATCACTGGACTTTCAGGATCAGGAAAATCTTCCCTTGCCTTTGATACACTTTACGCTGAGGGGCAGAGACGTTATGTGGAAAGCCTTTCCTCCTATGCACGACAATTCATGGGGCGACTCAACAAACCCAAAGTAGATTTTATAAAAGGATTGGCTCCTGCGATTGCAGTAGAACAGAAAGTGAACACCTCTAACCCACGATCAACGGTGGGGACTAAAACAGAAATTTATGATTACCTAAAGCTACTTTTTGCTAGAATTGGTAAAACCTATTCTCCAATTTCAAATCAAGAAGTTAAAAAAGACAATGTTGAAAATGTGATACACCACATTAAGTCATTCAAGGAAGGAGAAAAACTGCTATTACTCGCTCCTATAGTTGCAGAACCTAATCGTACACTTGAGGATAAAGTGAAAATTTTCATTCAACAAGGTTTTGCAAGGATTTTTCATAAAGAAGAAACCCTTAACATTGATAGTCTAAAACAAATTCCAAGAAAAGGATTTGATTTAGTAATTGATCGATTGATTGTAAAGCATGAAGAAGACTTTTACAATAGAGTGGCAGATGCCATAGAAATGGCATTCTATGAAGGCAAAGGAAATTGTTCTTTGTATATTCTAAAGGAAAAAAAGCGTTTTGAATTTTCAAATAAATTTGATTTGGATGGAATGAGTTTTTCTATTCCCAATGTTCATCTATTTAGCTTTAATAATCCCTTAGGCGCCTGTCCAACATGTGAAGGATTTGGAGATATAATTGGAATTGATCCAGAATTAGTAGTGCCAGATACCAGTCTCTCTATTTATGATAATGCAATAGTACCCTGGAAGGGAACTGGGATGCGAAAGTTTTATAACGACTTAGTTAATAATGCTTATCGTTTTGATTTCCCAATACACAAGTCCTATTTTGAACTGAGTCAGTCACAAAAAGATCTCATATGGAAAGGAAATTCCTATTTTAAAGGAATTGATAATTTCTTTAAAAAAATTGAGGCAAAAAACTACAAGATTCAAAACCGAGTGTTGCTTTCTCGCTATCGTGGAAAGACAAAATGCACTTCTTGTAAAGGCTCTCGCCTTAAAAAGGAAGTCACTTATGTGAAAATTGGTGGTAAGAGCTTACCTGATTTGCTTCAGATTTCGATTGCTAATCTTACTCTCTTTTTTAAAGATTTAAAGCTTAACAAACATGATCAAGAAATTGCGAGTCGTTTACTCAAAGAAATCAATAGTAGACTAGAATTTGTTCAAGAAGTAGGCCTAGGGTATTTAAGTCTAAATAGACGGTCTAATTCTCTTTCTGGTGGAGAGTCACAACGTATTCAATTGGCAACTTCTCTTGGTAGTAGTCTTGTAGGCTCTATGTATATATTAGATGAGCCATCCATTGGTCTTCACAGCAGAGATAATGAAAAACTAATTGAGGTATTGAAAACCTTGCGAGATCTTGGAAATACCGTCATCGTGGTGGAACATGATGAAGAAATTATGCATGCTGCAGACGAAGTAGTTGATATTGGTCCCGAGGCAGGTAGTTTTGGTGGAGAATTGGTTGCACAGGGTACGTTTAATCATATTTTAAAAAGTAAAGGATTAACTGCTGCCTATCTAAATGGAAGTAAGAAAATAGAAGTCCCCAAAAAGAGAAAAAAATCAGCTTACAAAATTCAACTTGAAGGGTGTAGAGAACACAACCTCAAGAATATTGATATAGAAATACCATTGGGATGCATGACTGTGGTCAGTGGTGTATCAGGGAGTGGAAAAACTAGTCTAGTTAAACGAATCCTCTACCCTGCTCTTTTGCGTAATTTTGATATCTACTCAGAAAAACCAGGATCATATTCAGAATTAAAAGGGGATTTACATACACTTAAAAGTGTTGAATTTATTGATCAAAATCCAATTGGAAGATCTTCACGTTCTAACCCAGTGACATACATCAAAGCCTATGATGAGATTAGAGCATTATTTTCCAATTTAAAACTTTCAAAATTACGAAATTATAAACCAAAGCATTTCTCTTTTAATGTAGATGGTGGCCGCTGTGACAGCTGTAAAGGAGAAGGAACGATTACTATTGAAATGCAATTCATGGCCGATGTGGTACTTGAATGCGAACATTGTAAAGGAAAGCGTTTCAAAAAAGAAATTCAAGAAGTGAAATTTCATGAAATATCCATTGACCAGTTACTTAACATGACGGTTGATGATGCCATTACTTTTTTCAAAAAACACGAATCTAAAAGGATCATTCAAAAATTACAACCTTTACAAGATGTTGGTTTAGGGTATGTTACTCTGGGGCAATCTTCTGCTACGCTCTCTGGTGGAGAAGCACAACGGATTAAACTTGCCTCATTTATTAGCCAAGGGACAAGTAAGGAAAAGGTACTCTTTATTTTTGACGAACCTACTACCGGTTTACATTTTCATGACATCCAAAAACTTCTTACTTCGTTTGAGGCCCTTATTCAAAATGGACATAGCATTGTAGTGGTAGAGCATAATCTGGATCTCATCAAATGCGCAGACCATCTCATAGATTTAGGCCCTGAGGCTGGTGATGAAGGAGGATATTTAGTTGGACAAGGAACACCTAAAGAGATTGTGAAAATAAAAAAATCTCATACTGGAAGATATCTGGCCGAAAAATTAAAATAGTTTAGCGCTCACACTTTTTAAAAAACTTTCGATATCACTGGACCATCGGAACATTAGCATGGGAATAGTAAACAACCCTAAGATCAATGCACTTCGAGCTGCTATTGATACGATTGGATGCACTAAAGTAGGAATCCAATAAACAAGTCCATAAATTAATAAGACACTAATAAATATCCCTATAGACTTTTTAGAATAGGGATGAATCTTGAACAGTACACCCACCAATACAATCTTACATAGATTGATAAAGACAATCACAATTAAAGTTGCAAAAGCAGCTCCAATTATCCCATGCGATTGAATAAAAATATAGTTTAAAGCAACTGCTAATATGGCTGAACTTATTGAAAACCAAAATACATAAGAGTAGTATTTCGAATTGGATATTATATTATTCAAACATCCCATGGACATACTGAAAAATTTTCCAATTGACACAATAATGACTACACTTGCGGCAGAGGCATACCCTTCTTGATCAATGATTAAATAAAAATCATTTAGATTTAAATTGATCAATAAAAAAACAATACCACAAACGATCATTAGATTCAGACTACTCTTTTTTAGTAAAATAAGCAACCGTTCCTCATTATTATCATTTAATGCTCTTGCAACCAAAGGACTGGTGATTTGAAACATAGCTCGACCAGGAGCTTCTATAACTGCGGCAATGTATAATGCGACGGCATAAAACGCAACATTTTCATTTGTTGAAAGTGAAAAAATCATGGATTTATCGATGTCCAAAATAACACTTGCTGCTGCTCCAGACAGAAAAATCAAAGTGCTGTAGCGTAACATTTTCTGCCAACCTATAGGAAGTTTAAATTGAAAAGAAGGAGTATGTACCTTCAAACAATACATTCCAATGACTACTAACCTTAGGTAATACCCTACTATCAAATAGATAATAAAGTTATCCAAATCAAGAGTGCCAAACATATAAAGCAATAACAATACTAGGGTAAGTAAACGGGGATACACTTCTTTAAGGAAATTTCCAAAGACAGACTGTAAATGTACGCGTAGCCAACTAAAGAAAATCTCAAAATAGGCAGTAGCAATTGCTATAGAAAGAATTAAAACAGGGAAACGCAGTACTGTTTTATTACTGTTAGATAAGAAATCTAATATCTGATTACTGTAACTATTGTAGAGAGGAAAAATGAGTGCCAAAATAAGCAAAGGAAAGAGAATGGCAAACCATAATAAACGGTCTTGTTCTTCTTCTGATTCACTATTACTGAAATATTTAATCAATGTATGTTGAACACCAAAAGAAATAAAGGGTTGAATCAAATTAGAATTGGCAAGCAAAGCCACAATTAGTCCCTGAAATTCTTTTCCTGGGTATTTGGGGTATAAAAAAAGCATATTGGCAGCTCCAATACCAAAAGCGAGTGCAATACTAAGGATATTATAAACAGATTGTTTTGCAATGATCCCCATGTCTATGTAGTCTTTTGTTTTTGATAGTCAAAGTATACAATACTAGATACCATTCCAAGAAAAAGAAAAGCACTAATCCACCGAAGTAAAGTCCCTAAAGCTACAACAGGGGGACTAAATACAAATTCAATTTGATTTGTTCCAGCTGGGAGTAGTAAACCACGTAAAACATAATTTACATTATATATAGAAGCAGGAACTCCATTAATTTTTGCTGTCCACCCTTTGGGGTAATACATTTCAGAAAAAACAGCAAATTGTTCACTTGAAGATTGGGAATTGTAAATTAATTGGTTTGTTTTTTTTGATGTTAAAACAATCCAAGCCAATGAATCCTTTTTAAAAGACAGTGGCAACGTATTTGGAAGGTCTTGTTCGATGAAAAGGGCCTCCTTATCAAAATCAGCGATTTTTAAACGTTCTAATAATGCATCTGGATCTGGTGTGGAAAATAAGTCTTCAACAAACCATGATGAACCCAAAGCATTGGGATTTCTCAAAGGTTTCAGAGTAGCGGTCTCTTCCTCTTGAAAAAGTATGTACTTCACATTTAAGAAATCTAAAACACCTGCAATTTGATGGGTATTATAGTATTCAAATAATTCTTCAAATCTTCTGGGCTTCGCTCCGTGATACCCACCTAGGGTTTTGTGAAAATATGCTGTCCTTGCACCTGTTAATCCAAGCTGTGGTTCGTAAACTCTAAAGTCTGACGTATCTATTAAAATCGCACGATCGGCTTCTGTTATTTGAAAAGCATTTTTTGCAAAACGTTCAGAAACAAAACCTTCATGTTCAATATAACGATTAGAAATACCCAAAAGGTCAAATAGCAAAACAGCAATTAACAAAGGATGAACAGCATTTCGCTTTATTTTATCATATTTAAATGCAATAAGAAAGAGGATGAGTAAGCTACAAATAACAATTCCTCTTAAGAGATCAGCTTGATAAATGGATTTTCTTGCTTCAACAATTTGACTTACTAATTCAGCTCCATACATCTCTTTAAAATATCCGTCATTTGGGCCGGAAAAACTCATAACTCCTTGTGAAAAAATGAGAATAACAAGAAGAGCAATAGGGAACATGGAAACTTTCAAAAAGCGTTTTATATCAATAGATTTTATGTTCTTTAATGCAAAATGAATTCCTAAAGCTGCCAAAATAGGAAAACAACATTCTAAAATCACTTGAATAGAAGAAACGGCTCTGAATTTGTTATAAAAAGGAATATAATCAATAAAAAATTGAGTTAAAAAAGCAAAGTTTTTACCCCAAGACAGAACTAAGGAAAACAAAATTCCAATTCCCAAAGCATTTCGAATGGGTCCCTTAACAAAGGCTAAAGCGATGATTGCAAAAAAGAAAACACTAACCCCAATATAAGCAGGTGCTTCTAAAATGGGCTGAGAGCCCCAATAAGTTGGAACATTTTCTGAAAACTGTTTTGCCTGTGTTGGTCCTATCCCACGGGTTCTCAAAAAGTTGTATACTCCATGGTCTTTCCCTAAATTTTCACTTGATCCTCCCCCTTGAATTCTAGGAGCAATTAGATTAAGACTTTCAAAAATCCCATAACTATATTCTGTAATATAATCATAATCAAGTCCTGATGATTGTTCCTTTGGGGTACCGTCTGCTTGAAGTTTTAATTCGCTAGATCCTCTTGTGCTGAAGCTTGTGTATTCTGCAGTTGCTAAAAGTGGTGTTGCGTTTAATCCTAGGGAAAGGATTCCTGAAATAAAAAGTACACCTAGCGATCCTAAAAACGATTTTCCCTTTTTTTCTCTCCACGCTTGAATCCCAAAAACAATCACAAAAACCCCCATTAATAACAAAAGATAATAGGTCATTTGATAGTGGTTTGCACGGATCTGCATTCCAAGGGCAAGTGTTATTAATATAAATCCAAGTAGTTTCTTCCTTTCAAAAACCAATAAAAGTCCCGCTAAAACAAAAGGAATGAAACTGACGGCTAGTGCCTTTGTGTTATGACCCACCTGAAGAATGATTAATAAATAGGTGGAAAAGCCGAAAGCTAACGATCCAAAAAGTGCTGTATGCCACGGTATTTGTAATACTAAAAGTAAAATATAGGCGCCTAGCAAATACAAGAAAAGAATATGAGCTGGCCTAGGTAAGACACGAAAAAAGGAATAAATCGGACTTAAGAAATCAGCAGGATATTGAGCTCCCAATTGGTATGTAGGCATACCTCCAAAGGCATTATTTACCCAATAAGTTTCTTCCCCTGTTTCCAGTCGGTGTTCTTTCAATTCCCTTGACATCCCTTCATATTGGCGTATGTCAGATTGTAATAAGGTTTTTCCGTTAAGCAAAGGGTAATAAAATAACAAAGAAATAAATACCAAGCCTAAGACTACCAATCCATGAGGCATTAAAATGGAACGTATTGATGCTTTATTCAACTTCTTCATAGTCTATATACTCTCCAATAGAATCCGAGGATGTCTTGTTTTGTTTTGTTTTTTGATAGGATTGAGGTTGTTGTGGTTCTCTTTGTGTAGCTGCTTTTTTAACTAAACTAGAAAAAAGTAGTTTGAATAAAAAGGGAGAGAGTAATCGTAGTAGATAAACTACACACAAAAAGATAATTATGATTTTAAAAAGCACAGCAATAATTTAATTATACAAAAGTAACTAATTCCAATGGAACCTTTGAAAATTCACAAATCATTAACAGTCCGTATTGAATCTAAATAACATATAGTTATTCTATATTTGCATCATGTTAAGGAATAGAATTCTACTTGTTTTTTTTCTCACCACAATTGCGATAAAAGCACAATATACAGACCAAATCAATTCCAATAGACCAGGTTTATCTATTGGTGCCTTTTCGGTAGGTAAAGATGTCATTCAAGCTGAGGTTGGATTTGCTTACCGGCATTATTCTCATTCTGGCTATAACAATTCTACTTTTGACGGAGGAATTGGATTTCTATCCTTACGTTGGGGATTTTTACGCGAAACTTTGGAATTGACTTATGAAGGAAAGTATCTTCTTGGTGCATTGAATTCTAAAATAAATAGTGTTCCTATTGTCAGCACGCGAAAAGGGTTTTTACAGAATTTCATCGGAATCAAATATCTCATTTACGATCCCTTTAAAAAAGAGAAAAGCACCAATGTCTATAGTTGGAAAGCCAATAATGGATTTAAACTACGCGAGCTCATTCCAGCCGTTTCTTTAACCCTAGGGAGCAATATCAATTTTGAAAAGAACAATCCATTTCCTAACAACAATATCTTTGGGAATCTTTACCGTCCGATATTCTTCCAAAACTTAAATACCTCTCCCGACAAAGAGCCCTTTTTTAACCTAAGAGGAACGCTGGCCACTCAATCACATTTTCTGGGCACCTGGGTGTTTGTTACCAACTTTACTTACGACCGATATTTCTCAAATTTTCCAGAAATGAGTTATATCCTCACACTAACCCATACATTAGATCCTTTATGGTCCGTATATTTAGAACATCAAGGACGAAAAAGCAATTTGTTTAATGATTACTTATTTAGATTAGGAGCTGCTTATTTATATTCTGATGATATCCAAATAGAAGTAACCCTGGGTTCTAATACAAAGACAACTCCAAATCAATTGTTAGTAAACCTAGGGGTTTCCTATCGATTGGATTTTCATCAAGACTTCGTATCCTCTGCTGAATTAGAATACAAGAAATTAAAAAAGGAAGAACGCCAATTGAAAAAAACTTTGAGAAAAAACACTAAAGGCGAACGTAAAAAAAATCGTAAAGCAAGAAATTAAATTTCATGAGTCAAGAAGTTATCATCAAAGAAATAAACACCAAAGAGGACTATCGTGCATTTGTGATGTTTCCTTTTGCGCTTTATAAAAATAATCCAAATTGGGTCCCTCCTATTATTCAAGAGGAGATGGATACAATTGATCCTAATATTAATCCTGTTTATCATAATGCAAGCGCACGTTTTTTTCTTGCATATAAGGGGGGTGCTATTGTTGGACGCATCGCTGCAATGGTAAATTGGATCGAAGTAAAAGAATTGAAAAAGTCAAAAGTTAGATTTGGTTGGTTTGATGCAATAGATGATCAAAATGTTACCAAACTCCTCATTGATAGGGTGATTGCCTTTGGAAACGAACATCAACTAAGCTTTATTGAGGGGCCAGTAGGTTTTTCAAACTTGGATAAAGCAGGATTATTGATTGAAGGTTTTGAAGAAAAAAACACCATGATTACTTTGTATAATGAACCCTACTATGAAAGGCATTTTGAAGCCTTAGGATTTACTATTCAAGCCAAATGGGTAGAGTATGAAATTAAAATTTCTGACTTTGAAACTTCACCTGAAAAAGTGAAACGTTTTTCAAGTGTTATCATGGAACGCTACCAATTAAAATTACTGGATTTTAAAATGCGTGGAGACATTTTACCCTATGTGGATCAAATGTTTACTCTATTAGGAAAAACATATAATAACCTTCAAACGTTTGTTCCCATTCAAGAATACCAAGTACAACATTACAAGGACAAGTATTTAAAATTTATCAATCCAGACTTTATTAAGTGTATTGTTGATCAAAACGAACGTCTCATTGCTTTTGCCATCACCATGCCATCATTTGCTTCTGCTCTTCAAAAAATTAATGGGAAAATTAATTTTTTCAATTCGTTTCATTTGTTAAAAGCTATGTGGTTTAATAATAAAGCTTCTTTTTATCTTATCGGAGTTCATCCTGATTTTCAGAATAAAGGAATCACCGCCATCATATTCAATGAAATGCAAAAACTCTTCAATAAGAGAAAGATTACTATCGTTGAAACCAACCCAGAATTAGAGGAAAATGCTGCGATTCAAAAATTATGGAAAAATTACGAGAATCGTCAACATAAAAAGAGGGCTACTTTTACAAAAAAACTATAAACTATGCTCAGTGAAGGAACCATAATCGCGCTTTCAACCCCTCAAGGAAGTGGAGCTATAGGAGTCATAAGACTTTCGGGTTCATCTGCAATAGAAAAAGGAGCCCATTTCATTAGCCCAAGATCCAAAAAAGAATGGAATCAAATAGCACCCAATACTGCTTTTTTAGCTGATTTTAATGACAGAAACATACTTATCGATGAAGTATTGGTTACTTTTTTTGAAGGACCAAATTCATATACTGGTGAAGATGTAGTTGAAATTTCTTGTCACGGCTCTTCTTATATACAACAGAAAATCATCAGTTGTTTCTTAGGCAAAGGGGTCCAACCCGCACATGCTGGAGAATTTACATTAAGAGCGTATTTGAATAAGAAAATGGACTTGAGCCAAGCCGAAGCCGTTGCTGATATTATTGCTTCAGAAAGTGAAGCGGCTCATGATATGGCAATGAAACAGATGCGTGGTGGATTTTCTGAAAATATGGAAGCCTTACGGCAGCAACTCATCCAATTTAAAGCGTTAATAGAGCTTGAATTAGACTTTGGTGAAGAAGAAGTTGACTTTGCAAATAAAGATCAATTAAAAAAGCTATTACATACATTACACAAAGACATTAGTTCACTAAAACAATCCTTTGCTTATGGTAATGTAATTAAAAAAGGAGTGCCTGTTGCTATTGCAGGAAAACCCAATGCTGGAAAATCTTCTTTACTCAATGCTCTATTTAAAGAAGAAAAGGCTATCGTTTCGAATATCCCAGGAACTACGAGAGATTTAATTGAAGATACTCTAATAATTGAAGGAATAAGTTTTCGATTTGTTGACACTGCAGGATTAAGAGAAACCGAAGATGTTGTTGAAGCCATTGGTGTTAAAAAAGCGAAAGATAAAATTACTCAAGCTACACTTCTACTCTATCTGTATGAAAGAACCACAGCTTTTGAAGCAATTATAAATGAAATAAGATCACTTCTGCACGAAAACTTAAATCTGGTTTTGATTGAAAATAAAATTGATCAAAATCCAAGTGGCTTTGATAAAGATTTTAATCAAAAACTCATTGACGCTATTACACATTCGTCCACTCCCTTTGGGATGGGAGTTTCTACCCTAGAAGAACACAGTCTAAAACCTCTAAAAGATCATTTAGTAAAAACAATTCATTCCTTGGGAAATAATTCCTCAGTTATCGTTAATAACACGAGACATTTTCATGCTTTGACTTTGGCGCTAGAAACACTTGAATTGGTTATGGAAGGGCTTGAAAATGATATTCCAGGGGATTTATTAAGCGTAGAACTCAAAGAAGTAATATATCATATTGGTAGTATAACGGGTAAAATTGATGTAGATGAGGATATTCTTGGAACAATATTTGGGAAGTTCTGTATCGGAAAGTAGATTTCACTAGGTCAGAATTTATTGGAGAAGCTTCCCTCAAAAAAATCAGTCTTTTATTCATAAGCTTTTAATTTTAGAATAAAGAAGGAATAAAAGTTACCCTCTAAGCAGCCCTTTAAATAATTTAGTAAGGATTAATCATTAATCAATTTGAAGTGAAAAGAATGAGATTCATTATATTTGAATTATAATTTACAATGTCTTTGATATGAATTTTCGATTTATCACATGCCTTTTATTTTTAACTATATTTAATTCTAGAGTCCAGGGGCAAATTGTCACTGTAAAAATTGATGATTTCATCACCCAGCACAATGGGTTTGAAGAAAATGATGAGGGAGAGATTAATCCCATCAATCTAAAAGAAATCAATAAACGAATTCGCTTTTTCGTAGAAGAGAAATACCCTAAAATCGTAGAATTTACACGTAATATCATTTGGGACTCTTATGGTACTTTTTTGAGTCCATCGGATAGATATCATTCGCACACCTTCATAGTTCAGGTAAAAGTTGCTGGACTTGACCGTCTTAAGTATCTTGAAGTTCACTATGATCCCTATGAAAAGAAGGTAACTGGTGATTTTGAATGGATAGCAGAAGATGAAGAGTTTTATTTGATCAATGAAGATATCAGTAATCAAAAATTACTTCCCAATCTAATTGAATTGGAAATTTCAAACCAAGAGCAAACTCCGGTTTTAAATGACTTCATCAACGAACACCAGGGTTTTATTAATGAAATTCAGCGATTAGATTTAAGTGACAATGAGATTGTTCCTGTAAATGTTAGCAAGATTAATAAACTGATTAGATCTTTCAACGAAACTAATTATCCTAACGTTGAATATACAAGAAACATTATATGGGATTCATACACGACTTTCTTAAGTCCATTTGACAAATATAATTTCCATGTATTTATTGCTCAAGTTAAGGTTCAAGGAATCAATCGTTTAAAATATCTTGAGGTTTTATATAATCCAGTTACAGAGAAAATAACCACTGATTTTGAATGGATTACAGAAGATGAAGAGTTTTTCAGGGTTGTAAAGACTGATGAAGAAGATTCTTAGTTTTAGTCTAAGGATTATGCAAAAAATATAAAACCAATAAAAGCTTAGTATAATTTTCTTAAATTAAATTCACTATTAACCATAAATCAATCAAAATGAAAAAAACAATTATCCTTTTAACCGTTTCAGTTATTATTACTGCATGTTCAAACGGTAAACATGCTGAGTATGAAAAGAATACTGAGATCGCAAAAAATTACTTAAAGCTCCACGAGAGTGAAGATGCCGAGAGCATGTTTACATATTTGCATGAAGATATAGAATGGCATATGCCTGTCTATGGGATGGACATGGGTGGCATAGAAGAAGTAAAAGCAGCTATACTTGGATATCAGTCTGAATTTGATAACATGAAATTCAATGCAGACTATTGGTTGCCTGGTGTTGATACTGAAACCGGTAAGGCAGACGGAAGTACTCGTGTATATGGAACTTGGACCTCCACTCATGTGAAATCTGGAAAAGAAACAAGATTAACTAGTTATCATTCTTTTGAATTTAAAGAGGGTAAAATTATAACTGGAGGAGATTGGTTCGATTTGGGTGGAATGATGAATTCAATAACTCCACAATCATTAAATAAAGGAAGTCTACTAGGAATTCATACATTAAATGTAAAACTAAAAAGAGGAGTAACCTTAGAGCAGTTTAAAGCTTATTATACAAACACCCTAATCCCAGCATATGAAAATGCATTTAAAGGAGCTTCGCTAAGCTTAGCTGATGGATTAAGAGGTGCAGACAAGGGGCGTCTTGGGATGTTATGGATTTTTGATTCAAGTGATGTTCGAGACTTATATTTTGACAAGAATGGAATGTCTACAGAATTGAATCAAGAACTCACAGCAAGCTTAAAGAATGTTGATGATGGCTTGGCTGAGCTTGGCACATGGACTTCAAAGTATACAGATTGGTCTATACAATAATAACATTGAACTAAAAATCAAAAAAACCCTCCATAATGGAGGGTTTTTTATTTCATAGCTAGAGGTAATTATATGGTTTTAAACCTTTTACTATAAATTTTGTGGTTTTTTATTCAACTTATTATTTTGAAAAAAGATTCGAAAAAAATAAAAACACCAGGGCTATTGATTATGTATATGTTAGGGTATCAAATTACACCTAATGCATTTACAACAACAAAAGAACTTATTCTTTTTACTCTTACAATGTAATACATTGCTAATGCTTAATTATAGTATGAGATTGTTAATTTTTTATTACTTTAAATCCATGAAAAATTTAATCCCTTTAATGTTTTTCTTTTGTTTAGGTTGTTTGAAAAACACTCCAGTAGAAGAGCCTTGTATAGATGAAAGTTTGATTAATGAACTTGCTGCTTGCTATTTAATTTATGCTCCTGTTTGTGGATGTAACAACATCACCTATTCAAATGATTGTGTTGCAGAAAACAATGGTGTATTAACCTACTCGGAGGGATCTTGTGAAGAAATTAATTAAAAAATAAGAATATGGAATGGTACATGAAAAACAGATGGTGGGTTTGGTCTGTAACTGGAATATATTTAGCCTATAGAATTTTTACGAGTATTTACTATTCTTGATAATGCAGATTTTATCATGTTTAGAAATAAAAAAGGAATTAAGTCTTTTAATAAACTGGGAATTAAAAGAGAGCAATTTGTACAGAAAAGTTTGCTTTGACAACTACCTTCAAGCAATCGATTTTGTTAATAAAGTAGCTCAGTTAGCCGAAGAACAAAATCATCATCCATTATTATTAATAGACTATACTACTGTCAAAATTAAACTCTCAACCCATGATGCCGGTGGGATCACTACAAAAGATTTTCAATTAGCTTTGACCATTAACAAGATCAAATTATAGCGTTTTAATTTTTAAGTTTCTCCAACATACTTTAATTCCACCTCCATCATGAATCTGAAGTGCAATTGATCCTTTTCCTTCACCAATTTTTTCGTCTTTCAAAGAAACCATTGACGTACCATTAAGCCATGTGTCTATCTGATCTCCAACTACACGAATCTTCATTTGGTTCCATTCCCCCATTTTGAGGGCTTTATCCTTCTCTTTTGAGGGCTTAATTAACCAACCTCTCCCATAGGACTCGTAAATTCCTCCCGTATCACTTCCAGGGGGAGCAACTTCAACTTGCCATCCACTCACTTTTGTTCCTTCAACAGTAGATCGAATAAAAACACCGCTATTACCATTCGCTTCTTGTTTAAATTCTAAAGTAAGTTCAAAATCATCATAGTATTGTTTGGTAGACAAGTAACCATAGGCTTCATCTGGGCCACTTTCGCATATCAAAAGACCCTCTTGAATATACCATAATTCTGTACCATGAATAGTCCATCCTTCAAGGTCCTTTCCGTTGAATAAATATTCTTGTGCTCCAACAGATTGAAAAAAAGAAACAGTAATAATAAGTAGAATGATTTTTTTCATGTATAAAATTTTGAATTATGAATATAGCTAATTTCAATTGATGTTAATCAATTTTATGGTCTTAAAGTTTATGAAGTTTAATATCTTCATAAAAAAAAGAATGAAAAAGTATATTTTGATGATAGTGCTATGTATCACACAAAGAGCGCTTTCTCAAATTGATCCCAAAAACATCGATATTGTTAGAGACTCTTTTGGAGTGCCACACATTTTTGCCCCTACGGATGCAGAGGTTGCTTATGGACTTGCTTGGGCACATTCGGAAGATGATTTTAAAACTATTCAGCAAGGGTATCTTGCTGGAAATAACCAATTATCAAAGAGCATTGGGAATGCAGGACTAGGAGCTGATTTCATTGCTCAGTTCATTGGTTCCGAAGCCCTATATGAGGAATATTACGAGAAAAAAATTAGCTCAGAGTACAAAAGAGTTTTGGAGGGATATAAAGAAGGAATTAATCGCTATGTATTAACACATCCTGAGGAAGTTTTGGTTGAGAATTTCTTCCCTATCACCACTAAAGAAATGATTCGCTATGCACAACTTCAACTCTTTATTTCTTCTAAGGGAGACCAATGGGTTCAACGAATTGTAAATAATAGCTTAAAGTATGAATTCAAAGAAGAGGAAACTCCAAAAGGATCTAACACTTTTGCTTTTAATAGTTCCAAAACTGAGGACGGGAGTACTTTTTTGGCCATCAATACTCATCAACCTTTAGACGGACCTGTTTCATGGTACGAAGCGCATTTATGTAGCGAAGAAGGAACTAATATTTTAGGAGCCTTGTTTGCAGGAAGTCCAAATATATTGATAGGAGCTAATGAAAATTTAGCTTGGGCGCATACAGTTAATCAACCCGATAAAACTGATGTTTTTGCTCTTGAAATGCATCCAAAAGAAAAACTGAAGTACAAAGTTGATGATTCCTATTTGACTCTTGAACTGAAGAAAGCAAAATTACAAGTTCGTGTTTTGGGGATTCCAATTCAAATCAAAAAGAAATTCTACCATAGTATCTATGGACCCGCTTTAAAGAATAAATCTGGCATATATGCGGTTAGAACTCCAGCATTATTTGAGATCCGAGCCCTAGAACAGTGGTGGAGAATGAATAAAGCAACTAATTTTACGGAATTTTATAATACATTAAAAATGAAAGCATTGCCAGGCTATAATATTGGCTATGCTGATAAAAATGACACTATTTTTTATATTTCAAATGGATTAATTCCTAAAAGAGCAGAGGGCTACAATTGGTCGGGTGTTGTCCCAGGTAACACAACAAAAACACTCTGGGAAGAAACCTATGACATTGAAGAATTACCTCAAGTGATACAACCAAAGTCAGGGTATGTGTACAATGCTAATCACACCCCTTTTAGATCAAGTGCTGAGAATGACAATCCCAATCAAGAACTCTTTGACCCCTCAATGGGTTTTGAAACCTTTGACAATAATAGGTCTACAAGACTTAAAGCCTTAATTGATCAACATAATACGGTAAATTATGAGGAATTTAAAAAGATCAAATATGATCATCAATATCCCATCCCTTATGCTTTTAGCTGGATGAACATCAATCATCTTGATCAATTGAATTCTAATAAATATCCTGAAATTAAATTGCTAATAGATCGCTTGCAAGCCTGGGATCGTAGGGCAGAAGCTAACTCTTTGGGAGCTGGTACTTTTGCAATTTTTTATAATCAATTACGTCCATTTTATCGAAGTTTACCCCCACCCAAAATATTCTCTCCCTCAACACTAGTTCAAGCACTTCGAAACACTAAAGAGTATATGCTAAAATATTTCAATACTCTTGATGTTCGCTTGGGTGATTATCAAAAATTAGTCCGAGGGGATAAAGAACTTCCCGTTTTCGGCCTACCAGATGTGATTACTGCTATGGCTTCAATTCCTTATAAAGAAGGAAAGGTTAAGGTTGTTAGTGGAGAATCGTATATTGAATTGGTTCACTTTACTGAAGAAGGACCTGAAATTGAATCTGTTATCTCTTACGGTAGTTCAGATCATCCTAATTCTGAACATTATAATGATCAAATGGAGATTTATGCTTCATTTAAAACAAAGAAAATGACATTGAATAAGGAAAAAATTTATGCTAATGCTAAGAAGATTTATAATCCAAAATAAATCAATTTGTTAAACTAATTTTCAAGCGCCTTTTGGTAAATCGCTTCATACTGCTTAACAACAATATCAATATCAAATAACTGGGCTTGTTCTTTGGCTTGTTTTTTAAATTGTTTCAATTTATCGTCATCTAGAAGTAATTTTAAAGCATTTTCTGCCATAGATGTTACATCACCAATCTCAGAGAGAAATCCTGTAACACCATGTCTATTGACTTCGCTTAAACCTCCTGCATTTGATGAAATCACAGGAACTCCATTAGCCATAGCTTCGAGTGCTACTAAACCAAAACTTTCCATTTCAGAGGGCAATAAAAACAAATCAGAATAACATAAAATTTTGTCGATTTCGTTACTATTTCCTAGAAATAAAACCTTTTCATTTAATCCATTTTTATTGACATAAGCCATAATCTCTGCCTTTTCTGGTCCTTCCCCAACCATCAAAAGACGGCTTGAGACTTGGGAGGAAATTTTTTCAAATACAGTAATGACATCTTTAATTCTTTTTAAGGGTCTAAAATTACTTATATGGGTAAGAATTTTATCATTAGTTGGGGCCAGTAAAGAACGTTCACAGGGTTTCTCTTTTAGATCTAATTTTTTAACATCAATAAAATTGGGAATCACATTTATCTCAGTTTTAATATCAAATAAACGAAGAGTATCTTGTTTTAAACTTTCAGAAACAGCAGTAACACTATCAGAATGATTAATGCTAAAAGTAACTGCAGTTTTGTAAAAGGGATGGTTTCCAACTAAGGTAATATCCGTTCCATGCAATGTGGTCACTATAGGAATTGAAATGCCCTCATCTGCAAGCATTTTCTTTGCCATATAAGCAGCGTATGCATGAGGTATGGCATAATGAACATGCAATACGTCAATTTTATTTGATTTTACTACATCCACCAAGCGACTTGATAATGCCAACTCATAGGGCTGATATTTAAACAAAGGATAATCTGGGACATATACCTCATGAAAATTGAGATTCTGAGTGTTAATAGTTTCCAAACGAACGGGTTGGTGATAGGTCACAAAATGAATATTATGTCCCATTTTAGAGAGTGCTATTCCTAATTCTGTTGCAACAACCCCACTACCTCCGAAGGTTGGATAACATACAATTGCTATATTCAAAAGGTTTTATTTTAATCAATTAAAGCCTTATAAACTGAGGCTTGCATTCGGGTTCTAATATTACTTTTACTAAAAGTAAAATCATTATTTGGATATGTTCTATTTGCTAAAATAACCAATATAATTTCTTTCTCTGGATCTGCCCATGCATAAGTTCCAGTATAGCCAGAATGTCCAAAACTTCTTTTTGAAACACAGCCACAAGTTGAACCATTAATTCCTTCCAATTGTGGTTTATCAAATCCAATTCCTCTTCGGTTTCCTTCTTTACAATAATAACAAGTATTGAAATCTCTAATTGTTTCGGGTTTTATTAATTGAATTCCATTAAAGTATCCTTCTTGTAAATACATTTGCATAATAGATGCTACCTCATAAGCAGTACCAAACAAACCTGCATGTCCCCCTACTCCATTTTGCATTGCAGCCCCCATGTCATGAACATAGCCGTCCAATTCACTATGTCTAAAATAACTGTCAATTTCACTAGGCACTATTTGAGCACTCTCAAAGCGATCTAAAGGTTTAAATCCTATCGTTTTTAACCCTAGAGGATCAAATACTTTTTGTTTTACCAAACGTTCATAGGGAATTTGAGAAGTGTTTTCAAAATACCTTTTGAGGATATAATAGGGTAAATCAGAATATTTATAGGCCAAAGAATCAATTAATACACTTTCTTCAATTTGACTATACATATCCTCTTCAAAATCAGAGCTTAAAAATAACTCTTTGGAAACAGTCAAGTTATATTTTTCAGATTCCTTTTTTTTATACATTGATTTCTTGGGATACCCTTTTTTATTGAGAGTTTCTCTATAAAAGGGAATCCAAGGCCAAAGCTGGGCATAATGGGACAGCATTTGCTTGAGGTTCAGATTAGCTTTATTACTGTCTTTCCAGTCTGATATAAGATCAGTAACAGTTGTCGAAAATGATAGTGTTCCCTCATCAAAAGCGTTCATTACCAAAGGGAGTGTTCCTAGTATTTTTGTTAAGGATGCTAAATCATACAGATCAGAATTTTTGACCAATTGTTCTTTTTTGTAGGTGTGGAATCCAAAGTTTTTTTGATATACAAGCTTCCCTTTTCTGGCAACTAAAACTTGCATCCCTGGGGTCATCATAGAATCTATAGAGACTTGTGCTAAAGCATCCAGCTCCTTAAGTTTGGTTATGTTAAAGCCCAATGAAGAAGCAGATCCATAACCCAAACGAATGCCTCCTTTTAAGTCAATCCCATCACCTTCTTTAAACATAGATGAAACATCAACTGGAAGACGACCTGATAAGGCTTGTACTCCAAAAATAGCATCCACACTTAGTTGTTGTGACTCTTGACTGTTTTGATAACTCAATACCACAGCATCTATTCCATTAATATTTACTATGGGTTTAAGTGCATAAGGTTTCACAAAAACATCAAGAATTACCGTTTTGTTTTTGGCAAGCTTGGCCAGGATTTGCAACTCTTCTTTTTTAAATCTAGAAGCTTTCCAAGGTGTGGCATTCGATCTATGAAAGCTCACAATAATAGTATCATGGGCTTTTGTCTTATAGAGTAGGTTTTGAATATTTACATCCTTAATTAAGTCAACTGAAGCATACTTTTGTAGATGCTTTTCAAATTCAGTTGATTCAGCATCTCCCATAGCAATATGTGCTATAGATTCGTCAGAAGATAATGGAAGAATTGAATTTTCATTTCTTAATAAAGTAATCGCTTTACCAACAGCTTCGCTGTAAAGTTTTTGATCCTCTATGGTATTTAAATCTTCATAAAGGTTTTCAGTATCAATAGGCTTATACTGAGACAATCCCACCTTATATTTTGCACTAAGAATCTTTTTTACTGAGTGAGCCAATCGATTTTCAGTAACTTTACCTTTTTGAAAAGCACGTTTTATTGCATTAATTCCTTTTTGTATATCATTAGAAATGACTAGTAAATCGTGTCCTGCTAAAAAAGCCGTCAAATCAATATTTTCAACTTTGGAGTATTCAGAAACTCCTTTCATGTTGAGCGCATCGGTCACTATCAAGCCTTTAAATCCTAATTTCTTTTTTAGTAAGCCTTGTATAACGTCATTGGATAGTGAAGTTGGCAAACCTCTTTTTGTAATGCTAGGCACATTCAAATGTGCAACCATCACAGAAGACAATCCATTATCTATCAAAGTTTTATAGGGTGCTAGTTCTACTGAGTCAATTCGATCAGCAGAAAAATAGACGGTAGGTAAGGTTTTGTGTGAATCTTGAGAAGTATCACCATGTCCTGGAAAATGTTTTCCCGAAGTCAGTACACCTGCATCATGGTGACCCTTCATTATTGCTAAAGCTTGACGTGAAACACGTTCTTTTGACGATCCATATGAACGGTTTCCAATAATAGGATTTTTAGGATTTGTATTAATATCCAGCACAGGGCTGAAACTATAATGAATTCCAAGTCGTCTTTCTTGCTCTCCCATTCTTTTTCCAATCGCTCTGAGCAAAAGGGAATCTTTTACTGCTCCTAATGTCATCGGCCAAGGAAATGCTTTAACTGAGTCTAATCGCATGGCCACCCCCCATTCTGCATCCATAGCAACGAGTAAAGGGACTTTAGAATGTTCTTGAAAACTGTTTAACCATTGTGATTGCAAAACAGGACCTCCTAGAGAAAAAACAAGTCCACCCACCTTTTGATTCTTTACTAATGCTAAAGTTTCATTGTAATGTGTACTATCCCGTTCAGTAAAAACCATTGGCATAAATAACTGCCCTATTTTTTCTTCCAAACTTAAAGATTGATAAACGCTATCTACCCACTTTTCCTGAAGTATTAAATTTTCTTGTGAGACAGCAAGAGGACTTACTGTTTGACCAAAGACTTTAGTTGTGATAACAAAATAGAAAAGAATTCTAAGTATGGATTTCATATAAATGAATTTATTGAGGTGCAAAACTATTAGCTTTGTTTGATTTAGCTCATAAATCGGCTATGCCAACTTTGTGCTGCTGGAATCTCCCAATGCTTTAAATATTCTTGCTTGTTATCTACTAGATTATTAAAAACAATAGTTTTTTTGGTAACCGCTCTAGTCTTCGCCATTTTTCGAAAATCACTCAATTGTTTATAAACAAAATACTCTCCTTGCTTAAAGGTAACATTCATTTTATCTAGTAATACAATGTCAAATTCTTTTTCCAAGTGTTGAATAAACCTTACGGAACTGTCTATGGAGCAGCCACTTGCTTGAGCTGTTTCTTGATTAATTCCAATGACAATAAAACGATCATATGGCAATACAAATCCAGCCTCAAGCGATTGACTATGCGCTGTCCACTGGTCAAGAAAACGAGTTAATGCCTCGCTTACTTTTGGAATTTCATCTTCTTTGAACTTACGATTAGATGGATAGATCCAAATTCGTGATTGGTCAGGTAATTGATCAAAAGGGACTATCATTTATTACAAATCATTAGCATTAGCAATCAATTCGGCAATATCCATTACTTGAATATTCCCTTCTTGTTCTTTGTTTTTAATTCCATCGGTCATCATTGTATTACAAAACGGACATGCTGCAGCTACGATGTCAGGTTGCACTTCCAATAATTGCTCTGTTCGTTCAATATTTACCTCTTTAACACCTGCTTCAGCATCTTTAAACATCTGTGCTCCCCCAGCACCACAACATAAACCTTTGGATCTACAAGACTTCATTTCCACTAATTCGGCATCTAATTTTTGAATCAAATCTCTTGGGGCTTCATATACTTGATTTGCACGTCCCAAATAACAAGGATCATGATAGGTAATTCGTTTTCCTTTGAATTTTCCACCTTGGATACTTAATTTCTCTTCTTTTAGCAACTGTTTCAACAACTGAGTGTGATGAATGACTTCAAAATTACCTCCCAATTCAGGGTATTCATTTTTTAAAGTATTAAAACAATGTGGACAGGTCGTAACAATTTTAGTTACTTCATAAGCATTTAAAGTGGCGATATTTTGAAGTGCTTGCATTTGAAATAAAAATTCATTTCCTGCTCGCTTTGCTGGATCTCCAGTGCAGCTCTCTTCTGTTCCCAAAACAGCAAAGGAGGTTTCAGTTTTATTAAGTAGCTTAACAAAAGCTTTGGTGATTTTCTTTGCTCTGTCATCAAAACTTCCTGCACAGCCAACCCAAAAAACAATTTCTGCTTTCTTTCCTTCTGCTTGTAGTTGCGCTAAAGTAGGCACATTCAACATATAATACTATGCTTTATTCTGACCGTCATCAAACACTTCAATGGTCATTTCTTTTTCAATTAAATCAGTAAACTTTCCATTGTAGCGTGTTGCTTTTACTAAGTGGTTATCAATCCAATGGTAATTCCCACCTCTTGGTTTACCCATTAAAAGACTGTGGTATTTAAAACCATTCTGTTTTAGCCATTTTTCCGTGACGCCTCTATGAGACTCTACTCTTGATGTGAAAAAACATATTAAATGTCCTTCATCAAACCATTTGTTTAGTGTTTCAAGGGCATCAGGATATACATTAGCAGTTGCCATACGCTCTGGTTCTTCATTTGGAATGTCATCACAAACAGTACCGTCTATATCAATCAAATAATTTTTAATTCCCTCTGGGAGAACAGGGCTTACTACTTCGCCTGCTTCTACTTTTTGATGTAAATAATTTTCTGCTTCTTCCCGTTGCATTGTTAATTGGTTTTAATTACTCGTTTGCCCATTGCAAACGATCTTGATTACTAAAAGGCCATGGAGCACCATTATTTTCTATATTACCCATCATTGCATTTAACTCCTGTGGCGCAGCGGATTGTTCCATAACAAGATACTGACGCATATCCATAATAATAGATAAAGGATCAATTTCTATGGGACAAGCATCTACACATGCATTACACGATGTACAAGCCCATAATTCTTCAGGTGTAATATAATCGTTTAAAAGTTGTTTTGAATCTTTTTCAAAAACCCCTTTGTTTATATTTAGACTTTTTCCTACCTCTTCAAGTCGATCTCGCGTATCCATCATGATTTTTCTTGGAGATAGTTTTTTACCTGTAAGATTTGCAGGACATACACTGCTACAACGACCACATTCGGTGCAGCTGTAAGCATTCATTAATTGAACCCAATTTAAATCGAAGACATCACTAGCTCCAAATTTTTCAGGAGGAGCCTCATTAGTGTCTGGAATTGCAAAATTGGGATCCATCATCAGTTGGACTTCATTCTTAATATTGGAATCTACTGGAAACTTCCCTTTTGAATTCAAGTTTGCAAAATAGGTGTTTGGAAATGCAAGTAGTATATGTAAATGTTTAGAATAGTATAAATAATTTAGAAAAATAAAAATTCCAATAATGTGTAGCCACCAAAAACTCCGTTCCATTATGTGAAGCGTTTCTACAGAAAATCCGTCAAAAAGCGGAACCATAAAAGTTGATACAGGAAAACTTCCTGCCTTAATATAATCATGAGGATTTAGTTCTTGTAAAATACTATCGGTTGCATTCATTGAAAGAAACAAAACCATTAAAACTACTTCAAAATAGAGTATGATGTCAGCATCTAACTTGGGCCAACCCTTCATTTCAGCCATCCAAAAACGTTTAATCTTGCTGATGTTTCTTCGTGACCAAAAGAAAATTACTGCAATTAAAACAAGGAGGGCTAGAACTTCAAATATCGCTGTTAAAACGTCATAAAAAGACCCTAAAATTGGAGCGAAAATCCGGTGTGCTCCCGTAAGCCCATCAAGAATAATTTCCAATAATTCAATATTGATCAAAACAAAGCCAACGTATACAACAACATGAAGAAAACCAGCTATTGGTCGGCTCACCATTTTAGACTGTCCTAGAGCTACACGAAACATGTTTTTCCATCGTAATCCACTTTGATCCTTACGATCAATAGATTTTCCAAGAGAAATGTTTCTAATGATTCTTTTAATATTCCTTGTAAAAACACCAATACTCAAAAGGAGAACCGTTAGGAAGATGATATTAGGAATATAATTCATGTCTTATTTTTTCGATGTACTTTTCTCTTTTCGACCGAAGAGTGAAAAGTGAACATATTTTTTTGGATGCTCCTTGAGGTCTGTCAAAAGAGCTTCCAAAGCTTCTGAAGAATGAAGTAATTCATTATATAATGCATCATCATTTAGAAGTTTACCCGCAGAGCCTTTTCCTTCCTCTAAATTCATAAGGATTGATTTTAACTGTGAAGAGGAAACCTCCATATTTCTCATTGTAATACTTAATTCAATTTTAGATAGTGAATCCGTAAGTTGAGATAAGTTTTTTGAAGTCGTTTCTATATTATCCATCGTTGAATTAAACACCTTTTCATTTGCATTGACTATTCTCCCCATGCTTTCTGAAAGTTCATTGATGTTAGAAATACTTTCTGTTAACCCTCTCAAGGCCAATTTTAGATTGTTTTGAGATTCGTAATTCAGAACATTACTCACCCCAGCGAAAAGTGAATCAGCGGAAGTTAATAAGCCTTCAATTTTATTTTGCAAAGGTGCAATTTGTTGGTTTACCAACTCGGTTAAACCTGGTTTAACCTCAGAGGGAAGGATATCCCCACTTTTAATTGGTTCTCCTGCAACATCACTAGGAATGATTGCAATAGCTTTACCTCCTATTAATCCCGCTTCATACAACTGAGCAAGGCTTTGATTTGAAAAATTCAAATCATTTCTTAAGCTAAAGGTTACTTTAATGTTTTTATAATTTTCATCAAAGTCAATATTTTTAACCTTTCCCACAGAATATCCATTGATGGTAATTTTGGCTCCCACCATCAACCCCTCTACATCTTCGTAGATTGCATACAATTCTTTCTCGTTGTCAAACAAAGAAGTTCCTTTGAGATAACTAAATCCAAAAATAAAAGTACCGATACAACCTAAGACTAATAGGGCTGTTTTAACTTCACGTGAAAGATTCAAAATAATATGTGATTTATATGCTTAACAAAATTAATAATAATTTTCAGATCCACCTCATTTTAAAAGGCGTAGTGCTTCACTGATTGTGATTTTTTTATCCCCATTAAATACAACTATGAAAGCATTGTTAAACCCCTTTGATATAGCGGTTTTTAAGTATTGCTGTGCTTGTTCATAATCAGAACTTTGTTGATAAAAATAACGATACAATTTTCCTTTTTTCTGTTTGGTAACGGATTTCAAACCCCTAAAATTATAGGGCTTTGTTTCAATATTTTTTTTGCTCGCAGAAATCTGAATTTTAAATACTAAATCGGATTCCGTTTGGGAACTAAAATTATTAGCAGAGGTATCTGAATATGTGACTTGCTTTTGCACACTCGCCTCGCGTTGATTTTTATAATTCAAAATAGCCTTTGCAATTGCATCTGCCATATTACTTTGACCCTTGGTAGAATTCAAATAAGCTCCTTCTTTTGAATTGGTCAAAAACCCCGTTTCAACTAGAACGCTTGGCATATAGGTATATTTCAAGACTACAAAACCTGCTTGCTTTACAGTTCGATCTTTACGTCTCAAGTTATTTACAAAACTTTTTTGAATTGTACTTGCAGCTTCAATACTTTGATCCAAATAAGTTTCTTGCATCAAAATTAAACTAATAACAGATTCTGGATCGTTAGGATCAAATCCATCATAATTTTGCTCATAATCATCTTCTAAGAAAATTACTGCATTTTCCTTTTTTGCTACTTGAAAGTTCCTGTCGTTGGCATGCAAACCCAGAACAAAGGTTCCCGCTCCAAATGCCTTTGATGAAGTAAAAGCATCACAATGCACTGATATAAATAAATCAGCGTCAGCCTTATTGGCAATATTAGCACGTTGAATTAGTTCTACAAAAACATCTGTTTTTCTTGTGTAAATAACTTTGAGTCCAGGGATTTTTTCTAATTTCTTTCCAATTTTAAGAACAATATTTAGTGCTATTTTTTTTTCCAAATAACCATTCCCTGTATTCCCTTTGTCATGTCCCCCATGACCAGCATCTAAAACAACAACAAAAGGCTTTGTTCCCTTAGATTGAGAAAAACCATGATGAGGACAAACAACAAAGAATAATAACAATAAAAACAAACGAACACATTTCTTAAATATGTTCTTGTTAATTCTATGAGAATAAGCTAAAAAATCCTGATACATCCTTAAAATTATCATTAATTTTGGTGTTTAAACCAAATACAACAAATTTAGGGTTTATCGCTTTGCAATCAAAGTTTTATTATATCGCTTATTTCATCTTTTTCTTCGGAGGTCTGGCGCTTCATGCTCAAGATGTTTCTCCTGAAACTCAAGATAAGGTGCTCTTGGATAGCATTAATAAGCCTGCTAAAAAACCTCTTTTATTAGCGAAAGTTAAATATACTGCCAAGGATTGTGTTCGAATAAATCGCAGACAAAACAAACTTATTTTATATAATGAAGCTGAACTCTACTATCAAGATATCGAGTTAAGGGCTGGTATTATTATATTAGACTATGAAACCAATGAAGTAAATGCTGGACGAATTGAAATTGATTCAACTTTGGTTCAATATCCTTTTTTTAAACAAGGAATTAACGAAGTTAATCCAGATTCTATTCGTTTCAATTTTGATACTCAGAAAGCATTGATTTGGAATTCAAAATCAGGTCAAAATGGAATGGATATTTTTGCCGCTCTGACCAAAAAAGAAAACGATTCTGTTTATTATATCAAAGATGCTCGAGTGAGTACAGCTGGTAAGCTTGTGGGCGGAGATGATGAAGAAGGAATTGATTATTACTTTAAAGTTAGAAAAGGGAAGATCATTCCAGGGGGTAAAATCATAACAGGGCCAACCAATATGTTTATTGCTAATGTTCCCACACCCGTTGGAGTTCCTTTTGCTTACTTTCCCTCTTCACAGACAAAAGAGTCTGGCTTCATTATTCCTTCCATTGGAGAAAGTAATCTCAGAGGCTATTATATTCAAAATGGAGGTTATTATTTTGCCTTATCAGACTACTTTGATTTTACGGCAATTGCTGACTATTACACCAATGGGAGTTATGGTTTTAGGGGAGACTCTCAATACAACAAGCGTTATAAGTTTAAAGGAAATTTTAGCTTTCGTTACGAAAACTTAATCAACGAATCCCGAGGCTTACCAGATTATTCAAAATCAACAGTATTCAATGTTCGTTGGTCTCATTCCAAGGATGCTAAATCAAGTCCAAATTCAACATTCTCAGCCTCTGTTAACTTTGGAAGTAGTGATTACTATCGACAATCTGTAAATCAATTAAACTCACCCAACTTCTTAAATAATAATCTAAGCTCTTCAATCTCTTATTCAAAATCTTTTCCAGCCTACCCTAGAGTCAATATATCATTGACAACTGCAATGTCTCAAAATTCACAATCGAAAGCTGTTAATTTAACCTTACCTACATTCCAAGCCACAATGGAACGAATTTATCCTTTTGCGCCAAAAATTGGAGCAAAAAAAGGATTTTTTCAAAACATCAATTTCCAGTACACAGGTCGTGCCGAAAATAGAATTATTACCACAGAAGACGCACTTTTTGGACCCACTATGTTTGATAATGCCAAAACAGGAATGAAACATTCCATTCCTTTAAGTACAAACTTTAAAATAATTAAATATTTGAGTTTAAGTACTAGCGTTAATTATGAAGAAGTTTGGACCCAAAATATGGTAAAGTTCAATGATTACTCTGCTGAAACACAAACAGTAGTCAAAGATACCATTAACAAAATAGGTACTTTTCGTCAATACAGTCTCAGTGCCTCGTTGGGAACTACTCTCTACGGAACTGTAAATTTAGGAGAAGGAAAAAAAATAGAATCCATCCGACACACATTTCGTCCTTCTATTAGTTATTCTAATCGTCCCAGCTTTGAACAATATTACGACACCTATATTGTAGATGCAGATGGAAATACAGCGGAATATACTCGTTATCAAAACAGTTTATTTGGAGTTCCAGGAAGAGCCCTATCCAACAATATGGGGATAACTTTAGGGAATAATTTTGAGGCCAAAGTAAGAGATAAAGACTCTACTGCAACAGGACCTAAAAAAGTAGTTTTATTAAATAATTTAAATATTGCAACAGCACATAATTTTGCAGCAGATTCCCTACGGTGGAGTCCCCTAAGAATGAGTACAGGGCTCTCATTATTTAAAAATAAAATGAGTATTAACTTAGGTGGAACTTTTGATCCCTATGCGTTGAATGAAAATAATGTAAAAGTAAACACCTATAATATTGCTGCTGGAGGCGGTCTATTGAGACTTACTAGTGCAAATGTGAATTTAAATTATTCCTTTTCTAGTACTCAATTTGAAAACCCAGATAACGAAGTAGAAGACCGAAACCAAAGAGAATCCACCTCAAGTGGAGGGAGGGATGATGATCTATTTGGTAAGGCTGAAGACTTTACAGACCGGAGAATGACTGAAGGCAACGGAGAACCACCACCCAAATATCCCAGTTACAGGAGCAAAATACCTTGGGACTTAAAGTTGGCTTATTCCCTAACCTACAACAACTCTAGGAATCAACGGGACTTTTCAAATAATTCAGTCATGTTTTCAGGAAATGTAGAACTTACCCCAATGTGGAATGTAGGACTTTCCTCAGGATACGATTTTAAAGGGAAAGGGTTTACCTATACTCAATTACGTTTTGATCGGGACCTTAAAAGCTGGAGATTAAACTTTAGTTGGGTTCCCTTTAGTGATAGGGCTTCGTGGAACTTTTTTATAGGAATTAAATCAGGCTTGTTGAGTGATATCAAATACGAAAAGCAAAGCGAACCAAATCGCTCCTATTGATTCTGATATTTAGTATATTTAACTAAAGTACTTCATCATGAAAAAAGAAATAATTACAACATTAAATGCTCCTGCCCCCTTGGGGCCTTACAATCAAGCTGTTAAGTCGGGTAATACGCTTTATATCTCAGGACAGATTCCTATAATTGCTGAAACAATGGAACTCTTTAGCGGAACCATTGAAGAGGAGACTACCCTAGTGATGAATCATTTAGGTGAAATCCTTGAGACAGCTGAAATGAATTTTAATCATGTTGTTAAAACATCAATCTTTCTTGATGATATGGGAAATTTTGGAAAAGTAAATGGAGTTTATGGTCGTTTTTTTGACAATGATACTGCACCCGCAAGAGAAACAGTTGCGGTAAAAACTTTACCTAAGAATGTACGTATTGAAATCTCAATGATTGCCGTAAAATAAGGCTATACCTTAGCGTCTAAAAGTACTTTGTGATACTTTACTAATTCATCAATAGGTCGTTGTACAATTCTTCCCATTGTTAAGCCTTTTCGTTTTAATGCGGTTTCAATTTCGTCTTTAAGAAAGTGAGAAATAGATCCTATAAAATGAATTGGAACTTCCTTAGCATTATCAAATTGTAAAATTTGATGATTAATAAAACGCTTTAATCCTTTCGCAATAATGTCTTGAAAAAGGGGGATATCCTTGTGTTTTATGAGAAACCTTGAAAAGGTAGCCAAATATGTGTTTGGGTTTTCTCTTCTGTAAATATTCTCCTTGATAGCGTCTGGGGATAAGTCATATTCTTTTTCAAATTCAAGTGCCAATTGTTTGGGCATGGTATTAAAATAATAACTTCGTATCAATTGTTTTCCAAAGAAATTACCACTTGCTTCGTCCATTAATATATAGCCTAGAGAAGTAACGCGTTGTTCAATATTTGAACCGTTGTAATAAGTACAATTTGATCCAGTTCCTAGAATACAAACTATAGCTTGCTCCTCAGGTTGAACAGTTGCATAGACAGCAGCGTAGGTATCTTCTTTGATGATTATTTCTGCATGAACAAAAATTTCATCAAAAACTTTATTGATACGTTGTTGTGGTGAGTCAACACCACAACCTGCACCATAAAAATATAAATGGGTTACTTGTTCCCTGTTTTGATATAAATCAAAATTATTAATGATTCGTTCCTTTAAGATTGCACTTGAAAGTACTTGTGGGTTTAAACCTAAGGTTTGTGTTGCAAACATGGTATCACCGGATATATCCACGGCAATCCAATCAGTTTTTGTAGAACCGCTGTCAACTACTAGAATCATTGGTATTCTTTAAAGGTTATTAACGTGCTTTGCTAAATCAATAAGTTTGTTTGAATAACCACACTCATTGTCATACCAAGAGATGATTTTGAAAAAACGAGAATTTAATTCCATTCCTGCTCCTGCATCAAATATTGAAGTTCGTACATCCCCAACAAAATCCTGAGAGACAACTGGTTCGTCACAGAATCCCAAAATATTCTTCATTTCATTGTCAGCAGCAGCTTTCATTACTGTTTTGATTTCTTCATAAGAAGTTTCCTTTTTCAATTTAACAGTTAAATCAACAACCGATACGTTAGCAGTAGGAACTCTAAAAGCCATACCTGTAAGTTTCCCTACTAAAGCAGGAATAACCTTAGTTACTGCTTTTGCAGCACCAGTTGAGGCTGGCATGATGTTAATCAAGGAACTTCTTCCACCTCTAAAATCTTTTCTGGAAGGACCATCTACAGTAAATTGAGTTGCTGTAGTAGCGTGTACTGTAGTCATTAAGCCTTCTTCAATTTCAAAATGGTCATTAAGAACTTTAGCAATAGGAGCCAAACAGTTTGTTGTACAAGACGCATTAGACACAATCGTATCAGAAGCATTCGCTTCATTATGATTTACACCCATAACAAACATAGGTGCGTCTACTGAAGGAGCTGAAATAACAACCTTTTTTGCACCACCGTTGATGTGAGCTTGTGCTTTCTCAAGTGTTATAAAAATTCCTGTACATTCTGCAACAACATCCGTATTTAAGGAACCCCAACCTATTGCTTCAGGATCACGTTCTGCAGAAATGCGAACAGCTTGACCGTCTACAACAAGGTTATTCCCATCCACTTCAATAGTACCATCATAAGTGCCATGAACAGAGTCGTATTTTAATAGGTATGCTAGATGATCAATATCAAGTAAATCGTTGATTCCAACTACAGTTACATCTTCTTGTTTCATTGCGGAACGAAATACCAGTCTTCCGATTCTTCCAAAACCATTGATTCCAATTCTAATTGCCATATTTATTTAAGTTTAAATTATTATACTGAGAGTATATCAGATACTCTTATTAAATCATTGTTTATTTTTGATTTACCTTTAATTGCTTTAGATAAGGGTGTTAGGATCATTTTCGAATCATCTATCCCAACCATTACATTTGACTTTCCGTTAATGATAGATTCTACTGCGTGAACCCCCATTCTTGACGCTAGAACACGATCAAAACAACTTGGGCTTCCCCCTCTTTGCATATGACCCAAGACAGAAACTCGCACTTCATAGTAGGGTAAGTTCTTTTCGATATATTCTGCAATTTCAAAAACATTCTTACCTGTTTTATCACCTTCAGCAATAACAACTATACTTGACGATTTCCCAGATTTCTCACTTCGCTTGAGTGAATCTAACAAACGATCTAACCCCATATTCTCTTCAGGAATTAGGATTTCTTCTGCCCCTGCCCCTATACCAGTGTTTAATGCGATATGCCCAGCATCTCTCCCCATAACCTCTACAAAAAAGAGGCGATTATGTGAGATCGCAGTATCACGAATTTTGTCGATGGCGTCAATTACAGTATTTAATGCTGTATCATAGCCTATAGTATGAGTAGTTCCATAGATGTCATTGTCAATTGTTCCAGGGATTCCAATCACAGGAATATTAAACTCAGATTGAAAAATCATTGCCCCAGTGAAAGAGCCATCACCCCCTATTACGATTAATCCATCAATTTTATTTTTCTTGACGGTTTCAAATGCTTTCTGACGACCTTCTGGTGTTCTAAATTCTAAACAACGAGCAGATTTTAATACTGTCCCTCCTTTATTGATGATGTTGTTTACCCCTCGTGCATTCATAATCTTAGTGTTGTTAGAAATTAAGCCCTCATACCCCTGATAAACAGCAACACACTCAATTAAAAAAAAAGAGGCTGATCTAACAACAGCGCGCACAGCTGCATTCATACCTGGAGCATCTCCCCCTGATGTTAAAACTCCTATGCGTTTAATTGTTGAATTCATTTATTTAGTTTCAGCGCAAATTTAATCAATATATTAAAACAGTGTCATTCGAATTAAAATATTATGAAATTTAATGGGTCATCTCACTGTTTTTTATTGACAAATTGAATAACATTATTGTTTTTCAATTCTTGATTTTCTGAAATATTTTCGTTCTCCAAGTCAGGATGTATTTCTGAAATCTTTTTAATCAACTCCTTGAATGTGTCAAAATCAACATTGTATGAAAGTCCGACTCCTTGAGTATATCCCAATTCATCGCCTATATATCGAAATTCATTTTCTTTATTAAAAACTTTTGCCTTCAAAGAACCCTCCTCATTGAGTACAAAATCAATTTGCACATTTCCTACAATCAAGGTTTGCTCTACTCCTCCAACAGGAACTCCAATTTTACCGTTTAATAAAATTCGATCGCTTATTTTCGTTGAAAGTGTGAATCCCAAGCGGTCCTCTGTTGCGATATCTAATAAAGCACTTTTGTCCCCTTGTAGATAATCAATTCCAACCTTCAACTTATCATTTTCCTCACCGATCAAATCACTAAAAATATCCGAAGCTTTTTGATATAAATTATTGGTGATTCCCTGCATAGAAACAGTCACTTCATTAATGAAGATACCTTGAGATAAAAGCGATATAGCCTGAAGTTGGCTTCGCTGTGGGTCAGATAATCGATAGTTAATTTCAGAGGCTACTGTTCCACTTGTATTGGGAAAGTCAATTTCAAACACAGGGTCATCTGGTTTCAATAAATTTCCTTGAAGTCGAATCAAAACCTCTGTGGGTATTTTTTTATTAAAGTTTGGATTGTCAAGCAATAAAGCTGGATTCGCACCACCAGGGACATCATAAACAGCTTCTAAATCCATCTGTGCTTCCAATGGGTTTCCCTCCCAAACTATGGTTCCACCAGGCTTGACATTAAATTTCTTATCAATAACGCCAAGATTTTTGAAATTATAAATTCCTTCAAAAGTGATATAATCCCCCCACATATTGAATTTTCCATTTGTATTAATTTCCATGAAAAGGTTCCCTGCTCCTTTACCTCTCAAATAACTCCCTGTCTCTTGGTCTATAACAATTTCAATTTCAGCCTCATTGGTGACATCCAATTCAAAATTTAATTCCAATCCACTTATTTCTTCAATTTGTGTTATGGCTTTATTTGATGTAAATCGGTTCTGACTGTTCTTGTCTATAAAACTAATAAAGGAGGTGTCTGATAATCCGTAATCTTCGGCCCAAGGAACTTTAATTGTCGTTCCATTGTCTGTTTTTCCCTCCACACTTATGTTCAGATCTTTTGTAGGCCCTTCCAAACGAACTTCTCCCGCTAAATATCCCTGTCCAAAAAATAAAGATTTTGAATCCTGCACAGTATTTAAAAGCAGCATTCTTTCTGATTCAATTCGTAAGTTGGTATTCCAGTCTTTAAAATTATTATGAGAAAAAGTTCCGTTTACAGTAGCATTTGTTTCTTGATCGGAGTCGATCATTTGCACTTGTTTAAAAGCAAAAATTTGATCATATAACTGAACTTCAGTTTCATTAATATTGTATTCTACATTTAAATAAGGAACTCGAAACACTGCTTTATCCAGCACCAAAATTCCGTTGTGTTTCAAATCATTTATAGGCCCCCAAATGTTAACATCACCTTTCACTATTCCTTCTATTCCATTAATTGCCTCTTTTCCGAGAGGAGAAAGAAATGATAAGTTCAGTCCGTTTACTTTTAAATCATAATTAAGTGTTGAATTTTCAAAATCCTTCCATATTCCAGCTAATGAAAGAATGTTTTGACCTTGTTTGATCAAATCCATATTGGTGTAATAGATGTTCGCTTTAGTATTTCCATTACTATTCAATTTCAATTCTCCTAGTTCTTGATCATTAATATTTAAATTTTCAATTTCACCTTTGAAATCCATTTTGTTATTTAAGTTTGAACGTTCAAATGTTCCATTTAGAGAAGCTTTTCCTTTTATATTAAAAACGGGATTGGTAGGAAGTATATCTTCCATTATTACGTTTTTAGCTTTAATATCAAATCGAAAATCATTGCTGCTTTTGTGAAGTCCAGAAACAAAAATCGACTGTGATCCAGAAACAACGTTTAATTCAGAAATACGGACTGTTTTATTTTTAGGAGAATAACTAATCTTTTCATTTGCAGCATTAGAGGGATTAATTATCCAGTTGTCTTTACCCAGAGGGAGATTAGATTTTTTGAATCCAAAATGTGAAGTGCCGTTTTTCTCTCTAGTATGATAAAAATTTACTTCAAATTGTGTTGTCGCATTTTTTGATCCCAAAAATTCTGATCTAAAATACAGTGTATCTCTTAATTGATTACTGATCATATTAAAATCACTTCCAGAATAATAATCATGTTTTAAATCACTGACACTTAAAAAGGTGTTATATAGTGGATTTTTAGTGTCTAATTGAAAATGAATGTCCTGGAGTTGAACTGAATCCCATCTTAGTATAGGAGCATCTAGACTCACTAAAGATCGCTCCCCCTCTGAAGCAAGTTTTCCCTTTAAATAGATGTTTTCAGAAATAGATAAGGAAGGGTAAAGAGCGTCTAATACCTTTTCATAAATTGTCAGATTAAAGGTGAGATATTGTCCTTTAGAAGGTTCTTTGGGAGGCAAAAATGGATAGACCTGGTGGAGTGCATTTTGAAATAATTTTCTGAGCTCTGTAAATTTAAAAAAACCTTTTGCATTTCCAGAAATACAATCAGAATTTGAAATCAATAATTCCGTTTCCTCTCCGTAACCTTGTTTGATTATTGAAATTGGATTTAAAGAAACTCTCTTATCATCATTTGTAATGCTTGCTGAGGAAATTTTTAATTCTCCTGTTAAATTGTCTAAAGAGGTCCCATTAAAATTTGACAATACTACTCCAGAGAAAATCTTTTTATCAGCACCCAATTTAAGACCCAAATAATTTAGATTTAATTCGGTAACATTTGCAACTACAGTATATGAAGGTTTGGGCGGTCCATAATCAAATAAAATGTCACTTTTTAATCTGACAGGGATGGAGTTTATACTAAAAGTATTCCGCAATTGTTTATTCTCAAAGCGACCTTCAAAATCAATTTTATCTAGCATGATTTTATTAGATGCTAAACTTGTGTTTTCTGCTTTCCAATATATGGACATCGGTCCTTCAATAGGAATAATACCCTTTAAATTTAATTCTGAATCAAGTGTATAATTTGCATATTGCTCAGAAAATTGACCTAAAAAAATTGAGTTAAAACTTAAGTCAAGATCCAAAGACCTGTCCTTCTTTTTGGATGCGATAAACCCTTTCCCTAGGACCCCTTTGAGTAAAAACCCACCCCATACGTTACTGGAAAACAAATCTAAATTAAGATGTTCAACATCACTAGAGATTTTTCCTGACAATTCAATTTGATTCAATAATTTAAAATACTTCGTTTGTTTTTCAGAAATTGAGGGGATAATATTTACTAAAGAGGCTGTTTCCAATTTCACCTTTTGAATGTTCATTGAAAAGTGAAAAGGCTCATCATCCAAGAGATGTTTGGTTACTAAATTTCCACTAAAATTTATATCATCGTTTTTGAAATTTAATTTTTCAACAGCTAGGGCATTAAGGGGTCCCATTGCAGAAAAAGAAAAATCAAAAGATGAACTTCGGTTTAAATAGGGGGTATTCTTTGTAAAATCCTCGAACGAAAGTGAACCTTCCTCTATGTTAAGTTGAAGTGATCCCTCTTGAATGAAATTCCTCAAACTCCTGTTTTTTCCATTCATCACAAGAGATCCCTTAAAATAATTTTCTTCACTATTAACCTCAAATGCATCTAAGGCTAGTAATCCAGGCTTGTAATGAACATTTCCATTGACTGAAATGGGCATACTAGAAGGAGAAACTAACACCCCCTTCAGGTTATCTAATTTTAAATCCAATTGATCTCCTTGATAAACAACATCAGAACCAAGAAAAATAAGCTCATCTATTTGAATCCTTTGAGATTTGTCTTTATTGAGGTCATTGTAAACAAATTGGCCTTGTACTATCTCTATGGAAGATGTTCTAGTCAAAACTTTGTTTTTGTTGAGACTATCTTTCCTTAGCTTATTTAGTAATATTTTTAATGAATGTGTTTCCTCGTTAGGATACTTCTTTAAGTTAAAGTACACTTGTGAAGCTTCAACGGCGTCAAGATCAAAATCACTATTATTCAGTTTTTTAAAATCAAGAATAGACGTTTTAAACTCTTTCATAAACAACAAAGTATCACCATGGTGATCTTCAATATAAAAATCAGAAAATTGAAGCTTGCCATTCCATCGAATGGATACCTTTTCTATGGTAAACTCTTGCTTTGTTTTTTCTTTAAAATCATGAGTAATGGACTGAATGATTTCTGTTTGTATGAAGGCAGTAGAAACCAGCCCAAATCCAATGAGAAATACAAGGAGAAAACCTCCTACTATAATGCCAATTATTTTTCTCTTCTTTTTGATCGTAATCTTTTACTTTTGTAACGTTATCTAAAACTTAATGTTGCATAATCCTCCAATAATACTAGCTATTGAATCCTCTTGCGATGATACTGCTGCTGCCGTTATAAAAGGACGAAAAATATTGTCCAACTGTATCGCAAATCAAGAAGTTCACATCGCTTATGGAGGTGTAGTTCCTGAATTAGCATCACGTGCCCATCAGTCAAAAATTGTTCCTGTAATTCAACAAGCTTTACAGAAAGCAAATATCGACAAAAAAGACCTAACCGCAATTGCTTATACACAAGGACCTGGTCTACTAGGATCACTTCTTGTGGGTAGTGCATTTGCAAAATCATTGTCTCTTGCGTTAAATATTCCTTTGATTCCTATTAATCATATGCAAGGGCATCTTTTGGTTCATTTTATTGATGATGAACTTATATTAACTCCGACTTTCCCTTGTCTTGGTGTAACTGTCTCTGGTGGACATACTCAATTGGTTCTTATGCATGATCATGATTCGATGGTGATTATAGGGACAACAATAGACGATGCTATTGGTGAGGCGTTTGATAAATGTGGAAAACGTATGGGGCTTACCTATCCTTCAGGTCCACAAATTGACAAACTAGCAAAGGAGGGAAATCCGCATCGCTTTTCATTTCCAATACCCAACTTAAAAGGATATGATGTAAGCTACAGTGGAGTTAAAACAGCTGTTATTAATTTTCTTTCGAATCAAGAACAAAAAGATCCTGATTTTATAAAATCAAATCTGAATGACCTTTGTGCTAGCATTCAATATACCTTGGTTCAAATTATTTTAAATAAGATCATAAAAGTAGCTCGAGAAAAAAAATTAACACAAATCATTATTGGTGGTGGAGTGGCTGCAAATTCGGAAATTCGAACTCAACTGCAAAAAAGTGCTGCAAAAGAAGGCTGGACGGTCTCCCTTCCTCCTTTTGAATATACCACAGACAATGCTGCCATGATAGGAATTGCAGCATACTATAAATTACAAAACGAAGCGTTTGGTGGATACAGTGACCCCTCAGAGGCACGGTTAAAATACGGCATATGACTCTTTTTTATGATGCAAATATCCAGGCTAAAACTCAAGAGTTTGTCTTTAGTAGAGAGGAAAGCAAACACCTTGCTAAAGTTTTACGAAAAACCTCTGGAGAACTGATTACAGTCACCAACGGGAAAGGATTGGAATGGAATGGGAAACTATTATTAGTGACTCCAAGTAAAACTACTGCAAAACTACTAGATGCCACGCAACATAATGCATCCAAAAATCAAATCCATCTTGCAATTGCTCCAACAAAAAACAACAACCGAATGGAATGGATGCTTGAAAAATTAACTGAATTAGGAATCGCATCTATTACTCCAATAAAATGTGATCATTCGGAAAGAAAACTTGTAAAAACGGAACGTTTTGAAAAAATAATCATTGCTGGATTAAAGCAGTCACAACAATTTTTTTTACCTCAAATCAATGAATTAGTTTCCTTTAGTGAATTCATCAACAAAATAAAATTCGATCAAACCTTCATTGCGCATTGTGAAAGTCTGCCCAAAGAAAAATTATTAAATCTGCCTTTATCAGGGGTAGAAAGTTGTTTGATGATTGGCCCTGAAGGTGATTTTAGTTCAACAGAAATCGCTTCTGCTCTTCAGAAAAACATAATTCCAGTTAGCTTGGGGCAACAACGCTATAGAACTGAAACAGCTGGATTATTGGGTTGTCATACCCTTTTTATAAAACAACAACAGTATACAAATGCTTAAGTTCCCTATATTTAACCTATGAATGCTAAAGAAATTTCAAAAGGTATTGTCTGGGCTATTCTTCAACTTCTGGGAATCGCCATTATCCTATGGTTACTCTTACAATTACAAACACTTATCATATACATGATAATTGCAGGGGTAATTAGCTTAATTGGACGTCCAATCAATCAATTTTTTATTAATCGTCTTCGTTTGAAAAATGGATTAGCGACTACTTTTACATTGATTATTTTATTAGGTCTATTGATTAGTATTTTTTCCCTTTTTGTTCCTTTACTAATTCAACAAGGGGAAAACTTATCTTTACTTGACGTAGAAGGACTAAAAGTCTCTACTGCAACCCTCATCCAAGAAATCAGTTTGTACTTTCAATTGGACAATGGTTTCTGGCAGCAACAAATTGCAGTAGATAATCTTTTTCAAAATGTCAATTTTGGATTACTCCCAGAGCTACTAAATCAAGTTCTTGAATTATTGGGAGGGTTTACAATTGGGCTTTTTTCTGTTCTTTTCATTCTCTTTTTTTTCCTTAGAGATAATAGATTACAAGAGAGTATCATATTAACTTTAGTCAATGACAAAGTCTCTGATCGTGTAGAAAAATCTATTGAAAAGACAAAACGTCTTTTATCTCGTTATTTTTTGGGACTACTTCTTCAAATTAGCATTCTATTAATTATTTATAGTATCGTCTTAGCAATTTTCAAGGTTGAAAATGCATTTATTATTGCTTTCCTATGCGCACTTCTCAACTTGATCCCATATCTAGGCCCCATCATAGGAGGAGTATTAATGATGATTTTAACAATGACTAGCTTTATCGGAGCAGACTTTAGCACTGTAATCCTTCCAAAAACCTCATATGTGATGATAGGTTTTGTTTTGGGTCAATTAATCGATAATTTTTTTAGTCAACCCTTCATTTTTTCAAATAGTGTCAAATCACATCCTTTAGAAATATTTATAGTAATTCTTGCGTCAGGAACACTATTAGGTCCTGTTGGAATGATAATCGCTATTCCACTTTACACAACTTTGAAAGTCATCTCACAAGAGTTTTTAGCAGAAAATAAAATAGTGAAGTCACTCACCAAAAACTTTTAATCACTCCTTATGAAAAAACACCTTTTTACTTTCCTTTTGCTTATCTGTATTCAAGCTGTAAGCCATGCACAAAGATTAAATCGAACAGAAAGAGCAATTGTTAAACAGGTAGAGGCAATAAACGATGAAAGTATTGATTTCCTTGAAAAGATTGTCAATATCAATAGTGGAACTCTAAACACAAAAGGAGTACGAGAAGTAGGATCTCTTTTTGACTCAGCTTTCAAGTCTATTGGTTTCAAAACAGAATGGATAGAAATGCCAGAAGAAATGAATCGTGCAGGACACTTTTTCGCTTCAGTTGATGGAAATAAAGGAAAAAAACTTATGTTAATAGGTCATTTGGATACAGTTTTTGAAGAAAATAGTCCCTTTCAAAAATTTGAAAAAATTAATGACAGTATGGCTTATGGTCCTGGTGCCAATGACATGAAAGGAGGAGATATAGTGGTTTATTATGCTTTAAAAACTTTAGCTGATCTAAATTTACTAGGAGAGGCAAATATCACCGTTGCATTTACAGGAGATGAAGAGAGCACAGGTAAACCCTTATCCATTTCAAGAAGAGAACTGATAGAGACAGCAAAAAATTCAGATATAGCCTTAGGTTTTGAAAATTCAACTGGATTTGACAATGCAACAATTGCTAGGAGAGGCGCCTCTGGATGGAAAGTGGAAGTAGAAGGGAAAAGAGCTCATTCTTCTGGAGTTTTTAATGAGAATGTAGGTGCTGGGGCTATTTTTGAAATGAGTCGAATCCTAAATGCTTTTTATGAAGAAGTAAGAGGAGAGGAATATCTAACATTTAATCCAGGGACTCTTTTGGGCGGTACTTTTGTTGAATATGATGCAAAAGCCAGTAGTGGTAACACCTTTGGCAAAACTAATGTTGTGGCCCAATCTGCAATAGTACATGGTGGACTTAGATTTATCTCAGAAGAGCAAAAAGAAAAAGCCCGAGCTAAAATGAGAACAATTGTCTCTCAAAATCTACCACAAACAATTGCTAGTATAAGTTTTACCGACAGTTATCCTGCAATGGGCCCCACAGAAGCTAACAAAGCACTTCTTTCAATACTTAATGATGTAAGTCTTTCTTTAGGTCATGAGGGAGTAACTGCTTACGACCCCGGAAAAAGAGGCGCAGCAGATATATCTTTTGTCGCTGATTATGTAAATGGTTTGGACGGCCTTGGAACCATGGGTAATGGTGCACATACTCCTAAAGAAACAGTAAATTTAAAAACGATGAATGCGTTAATTCAACGTACTGCAATTTTTATCTATCGTTTAATAAACATGGACTAACAATAGTGGTCGTATTGATCTTTTTGACGTTTTAGTGCTTCTTTAAATTCTTCAATAAGAGAATTGATCAAGCTACTTGTGGGCTGAATGTCTCTAATGGAGGTTACCCCCTGCCCTGCAGACCAAATTGTTTTCCATGCCTGTGCTTCGGCTTTTGCAGCATCAAGTTCACTACCAAAGTCAATTTTCTTCGTTTGGCTCCAAAGCTCTTCAGTAATTCCCATCACTTCCAGACTAGGGCGCAAAAAATTTGCATTTACTCCAGATACTGCAGCTGTATATACAATATCTTCAGCTCTACTACTCATTATCATTTCCTTGTAGCTTTGCTCTGCCATACTCTCATCTACATTAATAAAACGAGTACCCATATAAGCCAAATCGGCTCCCATTTGTATAGCAGATGCAATATCGTTTCCAGTACTTATACAACCGGACAGTAAGATTGTTTTATTAAAAAACTGTTTAATTTCATTGATCAATGCCATAGGATTAAGAGTACCAGCATGTCCCCCCGCACCAGCTGCAACCAAAATCAATCCATCCACCCCTGCTTCTGCGGCTTTTTCAGCATGACGTTTCTTTATGACATCATGATAAACCAAACCACCATAACTGTGAACTGCATTTACTAGATCAGAAACAGCTCCTAATGAGGTAATAATTAACGGAACTTGGTGCTTAATACAAACTTCTAAATCAGGTTGTACTCTTGGATTAGTTGGATGTACAATTAAGTTTACACCAAAAGGAGCTGCCTTTTTACCCGTTTCCTTTTCAAATGCTGCAAGAGCTAATTTAATTTCAACAACCCATTCTTCAAACCCTTCTGTTGATCTTTGATTTAAAGCAGGAAAGGTTCCTACAATTCCATTTTTACAACACTCAATTACCAACTTAGGTCCTGAAATCAGAAACATTGGTGCAGCAACTGCGGGTAGCGACAAATCGTTAATAAAAGTTGGTTTCATGCAGTTTAATTTTTAGTTAATATAGTCCATTCAAATTCAAAAGTAGAAACAACTACTTGATTTTCATCTACTCCTTTTGAGGATAGCCACAATGTTTGAGGCTCATTTGTTTCAAGTAATTGCTGAATTGCTTTTGATATTTTATCATCAGGAGAACAAGAAAAAGTAATTTGTCCCCGTGCTTTTTTTGAAAAATTAGCCTTGTTATTAATTACCAACATTGAAATTTTTTGATTCGAACTCTGTATTTCTTTCATAAGCAACACTCCGGTAGTCAATTCTGCAGCCATCCCTTGCACGGCCCAAAATAAGGACTTAAATGGATTTTGATTAATCCAACGATGCTTTACCTTAACTTCACAATGTTTTTCTTGAATTTGTGTAACACGAACGCCACACCACCACACTGAGGGTAATTTAAAAAAGGTATACGCATTTAGTTTTGAAGGAGTAAAATTCACTTTTTAATTTAAAATAGATGAAGCTTCAATATAGTCCAAATTAAAAGCTTCAGCAACTTCCTTATATAGAACTTTGCCTTTGACAATATTAAGTCCTTTTGCTAATGCGTTATTTTCAAAACAAGCTTTTTTCCATCCTTTATTCGCCAATTGCAAAGCGTAATTTAAAGTCGCATTCGTTAAGGCTGTTGTGGATGTAAAAGGTACTGCTCCTGGCATATTAGTTACAGCATAATGAATGATTCCTTCTTTTATAACAATAGGATCATCATGAGTTGTTGGTTCACTAGTTTCAAAACATCCTCCTTGATCAATCGCAACATCCACTAAAACAGTTCCAGGAAGCATACTTTTAAGCATTTCTTTACGAATCAATTTGGGTGCTTTTGACCCTGGAATTAATACTGTTCCAATAATCAAATGGGACCGTTTTACCTCTTGCTCTATAGTGAGAGAATTTGAATATATAGGCGTCACATTTGCAGGCATGATGCTCTCCAATTCACGTAAACGATTCAAATTAGTATCCATAATCGTAACATTAGCTCCCAATCCGGCTGCCATTCTAGCCGCTTCGGTACCTGAAACACCTCCGCCAATAATAAGCACATTTGCAGGTTTAACACCCGATACTCCTCCTAATAAAATCCCTAAACCACCCTGAGGCTTTTCTAAATATTTAGCCCCCTCTTGTGTTGCCATTCTTCCAGCAACTTCGGACATTGGTATCAATAAAGGAAGTGCTTTATTTTCTTCTACTGTTTCGTAGGCCAAACAAACTGCTTTGGATTTTATCATTGCGTGAGTTAATGTTTCACTTGATGCAAAATGAAAATAAGTAAATAACAATTGATTGGGCTGAATAAGTTCATATTCAGCAGCAATCGGTTCTTTTACTTTGATAATCATTTCAGCCTTTTCATACACCTCATTAATTGTCCCCGAAAAGCTACAGCCAACATTTTCAAATTCTTGATCTGAAAAACCACTTAACAAACCAGCTCCTGTTTGAATGTTCACTTCATGACCCTCACTAATAAGAGCTTGTGCCCCCGCTGGAGTAAGTCCTACCCTAGCCTCTTGTGGCTTAATTTCTTTTGGAACTCCAATCTTCATAGCTTATAATTTATAGTTTATACCATCCGCTAAATAGTATTTTAAAAGTAAATTTTCTTTTCGAAAGATATACATTAAAGGATTATTTCCCAGAAAAAATTTCCAGAAATAGAAACATTTTTCTAACTTGTATTAACCAAATTATACAAAATGAAATATTTTAACAAAACACGAACTATCGAACAAAAAGTAACTGATCGTGAGACCCTTAGATTACTAGAAAAACAATCACAACTTTTAGAAGCTATCCTAGTAGAACTTCGTTCTCAAAGGAAAAATTAGAGAACATTACAATAAAAAAAGCCTTTCATTTCATGAAAAGCTTTTTTTGTGAACGCGACAGGATTCGAACCTGTGACCGTCTGCTTAGAAGGCAGATGCTCTATCCAGCTGAGCTACGCGTCCTAATTTCGACTGCAAATATAGTATTTCTTATATTCAAGTCAATCCCTGATTTTGAATTTTATTTTACTCTTTTTTATAGGGACTTTTTTAGGTTATAAAGCTAAAAATATTTGTTTTTAGAACTTTGTAGTCAATATGGCAAGAAATGTCTCAATACCCATTAAATAATTTCCTACTCTTAAATTCTCGTTTGGACTGTGTTGGTTGTTGTCTAAATTTACTGTTGGTACACCAATCGCTGGAACGCCCAATTCTGAAACAAATGGAGATATAGGTACAGAACCCCCACTAGTTCTAATTATCACAGGCTTTGATTGATAATAGTCCGTTAGTATTTGAGTTAACCATTGTCCTTCTTTTGCTTGGGTATTCGTTCTAAATGCTGGGTATGAAACTTTAGCATTCATTTGTACTATTTTATCATAACGCATGCGTTCTTCCGATGATGGGACATGATCTAATAGTATGTACCCTAAATTTTGAATATGACTTTTTACTCCTTCAAGTAGAGCCTCAGGATTACTTTCCAAAACCAATCGAATGTCAATTTCGGCAGTAGCTGAAGCAGGAATAATGGTACGAGCATCCTTTCCCACCCATCCACTCCGCATTCCACGGATATTTAATGATGGATATTGAATGGATTCTTGGTAAGTATTTCCTACTTGATCGTTAATTTTTGTCTGTGTTCGTTTTTTAATCGCTGCATCTTCTGATGGAACTCCCTCCAAAACCTTTTTGGTGTTCTCATCCAATTCAATACCGTCATAAAAACCTGGTATTACGATCCTACCTTCGTCATCCTTCATAGAGGCTAATACTTTGGATAAAGCTAAAGCTGGATTAGGTAAGTAATTTCCATAATGCCCGCTATGTTGAGATGTTATAGGACCGAAAGTAGTTAAACTCAAGGTTGCAATTCCTCTGTTACCAAAAACTAATGTTGGAAGTCCACTACTATGCATTGGGCCGTCTAAAATGAGGAGTAAATCTGCAACTAATTCATTTTTGAAAATTTTTACGGCTTCAGGGAGGCCTGGCGAACTCTGTTCTTCCTCAAAGTCTAAAATTAATTTTATATTAAAAGCAGAATTTTTATTGATTTTCTTTAAATGCTCTAATGCATTAACAAACATGACAAAAGGACCCTTGTCATCTGCGCTAGAACGTGCAAAAATTCTTAAATCATTGATAGAATCTCCATTTATAGCATCCCATGAAAGGGATTCAAAATGATCTCCAATTCTTTGTTTTAATTCTGCTTTATAGGGGTCTTCTTGATTCCATTTAGACAGATCTACAGCCTGACCATCTAAATGCAAATAGAAAGCAATAGTGGGAAGTTTCTTTTTTACAATTCTGTTTGCTAAAAGTAAAGGTAAATGGGATGTATTCAAACGCTTAAGGTCAAAACCCAGACTTGATAATTGTTGTTCCGCCCAATTGATGTTGGCTTCTATTTGCTCCTTTTTAGCAGCATCATTTGGTATTGCTAGAAACGACTTAAATGTATCGATCTGTTTAATTCCTATATCACGAGAAGCAGATTGATATGCACGTTGTGCATTTAATGGCAAAAAAACAAGGAGGTAAAGGAGAAATAAATAAGTATTTGATTTCATAGAATTTTATAATAATGAATAGTTTTGAACAAGATCAAATATAGGAATTGAGAAAGTTGTTTCTAAAGAATAATAAAAAAATTAATTTGTACTTTGGTTTTATAATTATTAAAACACTTTAATTGAAAAAAGTATTCCTTACCCTCAAATTATTATTTACAACACTACTCTTTGCGCAAAATACTAACCCAAATCAAAGATTAAACTTCAACGCTACTTTTATAGAAAAGGATCCCATTATTGATGGAAACATCATAAATGAAATGCTATGGAATAAGGTTCCTGTTATTTCAAATATGGAACAAATAAAGCCCAATTATGGAGCTCCTGTTTCTGAAAAAACGGCAATACGAATTGCATATACCAACAAAACACTTTATGTAGCAGTAATTTGTTATGATCAATCGCCTGAAACTATTGTTGTTTCAGATTCTAGACGAGATGCAGATCTAAATGATGATGATAGTTTTCTTTTTATTTTAGATACATATAATGATCAACAAAATGGATTTTTATTTGGAACCAATGCTGATGGAATGGAATATGATGCACAAATTGATCGAGAAGGTGAAGGTAATTTTAGTGCTAATAGACAACAAGGAGGGGTTGTGGGTGGAACCAATATTAATTGGGATGCCTCATGGGAAGTGAAAACTGAAACTGGCGATTACGGATGGAGTGCTGAATTTGCAATACCCTTGCGATCCATACGTTTTAATAGTGGAGCTGATAAAACATGGGGAATTAACTTTCAAAGAAATATTAGCAAACGCAGTGAAACAGCTTATTGGGCTAATCTCCCCCTTGGATTTGATATCAAACGTGTTTCCCTAGCTGGAAAAATGAATGGGCTAAATTTAAAATCTCCAAAAAATCTTAAAGTGATTCCCTACGTATTGACTCAAGGTGTAAATGACAAAACAGCATTAAACAACAACAATAGTTCTGCTGCTATAGGGGGTGACATAAAATACAGTCTTACCCCAGGTCTAACCCTTGATGTTACTTATAATACAGATTTTGCGCAAGTAGAAGTAGATGAACAACAAGTTAACTTGGATCGTTTTAATTTATTTTTCCCTGAAAAACGGCCCTTTTTTCTTGAAAATGCAGGACAATTTAGTGTAGGAAGTGCTGGGGAAGTAGACTTGTTTTTTAGCCGTCGAATTGGAATTGGATCTGATGGATCACTAGTTCCGATTATTGGAGGATCAAGAGTATCAGGTAAAGTAGGACAAACCAATGTGGGTCTTTTAAGTATGTTTACCGATGAAATTGAAAACACTGATATTGTTAAAAATAATTATTCAGTTGCAAGAGTTAATCACGATTTTGCAACAAGTAGATCCTCAATTGGTGGTGTTTTTGTAAACCGATCAGGGATCAATTTACCCGATGATTACAACCGTGTATACGCAGTGGATGGTAAATTAGGCTTAGGTAAAAAGGCTCAGCTTAGCGGATTTGTTTCAAAAAGTACCACTCCAGGAATTACGTCTGGCGATCATGCTTTTAAGTTCTTAGGAGTGTACAATTGGAACGGTTGGAATCTTCGAGGCGGCTATACCGAAGTTGGAGAAGGCTTTAATCCTGAAGTAGGTTTCTTATTACGAGAATCATTTAGAAAACCTGAATTCTTGATTTTTAAACAATGGAGACCCAAAAATACAGGGAAACTTCTTGAAGTAAGACCCCATGTTTCCTATCGAGGATATTGGGATTTTAACAATAATCTTGTCACTAGTTTTTTACACGTTGACAACCATTGGGTATGGGAAAGTGGCTTTGAAATACATACAGGGATAAACTTTACTAAAGAAGGTGTTTTAACTCCTTTTTCAATTTCTAATGTTGAAATTCCAGTTGGAGTATATGATCATAGTGAATTTCAATTAGTGTTGATGACCAATGCTAACAAACAACTATACTTCCAAACAAGAACAGTAATTGGTGGATATTTTGGTGGGAATCGTTTTTCCAGTAACAATAAGGTAAATTTCAGGATTGGAGATCGATTTAACACCTCAGGAACGCTAAATTACAATCGACTAAATCTCCCAAATGGAACTGTAAACGCTATCATTAGTGGAGCACGGTTTGCATATTCTTTTACTCCTCGGATGTTTTTGCAAAGTTTGATTCAATATAATAATGTATCAAAAATTGCTTCTGTTAATGCGCGTTTTGGTTGGCTACAAAATGCTAATACCGGATTATTTATAGTATTCAATATTATTCAAGATAATGATTATAAGGATCTTTTAAATAACCAAAGCGTCACTCTAAAATATAGTTATCAGTTTGATGTATTGAAAAAGTAACCACTATTTGGGTAAATGTTTCATTAAAAATGAGATTCCATTTTTATTAAAGATATTTTCAATATCATTAGATGAATACCCTCTGTTGGTCAAGGTTTGATCTAACTTTTGAAGATCTGCTATAGTATCCAGATCATTAGGGCATTGTTCGATGCCAAAGCCGCCATCTAAATCTGACCCGATCATGACATGTTTAGAGTTTCCCGCCAACTGACAAATATGATCAATATGATTGGCTATTGTTTCTAAAGACACTCCGCTTTCTCTTGGTTGTGTTATACCTCGTTGCCAATTAGGAAATAACATCCATGCGTCAAAAGCCATTCCAATTAGGCTTCCACGTTCTAATAAAGACTTAATTTGACTGTCATTAAATTGACGATGATTAGGTACTAATGTTCTACACATACTATGACTAGCCCAGATGGGGCCATCATATTGTTCCATAGTTTCCCAAAAACTTTGATCACAAAGGTGAGTCACATCTAAAATAAGTTTTAAAGAAGCAATTTCTTTTAATAAGGTTTTTCCATTCTCACCAATACCTCCCTCTGAATCAGTCCCAAAAGCATAGGTTCCAGGACCATAGTGTGCAGGCCCTATAGCACGTAAACCTTCTTCATAGGCTAGGTGCAAATGTTCCATTGAAACAATCGAATCTGCCCCTTCTAAACTCAAAATATATCCTAAAGGTAATAGGCTAGAATCGGTCTCCCAAGCTGATAAATGAGCTGAAAGTGCTGCTGCTGTTTTAATCTGGATCAGCTCCTCCCCTTTTTCCATTGTTCGGTACCAAGCCAACTGTCCTTGAGTTTGTGCCCATGCTTGTTCTGGAGAATTCCAACCTGGTAAAGGGTTGCTTTCTTTAACATAGCGAGCAATAAGTGTTGCAACACAAAGTCCAATATTACCATTTCTAAGTGCAGGAAACGAAACTGTTCCTCTTCCTCTGTCTGGAAAGTCTGTAAGACCGGCTTCTTGATCTCGAATTTGACAGACCGTTTTTCGTAAATCACGATTCCACTCCATAGCATTCATCGAGAGGTCCAGATGTGCATCGAAAATAAATTTCATAATTAAATTTCTAAATGATAATTACGAGCATCTATTTTCCACGAAGCACCCAAATTTCCTTGATGAACAGTGTACGCTTTATTAAATTTGGCTACCGTAGGACAAATATGATAGGGAATAGCATAAAACAAGTCCCCTACTTTAAATGTATTCTCTTCTGTATATTCAATAATTAAATGCTCTTCACTTTGACCTTTATGCACAGCCCCTTCCAAACCGAAAATCTCTACTCGAGGCAAAGGCATTTCTGAAGCAATTGCTTTATGTCCTAAATCAAAACAAAAAATGTTCTTATTAGGTATGCTGATCAATCGTGTTACGACTACAGCAGCGTTTAAAAACGGAGATTCTTCCCAAATACTTCTATATCCCAGATCCCATAATAAAGTTGTTCCAGGGCTTAATATCACCTTTGTATTTAATGAATGAGGGAAAAAGCTTGGGGATCCTCCCGCAATTATATTTGGTACGTTTCCCCCATTGGATTCTATGGTTTCTATCAATTGATTCACAGTAGCAAAATCCGAATTACATTTCTTTATTCGATTCTCAAGCTTCAATGGACGGATGTGTCCGTCATAAACATGCAGGCCTTGAAATTCAAGAAGTTTATCCTTTATTAGTGTTTCAAATAATAAATAAGCTAATTCTGGAACAATCCCTGTTCTGTTCATTCCATTATTGATATCAATCCAAAGGGACAATTCTTGATTAAGTGCTGCAGCTAAAGTTGAGAATAAATGTAGAGAATCTAGGTTGTCTACAAGAGTTGAAAACTGAATTTGTGGATTGCTTGCTTGAAGAGATAAAAAGTATTTTGCTTTCTCCTCTGTGGGTTGATGAGCTAATAAAATATGGGTAACATTACAAGAAATCAAAAGCTCAACTTCCCCGAGAGTAGCGCACTTAAAACGTGTGATTCCCTGTTCCATCTGGAGTTTGACAACTTCCCGCATTTTATGCGTCTTTATATGAGGCCATAAGCGTCCAATCCCTCCAGCAATTTTAATCATGGAAGTAATGTTCTCTTTAATCCGTTCTGGATAGACTAATAAACCTGGAGTGAGGAGTTTTTTTTCTTCTTTTACTTTATACCAATGCGTTGTCTCCATATTAAATTATGGTTCTAATAAAAACATAGCTTCAATCTCCACCGCAATATTATCTGGTAAAGACATCCCTACTGCACTACGAACTCCAATTCCATTTTCAGTTCCAAAAATATCTGCCATGAGTTCACTAAAACCATTAATGACATAAGGGTGATTTCTAAATTCGGGAGTTGCATTTACCATTCCCAAAACCTTGATCACTCGTTTTATAGTTATAGAAGATGGTGCGTGAGTAACTATGGAAGAAAGCATGGTTAATCCCACTTGTCGGGCAGCATGTTTTGCCTCATCTTTATTTAAATCTGAGCCCACTTTACCTTCAATTAATCCTCCATCGTTGAGCACTGGCCCTTGACCCGAAACATATAAATGATTGTCTAAAATCAATATAGGCTTATACACTCCAGCAGGTTTAGGTGCTGGGGGAAGAACTAATCCCAGAGATTCAATCCTACTTTTTAGTTGCTGACTCATACTATAAAATTTTCTAAAATTAAAACACCTAAGAGACCGCTTATCCCTATAGACGTTTCCATAACTGTCCAAGTGGAGAGGGTTTCTTTAATACTCAAATTAAAATATTCTTTAAACAACCAAAAGCCGCTATCATTAACATGAGATAGCATTAAGCTTCCAGATCCTATGGCAAGTACCATCAATTCTGGACTTACTCCTGAACTCTGAACCAAAGGCAATACAATTCCCGCTGTTGTTAAACCTGCGACCGTTGCAGAACCAACAGAAAAACGAATTAGTGTTGCAATTAACCACGCAATTATGAGTGGAGACATTGAGGTCAGCTCCAAAAGGCTCCCTATATAATTACTTACTCCACTATCGATCAGAATTTGTTTTAATGCTCCTGCTCCTGAAATAATTAATAAAACCATTGTAATCCCTGAGACTGCTGTTCCAAAAATTTTCATGATCCCTTCCATTGAATTTCCTCTTGCAATTCCAAGTGTGTAGATCCCGATTAAAACAGTCAATAAGAGCGCAATCACAGGATTTCCAATGAATTTAATCGCAGAATATAAAAAATGATTAACGGCAATAAAACTTGTTACAATAGTAGAGAAACCGATGAGAATAACAGGGAGCAAAGCAGTGATTAAGCTGTTTGATAAACTCGGTAATTCCTCTTCTTCAAATACTTTAGAGGCCATAAATTCCTTTAGTGGTTTGGCTTCCACCTTTGGAATAAAACGAGTTAGCAAAGGGCCCGAAATAAGAATTGCAGGGATGGCTACAATAATACCATAAATTAGTGTTTTTCCTAAATCAGCTTCAAACATTATAGATAATGCTGAGGGAGCTGGATGAGGAGGTAAAAAACCATGGGTAACCGATAAGGCTGCAAGCATGGGTAGTGCGATTGAGATCAAAGAAAGTCCTGTTGCAGTTGCTACAGTAAAAACCAAAGGCACTAGAATTACAAATCCTACAGAATAGAACATAGTAATACCAACAATAAAACCGGTTAGCATGACTGCAGTTCGTGTATTCTTAATTCCAAAAATGGATATTAATCCATTGGTTATTTTCTGGGCCGCACCACTTTCAGCCACTAACTTTCCTAACATCGCCCCCAAACCTAATATCATCACTAAAAACCCAAGGGTGTTGCCTATTCCTTTTTCAATAGAACCCACAATTGCATTTAATTCCATACCCTGTCCTATTCCAATAGCGATAGAAACCAATATAAATGCAATAAACGCATTAAGTCTAAAAACGATGATCAATAAAAAAAGGAAAAGTATTCCCAGAGAAATTATAATTAATGGCATAGGTTAAAAATAAGAAATTGGTAAGACTATTGCTTCGCTTTTAAAAAATTTAATTTAGCTAAAATATATGTCAATTAAATTTGAATTCATTAAGATTAATAGAGGCTAGTATGAAATAGATTAAAACAGAAAAAAGCCTTCTTTAGTACTTTCCTTTTCTTAGTTTACAGTTTTAAAATAACGCTACTAGCATCGTTTGTAATTTTCAAAAAAAAATTAAGGCATTGCCCTGATTCCATACAAAAAATCTTTGCAGTGACTTATTCATTACAATTTCTACATTAGGCTCTAAATCAGCAGTTTTTTTAACTTCGATACATCCAAAAGTCATTTTTACAGAAAGTACTAATCGACATTCATTTATTGTCAATATTTTGATTCATATTCCTGAAAAAAAAAGTCCTGTAAGCAATGGATTAGAAGAATTTGAATTATATCCATTGGCGTAAAAGAAAAACCCTCAACTTGGGAGGGCTATTTTATTTATAGATTACAATAACTACACATAAGTCATTAAACCTTTTACTGCTGCAACAACATCATCTGTTATTGTCATTTTGTGAACACCAGTAGCATGATCTGCAACTTGAGTCATCACTTCCTCAACTGATCCTTTTGCAATAAAATTACAATCGTTTCCTAAATCTGCACACTTTACTTGTTTCTTTTTAATTGATTTATAGTTATTAATACCATAAAGTTAGAAAGATTTAAGTTACATATCAAAT
>QXZA01000012.1 GCA_009886625.1 Flavobacteriaceae bacterium
GCTCCGTAAAAAGGAGGATAATGAGTCACGCCTGGACAAATTAATGGTTTCTGACTTTCTAAATCCTCAGTTAAAAAGAGTTCAAAGAATGTTTGAGCTGTATTTAAATTAGAAGCATATTCGTCTGATATGTTTGATTTTGGTTTTTCTACTGGTTGATTACACGCAAAAGCGAATGATACGAGTAACGCTACTAAAAATATTTTTTTCATTAAAATTGATTTATAATTAATAATTTAAAGATACATATAATGAATGGATTAAATATAAAATCCTAATGCCATGTTCCTATAGAAAAACTATTTTCTAAAACCCATGACCCTGAGATTGGGATTGGAGTGATTGAGAAGTTTTAGGGTTTATATTCCAACAGTGTCAAGAACCACTGTCCAAAGGGTCTAATTTATTCTTAGAAAAACCATTAAGAATTATCTATTATGTTATTTTTTGTCAGTCCTATGACAATTATAAGATGTGTTTTTCTTGTAGATCATTATAAATATTGACTTTAAATAAAAAGTTCCATATTCTTTTAGAGTATATGGAACTATAACTATTAAACTCTATTTATTCCCAAATAGACTTATCAATTGTTGAACAAAGGAGTTAGGACTTCAGTCTTTCTTTTTATTTTCTTTTCTAACCAATACAACAGCCACTGCAATAGGAATGAGAACGATTAATAATGGGATTCCAAGTTGAACTATATTTTCCCACCAAATATTCATTCTTAATTCAAACATTTGTTAGATATTTTTTGAATAACTCAAATCTAATAAATCCATTACAAAGTTTTAGGGGTTATTTCTTCTTCTTTTCTTTAGCCAAATAGAAAATGCCCAAACTAACGGAATTAATGTAAGCAATAAAGCAAATGTTCCAACTACTTGAAAAGGAATCCCAGTAAATCTCTCAATTTCCATTGTTGCGCCTCCTATAATCAAACCAAGCATTGTGAAAATTATGGGTTTTGTTTTAACGGCTCAACGAAACTTGTTTTATTACCACTCATTTTATTAAGTTTTAAATTTTACCTAAATCTACTTATTTCATCGCAATGTGAATTTGGGAGTTAGGTTTTTAATGCCTAATAATAACAGTTGTAGGAGAATAAATTCCAAAAGTGAACGAATTTAAAGCTAAATCAATAAATGAATGTTTTGTGATAATAGTGTAATCTTCCTTCTCAATAATCTGTTTCATTTTAGGAATATCAGAGGATATTAAGCCATTAACTAAATGTGTTTGTTTTAATCTAATTTCATTATTTCCTTTAGCGCCCTCTCCAACAACAAATTGTGTTGTGTAACAAGAAGCGAATAGAAATAACAGAGAAATAAATAGTGTTTTTTTCATATCCCAAAGGTACTAATATAAAAAAATCTACAATATCTCTACCCCTTGTTTTTCTTCTTCTTGAACTTAATGAAGAAGATATACCGATGATTTATGGAGTTTAATTAATAGGTTTAATTCTATCATAGTCTCCTTTCGAGAGCTTTTCTGTCCAAATAGTTCCACTATTTCCATAAATAGCAATGTAAGAAACATCTTTATTTGGTGTAGAGCTATGCCAATGTTCAATGTTTTTATCACACTTTATCACATCTCCCTTTTTTAAAACAATAACATTTTTACCCTTTTCTTGATAGTATCCCTCACCATCGACAATGATTAAAACCTGTCCTGTTGAATGTTTATGCCAATCTAAAGTAGAATCTGATTGAAATGTAGCTTGTGTCAAATTGTAATCAAAATCTTCATCTGCAACAATAAGACTTTTTAACCAAGCATTTCCAATGTAATGTGTATTTGGGGCTTTGTTATTAATATTTAAATCTTGATTAATAAAAGATTCAATGTTATAATTCAAATCTTGTCCATATGAAACAACACTTAAGAAGGTGACTATGATAAAGTTTTTCATTTTTTTGTTTTTATTATAGACTAAAATTTAATCGTAAGGTTTAATTGAGGAGTAGTTATTTAATTACTCCTTAAACTTAATGAAGAGGATATGCCGATGGTTTAAAAGAAAAAACCTTTTCTAAAACCTACCCCACTGTGTTTGGGTTAGGGCTGCGTTAAAAGTATTAGATTTTCATCCGTCACGTATCCATACAAAACCCTAAATCCAAACCCTAAAACCACAATAACGAACCTCAGGGTAAGGCAATAATATCAATGGATTAGTAAGGATTTGGATTAGGGGCATTGGTGTAAAAGAAAAACCCTCCACTTGGGAGGGCTAAATCTTGTTTAATAAAAAATTTAAAAGTCCATAACACGGACTGACATTATAGTATTAACGACTTTTCTCGCACCTGATACTTTCTTAGAAAATTCTGCAAACAAAGGGTCAGAAAACATTTTTTTAGTATTTGATAGTGCAGTTTTGATGTCAGGTGATCCAATCCATGCAAAATGAGTAAAGTCTGAATTTTTACCTACTATTGGATATGCTAATCCATAGGAACTATCTTCATATCCTAACTTTTTAGCCATTTTTTGGGAAAAGCTTTTAAATTCTTTTAAGTATAAGCTTGGGTTTGTTACTTCCATTTGGTATAGCATGAAAACGTTATCTTCCGCCCAATCTTCCCCATTGTACCAAATTGGAGTATTTAACGACTGAGAAACAGCAACTGAAAAATCCGCAAGTTTCCCATCTAACAGTAATTGTGCCTCAAGTGATTGCCCGTATGACATAAATGCTTGTTCAAAAGCTGCTTCATTTGGAAAGCACATTTGAAGTGAATGTGTAGAATCAGTAGATCCATTAATAGCATATGCAAATAATGATTTTGTTCCTTCAATATTCTTACCCCATTCAGTATTCATCGCAGCAGAAAGTGCTGATACAACCATTTCGGGATTCTCTGCCTTTATGTCAAAAAACAAACAATATTGAGCATTTAATGATATTGTACCCAATAATAAAATTGATAATAATAATTTTTTCATTTTAATTGATTTATGATTAATAATACCTCTAATATACAAAGAATAGGATTAATTTAAAAAACACGTTACAAATTTTCCCCAAACAACACCCCCCCCTAAAACCACTAAACAGGAATCTAAGGTTAAGGCAATGAAATCAATGGATTAGGGGCATTGTAGTGAAAGCTACGGTGTACTTCTTTCATAAGAAAACCCTCCTCTCTTACCTTGACTCCAAGATGTGAACTTTACATTTACATAAATATCATCTTCTATTAGGTGTAGAACTAAATTTTTACCCACTACACTCTTGGGTCTGCTTATTGCGTTGCGAAAATAATTAAACGTCAGGCTTTCCAATTCATCTAAAGTACCAATTGCCCATTCAGTTCCAACGGGACTTTCAGTTTTATCAGCACTATTATTTATAGCGATATTGAAAATTTGCCCTCCAGTATTCCCTCTTGTAATCCATACATTCTCTCTTATTCTATCTTGATTTTCTTCCAAATTTGGATTTGCTCCATTAGATTTATTAAAGGTTATAGTTGATCCCCTCCAAAATATAGGACCTAAATTTTCATTTGTACTATTAGAACTGTTTGAGTCATTTGGTATTTCAATAAAAATAGCTGTTAAGGAAATGTTAGAGCTTACTGTAATGGTTAGTGAAGAGGTTAAAGCATCAATTTCTTCCCATCTTTGAAACTCATAACCAGTATTTGGGGTGGCAAGTATACTAAATTCAGAACCTTCTAAATAGGTTCCTCCATTTGTTGATACAGTACCTCCCTCACTTGCGGAAACTATTACAGCAAATTGTGGAATTGCTTCGAATAGAGCTGTGACTGTTGCATTCGAACTGACTGAAACTGTTACGGAGCTACTTGTATCTTCAATACCCTCCCATCCTGTAAAAGAAAACCCTTCATTAGGTGTAGCAATTATTTCAACTTCAGCGCCTTCTGTATATTCTCCACCCGCAGTGGATACAACACCTCCTTCACTACTTAAAACAGTAAGTGTGTATAAGGGAATAAATTCAAAAAGTGCATTAATAGATTCATTTGAATTTAATGTTATCGTTAAACTATTTTCAGTTGAATCACTCCCTTCCCATCCCACAAACTCATATCCTTCTGCTGGAGAAGCTGTAATAGTTATCTCTGTCCCTTCATCATAATTACCTCCTTCTGAAGATACACTTCCTCCCTCTCCTGCTGTAACTGTTAAAGTGTACTGTGTTGTCTCTGGTTCAGGCTCTGGAGTTGGCTGTTGAACTGTTGGAGGAGAGGTTATGTCCTCTTCTTCTGCAGAACAGCTGTAAAGGACTAAGAATGCTGTTAGAGCGAAGGCTAAAGGGTAGAATAGTTTCTTCATGCCTTCAATATATAGAGAATGGATTACATATCAAATCCCAACCCCTTGTTTCAATAGAAAAACCTTTTTCTAAAACCCATGCTGTTGTGTATGGAATAATTCTGTATAGAAACTTTTAGCTTTTGAATACAGTGTCGTAGTCCACATCCTTTCCTATGTGCTTGGTTACATACTTGCATACTGCTTCACTATCATAGATCGGTTGATAATCTCCTACTGATACATTGCCCATTCCATACTTTACTTCTTGATACGTCATGTCTGTATTCGTGCCAATAAGCATTTGAACGTGTAGGTTATTGTAATCTCCCTTATCTCTCTCTGACACAAAGAATGTCTGTTCTACCTTATTAGAGCGCGTTAGAAGTCTTGTGAGCCAGTTTCTCACAGTCATTGTATGAATCCTGTAAGGGGTTCTGCAAGTTGCGAAGTAGTTCCATTGTAATTGTTGGGTAAATTATTATAGGCTTGAAGTGAAAATGCAGTAGAAAAGTAGTTGCCTAAATTTTAGTTTTAAGTTAATATTGAAAAAATTCAATAAAATGAACTTATTTAAATTCTTATTACTATTAGCTATTCCAATTTCATCTTCATCTCAAGAACTGTTTACTCAATCAGAGATTACTATAAATGAAGGTTTTAAAACAAAACAAGGTACATACCTAAAAATGTCAGACTATGTAATTATTTATTCAGACGCTACCCCAAAAGATTTAAACAATAAAACAGTCCTGTGGTTTAATGAAGTTTTCAAAGGTGATGGGAATATAATTCTTGATAATGAAAGAGGAAAATTTTTAAGGATTCAGGGGTCTACCGAAGAACTTTTAAAAACTCACACAGTAATCACATTAACTGAAGGCTATCAGGGTTATAGATACGTTATAGACATAACATTTAAATATGGGCGTCTTAAATTTGAACCAGTAAGCTTAAAAACGTTCACAAAGGATGAATCACTTTCAAGTGGATGGTATGAAAGAGGATTCTTAAATAAAATTTTTAATGCTGATGGCGAAGAATTAGCTGAAGGAAAAAATGATATTAAAACACAATTGAAATTTTTCAATGATTTAGCTATTAGTCTTAATGAATATTTAAATGATGACTTGAATGTTGATGAAGTAGATTGGTAAAGCTAAACCTTATAAAAAAACTATAAGTCTCGGAGTCATATTTTACTGTAGCGGTAATTTCTTGACCCTCTTTCTTTGTCATTTGATTTTAAATCATAGGCATATTCTCTTCATAAAGTTCAGGTATTTCTAAACCTCTTAAATAAGTTTTCTCACTCACAAAGAAAGTAGTTAATGGTAAAGTGCAATTCCTTTATTTAGGTAAGAGAATATCAGCTTCAAAATATTACGAGTTGAGGTATGAGTTGTCTAAAAAATGATTAAATCGTTACCCTATACGTTACCCCAAAGACAATAAAAAAGGGACAACATATCGTCATCCCCTTTACAAAGCGGGTGGAAGAGCGGTCTCGAACCGCCGACCTCCTGAACCACAATCAGAACGATTTTTAGTATTATTCATTATAAAGCCCTGATATTTAAAGCTTTAATCTATCTTAAGGTCTATATTTACTGGGGTTACGTGGTTGTTGAAAAAACAGGGTATTTTGACAATAACTTTATGAGTCAGGGGCAAACTCAGGGGCAGATTTTTAGTAGTTTAGTCTTATGACATTATCATTCATTTTCAAAGGAACCAGGAAAGACGGTACAGCACAGCTGTACATCCGCTTCAAAGACGGTAGTTTGGATAGGGCTGATAACGATGTAAGGTTAAAAATTGAAGGTGTTTATATAATACCAAAGCTGTGGAATAAGACCTTTTCCCAAGTAGATCCGTCGCATCCAAATAGTTTAGCTATAAACAACAAGATCACTGAGTACAAAACTAAAATGCTCGAGGTTCAAAATAAGTACAGCCTTAGACAAATTGACTTTGATACGGCAAAAAAAATGCTTTCCAATGAAGAATCTGCTCAGAGTATCAAAGAATACATAAGATCAGTTTTTAGCCTATATAAAGAAAAAACTCATGTAGACAATTGCCTTGAGACAGTAATTACTGTGGCTAACCATTTAAATATTAAGGATCTACATTTTAACGATGTAACTGAGGAAAATTTTATGCGGCTCAGGAAAAAAATTCTTGATAATGCTGGGAGTCCTCATACTTACAACACATACTATAATAATATAAAGACAGTCTGTAACCACGCTGTAAAGAAAAAGTTCACTTTTCAAACATTTGAATTTGATCCAAGCTGGAAAGCAAAAGTCCCTCCTATGCCAGATAATGATTCTGCAATACCAGATATGATAAGGTTTGCGATTGATAATATTGAAATAAAAGGAAAGTATCGTAGGAATTTTCTTGCAACGCTTATGGAAATTGAGGCTGTAGCTCATTGGTTATTGATGTTTTCATTTAGAGGAATTTATCCATCTGATATTCACGAGTTGACATCTAAAAATCTTGACTATGATTTCTCAAGAAAAATAGAAGCACTTCAAAAAGGGTATCACGATGAAGTGATTTTTGGAAATCCTCATGTTTATCTTCACAGGAGGCATAAGACAAAGTATCCAATGAACATTTTGATATCCCTCCCCCCTATTCAAAAATTGATCAGCTTT
>QXZA01000013.1 GCA_009886625.1 Flavobacteriaceae bacterium
AAACCACCGTGTCTCGAGAAGATCGGTTGGTACGCTAAATGCGTTCTTGATACAATATAAAGGTAAAGAAAAAATCACAAATCCCAGAACTTACTGAATAAACAAAGATAAGTCTTCACTTACTTCATTAGTAGCTTGTTTTATTCTTGGTAAAGTGTGATTAAAACAGATCTATTAAACCTATCACCATTGATTGATTTATTATCAAAAATTGGTTCTTCCTCTCCTAATGCTTTTATTTTAATTCTTCCTGGATCTGTTCCCAAATCAATAAGGGTTTGTTTAATAATAATTGCTCTATCTCTTGACAACTCCAAATTTGAAAGAGAATCTCCATCATCTGAAGAATGACCTTCCAATAGTACTTTTAAATCTTTTTGATTAGTAATCAATTTGAATATACCTCTGAGTTTCACAAGGTTTTTCTTCCCTAATATTTTGATACTTCCCGCAGGGAAATATATAATTCTATTTTCATCTAGTTTTTTGTTAATTAAGAAGGAAATATTCGAAATATCGTTGCTGATTTGATTATTAGACTCTTGTTTTGTGTTTGTAGTATTTTTAGAAAAAGCTGAACTAACGACTTCTAGTTGTAATTCTTTATTTTTATTAGACATCGAATTATTTTCAGCTAATACTTCTTGATTACTAGATTCTTCTTTTGTATTTGTAGTGTTTTTAGAAAAAGTTGAACTAACCACTCCTAGTTGTAATTCTTTATTCTTATCAGACATCAAATTGTTTTCATCTAATGCTTCATCTTTTTCGGGACACCCATTATTTAATTTCACTCCAGGTTCATTCGGACATTTATCTTCAAGGTCAGGAATCCCATCACCATCGTTATCTGGACATCCATTGAATTCTGGAAGTCCAGGAATTTTAGGGCATTTATCTTTTCTATTAATTATTCCATCCCCATCTCTATCTCTATCTCCAATACCAATATAGATAGCTGCCTTATGTCTTAAATGAGTTATTCCTCCAAAATCTATCGCTTTATTAAAAGATGAAGAAATTTCAAAACCAAAGTTATTGGTGATTCTAAAGTGAACTCCAAAACCAGGTGATAGAGTTTTAGAAAAATATTGGCTAAATGGAATTGTATCCCCAAATAAACCCCTATCTATACCAGAAATACCATAGCCTAATTTTAAAAATGGTCGTGCTTTTTTTGTAGAATAGAATGTTTTTTTGAGGAAAACCTGTCCCCCATAGAAAGTGTAATCAAAATTATCTTGACCTTCAATTTTTTTTATTTTATTAATAGACAGTTCAGTACCAAAGTATAAGCCCTTATAAATCAATTTTGAAATTGAAACTGACGGCCCACCAAAATTCCAGTGGTCAGAAACATTGAATAAATCTTCAAAAATACCTCCTTGAGGATAGTAAGGGGCATCTGTTTTTATGCCAGTAGGATACAAGTCGACAGCATCGAAGCTAGCTGATATAATCCATTTATTCTCATTGTATTGAGAAAATGAATTTGTACAGAATAATAAAAGTGAAATTATTATATACGTTTTAAGAATAAAAGAAGTGCCAAATTGAAAATTCGAAATTTTAATTTTTTTATTCATCTTTTATATCCCTAGTAATTGATATAGAGCCATCCTTTTTTAATTTCATTTGTATCAGAAATTTCCACAACAAAATAATAGGGCCCTGCCGGTAAAAAGCTCCCTGTCTTCTGATATGTACCATTCCAATCATTCTGATAAGAGTTTTTTTGAAAAACTAATTGGCCATTTCTATTATAAACATAGACAATTGAATTAGGGAAAAATTCAATGTTTTGTACTTGCCATGTTGATTCAGACCCAGTAGTTCCCGGGGTAAGAAGTTGTGAAACTGAAATTAAATCATCCTTTATTCCATCGCCATTTGAATCAGGATCACATTCGTTTCCTATTCCATCCATATCATCATCTAATTGGCTTGGATTGGCTACATCGGGGCAATTATCAATTTCATCTGGAACACTATCCAGATCGGTATCTCTTGCCTTTATAACAAACTCAGAACTTATTGATGATGATGTGTAAAAATCTATACTTTCCATATAAGCTGTAATATTACAAGTACCTATCCCTATAATAAATATTGTTGTTCCAGATACAACAGCAACTTCAGGGTTATCACTGGTATAAATAATTTCACCATCTCTGGAAGAGGTTGGTGGAGTAATTTCAAAGTCATCGTCATAAATAAACTTTTCAGGAATCGAAAAATCAGAAAGTTCAGTTGGCGCAGGAATAATTGTTATTACCCTATTTGCTGTTGTAGGATTATAAAACTGATTTCCTTCTTGTTCAGCATTTATATAAACCTGTCCAAGATCATTAATAGAAAGAGTATTATTTTCTAATACGTTGTTACTTACATTTAGTTTATTGACACTAACATCAAGATTAGAGTCAGATATTGCGTTTATTAAAATCTCAAGATTTTCCGAGTAAGGAACCTCTATGGCTGGTTCAGGATTAAAAGTTATGTTCTGATTTAACTTAACTACATCTAATGAAAAATGTAATGTGGCAGGGTAATAATTTGGATGATCATTTTCTACTGTGAAATATGTTATAGAAACTATTCCGGTTTGACTATTTGTAATTAGTTCGTAATTTCCTAATGTACCTGAAAGATTAGCTGCGGAACCTTCTTCAACTTTAATGTAGACCGGTGCACCTGAAGTTGATGTTGCAGATAAGGGTATGGGTATCGATATAAAATCTCTAAGTGGGGTTTCATTAGGGAGTTCTGACGGTATTATTACCTGATTATCTTTTAATATGTCAAATTCTACTTGAATAACTGCATCTTGATAATAATCAGACCCCTCGAATCTAGCACTTAAAAGTACTCTTCCAATTTTATTAAAGTTTAACGTTTTACCTGTGAAATTTCCTACAGACAAGTTAGATGATACATATCTTATCTCACCATCATAATCGGATGTATAGGTGGGTTCTTTTAACTCATACTGACCAATTGAAAACGCTTTTCTAATTCTCGACTCATACCATGAAATATCAAAAGAAGCCCCATTTACTGTCAGTATCATAGTTGCTGATCCTGAATTAAATAAGCTTGTTTCGCTTTGATTTACTGTCACTGTAGTAGTTCCACGTCTTAGAATACTTATAGTGTTTCCACTAATTGATGCTATTGAAGAATCTGCGATAGAGAAGCTCATCAAGCCACTGCTATCTGAAGTTGGATTAATATTAAAATCCGGATCGTCAATTTCTTTTGTTATATCATTAAAGATTATAGTTGGAGTTCCCTTATTTACGGTCATTATAGTACTTCCAGAAATACTTAAATAATTTTCGGTTTCATCTATATTAACGGTCACATTTGTCTGACCAGCACCAACAATAGATAAAGAGCTTCCCAAGGAACTAGCTATTGAGGGATCTGAAACACTAAATGTTATATTACCGCTGCTGTTAGTTGTAACAGTAGGGGTGAAATCTGAGTCCCCGTAGGTTTTAGTAATTTCTGGGAAGTCTAAAGTTGGTGTTGCTTTGTTGACTGTTAGGGTTATTACTTTTGATACCGGAGCATAAAAATCATTAGCGGCTTGACTAACGGTTATATTGGTTGTTCCTGGCTTTAAAATACTTAAAACATTTCCACTAATTGACCCAATTGTAGCATCGCTAATAGTGAAAATAAAGCCTCTGTCTGTAACTAAGGAGGAGGCAGTTAAAGTGAAAGCTGGATCACCATAAGTCAATACAATATCATTTGCATTGATATTCACAGTCTGTTGGTTAATAGTTAGCGTCATATTTGAGCTACCTGAAATACATGAGCCGTCATCTTGGCTTGCTGTAACAGTTGTAATCCCAGATTTTAAAATGGTAATTTGACCACTAGATGCATTTATAGTCGCAATACTTGTGTCAGCAATCGAATAGGTGATTGGGATTCCTGATTGATTAGATGAAGCTGTTACTGTAAAATTTGAATCCCCAAAAGTTTTTGTTACATCACTAAAAGAAATTACTACTGAATTTCCTATACATGCTGCTCCCCAAGTGGGATTAGTTCCACCAATATTACCAAATCTTGCTATAGGGGACTGAGCTGTAACTGAAGCAACGCACCAATTAGAAAGATCCTGATTAATTAAGGTTAGATAAAACATCCAATCCATATCTGTCGCACTCGAAGTATCCCAACAATTTAAAGATACACCTCCATTATTGAATTGCATTGTTTGATCAAACATTTGACGCAATGTTGTAGCGCTTGAAACGTCCCAGTCGGATAGATCTTGATTAAAAAGACTATTCC
>QXZA01000014.1:0-299 GCA_009886625.1 Flavobacteriaceae bacterium
AATAATCTCTGCTGTATTTTAAAGTTGATGTAGTGATTTATCTCGGAAAGAAAAGGAGTAGGATCTGATGATGATTTGATTACAATAAAACAATCAATGTATTCAATACAACAAAAGCGATACCGGTAACTCTCATTGCGTACTTATTCTGCTCTAAAAAACCAAAATTTATTTTATTGTTTTTTTGGACTATGACTATTAAAATATTTAAAATAAGTAATAATAAAATTAGATTATTTATCATATCGGCTTTAGTTAAAAACTGAACAGGAGGTATTGTAGAATCAACAAAATATCTG
>QXZA01000014.1:309-5252 GCA_009886625.1 Flavobacteriaceae bacterium
TTTTTTTATTAAATGCAGCAGGAGATTTTTTAGATTCATTGAATTTAAATATAGTAGAATCAAGAGATGACTTAAATCTAACTTGGATATTTTGTTCATCAAAAGGATAGTCTCTTAAATTCCAATTATGGTAAAAACTACTCTCAAGTGATCCTTCGTAACTATATCCAAAAGTGTTTTTAATGGAGTCGTAAACTAGTTCACTAGCTTTCGTTTGATCAGAATTGATGTAATCAACTTTTACTATCTCCCTTATATCTGTTATACTATTTAGGTTTTCGTTTTGATTATTTATATAATCTGCTGGATATGGAGAGTATATTATATATTTGAATCTTAAAAAGAATCGATCGTTTTTAGTGTCAAAATTAAAAATGTCCTCTATAAATAGCTCTATATCAGTTTGTATAGGAAATTTTAATTGCTCGTCTTGTAAGAGAACATAGGGATAATAATCACCCTTAGTGTTATATTTTATAGCACCACCTGAAGAATCAAGTTTTTCAGCTATAAGATATTGAACTTTTGCCTCTTTAAATTTTTCGCTTTTTTCTAAAGCATCACCTAAATTTTTATAGTAAAGTGGTTCTAAAGAATCAATAGTTATTGAAGCTTTAAAATCAGCTATAGCTCCTTTATAATCAAGTGAAGAATATTTTGCATAACCTCTTTCGTAATAATATTCTGCATTATCTGGCTTAAGTTTTATCGCTTTATTAAAGTCAATTATAGCTTTATCATATTCACGTAAAAAATACCTTGATTTACCTCTTGAGTTATAGTATTCAGAATTGTCTGGCTCAAATTCTATAGCTTTGGTATAGTCTGCTATTGATCCTTCAAAGTCATCTGAAAAATACCTTGATTTACCTCTTGCGCTATAGTATTCAGTATTATCTGGCTCAAGTTCTATTGCTTTAGTAAATTCTGCAATCGATCCTTTGTAGTCATTTAGACTATCTTTTACTATACCACTATTAAAAAAATCTAGAGAGGTCTGCCCAAAACAAATTAAAGGAGTTACTAATAAAAAAAGAAGTAGTTTTTTCATTTAAATCTAACTGTTATAGAAAGTGAAAAGGAGACGCTAACTGGTCTTCCATCATCTATTTTTATAGCCAGCAGGCTAATGTCATTTCTCTATATATTAATCAGTTACTCTAATAATATATTTTTGTAACCGCATCTAAGCTATAACTTACCTTCTTCTATTTTTTTCTTAATATCAATTATTTCTTCTTTTGTATATCTTTTGTTATTCCAATACATAGTAGTCATTTGTTCAACAACAATTAATTCCTTAAAAAAAATTTTGCTAAGAGAATCCATAATAAAAATATGCCAATAAAAGTATAAGTTGCTATTTGAAAATTGGAATTTTATTTATCGCTTATTAAGTAACTTATTAAAAAGTGACTGAACATATTGAAGAATTAAAAAAAGGACAGGAAATGATTTGATCATAAAAGAAAGACTTTACATATTATAGAATAAGCATAAAGTTATGAAAGGAGAAGTGGGTGAATAAATAAAGAAGTAAATAATATTTTTGATGAAATTAGGGCTATTAAAGTACAAATAAGATATCCTAAAATATATAAACACTAATACATCGACAGGAATCTCTAGGGATTAATTTATAAGTGTAATTTCAATACGTTTTAATTAATCACCAACATATCCCAAACTTCACCAACTGCATTTTGATCATATAAATATGTTTTATCTCCAACCCATAAACATGGTGTGCCTGGAAAATATGATAAGGTGCCAGTTGATACTAGTTCACCATCAACAGTTTCTATACCTCTAATAACTCCAGAAACTTCACCATTTGAGATTAAGTGTTTTTGACCATTTTTCCAATAAGTAGGATATTCTGCATCCATATCTTGTGAGAAACCAGCTAAGTAAACATTTTCTTTATCATCGACCAACATGTCAAACACCTCACTATTCTGCCATCCTTCATCAATAGAACCAATATTTCCAGTTTTCCTTTTACCCTCAACCCAATATGTAGGTTTAGTTATATAACCTAGAAAATTATGCGGTGCTGATGTAGTGCCTCCAATAAACTTCTTATTGTTTACAATCTCAATATACTTGGCCTCACCATCACCATGGGTTGGTTTACTTAGATTTTTTCTTTTACCATTTTTCCAATATGATGGTATTAGTGAATGGGATTTCATATAGTAACCAACGTTGAATAGATTACTATTTTCATCAACTCCAATTCCCCAACTCATGGAATCCGCATTTATAGTAAGATTTATTTTAGATCCATTTTTCCAAAAACAAGATCCGTTTTGAAAATAACCCCCAACGTAGATATCTCCGTTATGAATAGTTATTCTCTGGCCTTCCGAAAATTTTCCTTCAAGTTCAGTTTGAATTTGATTAGATCCATCCATATCCATGACCCAAACACTCCCTGTTCCTCCATATGTCCATCCCGTAACGTATATCTTATTGCTTTGATGGAATAGACCTGTTGCTTCTAAAGCATTGCCAATTAACTTAATTTTATTCTCGTTAATCCAAACTACTGCACCGTCATCAAGGGTTGAACCTGCTACTACAATAGTTTTGTTTTTAAAGTTATCATTAAAGAAGTTTAGACTTTTTTCGTTAACAAACTCTTTAGTACAGCTAAAAAATGCGAAAATAAATATTGAAATAATAAGTAGAATATTTCTCACTGTATTGATTTTTTGATGCTCCCTTCAAGGATTAGTATTATCTGGTAATAACTTTACTTACAAAACGACCTGATTTTCCACGTCTTAATTCTAATCGTTGAGCTTTATGAAATTCTTCACGTGTATAAGTCTTACCATTTACATAAAGAGTTGTAACACCACATTCGGGAAATTTTGATGTAAGTAAGCGTTTGTCCATTTTTTAAATCTGAAAAGCAATATTAATTGTTTTTTAAAAAAAACATCAATAATCAAATAAACACCCATAGTAAATTATTAATTGATTTATGATTAATAAGTTACTAATATAAAAAATATAAAATACCTCTATTCCGTGTTTTCCTCTCAAACTTAATGAAGAATATATGCCTGTTTTATAAGGTCTTTTTCTCTCCACAAATTTCTTGCCCATAAAGCTGTGTTGCTAATAGGATATCACTTAAATATTCTTTTTGCTCAATTATCTGACCAGTTTCATTAAGAGTGTATTTAATGGCATAATCGTTTTCATACTTCCCTCCAACTCCTTCCATTCTTCCTTCTGCAAAAACCATTGCTGTTCTTCCATCTACAATTATACTTTTGTATTCAACTCCAACATCTCCTTTGAGAAGCGAACCAAAATAACCTGCAAACTCTAAAAACTCATCCCAACTATAAGTTTTTGAAATATCTAATTGCCCAGTTAAAGTAAAAGTGAAGTTATCGGCAAGGAGTGATTTCAATAATTCAATTTCTCCGTCCATTTGAGCATTGAATGCTTTTAAAACTATTTCTCTGGTTTGTTCAGTTAGAATTTCCTGTTTTGATTTAAGAGGTTTATTGTTACAAGAAATAAGCGCAATAGCTAAAAGTAAAAAAAGTACTTTTTTCATTTTAATTGATTTATGATTAATAATGCTTCTAAGATATAGAGAATGAGATTTATTTCAAAACACACTACAAACTTTCCCCAAACAACTCCCCCTAAAACCACTACTCAGGATTCCTAGCTTAACGCAATGATATCAATGAATTGCAAGGAATTTGGGTTGTGTCCATTGGTGTAAAAGAAAAACCCTCCACTTTGGGAGGGCTTTATTCCTTGTTCTAAACTATTTAAGTTTAATTCTATAAACTTTTGGGTTTGATAAAAATCCTGTAGCATAAAGATATTTTTCATCTTTATCAAAAGCACAATTTGTAATATGCCCAAAATCAATTTTTGCTTTCAACTTTCCCGATGGTGAAATAACAAGTAAGCCTCCTGGTCCTGATGTAAAAACATGTCCACTTGAATGAACTTTCATACCATCAAAGTTTCCTTCCACTTTACCAAAAAGATCTTTACCATCAAAAAAAGTTTCTACTTCATTTGTCTCTAAATTAATTTTTTTAATAGCTGGACTATTATCTAAAATTCCCATTTTATTTACATACAGTGATTTTTCGTCTTCCGAAAGAGCAATGCCATTTGGAACATCAATATCTTTAGTTATTAATGTTGTGGTCATATCATTAGGGTCATATTTAAATACGCCATTAAAGTTTAACTTTCTCATTTCTGTTTCTACGAAAGAAAAAGTTGTTGCATCAAAAAAAGCAAAAGGAGGATCAGTGAAATACATAGTCCCATCTTTAGATAAAGTAATATCATTGGGACTGTTTAATGTTTTTCCCTCAAAATTGTCAACTATTGTGTTAAACTGAGGAACATCAGATTCCATATTTTTTAACATAGCCAATCTTCTGTCCCCATGTTGACATAAAATGAGATTTCCCTTCATGTCTAAAGCAAGACCATTAGCTCCTAAAATTCCCTCCCCTAAGTTTGGTGCGTATCCAGTATTTCCACTTGGAACAATAAATTCAGAAGTTCCATTTACTTCATTCCATTTGAAAATCTTGTTGTTTATTACGTCACTAAAATAAAGTGATTCTGATTTTTCATCCCAAATAGGTCCTTCAGGTAATGCAATTGAATCAGCAATGATTTCAATAGTAGCTGAAATATCAATTATTGATTCTATAGAATTGTCATAGATTTCAATTTTGGAATTTGGCTGTTTCTTGTCAGAATTACAGAAAGTGAGTAATAGAAAACTAAAACACAAAAATATTTTCTTCATTTTAATTGATTTATGGTTAATAATACTACTAATATAGAGAGAATGGGATTTATTTCAAAACACACTACAAACTTTCCCCAAACAAAATACGGTCGTACAACACCCATTAAAGCTAATATTATCAATAGGT
>QXZA01000015.1 GCA_009886625.1 Flavobacteriaceae bacterium
AATGAATGGTCAATTTTTTCTAATAGTTTATTATTATATTGATAATCAAATATCATAAAATAAACTTCAGAATTACTATCACTCAAGGTATTAAATTTTACTGTGATTGTATCACCTACAGCAAACGGAGATTCTTCGATATAACTGTGATCGAAGTTAAGATTTTGACCTAAAACTAATATAGGCATTAGTGTTAATAAAAATAATAATTTTTTCATAATAAATCTTTAATAATTTTTTCACATACTTTTTTTAATGCTATGCTTGCGGTTTGTTGGTTAAATGTTCCGTCTTCTGCAACTATAAGAGTTGAAGTTGAAATGGTTTTGCTAGTTCCTTTTTGGATTGTACGTTTTTTAATTTTACCATTAATTTCCAACTCACCAATAGCAATAATTTGTGTTATTGATACGTCTTTATGGAATACTGCAAAAGATGTTCCAATGTTTTTCACATCAAAGAAAACCAATTTTACATTTACTTTCGTAGATGCTTGGTCTGAGAGGTTATAGTCTAGGTCCATTAATAATTCTTCGAGGATATTTTTTACACCAACTGCTAGGTTTCGATTACCCGCAAGTTTACCCATACGAATTTCATTAGTGACTTGACCAACCATAATAAGGTCTAGATCGTTTACTTGTGGTGTACTATTAGAACCATTGGGTAATAATAACATAACACAAATAACGAAGATTTTTAATATCTTAAAGGTAGTAATCTTCAAATTATACGTTTTAAAAAAATTACTATAACCCTTGGAAATAACACTTACCTAAAAAGGAATCTACTATTCTTTTTTACCACCAAATATCTTACCTGCTTCAGCAATACCGAAACAGCCTAATGTGATAAAAAGAAAAGAATCATAAATAAATTCTTGAATTACCAAGTCTTTACCTACAAATCCTGTTACAATGTCTGCGGTGGCAAATAATACCATTACCGCGAATGCTGCGAATCCAACAACTGATTTCTCATTAATGTCATTATCATCTTTAAATAAATTTTTAAAATCCATCCAGTTACGTTTTATATATTTTAACATATTGATAACAATTAAATAAAAACATTATTTGTTGATAAATATAAAAAAGGGGTGTTAACACACCCCCTTTTAAATTGGAAAAATTTATTATCTTAAAATATATATAAGGTACCTCCTATCCGTCACAACTAACGCATTCAGATTGTCTGGATCCTAAGTCTCCTTTAATTACAGAATCGGTTCTTAGGTAATACAATGTTTTTATTCCTAATTTCCACGCCTCCATATGTACTTGATTAATCCACTTAGGTGAATCATTAGGATCAAAACTTAAGTTTAAAGATTGGGTTTGATCAATATATCGTTGACGAATAGCAGATTGACGAACTAATTCTAACTGGTTAATTTCAGGAAAAGTTAAAAATAATTCTTTTTCATCTGGTGATAAAATGTTATCGGGGAGACCTAAAACTGACCCATTATCTCTTAACATCATATCCCACCATTCTTCTTTGTTTTCACCTTTAGATTCTAATATCCCTTCCAATACTTTATTCTTACGAATAAATGTTCCTTTGGCACCATTAAATGTGTAGATATTTGCAGGTAATGGTTCAATACCAGCTGAAATACCACCTGTTATAACACTATTAGATACTGTAGGGGCTATTGCTAAGAGGTGAGTATTTCTCATACCTGTTCCTCTACACCATAAAGGTTCACCATATTCTTCTGCTAAATTTCTACTTGCTTTTTCTGCTTTACCTCTAATATCTGAAAATATGTTATGGGTGTGTGCTGTTGAAGCTATTGAATTAAATGGTAATCCTTTTTGTTGTAAGAAGGTATGCCAACCCATTACACCTAAACCTAAAGCTCTACCTTTACGAGCATGGTTGTAGGTTCTTTGTAGAGAATCTTTACCCGCAGATTTGTCAATAAATTCTTGCATTACTCCATCTAACAACCATATTGCAGTTTCTACAACATCTGTATCTTTCCATTCATCGTACTTAGCTAAATTTAAAGAAGATAAACAACAAATAAAACTATGTTCTTCATCTGTAAATAAAGTAATCTCAGAACAAATGTTAGTCATGGTTACATCTAGATTATTCATCATGTAAGCCATAGGGTTTGCTTTGTTTACATTATCTTTAAACATTACGTAAGGCTCTCCAGTTTCCATTCTTGATTTTAAAACCTTAGCCCAAGTATTCATAGCATCCGTATCCCGTGCTTCTAATTTTCTCATGAAGAAATCATCTACAACTACACACTGGTGTAAGTTTAAACATTGTCTATTAGGATCTCCTTTAGGTCTACGGATTTCAAGAAACTCATCAATATCATCATGGTTTATATCTAAATTTACAGAAGCAGCACCTCTACGGACATTCCCTTGATTAGTAGCAATAATAGCTGAATCATAAATTTTACACCAAGGTACTACACCTTCAGACTTTCCATTTCCTGAAATTTCTGTTCCTCTAGGTCTAATGCGAGATACGCTAATTCCTACACCACCACCAGAGGCGGTTAATTTCATTAGTTCCGCGTTAGTTAAACCGATTCCACGCACAGAATCAGGTGTATCTACGCCAAAACAACTAATAGGTAAACCACGATCTGTACCCATATTAGATAAAACTGGGGATGCTAATCCTATCCACCCATTCCAAAATGCTTTAAAGAATTTATTAGCTAATTCGGGTTTTTTAAGTCTATTAGCCGCGGCGTTTGCTACTCTTTTATATGCAGTTTTAACGGTTTCCCCAGGTAGTAGGTATCCTTTGCTAATAGTTGAGAGAGAAATCTCATCCATCCATTCAGGGTAATGTTTACCTTTTTCCCATAATGAGTAATCTATCTCTAGTGAATTGTTATCCATGTTTGTTTTTGTTTTTTAATTTTTAAAATAATGATGATGCGTCCCAGTTTTGAACTCCTTTACTGTAATTAGTTACTCTATTTGCGAAGAAATCAGTGTGTTGTTTACCTGCTGATAAACTATCAAACCATTTCATTCTTTGTAGGGATTCTTTATCAATTCCATTTACAACAGGACCATATCCTAAATCTCCCATTTTAGTATTTACTCTATTTTTAATGAAAGATACTAAATCATATTTTGAACATCCTTCAAGATCTCCCATTTCATATACTTTATCAATAAAATCCAATTCTAATTTTAAAGATAAAAGAGCAGCTTCTTTAATCTGTTCTTCTAATTCAGGTGTATTGAATTCTGGGTGTTCTTGTAATAATGTTCTAAATAACCAACATCCTGCGTTTGAATGTAATGATTCATCTCTAATACTCCACTCTACTATTTGACCTACTCCCTTTAATAAGTTTCTCAATTTAAAAGAAAGTAAAACAGCAAATGAAGAAAATAAATTTACACCTTCAGTAAAAGCAGAAAATATAGCTAAGGATTTTGCTCTTTCATGCCAATCTGGTTCACCACTGTGGGAATCTCTGACCGACATTAAAGCTTCAATTTTAGCCATTGTGGTTTCGTCTTCAAGAAACTCATCAAAATTATCTAACCCTAATTCTTCATTTAACAATGAATATGCTTCAGCATGAATAGTCTCAAATGCACCGAAAGTAACAGCCATCATAATAACTTCTGGTTTTCTGAACCATTTTGTTACTAAAGTTGTCCAATAATCGTTTACTACAGTTTCAGTTTGTGCAAATCCTTTTAAAATAGAACCTATAATATTTTTTTCAGTTTCATTTAAATTTTGTTTCCAATCATTTACATCAGACATCATTGGTACTTCTGTGTGTAACCAGTGGGCTTGTTGTTGTTTTAACCAGTAATCATATGCCTCTTGATATTCAAAAGGTTTGTAAACTATACGTTCTTGCAATAGAGATGTCTTTGCCATTTATTTATTTTGGTTTTTAATTAAAGTTTATTTTTCTAATTCGAAAAACTTTTTTCGTAATAACTGTTTATCAAAAGTATCAACACTAGTATCAAACTTATTGGAACGTTGTGAAGGTTTTAATTCTTCATTTTCGTTTTCTTCATGGTAATCAGAGACTTCAAAGTGACCTGTTGAGGTATCTGCATTAACAGAAAAGGTAAGACCATCCATTCCGTATCGGTTTTTCATAATGTGGAACCTTCCAGTTCCATTAACTTTATCTTCTTTTTTTCTTGAAAGGGACATACAAAAATCAGTTATCATGATTTTATCATAAGAACCCGCGGCCTTATCCCCTTCGATAATATTATCTTGTGCACCTGCTCTATTCACTTGAGAAACTGACCAAATTGGTAGGTCTAATTCTCGAGCTAATCCTTTGGTGCTTGTATAAATATCATCAATCTCATCCTTACGATCACTATTCTTTTTTCTAGATGCAAGTAGGTCAACATAATCTATGATGATTAGATCAGGTTTTGTACCCATACTTGTACATTTGCTAATATGAGATTCAATTGTTGAGATAGTCGCCCTTCCTGTGGGGAATTCTTTAATTATCAACTTTCCTGGAAGTTGTGGAATAATGTCTTCTACTTTTTCTCTATGGGAATCTATTTTATCTACTCCTATTTTTGTAAAATAGGCATCGTATCTTTTTCCAACATAATCTTCTCCTAATTCTAGAGTATAGTGAAGAACATTATAACCTAATCTAACAGCATGACCTCCAAGGGCAACTAAAGACCATGATTTTCCTCCTCCAGGATTACCAAATATTAAACCAAAATCTCCATTACCTAAACCTCCTTGGAGTAGTTTATTCATACGATCCCATGGTGTAGGTATAGTAGATCTTGAGTTTTCTCTATATCTCTCCTCAATATCTTTAACATACTCATGTCCTAAATTTTTATCTTGACCCGCTTTTAGAGCGTTATCAACAATAAATCTAATACCATCAAAGTCCCCTGCTTTTAGTAAGTCTACAGAGGACATTAAGGCTCTTTTTAATTGTTGATTTTTACAAAAATTTGTAAATTCTTCTTGTACATACTTTAGATCTTCGTCTGATGTAACAAATGCAAGTTTTAGTTGTTCCTTAATAGCAATTTGTAATACCTCATTTTCTACTTTTTGGAGTTCAACTTTTAAAACATCTAAAGAGGGAACTGTATGGTATTTTTCATAATATTTTAATATCTCTTTGATAGCCCATTTTTGAGCAGGATTTTCAAAATATTCATCAGAAATAATATCATGGATATTTACTAGGAATTCTTTATGTGTTAATAAAGATGATAAAACCTTTATTTGGAAATCGTGGCCGTATTGTGAAATCGAATTGAGTGTAATAACGTTTGCTTTTAATACTGTTTATAACTTACTTATGTATGAATATACGACCTGTTTCTTATACCACCAAATAAAATTAGTGAGGGCATTGTTGTACTATTAAAAGCTTTTAAGCTAGTCAATATAAGTTGAAAATGGTTGAAAGTTTTCATTTAGCCAATTTTCTAAATTTCTAATCATCCCTCCAATTTTATCTTCATTATATAACTGGATAAATAATTCTTTGTTTAGATCTGGGAAGTCACTTTCTATTAGGTTTATTAAACCATTGATTTCTTTCTCACTTATCATTGGTTTACTTAAATCCATAATTTTATATGAATTTTCTAAACGATTTCTATCTTGGATTATACGGGAATATACAACATGTTCTTTAAACTTTTCAGCAGAAATATCGAAAATGTCTTCTAGAGTTAATTTTTGAGTTTGTAGTTCAGGGAATTTCTTAAATATTCCCTTTTCTCCTAATCCCTTAACACCTGGAACTTTATCTGAATTATCTCCGAGTAGAGTTTTGTATAATATGAAGTTACTTGATAAGACTTTAAATTTTTCTTCTACAGTTTTTGGAGTGTAATATTCTTTCTCCATTGGTCTGTACAAGATGATTTTATCAGTTACTAATTGTACAAAATCCTTATCACTAGATACTATGAAAACATTGGAGTTATATTTTTCTACCAATTGGGTAGACAACACTGCAATTATATCATCAGCTTCTACCTTGTCTATGGATGTGGTCTTGACGTTTAACAGTTTAAGATATTGGATTAGACGTACAATTTGGTCGATTTTAGCATCATGTTCGTCTTCTCTATCTTCAAATATATCCCAATTAGTTATCCTTTGGGTGTTACGCCCTGATTTATATTCAGGGATAATATTTTTTCTGTTATTTGAGGAACCTGCCCCATCAAAAACCACATACACAGCAGTAGGTTGGATATTTCTTATTAATACCCCTAAAGAACGTAAAAAACCTCCTAGACCTCCAACATGCACCCCATCGGGGTTTACCATGTTCATAGTAGCGAAATTTCTAAAAAATAAGTTTAAACCATCAATTAGTAAAACTCTATCGTGTTTTTTTAAGGAAGGTGCTTCCTGATCTTCTTGAATTTCGTCCAAGAGATTAAATAATTCTTTATGTTTCATGTTTTATAAGTCTTGTGCGTCGTAAAGTACAGGGGTTACATCTTCTTCATCTTCAACAATTGTGAATTTTCCTCCTCCTAAGATTTTAGACCATTCATCCGCATGTTGTTTCTTATATGAATTCTTATCCTTATCTGTATCTTGGATAAAACCATGAGAAGTCATAACAATTTTCCCTCTAGATTGGATACCATTAACGTGGTTTTTATCAATTTGAAGGTTTGTACGTTTACCCCATTCAACTTGTTTACCACCTTTAATCGCTTTAATTTTTGAAGTACCAGCGTTTGATACATTACCAAATGTAACTACAAATGTAGCATCATACCACATAGCCATCCCTCCTTTGTTCATCATTTTTGGTTGACCCATTGGAGATTCTGCTTTGGCAGTCCAAACTTTGTTAATAGCAACTAAGGTATTAGTAAATGGAGAAGACTCTTTACGAGACATCACAATTTTCTGGTTAACGCTATTCCCAAATTGGGTAGACATTGCACCTGCATTCCATTCGTTGTTATTTTTTAGTTTTTCAACTGACATTTGACAAGGAATTGAACCAATACTATCCCAGAAAAAGGCTAAATCGTAAGGTAAATTACCTTTTTTCTGTTCATTCTCTAGATCCATAATAAAGGCGGCAACATCTTCTACAGTATGTACTGTTTCTCTATCTACATAGATAAAATTACCTTCATAATCAATAATATTACCTTCATCGTCCTTAATTAACTTAACTTCAAGTCCCATTTGAGCTGCATGTTCCCAGTTCCATTTCATTTCAGTAATGATAAAAACGGGGAGTAACCCCATTTTTTGAGCTGAGACTGCTGCTTCAAGGAGTGCTGTTGTTTTTCCAGTATCAGAATGTCCTCTAAGTAGTACAATATGCCCCATAGGAATACCAGGTACACCTGATACTTCCTGGAATGCAGGGGATAAAGGGATCCATTCTTGTTCTTTAAATTTGACATTTTTATCTAAACCTTTAGTTGATTTAAATTTATTAAGATCAAATTTACTTTTAATCTCGGCAGACACTGCTGCCGAGAGTGATTTAGATGTTTTTGCCATATTTAGAAAGGTAAGTCGTCAGTTTTATTGTCAAACAATGAATCAAATTCGTCTACTTTGTTTTGTTTAACCTTTGTAGTATCTAAACTAAAGTTAGAAGCAGGTGTACTTGGAGTAGATACTTCGGGCATGTCTTCATTCCCAGCATCTTCAGGTACTAACCATTTTTCTAGAGCAGATTTCATTTCGTCAAATGTATAACGTTTAAACAACTCTTTAGGGTTTGGTTGTTCTTTAGACCAAATTTCTACTTTAGAGGCATCATCACTTAAAGGAGATGTTTTCAAACGAACACGTACAGAAGATTTGTTGTAAGCTGTACCTGTAGACTCAGGTCCTACTGTTTCTACTGTAAGATCTCTACCTGAAACGATATCTGTGTAGTCTCCAATTTCATCATCTACAGCTAATGCTAATAGCTCTTCATAAACTAATTTTCCAAATTGCCATAGACGGACACCTTTATCTTCTTCTCCTCGTACAATTACAGGAACAAAAATACGGTTTTTTGCATCTAATTTTTTGGCAAGTACATAATTTTCTTTGCTATATTCTTCTCTAAGTTTAGAGGCAAATAATGCAATCGGGTCTTTTTCACCAAAGTTAGCAGGTGAAATCATAACTTTATTAGTAATCCCATAATAAATCCCTAGTTCAGTAAAAGGATTTGAGGCATTGTAGGTAGAAGGAACAATTCGAATTTGTTGCTTACCTATGCTTGGTTTCCAATAAATAGTTGTGTAATCTGTTTTACCGCTTCCGGTTGTTGGTTTTTGTTGAAGACCATCTAACTTCTTTTGTAACAATGATAAATCCATAATAACTAATTTTTATTTATAACACTTTTTTATGTAACGATAATATACAAATAGGGGCATAGAAAGCCAAGCTATTTTATATTTTTTTTTTATTTTAAGTTGTTAACCAATTCTTGTAGGAATGGTTTGTAGTTGTGAGTGCCGTATTCTTCTTCTAATACTTTAGCCACAGCTTGTGCAAAATCTTTATAGCTCATACTATCATCAATACTTGAGATAGCATCATTTATTTTAGGTGCTAATTGATCTGCTTGTGATTCCTTTAACTTATCCTCACTAATATATTTTTTTAAATCAAATTCTTTCATAAATTTATTATTTTATATATTTTTGTATTTAGTTGATTTAATTCATTGTGTTGAGTAAGTAAAACACAATTTCTATAATGTTGCCAATCCACTTTATACCTGGTATCTACTACACCTCCGTTTAATTTCTTGATTAGCTCGTTAAGGGCATTGATTGTATATAAAGTATTAGATTCTTTTTTTCTATGTACTAGAATAGTATTGTCTGGTATTGTATTTACATTCGTTTGGTCAACATTGTAAGTAACAACATATTCATCTTTTCCTACAATTTCCAAAACAAATAATTTATTGTAAATAATTGAATATCTTGATTGTATGTTTTGGATTAAGTCTTCAAGACCTTCTAAGTCTGTAAAAGTACAAAATAGTTTATTGTTTAGCATTTTTGTATCTAGGTTCATTTCAAAGTCATAGTTAAATCTATGTCCTTGTTCATAAATATCGAAAATCCCCTCTAATACACTAGAATCTCTATTATCCAAAGTTGTAATCATAACCCTTAATTTCTTTAATGTTTAACTTATATTTACTAAAAATTTCTCTAATCTCATCTAATAACCCTTCCTCATCCTTATCTAAATCAAACAAAAAACTATCATATGTATATAACACTAATTTCGTCTTATATCCCCGTAATATACGTAACATTTCCCACAAAACCAAAACATTCTGTGAAGTTTCCATATTTTGAAGAATGTAGTTAAAAAGTTTTTGTGGGTTCATTTCCCCCAAATTTTCCTTTTTATATACAAAGTTTGAAATAGGACATTCTATATATCCATCTCTTTCAAATTTTATCCAGGTCTCTCCTACGTATTTTTCTACTTTTTGAAAGAATTCAAGGTTCTTATAAGCTTTAAAAACGCCTCCATAGAGCTG
>QXZA01000016.1 GCA_009886625.1 Flavobacteriaceae bacterium
AGATATAGACCTCACTATTCTGAGTATCGCTATTGTTTTTCCTTTAGTTTTTTCATGCCTTCAAGATATAGAGAATGGATTACATATCAAATCTCATCCCCATGTTTCAATAGAAAAACCGTTTTCTAAAACCCATGCCCCTGTTCTTGGATTAGGAGTGTCTGAGAAGTTTTAGCTTTTAAATAGTCAAGAAACACATTGATTTGTTGCCAATATGTTGCCAAAAACAAATAAAAAAATCCGCAACATCATGTGAAACAATCTGTTACGGATTCTTAAAGTACTCGAGGCGGGACTTGAACCCGCACGCCCAAAAGAGCACAGGATTTTAAGTCCGGCGTGTCTACCAATTCCACCACTCGAGCAAGCGACAGAGCGAAAGACGGGATTTGAACCCGCGACCCTCACCTTGGCAAGGTGATGCTCTACCCCTGAGCTACTTTCGCATTGTGGATTGCAAATGTAAAATAATTTTAATTCTTTCTAAATTAATAAGAGCATTTTTAATGAAAAAAGATATGCCTTTTATAAGAGTCTGACTGATGGGTAAATCCTTACTTACTTTTGGGTTAAGCGTCGCTTGATTTGATTGAGTTGCATTAGAGCTTCTACTGGGGTTAGCGTATCAATATCTAAGCTAGTAATTTCATCTCTGAGTGCTTCTAAAAGTGGATCATCTAGATTGAAAAAACTGAGTTGTAAATTCTCTTCGGTGTCTTTCTTTTCATTGTCTGATTTTTTGAGTCCATGAGAAGCTTCCAAAACTTTTAATTTATCTTTTGCAGAAAGAAGGACGTGTTTTGGCATCCCCGCCATTTTTGCAACATGAATTCCAAAACTATGCGCACTTCCTCCTGGAATCAGTTTCCTTAAAAACAAGACACTATCACTTGTTTCTTTAATTGAAACATTGAAGTTTTTAATCCTTGGATGCCGTTGTGTCATTTCATTTAGCTCATGGTAATGTGTTGCAAAAAGCACTTTAGGTTTGAAAGGATGTTCATGCAAATACTCTGCGATAGCCCATGCGATAGAAATTCCATCATAAGTACTGGTTCCCCTGCCTATTTCATCTAAAAGCACTAGACTGTGCTCCGAAATATTATTTAGAATGGAGGCCGTTTCATTCATTTCAACCATAAAAGTAGAAGCTCCCATAGAGATATTATCACTGGCTCCCACTCTTGTGAAAATTTTATCTACAATACCTAAAGTTGCTTGTGTTGCTGGGACATAACTTCCCAATTGAGCAAGTAGTGAAATCAAAGCTGTTTGCCTTAGAATTGCTGATTTACCGGACATATTAGGTCCCGTAATCATCATAATCTGTTGAGTATCACGGTCTAATTCAAGATCATTAGCAATATAGGGTGTCCCCAATGGTAATTGTTGTTCTATAACTGGGTGACGAGCTCCTTTAAGAGTCAATTCATTTCCTTGAGTAAGCATGGGACGGCAATAATTATTTTTCAGAGCTGTTTTTGCAAAACAACTTAAAATATCCCACTGGGCTACTGCATTGGCATTCTGCTTAAGTATCTCTAACTCTTTTTGTAACTTTTGAATTAACTGGGCAAATAACTGTTGTTCCAGAGCCATAATTCTATCTCCTGCTTGAAGGATTTCTGCTTCAAAGGTTTTGAGCTCATCAGTGATATAACGCTCTGCATTCACAAGAGTTTGTTTTCGGATCCAATCATCGGGTACTTTGTCCTTGTGGGTATTACGAACTTCAATATAATAACCGAACACATTATTGAAAGCTATCTTAAGAGAAGGGATTTGTGAACGCTCCGTTTCTCTTTCCAACATAGCATCCAAATGGGATTGAGACTGATCTCGCAATCCTCTTAATCTATCCAAGCCTTCAGAGAACCTCTCAGCAATCACTGTACCCTTGGAGACCAAAACCGGCGCTTCTGGATGAATCGTTTGACGAATCAAAGCAGTAATTGAGGCACAAGAAGGGAGTAGCTTCAATTGCTTCTTAATGGTTGTATTCGTTCCATTTTCTAAATGGGCTTTGAGACTTTCTACTTCAGTCAAAGAGTATTGCAACTGATATAAAGCTCTTGGACTAATTTTCTCTGTGGCAATTTTGGCCATTACTCGCTCTATATCGATAATATTGGACAAAGCTTGCTGAACCTGAGACAAAACCTCATCTTGTTCAATAAATCCCTGCACAATTTCATGACGGGATTCTATTTGTTGTTTTTCTTTTAATGGAAAAGCCAACCACCTTCTCAACAAACGTCCTCCCATAGCAGTTTGGGTATGATCCAAAACAGAAATAAGGGGTATGCCCTCCGGATGTGTGGACTGAAACAGTTCCAAATTACGCTGAGTAAATCGATCCAACCAAACAAAACCCTCTTGAGCAATGGGTGAAATTCGGGTAATATGCTGCAATTTTGAGTGCTGAGCTTCTGATAGATAATGCAATACTGCACCTGCAGCACTTATCCCTACTGTATATCTCTGAACACCAAAACCCTCTAAGGAATTTGTTTGAAAATGAGTCGTTAACTTTTCTTGAGCAGTACTTAATTCAAATGCCCAATCCTCCATATAAAAACAATGGTATTGCAAGCCAAAGTTTTCCTGGAATAATTTCTTTTTGGGTTTTGGAACCAATACCTCGCTGGGTGAAAAACTTTGTAATAATTGCTCTATTTGTTCTGTGGTTCCCTCGGCTACCCAAAAATCTCCTGTTGAAATATCCAAAAAAGAAACTCCCCATTTTTTTTCAAAAAAGACGGCAGCTAAATAATTGTGCTTCTTTTGATCTAAGACATCATCATGTAAAGAAACTCCGGGTGTAATTAATTCAGTTACTCCCCTTTTCACAATGGTCTTTGTCATCTTGGGATCTTCCAGCTGATCACAGATAGCTACTCGACATCCTGCTTTAACTAATTTAGGTAAATACGTATTTAATGAATGATGTGGAAATCCTGCTAATTCTGTTTCACTAGAACTTCCAGCTCCTCTTTTGGTTAAAATAATACCTAAAATTCCAGCAGCTTTAATGGCATCTTTTCCAAAAGTTTCATAAAAATCACCCACACGAAACAACAATAAAGCATCTGGATATTTTGCCTTGATCATATTGTATTGTTTCATTAAAGGGGTCTCTTTTGCTGCTTTAGCCAAAATGAATCGTTTTTACGAATGTATTTAAAAAATTATTGTTTTTTCGAAAAACAAAGATGCAAATAGCAATAGAACTTTAAGAGGTTGTACTTTTGTTTTTTGTCAAAAGTTATGCGCAAACTAAAAAATGAAGAATTAATTCGGAAAACAGTAAGCGATTTTAAGCAAGCTGAAAAAACACCTTTAATTCTTATTTTAGATAATATTCGAAGTCTTAATAACATAGGTTCAGTGTTTCGAACTGCAGATGCTTTCTTAATTGAAAAAATTTACCTCTGTGGCATTACGGCAACTCCTCCTCACAAAGACATTCATAAAACTGCACTGGGAGCAACAGAAAATGTAGCTTGGGAATATGTTGAGAACACCTTAGATGTAGTTCAAAAACTACAAAAAGAAAAGGTTTCAGTTTGGGCAATTGAACAAACAGAAAAAGCCGTTCTACTGGATGCCTTTCAACCGAAAAAAAACAGTAAACATGCTTTTATTTTGGGGAACGAAGTTCGTGGAGTTGCACAAGAAGTTGTTAATACTTGTGGTCAAGCACTTGAAATTCCTCAGTTTGGAACCAAACATTCATTAAACATCAGCGTAGCTACTGGAGTGGTTGTTTGGGATTACTTTACAAAAAAGTAGTAGCATAAATTTTTCTAAGTATGCCTTGAAAAGCTGTCGTATCAGTTTCAAAATTCAACTCGTCTACTTCAATCCTAACTACTGGAAATGAGAAATTTGTTTGCATTAGATTTTCATAGCCTTGGTCAATTTTTCTTAAATAATCCTCCTTTATTTCTTGTTCAAAAGGCCTCCCTCTTTTCTTAATTTGTCTCATTAAATGAAAAATATCTGCTTTAAGATAAACCAAAAAAGAGGGTGCATTTAATTTAGTGACAAGACTTGAAAATTGCTTTTCATAGGATCTGAAATCAAGTGATGTTAAATTTTGAGCGGCAAAAACAAGAGACTTATAAATAAAATAATCTGAAACTACTGAGGCTTTTTCTTCATTCCAAAATTGTACCATTTGCTCTACTCTATCATTCAAAAAAAAGGTCTCAACATCTAGAGCATACTTTTGTGGATTTTTATAAAAAAGGGGTAAGTAAGGATTATTAGTGAACCGCTCAGAATGAAGTTCGACTGAGTATTGCTCTTTAATTTGTTGAGCTAAAGTTGATTTTCCTATCCCAATATTCCCCTCTATAGCAATATAAGCATAGGTTGTAAAAATAGGGGGAGACCAGAATGAAAAAGGAAAAGGCTTGCAAACAGCAGTGTCTGAACTCTGTTCTCTCAATTCAGAAACTGTTTTATTCAACACAGGATGTATCCATTCTTTAGAAATCTCTTCCAACGGTTGCAAAACAAAATTTCGCAATTCTAATCTAGGATGCGGGAGTGTTAATATGTCTGAATTCATTATTACCTCTTCAAAACACAATAAATCCAAATCTATAGAGCGGGCAGCATATCCAGTATTTTCGGTTCTTGTACGTCCAAGATACTTTTCTACTTTCAAAAGAATTTGCATCAATTCCTGTGGTGAGACGTTCGTGTATAGTTGCGCACAAGCATTATAAAAAGGTGTACTTTCAAAGCCCCAAGGAGGTGTTTCAAAAACTCTGGACAACCCAATGACTTTAATTTCATGTGCTTCCAAAAGACAAAGTGCTTTAATAAGGTAAACCAACCGATCTCCTTGATTGCTTCCCAATGAAATAAAAATTTGCTTCTTTTTGATCATGCTATGAACTCTAGTACAAAACTACAAAACCCTATATTTGCATAACCAAAAGTTTCAATATGAATTTTCTAAAAAGTTTTTTCGCATCTATCTTAGGTACGCTGACTGCCTTGGGACTTTTTTTTGTAATCCTACTGTTATTCATTTCTGGTATTGCGAGTATAATGAATGCTCCTTCTGGCTTAACATCAGTAAAACAAAACAGTGTACTCGACCTAAATCTAAACTACCCTGTAGTAGACCGAGCCGCTAATTTTGATGAATTCCAACACTTTCTTGGATTAGAAGATGAAGTTTTGGGATTGCCCGATATTCTATCAGCTATTGATAAAGCTAGGAATAATTCAAGTATTAAAGGAATTCGTTTGCGTACCGATTTCATTAGTGCTGGATGGGCTCAAACAAGAAGCATACGAAATGCACTTAATCGCTTCAAAGAAAGCGGAAAATTCATTTATGCATATGGTGATCTTTATACCCAAAAAGGATACTATTTAGCCTCGGTTTCAGATTCTATTTTTCTAAATCCAATAGGGATTTTGGAATTCAAAGGTTTGGCTTCAGAGGTTTTGTATTATAAAGATTTTCAAGAGGAATACGGGGTTAAAATGGAAGTCATTCGCCATGGAAAATACAAGAGCGCAGTAGAGCCTTACCTAGAAAATGAAATGAGTGCTGACAACCGTTACCAAATCAAAACCTTGCTAAACGATATTTGGGAAACCGTTAGAGAAGAAATTGGTGAAGCGCGAAATTTAAAATCTAAAACAATAGATAATATTATCAACAACCAACGTATTGTTGTCCCTGAAGATGGTGTTAATGAAACCTTGATTGATGCATTGGTTTATGAAGATGATTTTGATGAAAGTATAAAAACAGCACTTGAAATATCTTCAAGCCAAAAAATCCATTTGGCGTCAATAAGACAGCTAAACAATGCTTCATCAACCTACAACACTGACATAAAAGATCGAATTGCAGTTGTTTTTGCTCGAGGTCCAATCATGTATGGTGAAGGAACTGAAAACATGATTGCTCAAGGTGTTTTTGTTGAAACACTTCAAGAATTAGCTGATGATGACTGGATTAAAGCCGTAGTGCTTCGTTTGGAATCTCCTGGAGGAAATGCTTTGACATCAGATTTACTTTGGCGCGCCATTGAAAACTTAAAAAGTAAAAAACCTATTTTTGTTTCTATGGGAAATGTAGCAGCCTCTGGAGGATATTATATTGCTGCGGGTGCAGATCAGATTTATGCTGATCCACTCAGCATTACGGGTTCGATTGGCGTCTTCGCTTCTTTACCCAATATCCACGGAATGACAAAAAAGTTAGGAATTAATGCTCAAACGGTAGAAACACATCAAAATGCATTGGGTTATAGCTTCTTCCAACCTATATCGGAAACGTTTAAGCAAAGAACAATTAAAAGTATTGAAAACACTTACAACACCTTTAAAAAACGTGTCATTGATGGTCGTGGGTTAACCTCAGCTGAAGTAGAATCAATAGCACAAGGAAGGGTGTGGAGTGGAAAACAAGCCCTGAATGTGGGTCTTGTAGATCATTTAGGAGGACTTCAAGATGCTATAATTGCTGCTGCAAAAGCGGCAAATATAGAAAACTATAACATTGTAAATTATCCAAAATTTGAAGAAGATTTGGAAAGTGTACTTTCTGGAGTGCTTCCTTCTATTGAATCAAAATTGACATGGATGCAGTGGGTTCCTAAAAACCTTAGACAACAATTTCAACATACAGATCCCAAAAATCCCCTACTATCTGTTCAAATGCTTATCCCTTTTGACCTAAGTATTGAATAAATGACAGAACAAAAAAGAGAATTAGCAAAAAAAATATACCTCTATCTCGCAGGCTTATTTATCACTTCGCTAGTCGTTTCTAATTTAATTTTTCAAAAGTTCTTTTATTGGCGTCCCTTTGAAATTTCAGTTTTTGGAAATCAACTTTTTGAGCTTTCAGTTGGAATTCTACCCTATCCCATTACTTTTTTAATAACAGATTTAATTTCAGAAATTTATGGGAAAAAGAAAGCAAATGAAGTGGTGGTTGCTGGAATTTTTGCTTCTTTTTTTTCTGTGGGAATTCTTTTAATAGCAAATTGGGTCCCGGCTTTAGACAATTCCCCTATTGACGACACTACCTTTAATCAAGTCTTTGCACTTTCGCCCGTTGCTGTATTTGCTTCAATGATTGCTTATCTATTGGCTCAATTAGTTGATATTCAAATTTATCACTTTTGGAAAGACCTAACTCAAGGACGAATGCTCTGGTTGCGAAATAATTTTTCGACCTTTAGCTCTCAATTAATTGACACTGTTCTTGTTATTGGTCTCCTTAGCATTTTTGGAGTTTTGGATTGGAGTTTATTTTGGGGGTTGGTGCTTTCTGGATTTCTATTCAAAATTCTTGTTGCGTTTTTGGACACCCCTTTATTATATCTTTTTGTGGGTTTATTCAGAAGAACCTTTGAACTCAAACCCAATGATGAAATTAAACTTTAAGATATATGCAAGAAGAATCTGAAGGAATACGGTTAAATAAATACTTAAGCGAAATTGGACATTGTTCACGCCGAGCCGCGGATCGTTTGATTGAGGAGGGACGCGTCAAAATAAATGACAAACAGGTTGTGATGGGTCAAAAAGTGACTCCCCAAGACCGAATAGAAGTCGATGGGGTGTTAGTAGAAGATCTCCAAGAACGAAATGTGTATCTAGCTTTTAATAAACCCGTTGGAATTGTTTGTACCACAGATACAAGAGTAGAAAAAGATAATATTATTGATTACATCAATTATCCATCTAGAATATTTCCAATTGGAAGGCTGGACAAACCAAGTGAGGGACTTATTCTCTTAACAAATGACGGTGATATTGTCAATAAAATCTTGAGAGCTCGTAACAATCATGAGAAAGAATATATTGTCACCGTAAACAAACCCGTTACTCAGGAGTTTATCGAAAAAATGGCCAACGGAGTTCCCATTTTGGATACAATAACTCGTAAATGTGTGGTAGAACAAATTCACAAAAACCAATTTAGAATTATTCTTACTCAGGGTCTGAACCGACAAATTCGTCGTATGTGTGAATATTTAAATTATAGGGTAGTAAAACTAAAGCGTATCCGAATTATGAATATTGAACTCAATGTAGGCATAGGAAAATATCGTGATTTAACTAAAAAAGAATTCACAGAATTGCAGAAACTAATTACAGATTCGGACAAACATATTTCTTAGCTTATTGAAATTTTTACACGTTGTCCTTCGTTGGAACGAATATTAAAGACTGTCTGATCTTTAAACAATAAATACTGTCCTTTTATTCCCATTAATTTCCCTTCAAATAAGGGCGTTTTACTGAGGTTTAAACTGCTTACTTTTTCTGGATATTGCAGTACTGGAAATTGTAATTTTTCAACTGAAAAATCTTTTTCATTTATGTAAGGCTTCAATTCATTTGGTAAACAATCTAATGCTTTATTTCGTTCATCCGTCCATTGAATGGGTTCGGCTTGGTGTTGTAACATCTTACGCCAATTAGTCTTGTCAGAAAAATAATTCTTTAGAGCAACCTCTCCCACTCCAGCCAGATAGCGATTAGGTACTTCTATTAATACCGCCGCCTCATGAGCGCCTTGGTCTATCCATCGGGTGGGCAATTGACTTTTTCGCGTCACACCCACTTTCAAATGGCTGCTTAATGCCAAATAAACAATATGTGGTTGCAACTGCATTTTTTGTTCGTATTCTAAATCACGATCAGCCTCCCCTAAATGAGCTTTACTCAACTCAGGACGCATAATCCAGTCTCCTGTTACAGGACTGTCAAAAAAACAAGACTTACAATGACCCTGTCTAAAAATAGGCAAAGATTGATTGCAGTTTAGGCATTGCGAACCTATATGTGTTATCTGAAGTGTTCTATTTAAACACTGGTTCAAATGAAGAAAACCTTCTTCTGTATTCAAAAAATAATTGATGGGAGCTGCACGTTCCGTTTGCATTTTTTTTAAGGTACCTTCGAACATATTCTTTATACGACTTAAATATTTTTATCTTCGAAAGGTAATAATATTTTTATGCCCATACCCCTGTTCAACTCGATTGCTTCTTGGATTCTAAAAAAAAGAGTTCATCAAATAGAACTCTTTATAAAATACCCACATGAGGTACAAGAAGAACTATTAAATAATCTTTTGAGTAAAGCTCAACAAACCGAAATGGGAATGCGTTATAACTTTGAAGCAATTAAAAACTATGAGGACTTTAGAAGTCAAGTTCCATTGAGTAATTACGAGTCTGTTGAATCTCAAATAGAGCGATGCCGTCAGGGAGTTCAAAATATTTTTTGGCCTACCCCAATAAAATGGTTTGCTAAATCAAGTGGAACAACCAATTCCAAAAGTAAGTTTATCCCCGTAAGTGTTGAATCCTTGGAGGATTGTCATTACAAAGCAGGCAAAGACATGCTCTCTTTGTATTTTAATAATAATGAAGATTCGCAACTACTTTCTGGTAAATGTTTGCGTCTCGGTGGAAGTAGTGAATTATACAATAACAACAACAGTTACTTTGGAGATCTTTCCGCAATCATCATTCAAAACCTTCCTTTTTGGGCTGAATTGAGTAGCACCCCCAGCAATAAAACTTCTTTGATGGGAGAATGGGAAATCAAAATGAAAGCAATTGTAGAAGAGTCTATCCCTGAAAAAGTAACAAGTTTGGCAGGAGTTCCTTCATGGATGATGGTACTGCTTCAGAATGTACTTGAAGAAACGGGTCAAAAAAATATTTCTGCAATATGGCCAGATGCGGAAGTATATTTTCATGGTGGTGTAAGCTTTGAACCTTACAGAGAATTGTATAAAAATCTTTTCCCAAAGTCTAAGTTCCAATTTTACGAAATCTACAATGCTTCAGAAGGCTTTTTTGCAATTCAAGATCGCAATGATTCGGATGAACTTCTTCTAATGCTTGATTATGGTATTTTTTATGAATTTATTCCTTTTCAACCAAATAGCAATGTATCAAACGAGAAAGTGATCCCCTTATCAAAAGTTGAATTGGGTATAAATTATGCTGTAGTCATCACTACTAATGCTGGATTATGGCGCTATCAAATTGGAGACACTATACGTTTTACTTGTCTTTCTCCTTACCGCATTCAAGTAACAGGTCGAACAAAACATCATATAAATGCCTTCGGTGAGGAACTCATCATAGACAATGCAGAAAAAGCTCTTGGAAAAGTATGTGCCAAAACAAAAAGCATTGTATCAAATTATACTGCAGCTCCTATATTTATGGAGGAAGGAACCAAAGGTGCTCACGAATGGATCATAGAATTTGAAAAAGCACCAGAAAGCTTAACAGAGTTCAGTACACAATTAGATCTTGCGCTGCAAAACGAAAATTCAGATTATGAAGCCAAGCGTTCCAAAAATATGACTCTTATAAATCTTAAATTACACACTGCTAGAAAGGATTTGTTTTACGACTGGCACAAAAGAAATAAAAAACTAGGTGGACAAAACAAAGTTCCACGTCTCTCAAATTCAAGAACACTTTTAGAAGAGCTTCTAGAGATGAATCACTAAGAAACAATTTTAAGTTTCGGAAGCGCTATAGTAGAAAGTTTAGACTCTGCATATTGCTTGGTAACTTTCAAGCTTTTAACGTCAGATTGTGGGAGTTCAAACATAGCATCATTTAAAATGGCTTCACATAATGAACGTAATCCTCTTGCTCCTAGCTTATACTGTAATGCTTTTTCTACAATGTAATCTAAAGCTCCAGAAGTGAATTGTAATTCAATTTCATCCATCTCAAAAAGGTGAATATATTGTTTTACTAAAGCATTTTTTGGAATCGTCAAAATTTCCCGTAGTGCTCCTTTATCTAAAGGATTCATATAAGTCAATACAGGGAGCCTACCGATAATTTCAGGAATCAAACCAAAGGAACGAATATCCCGTGGAGTGATGTATTGCAACATATTCTCTTTGTCAACATTCCGTTGCTCTTGAGCGGTTTTATACCCTATGGCTTGAAGATTTAAACGCTTACTTATATGAACATCTATCCCATCAAAAGCTCCACCTGCAATAAAGAGAATGTTTGAGGTATCTACCTCAATAAATTTTTGATCAGGATGTTTTCTTCCTCCTTTTGGCGGTACATTAACTACTGTTCCTTCCAAAAGTTTCAATAAAGCTTGTTGTACACCTTCTCCAGAAACATCCCTAGTAATGGATGGATTATCTCCTTTACGTGCTATTTTATCAATTTCATCGATAAACACTATTCCTTTTTGAGCACGATCCACGTCATAGTTTGCAGCTTGAAGTAATCTTGATAAGATACTTTCAACATCTTCTCCAACATAACCAGCTTCTGTCAGAACCGTCGCATCTACAATCGCTAATGGAACATTTAATAGACGAGAAATTGTTTGAGCTAATAGAGTTTTTCCTGTACCAGTAGGGCCCACAAGGAGCACATTACTTTTTTGGATTTCTACGGCATCACTTTCTTTCTTTGATTCGGTCTGGATCAAACGCTTATAATGATTATAAACTGCAACTGAAAGAACTCTTTTAGAAGATTCTTGTCCAATAACATACGTATCCAAAAAAGTTTTGATGTCCTTAGGGGGTTTGAGTTCTATTTGAACTTCTTCTTTGTTGGATACATCACTTTCTTCATGAACAATTCCATGTGCCTGAATAATACAACGATCACAAATATGTGCGTCCAAACCTGCAATCAGAAGCTGTGTTTCTGGCTTAGGTCTTCCACAAAACGAACAATTTAAATCTGGTTTACTCATAGCAAAAGGGTATTATTTTGAGGAATTTTGCAATACTTCATCAACCATCCCATAGGTCTTTGCTTCTTCAGCTTTCATCCAGTAATCACGATCACTGTCATGAGTCACCTTCTCCATATTCTGTCCAGAATGTTTAGAAATGATTTGATATAATTCATCCTTGAGTTTTAAAATCTCTCGGGTAGTAATTTCGATATCAGAAGCTTGACCTTGTGCTCCACCCAGAGGTTGGTGGATCATCACTCTAGCATGAGGTAAAGCAGAACGTTTTCCTTCATGACCTGCACATAAAAGCACTGCGCCCATAGAAGCAGCTATTCCTGTACAGATTGTAGCTACATTAGGACTGATAAATTGCATGGTGTCATAAATACCTAAACCAGCATATACACTCCCTCCTGGTGAGTTAATATACATTTGAATATCTCGATTGGCATCGGTGCTTTGTAAAAACAATAACTGCGCCTGGATGATATTCGCTACATTATCGTCAATCCCTGTTCCTAAAAACATGATACGATCCATCATCAATCTTGAAAAAACATCCATTTGAGCAACATTCATTTGGCGCTCTTCAATGATGTAAGGCGTCATACTACTTACAATTTGATCATAATACATCGAATTAACACCGTGATGTTGAGTTGCATATTTTTTAAATTCTTTTCCGTAATCCATGTTTTTATTTTTATTAAAAATAATTAAAATATTAAGCTTTGCCATAAGCTTCTTTGATAAAGGCATCAAAGCCTACTTTTTTAATTTTTAAAGGCGCGTTTTCTTTAAAGAAAGTGAGCATTTTGTTACTCATTAATTGTTCAGAAATTCTTCTAGTTTCCTCCTGATTTGAGAGAACATTTGATACAATTCCTTCAATTTGTGTAGGATCGGCTTGTTGGCCGTATTGCATCATCTGATTTTGAACCAAAGAAGTAGTAAACTCTTTTAACTCGTCAAAAGTCATGTCAAGCTTGTGCTCTTCGATAAGCTTGCCTTCGATCAATTGATAACGAATTCCTTTTTCAGATTTATCAAATTCCTCAACAGCAGCTTCTGAGGTCATTGGTTCTTTTCCAGCAGTTTGCATCCATCTTTTTAGAAAATCTGAAGGCAAATCAAACTTAGTTTTTTCCACTAAATACTCGGTAATATCGTTTAACAGTTTTTGATCTGCTTGAGGTTCAAATTGTTTTTGTAAACCTTCTTTGATTTTATCTTTTAAATCAGCTTCAGAGGTTACTGTACTTGGAGCATACAACTTATCAAACAACTCTTGGTTTAATTCTGCAGGAATACGTTCGTTAATTTCTTTGATCTCAACAGTGAGCTCTGCCGTACTTATTGCTTTAAGTTGATCATCATCTACAGCAAGTAATTGTTTTGCTTTGGCTTCGTCAGAAAAAAGTCCCTTTCCTAACAAAGTAACAACGTCGCCTGAAGTTGCTTCCTTAAGGGCAGAAACAGCTTTCTTCGCTTTGATGTCCTCAAGAGTAAATGTACCCATTTTTTCAAGCTCAAGTGCTTCATTTCTGAATTGAACAGTAATTTCAAATCCTTTGGCTGGATTCTTTTGAGAAACTAATTTTCCATATTGCTTTCTAACATAGTCCAACTGCTCGGTGAGCATTTTGGCATCAGGTTCGATTTCATAACGTATTACTTTTTTTAGTATGTCTAATTTCACATCAAATTTGGGCGCAAGACCTAATTCAAATTCAAAGTCAATACTATCAGCAGACCAGTCTAATTCTTGTTCTGGAGCTTTTGGAAGTGGATTTCCTAAAAGGTTTAACTTTTCCTCTTTAATAAAATTATCCAATTGTTCACGAAGAATTTTATTGACCTCATCAGCAGTAACAGCTTGCTCATATTGCTTTTTGATCATACCCATTGGAACATGTCCTTTTCTAAATCCAGGTATGTTAGCTGTTTTCCTGTAACTTGTCAAAACTTCAGTCACTTTCTCTTGAAAGTCAGAGCGTTCTAAGTTGATGTTAATTGTTGCGTTTAGGGCGTCTAAATCAGTTCTGCTGATGTTCATTTTTTGATAAAATTTTAGTGCGCAAAAATACACTTTTTTATTGCTATCACCAACTTTTACGACTGCTTACATAGGGTTTAAGTTAATCAAAACATTCCATAGCGTGAAAAACATCTTTGAAGAAGTAACAAATATTATAAATCCCTTCTTTCATAAAAGAAAAATAAATTATATTTGCAGCCCGGAATTAATAATCCGAGGATCGGGAATCCTCACAAATTAATATGTTATGCCAGTAAAAATTAGACTACAAAGACACGGTAAAAAAGGAAAACCCTTCTATTGGGTAGTTGCCGCAGATGCACGAGCAAAAAGAGATGGACGCTATCTTGAAAAACTCGGAACATACAATCCAAACTCTAATCCAGCAACAGTCGATCTTAATATAGACCATGCAGTTTCTTGGTTAGAAAAAGGAGCTCAACCCACAGATACAGCACGTACGCTTTTATCCTATAAAGGGATTATGTTAAAGCATCACTTAAATGGAGGAGTTAGAAAAGGTGCTTTAACCCAAGAGCAAGCAGATACTAAATTTGCTGCTTGGTTAGAAGAAAAAGAAACTAAAATTCAAGCTAAAAAAGATGGTTTAACACAAGCTGAATCAGATGCTAGAGCAAAACGACTTGCTGATGAAAAAGCTGTTAGCGATAAGCGTTTAGCCGATGCTGCTGCTGCTGAAGCAGAATTAGAAGCCGCTGAAGCCGCTGCCGAAGCAGAAGCTACTGAAGCAACAAAGGCTGTAGAAGAAGCACCTGCTGAAGAAACAACCGAGGCGGTTGTAGAAGAAGCACCTGCTGCTGAAGCAACTGAAGAAGAGGCTGCTCCTGAGGCTAATGAAGCGTCAGAAGAAAAAGAAGGATAACAAACTTTCTTTTCAACGATGAAAAAAGAAGCCTGTTTTTATTTAGGTACTGTCGTTGGAAAATATAGTTTCAAAGGAGAGGTTCTTGTCAAAATAGATAGTGATACTCCTGAAGAATACCTTACACTGGAATCAATTTTTGTGGGTCTGCCCTCAGGATTGGTTCCTTTTTTTATTCGTAAATGCAAACTCCACAAATCTTCATTACTCCGCATAGACTTTGAAGAAGTGAATGACGAAGCTGCTGCAGATGCACTGCTCAAAAAAGAACTGTATTTACCTCTCACACTTCTCCCAGCATTAGAAGGAAATAAATTCTATTACCACGAAGTCATAGGCTTTAACATGCTAGAAGCAGGAAAAAATATTGGAAGCATCAAACTTATTCATGATCAAGGAGCCCAAGCTCTTTTTGAAATTGATCGAGGTGAAACAACTGCACTAATCCCTATTCACGATGACTTTATCCAAAAAGTAGATAGAAGTACCAAAACAATTAGTGTTACACTTCCTGAAGGACTTTTAGACCTTTGATTTAGAAATACAAAACAAATCCAAAAGAAGGTAAGGGAGTACTATTTCCCTCATTTGTAGAAACAGGAACTAAACTTCTAGGAAGTATAACCTCCCCTGTCAAATCTCTATTTAAACCATATTCTTCGGGTGCTGGATTAGGCTGCCCTAGAAAGTTTTGAATCTCAAAAAAGAAGTTGAAAGACAGGTCTTTGAAATTCCACTTTTTATCAATTCTAATATCAGCCAAATTAAAGGCATTGAGTTTTACTTCTCCCAGTCGATCATAATCTAATATGATTTCTGGATAAGCCTCCAAACTTGCATCAAGATCTGTGGGCACATATGGATTTTTTCCTGCAAACCTCCATCGTGCACTCACTTCCCAATTTCGTTTTAACTTATAGCCACCCGTAAAGGAAATTAAGTGACGACTATCCCAAACAGAAGGTCTTGAGACTAGATCTAAGCCAGTAAATTCACTAAAGAAATAAGTGTAAGCAAATACACCATAAAAGTTATTTGATAACTTTTGTTGAAATAAAAGTTCTAATCCAGAACTCTGACCTGTTCCATTTGACACAATTTCCTCATTACCAAGCACTTCAAAACCTCCGCCTTTATTAGCCAAAGAAACTCCATCAACTACTGATACAGGATAGTTTGAATAATTTTTCAAAAAAGCCTCCAATGTAAATCTCGAGGATGGAGTGAAATTGTATTCTAAACCAGCCACAAAGTGATCACTTCTCACATAGGAAGCATCTTGATTTACAAAGAGAGAACGTTCGTTTTGAAATCCAAGCATGGTATATGTTGGAATTTTAAAATAACGCCCTGCTGTTGCATTCAATTTCCATTGCTGATTTTCTGTAAGTGCATATGAAAATGCAATTCTAGGGGATAGATTGTCAATTAAATTAGAACCCGTTGAAAAACTATCTGCATCTGTTCTTAAGCCTAAAGTTAGATCTAGTCGATCATTCAACAGTTTACGGGAACCTTTTACAAACAATCCGTATTTCATAAAATCAATAGATGTATTGTAAGCGATATCGTAATAATTAAAAATCGTATTGTTTTGATAACTTGATTGTTGAATATTAAATCCTGAAGACCATTTCCATTGATCGGTATAGAAAGTTGTTTGATAACGTAATTTAGTTTCCCATTCAAAAGAATCATTTTGAAAAATTGTTCCTGTTCGGGTGGTATTGTCTTCATAACGAGAAAAAACATTTTCCAGCCTATTAGTACTTAACGCTGTGGTCATAAAACCTTTTCCGTTTTTATAATTACGTTTCCAAGACAATCCCACTGTGGTACTTCGTTGGTCAATAATTGGCACTTGATCCAAGGTGGCTTGTTGTTCTGCGTCAAATTCATCAGGAGCTTTAACAGAAAAATCATCTATTGCGCCTATTCCTATAAATGTTAATGAATTATAGGCGTCTATTTCATGCTTGATTTTCCACTGGTAATCCCAATAGTCAGGTCGTATTGGAAGTCCTATAAGTTCAAATAAGAATTGAAGATAACTACGTCGCACTGAAAACAGGAACGTAGTGTTTGCAGGTCGATCTTTATCTTTCCTGAATAATGGTCCCTCTAGGGTCAATCCAGCCTCACTGGCTCCAAAACGAAAATTTCCTCCAAATTTGTTTGGATCACCTTCCCTTTGCTTAAAAGCAAGTACCCCCGAAAGAGGGTTGTCGTATTCGGCACCGAAAGCAGAACTCGAAAGGGTTACATCTCTTACAAAAGAAACATTTATCATTCCAACTGGGCCACCTGCACTCCCTTGGGTGCTAAAGTGATTAATGTTTGGAATTTCTATTCCATCCAAATAATAAACCGTCTCATTAGGTGCTCCCCCTCTGATTATAATGTCATTTCTAAATCCTCCAATGGAAGGTGAAATTCCGGGCATACTTTGAACCACTTTAGTGATGTCGTTATTTCCTCCAGGGTAGGTTTCAATTTCAACTGCTGAAAAACTTTGAGTAGACAATGGGGTGTCTCTGCTAGTACGAAAAGGACTTCGTACAATAACCACCTCATCTAGGGTTTCTGTCACTTCCTCTAATTCAAAAAGGATGGGGCGATTTCCTACCGACTTTACAATTACATTGTATAAGGTTTCATTTTGGTATCCTAAAAAGCTAGCAACAATGTTGTATGATTGAGAAGGAATATCATTTATTATAAAATACCCTTCATCATCGGTAACTACTCCAATTCCAGTTCCTTCTAAAAGAACTGTTGCACCAGGGAGAGGTTGCTGACTTTGAATGTCGAGAATTCTTCCATTTAAACTCCCTATGTTCTGACCCAATATAAAAGACGTAAAAAAAATAAAAAAAATTGAGAGAAGTTTGTTCATTTTTAGATAATGATTTTAGAAATGATAAAATAATTTAAAAAATAATTGTTTAAATTTTTTCAAATTTAATTAAACATTTTAAATTAGCTCTATGAAAAACAGAAGAACCTTTTTAAAAACTGCATGTAAACCTATAGTGTTGGCTGCTTTTGGAATACCATTACTTGAAGCTTGCGCTAAAGACGAAGCTACATATACGCCTTCTACTGGAGGACAAAGCCAGAGTACTCCAGATGGACCAATTGAGGTTGATATTTCAAGTTCACTTTTTGTTGATATTCAGGCTGTTGGTGGGTGGATGAATTATACTTCCAAAAACCTCTTATTAATTAGAATTAGCGATACAGAAGTTCGGGCGTTTGACAATAGCTGTCCTCATCAAGGAAATAGAGATCGTTGGTCTTTTGATGGATCTAAGTTTGAATGTGGGTATCACAACAACTCGTATACCACATCATGTAATGGTTCGCTGACCTGTTACACAACAAAATTAGAGGGGACGATTCTAACAATAACAGTTTAATTCTTTTTTCGACTCGCTTTTCTCTCAACTTTTCGTTGCTCTTTTTGGAGAGACTTTTTATTTAGTTCCTTTTGAACCTTTCTTTCTTCTTCTTTTTTCAAGTCATATTCTTCTCTTAGCTCAGTTATATCACTCCCCGTAATCTCCTCTTGATCAGCGGCTTGCAAAGAAATGTCTTCAACAGAAAAATTAGCCTTATTGGTTTGCTTTCGCATTACTTCCCTAGCTGCTTTTAAATTGTAATAAAATCCTGGATCAATCATTTTATTAGCTAAAAAGTGTTCCTTCTTTTTTTTATCCCAACGCACAAACATAAAACCTCCATTTACAGAATCTAATTTTACACGATAAACATGAGCATAATTAGGTAAGGTCTGATAGATTTGAATTTCTTCGGGAGTATACCCCGCAACATAAAGTAGTTCCTGAACAAATGCATATTGAGTTTCGACAGATGGGTCATCATAAAAACCCTCAAGTTGAAGTCCACTATCTTGCGCAAAAGTGAATGCACAAAACAATCCAAAAACATATACGATCTTTCTCATTACTCTAATTTAGTTGTATTTACGCGATAGTTAATATCAAAGACAATAAGTATTCAATAGATTAAAAATAATCAAAGCAGTTGGAATATTGGATTTGAAAATAAATAAAAACAGTTTTCAAATCTTCAAAACATAAAAACTTACTTCTAGGTCAAATCAAAAAAATTAGAAAGAGAATTAATACGAGTACACAAGCTGCACTTGAAAATTCCTTCCAACTTCATCTGCATAATAACGCATTCTGTTTAGATAGTCTCGATATCTAGTGTTGGTTAAATTATTTAACATAAACCGAATACTAGTTTTAGATTCTTTAACATCTCCAATGTGGATTAAAAAAAACAAATCTACAGCCTGATAAGCATTAGGTGGGCTACTAATATCAACTTCACGTTGAATCAAAACATTTTCTTGTAAGCTAGAAAAGTTGAAATTCAAATCAGGAAATCGATTTTGCCTAGATACAAAGTGATTGACTATTTCAACTTCATATCGTTTTTTAGGCGAGCGGTACTTAAAACTTTGAGTGGTATTAAAAGGAGGGATATTGATTAACGGAAGGTCGTTGTTCAAATCTTGGGCATAGGTGAACGCTGCATTAACATTTGCAGTCAATTGGTTTGAAAAATCATACTCAAAAGTGGTGTCAACTCCCCAGAGTAATGCATCAGTTGCTTCATATTGCCAAACAGGAAAAGCACCTCTAATAGTTTGCTGAAGTCCTTTGGGACCAATGAAAATATAATTATTGATTTTAGAAAAATAAGGTTCAATGACGCCTTTCAGTTTTCCTGAAGTTTTGGAAAAACTCAACAAGAGTTTATTAGAAACTTCTTTTTCCAATGTCAAACTCCCAAATTCTATGGTTGCTAAAGAATGATGCAATCCATCACTAAATAATTCTGAAGCATTGGGTGACCTTTGAGACAAAATAAATGAAAGACTCGTTTCAAACTGTTTCCCAAGTTCAAAAGAAATTCCTGTTTGAGCAGCAAAATTTAAAAAATCGAATTGAGGGTTTACTAAAATTTGAGTCCCTCTTTGCTCTACTTCAAATTGTGAAAAAACTTCATCATACCCTCTACTTTCCCAATCAGTAACTGTGTAATACTTCTGTACCTCCCAATTCACTTGGTCTAGACGTAATCCCCAATCCCAATGAAAAGAATTTGATGGCTTGTAAGAACCGACCCAGTAACTCCCAAATTGGGTTTTAACGTGATCGGGAATCAATCGTTTGACCCCTGTGTTAGGATTCGAAAAATTATCTTGAAGTAAGGCATTTACCCCCCACTCTTGAGTCCAATTAAAATCTTTCCTCCATATGATATTTCCTAGCATACTATGTGTTTGTAACTTAAGGTCAATAGCAGGAATATCATCAGAGATTCCTCTTCTAATATCGAATTCTTTTCTAGAATTTACTTGATAATTATAATCCAACTGCCATTTTAAATCTTTACTGAATTTATTAAAATAGATGACGTGAATATTTTGATGTATGCCTTGTTGTTTGGGCGCATTAATCTGATGTGTGAACGGCTCTATTCTGAGAGGCTTGTCGACCTCCAATGCCCTCACTAAATCTTGAATATTTCCAATATGCGCAGCTCGTAAAATCCCTATCTCATTTTGAAAACGAGAATAATTCAGCTCCCAACCCTTACTAATTTTATTTCGACCTAATTTAAATGAAACATTGAATTCTTTGACCCCTGTATTGGAGAGTAAATAATCCGGCGCACTCAAATCGCCAAATCTCTTTGCCGTGAGCTGTCCATTTACATAATAACCATTTGAAGTAGACTTCATCAATTTTGACGTGAGGCTTCCTCCTCTCCCATTTAAGGAAGCATTCATTATGGTTTGACCAAAAAGACTGTCTTTTAGGATCAGTTTTGGCGGTGATAAAACGATAATTCCACCTGGAATATCTCCTCCATATTTTAATGCAGAAGCACCTTTTATAAGTTGAACATTTTGAAAAGCATTTAGATCAATATTTGGAGCGTGATCTGCTCCCCATTCTTGATCTTGAAGCCGAATACCATTCGCTACTATCCCTACACGACTTCCATACATTCCATGGATCATGGGTTTTGCTATAGCATTTCCTGTCTTTAAGGAGGAAACCCCAGCCAATGATTTTAAAGCGTCTGATAAACTCTGGCTACTGTACAGAATTATTTGATCTGTATTTAAACGAGACTCTTTGGCGTTACCATTGAGTCCTTTAAGTTGATTGTCTGAAATCACAATCTCCTCTAACTCATTAATATGGTGCTCTAACTCAAAATTTAAATCAGTATTTGATATGAGGTTGTGTTTTTTTGAAATAGGATTGCATTCGGGATGTGAAAGAAACAGAATCTTTTCTCCTGGACATAAATTTCCAAAAGAATAGATTCCGTTTTCATTTGTTTGCACAAAAAGGTCGGTTCCTTCTATCTTTAGTAGGGCACCAAAAATTGGAGTTCCATCATGCAGATCAGTCACCCTACCCTTTAGGCTTAAATCACATTCCTGTGCCCCGAGCCAAAAAATACTTTGTATAAAAAGAAAAAAGTAAATTGTTCTCAGGACGATTAATCTCATTATTCAATGACAACTAAAGGAATATCTACTGCAACGTCTGTTTCTCCTCCAAAACCGTCTCGTGTTGTACTCGCTTTTGTAGTGGGTTCGTGAATTAAATATACACTTACTACTCCATTACCTATCTCACCGGTAGACCATACTGTATTAATAAAAACTGGGTTTTGATCCTCGTCCAAAGCATCTGAACCACCTTGAACAAAAGGAATAGTGACTCCCGAAAATTCATAAAATACTTGATGCTCATCTGCCTCCTCTATTACTTCTTCAGTAATATCTTCTATGTCTGCTGGATCACTTTCGTCATAAAAAGCAATTTCTACTTGATACTCAGAATTTGCCTTTAGGGTAATTGATTCAGAATTGGCACTAGTAGTACTCCATCGTACTATTTGATCTTCTTCTGAAGATGATGTGAAGGTAAGTTCAACAGTTGTAATTAATTCTTGTTCTAGTATTGCTTCCGGCTCCTCAGGTGAGCATGAAATTAGAAAAGTTGCTGCCAATAATGGCAATAAAAATGTTTTTTGTAAAAATTTGAATTGTTTCATTTGGATACTGTTTCGTTAAATAAATAAGATCATAATTCAATATTTAATTGAATCATGAGAGATGATTTTTATGATAGAAACAGTACAGGTGGAGCTCTTGATTTGGAAAATTGATAAAAATAAGTTTTGTAAAAAGAAATATAGGATACTTTATCCTCACTAATTTCTTCAAAAATTATATAATCAAATTGCTTGACCTCGTCATGAACCAGAGGTTGAAAGAAATAATCCAACACATCATTATGACTATTGGATTCGTGAATATGTGTTTTATTATTCTTACAAAGGTTTGGATCTGAGTGGTACTCAAATCCATGAATGAGTTTTAGTCCTATAGGGATCAAAAAAACCATTACCAAACCGACCGATATCAGTTGGGTAAAATAAAATCGAATGATTTTTTTATAGTTCAAATTAAAGTTCTCTTAGTTTTATATTTCTGTACGAAATTACGCCAGGATGATCTTGAAAACAAAGATATCCCTCTTTAAATTTACCAAAACCTGACATTTCTTTAAATTTACTTTTAGAAACCAATTCATTCCATTCAGGACCTTCCAAGGGAAAACGATTGATTTCCATTCCATTATGGACTACTGTACCTTTATTTTTTTTATAATCTATTGTAATATGATAACTATTCCATTCTCCTGCGGGTTTAGCCATCACATGATCAGGGGCTACCATGTCATATAGAGAACCTGTGGTATGGATTTGATTTTTTTCATCATCTCCATAAATATCTGCATCGATGATTTGTATCTCTGGACCAGTAAGGTATGGAGCGTCATAGGCATCTTCTTCAGTTACTCCCCACATAAAACCACTATTGGAATTAGGCGAAAGTTTCCATTCGAATTTTATTTCGAAGCTTGTGAATTTTTTGCTAGAAATTAAACTCTTATTTCCTTCACCCTCAGCCTTTTCAGAATTATAAGTGAAAACACCTTCAGAAACTGTCCATCCCGTTTTTTCTCCATCTTCATTTTGATAGATATGCCATCCATCCAAACTGTTGGTAGCGCTCATATTTATCCACTCTTGTTCTATACTTGGCTCATCCCCAGATTTTGCCTTTTCAACTTTTTTAGTGCTATTTTGACATCCAACTAGAAGAAGTAGACAAAAAATTACATTGAATGGTGTGTTTTTCATTTTATTATAATTTATTTAAAATTAATAAATTATTTAATTTCCTTGTAGAATAATCTATAGAATCGAAAAGAAAACTAAAAATGCATTTCTTTCACCAGATCAGGAATGATAAGTTTACCCACAGTTGCATCCTTGATTTCTTGAATACTAACTTCTAGTGCATGCTCCACCAATAAAAACCCTTGATGAGTAACATCCAAAACTGCTAATTCAGTAACCATTCTTTATACACATCCTAAGCTAGCGAGGGGCAGACTAAATTTAGAAAGTAATTTAGAATCTCCGTTTTTATTGATATGCATCATTGCAACAATGATATTTTCTGCTTAAGTAACAAGATCCATTACTCCTATAATTGTCAGGTCTATATGTTCCCCTCTAATCATTCCAAAACTCATGTTAGAGTCAAAAAAACAAGCGCCGGGTAAATTAGTGATAGTTTGTTACCGTGCATTAATTAGATTAGCATTTTCTTCTCCCTCACTAGAAAAAGACATAAAACAAACCGATCAACCCATACATTATTAGAAATACAATATAGCTCTGAGACTCCCATTCGGATTAACTCAACAACAAATTTCTGGGATTCCGCACAGTCCAAATCCTCCTAACATCAATGTAATTTCGGAAGACACTCCTTCTAAAGATTTTTGAGCTGAAAGTATGGTTTTGTTAACCATTTGGGGAAGTTTAATTCTTTACTGAATAGCCTTTAATTTTTCAATTAACTGAGGAACAACTTCAAAAGCATCTCCTACAATCCCATAATCTGCGGCTTTAAAAAAGGGCGCTTCAGGATCACTATTAATAACCACTTTCACTTTTGATGAATTAATCCCTGCTAAATGTTGTATGGCTCCAGAAACACCAATTGCAATATAAAGATTGGAAGCGACCGGTTTTCCTGTTTGGCCAACATGTTCACTGTGTGGACGCCAACCTAAATCTGAAACAGGTTTTGAGCACGCTGTCGCTGCCCCTAGTACCTCTGCAAGATCTTCTATCAAATGCCAGTTTTCAGGACCTTTAAGACCTCTCCCCCCTGAAACTACAATGTCAGCATCAGCAATGGTTATTTTGTCTGTGGCTTTGTCTATAGAGGTTACTTTTAAGGATGAATTTGACTCAATATAGTCACCTGTAAGTTGTTCTGCAGCTGTTTCTTGTTCCACAATCCCAAAAGCATTTGAAGAAAGACTCACAACTACTCTGCCTTGTTCACTTACACTCTCATTAAACGCTTTGTTTGTATAACAGGAGCGTTTTACTGTAAATGGCTCGTATGAACTAGGAAGTGCAACTACATTAGAAAAATAAGCTGCTTGAGCCCTCACTGCTAATATAGGACCTAAGTAACGTCCATCTGCACTAGCACTAACTACAACAACTTTTGCATTTTCTTGTTCCACAATACCAACAATACTTGCACAGTAACGATCAACATTGAAAAAGGAATCTTCAGCGGTATTGATGTTATAAACTTTATCTGCCCCATGAGAATTCAATATAGATGTGTCTTCTATATTAAAAGTTACAGCAATTAATGCCGTTTTTGTTGAATTTGCAATGGCTCTTCCATAAGACGCAACCTCTAATCCAGCTTTCTTTATGATTCCATTCTGAGACTCTATATAAACAACTACTGACATAATCTTGTGTTTTTTAAAGCACTTTAGCTTCGTTTTGTAATAATTCTATTAATGTATCGACATTTGCTGCGTCAACTAATTTAACTGGACCTTTTGCTTGAGGTTTCTCAAAATTTTGAATTGTTGTTTGTCCTTCAACGTCTGAGGGAGTTTCAACAGTTAAGGGCTTTTGGCGTGCCTGCATAATACCACGCATATTTGGAATGATCAAATCTGATTCTTCTACCAAACCTTTTTGCGCTCCTAAAACAAGTGGAAGGGTGGCGCTTAAGCTTTCTTTACCACCATCAATTTCACGTTGAAGTGAGGCTGAAGTTCCATCAATATCTAATTGAATACAATTGGCTACATAAGGTATCGATAAAATTGAGGCCAACATACCCCCTACCATCGCACCATTGTAATCAATAGACTCTCGACCGGTAATGATCAAATCATATTTCTCCTTAGCACATAAAGATGCTAACTGGCTTGCTACAAAATAACCATCTTCAGGAATTGCATCAATTCTAATGGCTTGATCTGCCCCTATTGCCAAACACTTTCTCAAAATGGGTTCGCAACTGGCATCACCCACAGTGACTACTGTAACTTTAGCTCCAGATTTTTGTTGGAGCCAAATAGCACGTGTTAATCCAAACTCATCATTAGGGTTTATAATAAACTGAACACCATTGGTATCAAAAGATTTATTATCATCTTTAAAATTGATTTTTGAAGTGGTATCCGGAACATTACTTATACAAACTAGTATATTCATTTTTTAGGATTTTAATACGAAACTAATAAAAAAAATGACACTGTGTCATTTTTTTAAAATAATTATTTAGACTTTAAAAGTGAAATCAAAAATACAGATCTACAAGTATTGATTGATGATGTTTTCATAAAGTTCTTGTTTTCCACTAATTCTTTTTGGATCTCTATCATTTAATGCAATTGCAGTAATCTCTTCTAAAGATAATTTACCTGCTTCAAAAGCCTTTCCTTGTTCAGAATCGAATGAAGCATAACGCGCTCTTCTCATTTCAGAATAGGGTGATTCTGTTAGGATTTTTTCAGCCACTATTAGGGCTCTTGCAAACGTATCTGCCCCACCAATATGTGCATGAAAGATATCTTCTAAATCCGTTGAGTTTCGACGTATTTTTGCGTCAAAATTTATTCCTCCCCCTTGAAGTCCACCTGCCTTTAAAATAACAAGCATCGCCTCTGTGACCTCATATAAATTAACAGGGAATTGATCGGTATCCCAACCGTTCTGATTATCCCCACGATTAGCATCAACACTTCCCAACATTCCAGCATTTGCTGCTACTGTAAGTTCATGTTCAAAGGTATGTTGAGCCAAGGTGGCGTGGTTTACCTCAATATTGAGTTTGAAATCTTTATCTAAATTGTGTTCTCTTAAAAAACCTATTGCAGTTGCTGCATCAAAATCATATTGATGCTTCATAGGTTCCATAGGTTTAGGCTCAATAAAAAAGCTACCTTTAAATCCTTGTTTACGGGCATAGTCTATAGACATAGTAAGCATTTGAGCCATGTGATCCAATTCTTTCCCCATGTTGGTATTTAATAGAGACATATAGCCTTCACGTCCACCCCAAAAAACATAATTTTCACCCCCTAATTGCATGGTGACATCTAATGCCATTTTAATTTGAGCGCCGGCTCGAGCTACTACATTAAAATCAGGATTGGTAGCAGCTCCATTCATATAAATTGGATTTGAAAAACAGTTTGCAGTTCCCCATAAAAGTTTAACACCGGAAGCCTGTTTCTTTTGGGCTATATACTCAGAAATCTGTTGTAATCTTACTTCATTTTTGGCTAAAGTTTCAGCTTCGTCTACCAAATCTGTATCGTGAAAGCAGAAGTAATCAAATCCCATTTTGGTTAAAAATTCAAAGGCAGCATCTGCTTTGTCTTTAGCGCGCTGCATAGGGTCATTAGACGTATCCCAAGGAAACTGTTGTGTCCCTGGACCAAACGGATCTCCTCCTTGCCCGCAGAAGCTGTGCCAATAAGCTATAGCAAACTTAAAATGGTCGCGCATAGATTTCCCCATGACCATTTGATCTGGATTATAAAACTTAAAAGCTAAAGGATTATCTGAAGCTTTTCCTTCGAAGGTTATAGCCCCTACCCCTTTATAAAATTCTTTATCTCCTGTTACTATCATGATCAGTTAATTTATGTATTTAATGTTTTTTTAATTGTTCTTTCCAATTTTGATATGCTTCAAAATAAAGGGATTTATTTTTTTCTGGAACCACCTCTGCCACTTGATCTATCATGGCAATACTTTGGGAATAGTCTTCAATAGAATTATTTTCAATCCCGGCAGCTCTGGCAGCTCCTATTGCTCCGGTTGTATTGTAAATCTGAATGGGTTGACCTATCAAACTGGATACAGTTGATGAAAAAATAGAAGACCTAAATAAATTATCATTTCCAGCTCTAATTATTTTAATTGTTAATGAATCTTGTTGCATAATTTCCATTCCATAAGTAAAAGAGAAGGCTATTCCTTCTAGCGCAGCTCTGCACAAATGACCCTTTTCATGAATGTTTAAATTCAAATTACTCAAGTGTGCACCTGGAGTTTTGTTGTTCAACATGCGCTCTACACCATTTCCAAAAGGAAGGTTTATAAGTCCCTCACTTCCAATAGGAATTTTAGAGGCCCATTCATTCATTTCATTGAAGTTCTCTGCTTGTGTGATTCTTTTTAACCAACTGTATTGAATTCCGGCACCATTTACACAAAGTAAAGTCCCTACTACAGGCTTGGACTCTGTATAATTGACATGAGCAAAATGATTCACCCTAGAGTACTCTTTAAAATTTACCTTATCAGAAACTGCAAATAACACCCCTGAGGTTCCTCCAGTTGCAGCCACTTCCCCGGGGTTTAATATATTTAACGCTAACGCATTATTGGGCTGGTCACCTGCTCGGTAACGAATAGGAATTCCTTTTGGTAAACCCGTTAGAGCAGCAGCTTCATTAGTAACACAACCTTGATCTTGAAAATTATCGACCAAAGCGGGGGTCAAAGAAGTGTCTATTCCGTAATAAGTTAATAACCAATCCGCAACTTTATTTTCCTTATAATCCCACAACATACCTTCAGAAAGACCATTCTTACTCGTCACTACTTCATCCGTAAGTTTGGATGCAATAAAATCCCCTGGCAGCATATAGTGATCTATTTTGTCATAGAGCTCAGGCTCATTCTCTTTTACCCATTTCAATTTGGAAGCGGTAAAATTTCCTGGGGCGTTCAATAAATGAATTCCATACTTAGTTTCACCAACATCACTTGCGGCTTTCTCTCCAATAGAAACTGCTCTACTATCACACCAAATAATGGCATCCCGAAGGCTTCGTTTATCTTTATCAACTACAACAAGTCCATGCATTTGATAAGATATTCCAATAGCCAAAATTTCTTTACTATCAATTTTAGCATTACTTATTATTCGTTTGGTGGCTACACACAAATGTTTCCACCACATTTCTGGATCTTGTTCTGCCCAGCCCGATTGAACCGCCTTAATTGACATTTCATTTTTAGGCTCAGATAGTACTGCTACTTCTTGATTGTTTTTGGCATTTACCAAAGCAACTTTTATCGACGAACTTCCAATATCATATCCTATATAATACATCTCTACTCAACTAAATGATTTGGAAATACAATTCTCTTTTCACCTCCTATTTGACACATAATTTATTTTAATTCTCTGTGAATTTATTCTATCGCAAAAACACCCATGATGTTCTTATTCTGATTATTATTTTCATAAGGGCTCCCTTATTGATATTCAAATGTAAATAGTCGCTTACAACTTTTTTCATCTCTAAATTAGACATGAAAAAGAAATATTCAGGACTTAAGTTTTAACAGAACTAAATATAAATAAAAGACTGCTTAGAAGATTCAATATCATTCGAAATTTCAAAAAAAAGGGAATACCATCCTATTGAAAAAATGATTACATTTAATATTCAACAAAATTATTATCCATCATGAAATCAAAAGATACAAATTTTTCCAGAAGGTCTTTTATAGGTAAAACAGCTACTATAGCAACAGGAATCACTATAGCTGGAACTAAAGTTTGGGGGGCTCCAAACTATATTCCCGGACTTTTGACTCCAAATTCAAAAATAAATGGAGTTCAATTAGGGCTCATAACTTACTCCTTTAGAGCAATGAAAGATCAGAGTGCTGAGGCTATATTGCAATATGTAGTAGAGTGTGGAATTAGCGGAATTGAATTGATGGGTGGTTCTGCGGAGTCATTTAATGGGCGTCCTGAAAATAAAATAGATCGTAGAAAATATTATTCAATGCTACGAAAAGAAAGAAAGAAAAGTTTAACTCAGGAAGAAGAAAAGGAATTCAAAGATTTGAAATCTCAAATGGCCTCTTATGAAAAAGAGGTAGAAGAGTGGAATAAAACACGTTCATTAGATGGATTCACCAAACTTCGTAAAATGTATAATGACGCAGGTGTCGATATTTATGCATTTAAACCAGATTATTTGTTAACCGCAAAAAATTCTGATGCCAATATAAATTACGCGATGCAAGCAGGTAAAATTTTAGGTGCTTCTCATGTTACATTAGAGCTCCCGAGGAACTCTTCTCATACACTAAAATTGGGGCAAATGGCTGAAAAAAACGGAATCTATGTAGCTTATCATGGTCATGAACAACAGAATCCAACCTGGTGGGATACTGCCTTAAATCAATCGTCATTTAATGCGATGAATCTAGATTTAGGACATTATACTGCAGCTGGAAACACAGATGCTTTTGATTTAATTCAAAATAAAAATCAAAACATCATGAGCATGCACGTCAAAGACAGACAAAATCCCGCGAATGGCAAAAAGAATGTTTCTTTTGGAAAAGGAGATACTCCAATAAAAGAGGTGCTTCAGTTAATGCGAGATAATAAATATAACTTTGCAGCTACCATTGAATACGAGTATGACACTCCCGCTGATTCAAGCATAATTAATGAAATTAAAAAATCTGTTGCCTACTGTAAAAATGCTCTCGAATCCTAAATCATGAAAGGAATTAGATTTGGGATTGTCTTGTTTTTATTAAATATAAATTTCATTATGGCACAAGGATACGAAACTCAGTCTTACGAAGTAATTCAAAATCTTGAGGAAGGGGAAATTCGTTTTTATCCTAAAGTCATGATGGCTAAAACCAGTAGCCAAAGTGGTTTTTCTTCTTTATTTAAATACATTTCTGGAAACAATACTAAACGACAAAAAATTGCCATGACAACGCCTGTGCATATGGATAAAAACAAAGGCAAAGGCACTATGGAATTTGTACTTCCAAAAAAGTTTGATATTGAAAACACTCCACTACCCTTAGGAAGTAATGTTGAGCTTTATCAAGCTGAAGCGGGATATTTTATTGCTTTTAAATTTGGTGGATATACCAATACTAAAAAAGAAAAGATGGTGATCGATAAAGGAAAAGAGGTGTTAAAAAACAATAATATATCATACACTGATGCACCAATTGTTTTGGTTTACAATAGCCCCTATGCCTTTTTTAATCGTAAAAATGAGATTCTGTTTCCCATAGACTTTGAAAAATAAACATATCAAATCACCCTATTTAACTAAAACATGAAAAAAATTTCCTTAATTATCTTATTGATCGGATTTCCCTTTAATAGTCAAAACCTAAAGGCTCAAGTAGAAACAATTCCCAGCAATAATCCTGAGGCTCAGCTTAAAAGCTTAGGCATTACACTTCCAACACCTTCTACACCTGTGGCAAATTATGTTCAGGCTGTTCGTACCGGAAACCTTTTGTTTCTCTCTGGAAATGGTCCTCTTAAAAGTGATGGTACCCTAATTACTGGAAAAGTAGGGTCAGATTTGACCATTGAGGAAGGCTATGAGGCTGCTCGTATCACAGCAATAAATCAATTGGCCATTTTAAAATCAGAACTAGGAGACTTAAACCGAGTAAAACGAATCGTCAAAGTGTTAGGCATGGTCAATGTAGCTCCAGATTTTGTGGATCCACCAAAGGTAATTAATGGCTTCTCCGATTTGATTGTGGAAGTCTTTGGTGAACGCGGAAAACATGCCCGGTCTGCAGTTGGTATGGCGTCACTACCCGCTGGAATTGCCGTTGAAATAGAACTTATTGTGGAAGTGGAATGAGTTCACTCATTATTAAACCCAAACTTCTTCAGGCCCTCATGACTTACCTTGATTGCTTCTAATGGTTGCATTTTGTAAGTTCTATCTTGTTCTACAAAATAGGATTGCATCCCAGAACGTTCTTTTTTTTCCAAAATTCGGCCAAAGTCGATAGTTCCGTTTCCAACTGGTACAAATTTACCTTCTGAGTCCATATCTTTCACGTGCCATAACTTAAATCGTCCAGGATGTTTTTCAAAATAAGCTAAAGGATCTGCACCTGCTTTTGTTACCCAATATAAATCCATTTGAAAGTTTACAAACTTAGAATCACAATGTTCCAGTAGATAATCGATCACCACTTCCCCTTTGGCATCCTTCATGAATTCAAAGTCGTGATTATGATACAACAACTTTAATCCAGCTGCATTTGCTTTCTTTCCAAGAACATTTAAAATATCAGCTAAATTTTCAGCTCCTCCTTTCATACTCATTCCCTTACTATCCGATTTAAATAGTCCCATAGGAGGAATGGGTACTACAAAATATTCAAAGCCAGCAGCCTTGACATCGGCCATCATTTTATCTGCATTATCTAAAGAAACGCTAGAATTATGGGAGCTCAAGGGAGTGAGATTAAGTGAACGTAAAAGCGCTTTAAATTCTTGTGGAGTATAATTATAAAATTTTCCGTTTTCATAGCCTGCGGCTTCAATGTTAACATAACCTACTTCTGCCACTGCTTGTAAAGTGGCTTGAGAATCTTTACCCATATCCTCTCTAACGGTGTAAAGTGCCAAACCACCAAAAGAATCTTGAGCAAAAAGCACTGAAAAATGGGTGAAAAGAAAAACAAATATGCTTGTTTTAATTAGATATGAGATTTTAATATTGAACATCACTTTGATTTTTAAATGAATTTAAATGTAAGATATTTAATAAATATCAAAAATTACTTTAGCACCTTTTTTTGAAGAATTTTATTAGGCTGTAATATATCGTTTTCATTGAGAAGCTTCAAATAAACAGCAGTCCCCTCCTCATCTGGAACAGCCTCTCCAATCCATAAATCTACTATTGTCACACACAAGAATGGTAAGGAAAAGTTACTTATTATAGATATAAAAATCAATAAATTGAGTACTTATAAAAACATGATTTGTAATCCCCCTGATGACAATAACAAACCTTTTTTACTAGGGAAAAATGGAAGTAATGAAATGCTAGCTACTGGATTAAATCCAAGTACAGCCAACAAAGATAATTTAGATCCTACCTCAAGAAATATTCAAGCCATTGCACAGAATAATGGATGTAACGGTTGGTGGTTGGTTAACCTTAACGCCCAGAGAACTCCAAAGCCAAGTAATCTCCCAAAAAAAGTTAATCAAGTTATTGCAAAAGAAAACCCTTTGAAGCTAAGTATTGCACTGATGAAGGAAACTATAGACAAGTAACACTATCTGAATATTGGGTGAAATTGTACAACAAAAAACTTCATTATGAAAAGCAAGGGCATGACATTGGACATGAGATACTCAGGTTTGAGCTAAAGATTATTAAAATGAGGATGCTTGCTAAGTACAGGGTATTCACCCTTGAAGATCTTATGAATAACATAGAGGATATAGCAAGGGATTTACTCCCTAAAGCTTGGATGGAAGTAATGTTTTATGACCCAACAATGAATAAACAAACAGAAGAACAAACAATAAAATATGCCAACATCAACTTTTGGAGAGGGATTGCTAAAGAAAGGAGCTACAACTATCACCATAGAAAGCTATACAGACTAATGGAAGGAAACACCTGCGCAATACAAGCTCAAGTTAAGGATGTGATGCTGGATACGCTTGATTGCTTGGTGTAGGGATTCACAGTATATATAAAGGGTGAAATAAGACTAATCAGCCATAATACGGACTCCTCAATCACTCTCTCCGATTATCCCATCTTCATATTGAGGGCATTTCTTATAAAACCCTCTATTCAATATTTTCCTTCTCAATAATAACCTCAAACCTATCATCTTTTTGGTTTTTAATCTTTGACCAAGGTGATTTTGCATAAGCCTGTTCAACACACCTATGCTTAATTATTGCTGAGGTCATTCCATAACCAACTGCAACATGAATGTCTTTAAATCTTACTTCTCATGAATAAATAGCTTACTTTCACATCAATAGTTTTAAGATTTAGTTAAATTATAAATAGCAATAGTTATTACTATGCATGAATTAAGGTGTTCAACATTATTTTTTCTTTTTAGCTTTTTTAGCTATTCACAAGCTATCTATATTGATGCAGACGGTACGTGTAAATGCCCTACTGCATCGGTAGGAGATACAGAAGTGATTAGTGGAGTAACCTATAAGGTGGTGGATAATTCGACTATTGCTGGACAAGTCGCAGCAGCAAATTATAATCTATGTACCACGCAGGTGACTAATATGAGTAATTTATTTCTAACTAACACCGCATTTAACACTGATATTGGTTTTTGGGATACATCTGGTGTGACTAATATGCGAAGAATGTTTGATAATGCAACATCCTTCAACAATGGAGGAAACAGTAATATCAACAATTGGGATACATCGAGTGTTATTGATATGGGAGATATGTTTAAAGCTGCTTCAGCTTTCAATCAAAATATCGGTAGTTGGAATACTTCGAGTGTGACTTCTATACAATGTATGTTTTGTAGCGCAGCAACATTTAATCAAAATATTGGAAGTTGGAGTACTTCAAGTGTGACCGTTATGGCAGGCGTGTTTTTTGGAGCATCTGCATTTAACAATGGAGGAAGTTCCAGTATTAACAATTGGAACACATCTAATGTGACTAATATGGGACAAATGTTTAGATCAGCACAATCATTTAATCAAAATATAGGTAGTTGGAATACTTCAAGTGTAACTAATATGGGAGATATATTTAATAATGCAAGAGTATTTAATCAAAATATCGGTAGTTGGAATACTTCGAATGTCACTAGTATGGCATCTATGTTTAGATCAGCACAATCATTTAATCAGGATATTGGAAGTTGGAATACTGCAGCAGTTACTAATATGCAGTATATGTTTCGAGAAGCAACTGCATTCAATCAAGACATAGGAAGCTGGAATACTTCTAGTGTGACTGATATGTCAGGTATGTTTTATAATGCAACTGCATTCAATCAAAATATAGGCTCTTGGAATACTGCAGCAGTTACTAATATGGCTTATATGTTTTATAAAGCAACTGCATTCAATCAAAATATAGGCTCTTGGAATACTGCAGCAGTCACTAGCATGAGTTTTATGTTTGAGGGTGCATCAGTATTTAATGGTGATATCTCTAACTGGGTTACATCAGCAGTTACTGGTATGAGGTTTATGTTTAGAGATGCTACATCATTCAATGGGGATATCTCTGCCTGGGATACAGAATCAGTTACTCGAATGGAAGAAATGTTTAGAGGTGCTACATCATTCAATGGGGATATCTCTGCCTGGGATACAGAAGCAGTTACTCGAATGGATTATATGTTTAGAGATGCTACATTATTCAATGGGGATATCTCTGCCTGGGATACAGCAGCAGTTACTAATATGGATTATATGTTTAATGCTGCAGTAGTATTCAATCAAAATTTAACGGGCTGGTGTGTATCTGCTATAGCATCAGAGCCATCGAATTTTGCAGTATCTTCTGGATTAGCAGTAGCCAATAAACCTCTGTGGGGAAATTGTCCACTATTAGCTATTTTAACAGATACAGATTTAGACAATTTAGTTTCAGGTTCTAATGTAGTTACTATAACTGCTAATTTTAGCAGATCGATGTCTGCAACTCCAACAATTAATATATCAGGAGTTGTAACTAATGTTGCGATGACAGCTTCTACTACAGCCAATATATGGATTTACCCCTGGACTGTCTCCACCACCACTAGTGGCATCGTTACAGCAACTGTTACAGGAACAGATACTTCAGGTAATACTTACACAGGAACAGACAGCATAACCTTTACCATTGATAATACCGCACCTACGGTCACCATGACCGATACTGATGCTAATAATATAGTAACAGGTTCAAATGTAGTTACGATCACCGCTACTTTTAGTGAGGCGATGGCTTCAGCTCCAACGATTAACATAACAGGGGAGGTATCCAATGTTGCGATGACCGCATCAACTACTGCTGATGTATGGACCTATCCTTGGACGGTCTCGACCACCACTAGTGGCATTGTCTCAGCTACCGTAGCAGGAACGGATGTCTCAGGCAAAGCCTACGCAGGAACCACTAGTATCACTTTCACCATTGATAATACAGCACCTACCATTACTCTAGTAGAAAATGATGCAGATAATGTTTTAACTGTTGGTGAGACGGTATTGCTAACAGCAGGTGTCGATGAAACCATTTCGGGTACCCCAACCCTAACTATAATTACTTCTGGAGGAAGTAATGATTTCGGCATGACTTCTTCTGGTGGTAGTTGGACCTATTCCTACTCTCCACCTAGTTATAGCGGAGTAGTCACTTTTACCGTTGAAATGATTGACGTTGCTGGAAATGCTGCTTCTACTACAATTTCCCTTAATGTAGATACAATAACACCTACTATAGTTAACATTAGAAGCCCAATGACTAATGGAACTTATACGGATTATGATGGGAATAATGCTCAATCAGATACGGTAACTTTAACTGTAACTTTTTCTGAATCTGTAATTGTAACAGATACTCCAAGACTCTTATTAAACACTACTCCTGATTCTTATGTATATTATTTTGATGGATCTGGTACAACTACTTTGACATTTAATGGCATAGTTGAGCAAGAGGTTAGTTCAAGTGATTTAAATATTACAGCTTTGGAACTTAATGGAGGAACGATAGTTGATTCTTCTTCCAGTACAGCCAGTTTAACTCTTGCTTATGTAACTTCTAACGCAACAAATCTCGCCGATAGTAAGGATCTTGTTTTAGATGCCAAAAACCCTACTCTATCAAATTACGCTCTTTCTGATAATAATAATTTAGCACCAATTGCAAGCTCCGCAGTTAATGATGGTGATGTAGCAACTTTTAGTTTTGAATCGGATAAAGAATTATTGGCAAGTAGTTTCACAGTGACCTTTACTGGATTTACCCCCACATTAACCACTGTTTTAAATACAGCTCTTGGTGGAGGTCAATATGAGCATGAATTTTCATTTACTGTTTCAAATACATTTCCTGAAGGAGATGTCTTATTTGAATTTAGTGCTACAGATCAAGTAACATCAACCGGTGTACCTGTTGGAAATCCTACTGGTATAGTTGATAATGATATTTTTCTAGATAGAATAGTGATTGACAGAACCGCGCCTACAATTACAAGCAATGCCAATTTAACTTCTGATGAAAATTCAACCACTGGACCTACTATAACAGCAAGTGAAGGTGTCGTTTTTTCTATAATTGGAGGAGCTGATCAAGCTTTAATTTCTATTAATCAGCAATTTCGTAACCTAACCTTTAACTCCGCTCCTGATTTTGAAGTTACTGTGGATGCTGGAGCAGATAATACCTATGAAATTATCGTAAAAGCCATTGACCAGGTGGGACTCACGGTAACCCAAACGGTCACTATTCAAATCAATGATCTTAACGACACTTTTGGAGTACAAGCACTACAAACAGATGTTCAAACCACTGAATCGGCAGAAACAGCAACTATTGGGTTTGTATTAATAACTCAGCCTACAGCTAATGTAACAATTGGACTAAGTCTCTCAGATACTACTGAAGGGAGCCTTTCAACGACTCAACTTACATTTACTCCTGAGAGTTGGAATGTTACTCAAATAATAACGATAACAGGTGTGGATGATGGTCTTGCTGATGGTGATGTGATCTATCAACTTATTACTACCAATTCAGTCTCTGACGATGTTACCTATAATGGGCTTGTAATTGATAATGTTACCCTTACTAATATCGATGATGAGATCGATTCTGACGGAGATGGGTTTTTTGATTATCAGGATGCCTTCCCTAATGATTCTTCTGAATGGTTGGATACAGATAATGATGGTATAGGAAACAATACTGACTTTGATGACGATGGAGATGGTATTAGCGATGTCTATGAAATACAGTTAAGTTCAGATCCATTAGACCCTAATAACACACCAGCTGATTTTAATAGTAATGGTATACCCGATGCACTAGAAGACAGTGATGGTGATGGCTTGAATGATGATATAGACCAATTTCCTTTAGATCCAACTCGATCTCTAGACAATGATGGAGACGGAATTTCAGATACTGATGATCCGGACGATGATGATGATGGTATTCTAGATGATCAGGATGATTTTCCTTTAGACAGTAGATATAACACAGACACAGATAACAACGGTATCCCTAATTTAATCGATCCTGATGATGATGGAGATGGGTATGATGATACAGAGGATGTCTTTCCCCTTGATGGGACAGAACATGAAGATACTGATTTAGATGGTATAGGAAACAACGCTGATACTGATGATGATGGAGATGGTATAATTGATGTTGCAGAAGATGAATTTATAACGATTAGACAAAACTATAAAGTTGAGATTCAAGGTAGTAATAAGTCTAATTTTGTTCCCTTACCTAAAATTCCAATTGAGAGAAAAAACGTTGGAAAATGGAAGATTAGAAAGAGAATTTCTGGAGGAGCCGATAGGGATAAATTTAAAATCAAAGGAGGTGAACCTGCCTCTCGAAAAGAGACTGCACAGCAAAAAGCAGAGGAATCTGAAGGTTATTTAGTATTTATAAACCCTCCTGATATAAATAACCCAACCGATCATAACAGAGACAATATTTATGAGGTAGAGGTTTCTTACATCAATACCATTGGTGGTGATGAGAGGGTTCCAGAACCAGAAAACAAAGGTGAAATTAAAGCAAATGGCTTTGAATTAAACGTTATTGAGTTAAAGTCAAATCCAATTCCACTAGAAGAAGCAGCTAGCTTTGAGATTACATCAGATTTAGATGGGGATTTAATCAACAATTCTCTTGATAGTGATGATGATGGTGATGGTATACTGTCATTATTTGAAAAAGGTG
>QXZA01000017.1 GCA_009886625.1 Flavobacteriaceae bacterium
ATGGTTTAGCACATGCTTGTTTAACAATTTGTGCACCAGTAGTTTCAGCTTCTATTCCTGAAGATGCATATAGTAATGCTATTCCTCCTCCGGGTACAATACCTTCTTCAATTGCTGCTTTAGTAGCATGTAAAGCATCATCTACTCTATCTTTTTTCTCTTTCATTTCCGTTTCGGTATTTCCTCCTACATGGATAATAGCAACTCCCCCAACAAATTTAGCTAAACGTTCTTGTAATTTTTCAATTTCAAAAGGAGTTTGAGCTTTATTAATTTGGGTTTGAAGTTCATCAATACGCTTTTCGATTGCATCTACATCTCCCTTACCATCAACAATTGTTGTTTGTTCTTTTTCAACAGTTACTGTTCGTGCTTCCCCAAACCATTCCCAGCTGAATTTATCAAGTTTCATACCTTTATCTTTACTGAAAACTTGACCACCAGTAGTAATAGCGATATCATCAAGTACCAATTTCCTTCTATCTCCAAATTCTGGGGATTTAACAGCACAGACATTCATTGTACCTCTCATCTTATTTACAATCAAAGTTGCTAATGCTTCTTGATCAATATCCTCGGCAATGATTAGTAAAGATTTTGCTTGGTTTGATACTGCTTCTAGAATTGGAAGTAATTCCTTGACTTGTGTAATTTTCTGATCTGAAATTAAAACAAGTGGGTTTTCTAGAGTAGCGGTCATAGTAGTATTGTTTGTTACAAAATAAGGAGATTTGTATCCTCTATCAAATTGCAATCCTTCTACTGTTTCTAGATATGTTTCTCCGGTTCGTGATTCTTCAATATGGACAACACCTTCCATCCCTACTTTATCAATAGCGGTTGCAATTAGTTTTCCAACTTCAGGGTCGTTATTTGCTGAAATAGTTGCTACTTGTTCTAATTGTTCCTCAGCAACAATATCTTCTGCAATATTATCCTTAAGGTTTTTAACAACTGTTTTAACTGTAGCATCAATATCACGTTTAATCTGTACCGCGCTTTCATTATTATTTAAAGCATTCAAACCAGCTTTAATCATCTCTCGGGCCAATAGGGTAGATGTGGTTGTACCATCACCCGCTTTTTCTGCTGTTTTAATCGCAGCCTGTTTTACCAATTGTGCTCCTAACTCTTGTTCTGGGTCTGATAATGTGATAGATTTAGCAACTGTAACTCCATCTTTTGTTGATTGAGGTACTCCTTGAGGATTAGAAATAACAACATTTCTCCCGTTAGGACCTAAAGTTGATACAACAGCATTTGCTAAAAGATCAATACCTTTTACTAGTTGGGTTCTTGCTTCTGAACCTAATTTAATTTGTTTACTCATTTGATAGGGCTTTAATTTCTTCTTGTGTTAGTGATTCTTTTGTTTCTTCTAATAGATCTGATACCTCAAGTGTTGAGTTTATTTTAGCTAAAATTTGATTTTCAGGTCCTACGTAATATTCTTCACCATCGTATGGAAGTTTTGTGAATCCCATAGTAGGTAATACTACTTTGTCTCCTACTTTTAGGATAGTTTCTATGAAATTCCCCATTTGGGTAGGTTGTCCAGGACCTACGGCTACTACTTCACCGAATTCATTTTTTTCTTTTCCTAGATCAGGTACGATAATATTACCAAAAGTAGTTTCTTCGGGTTCAATCGGTTTTACAATAACGGCGTTAAACAGCGCTTCTAATTTCATTTGTGTAAGTTTTAATTTGTGAATGGATTGTTTTAAATTCTTCTATGTATTCAATAAGTGAATCATAATCTTTTTTAGTGTGGAGTTTTTCAACTGCAATTTTGTTTAGTGCTCTTTCAAAACTTGAATAGAAACCTTGAGGTTTCGAATACTCAGTACCTTCCCCTTTAGACCTAAAGTGGTTTTTATTTGGTTGTACTCTCTCATTTACTGTATAACAAGTTTCATCTTTTGTTATAAAATAAGGTTCCATTAAAGGGTCAGAAATGGTTGTTAGTGATTTGGATCTTCTAGACATATATAACTGTTTTTATTAGACGTCAATATACGAATAATATTGCGCTAGGACACGCTATATTGGTAAAACTTTTATTTTATTTTGATTGATTGTGGTTTTTTGGATTCCGCAATTGGAATAAATAAATGAAGTAAACCATTTTTCATTTCCGCCTCTAATTTCTCAAGTTCGAATTTAGCTGCTACTTTATAACCTAAATTAAAAGACCTTTTAGCTAATCCTTTATAGATATAACCAGAATAATCTTCTTCTTCGGTTGGTTTGTCATAGATAATTTTTAAAAGATCACCATCAATTTCTAATCGAAGGTCTTTTTTAGTTAGACCAGTACAGGCAACTTCAAAATGAAGTCCTTCATCGTCGTAAAAAATGTCTAGTGGGTGTGGTTGTTTGTTTTCAAACGTGGTTGGTTGAAAAACGCCGTCTGCCTTGAATAGGTTACGGAATAGTAAATCGAACTTAGATTGTTCGTGGAATAATGTACTCATATCATTTAGTTTTTGTGAGGCCGAAGCTCTCGATTAATTTATTTGAATATAATAGCGTGTCCTAAACTCCAATATTAAATTCGATTATACATATGTTAATTTTCTACTTTCATCCATTTATTATCGGAATTTAATCAGGATTTTTATTCATTTCTTGCTACAAAATATTCAGATTCAATTTCTTTGGATGAGAAATTAAGTTTCATAATACCTACATCTGATAGTTTTAAGGTACCACCATCTTGGTCTTTATTTGCACTCAAAATATCTTTAAATACCTCGGAATCAAATGGGATTGACATATCTGTTTGTGAGATATCTCCTAGGATTTGATATGTAATCTTATTGGAGAATCCGGTATTATCTCCAAAAATAAACTCACACACATTATTCCCGTCAAGGTCAGTTGTTGTTGTTATAAGCATGTTATTTACATCATTTAACGCGCTTTTCGCCTTAATCAGTCGACCAATATCTTCAGGGGTTAAATCTAATTTAACTTCAAATGATTCAGGATCCCCATAGTATTTATTTTTACCTAAAATTAAAATATCAGCTAAGGAGAAAGTTAAGTTAAAATTTGAATCCGCTATGTATAGTTTAGTATATATAGCTTTAACTTTTTCTAGGGATAAAATTAAATCACCACTAGTGATAGATAACAATTTACTTAGTTTATGAGTATCAAATATACCTAATTCCCCATCTTCTAGTGGGAAATCATTTAATTTAATTTTACAAACTCTACCTGCTTCTCCAGCATATACAGTTAAAGTATTATCTTGTATTCTCCATTTAACCTGGTTGTTTAGACCATTTAAATAATATTTGGAAATAAGGCTTTGGAGGGATGTTTTGTTTATCATTTTTTATTTTTTATAACTGTAATATATGAAAATTGTTTTATATTTCAAAGGATTTAAGTGCATTTACATAAGGGTTTAAATCAAGAGACCAACCTAAATCGTTATGGAACCCCTCTAACTTATTTAATAGAATTGATTCAAATACTTTTTGCCTATCTGCATATACATCTAAAAAATTTTGAATTTTTTCTGGGACATCATAATCAAAAAAGGCTAATGCTTCTATTTTGTATGGATTATCTTTAACATATATCCATTTAACTTTATCAGCTTGTGTAATGTAATTATGTTTTTTATCTAAACCCCACAATCTTAGTAAGTCATTATATCTAATAGCGGCACGAACAGGAGCTGGGGCTCCTTTTAGTATTTCAGTAAACATTTCTCCTGCTCTAGCACTAGTACCAGAATATTTTTGTAATTTTTTTACAGCTGTGGGGTTACCTAATTTTGCTAAAGGAATTTCTCCACTTAGGATTTGATGTTTAAAGGTTTTAATTTGTTCCAAAATGTTTTCCTTTTTCCCACCCTTTAGAACCTGCTGTAAAATATCATTAAAAAATGCCCCTAAGATAGGTGGAAAATTTGCTTTCATAAATTCTAAACCCTTAATATCTAAAGTTTCTTTAGCAATACCCTCTTGTTTAGTAATCCACTGGGCGTAACGTCTAGTATTTCTAAAATAGGCTGCTCTAATAACTGCCTCTGTCTTCATTTCAAGTCTATGCTCTGGTGTATTAAAACAGTCTTTACATAAATCATCATAATAATTTGTGATAATATCCTGATATTTGAGTGCTACTTTTTCTATGATTTCATCTCTCTCACTTTCAGGGTAGGTATTGAAATCAGGATATAAATGTTCTGCTATTGGTTGGGCATCCAGGTAAACTGAATCTGTATCCATGTAACTACAATAATTTACATCATCAGGGTCACATATAAAATAAGGAACTTCTTGTAAATGTTTCATATACTAAAATGTTTTCTCTCCTGGGATTTGTTGGATTCCTCCATCTTTTTCCCCTTTAGAGGTTAGTATCCGTTCTTTTAATCTTATTTCAAAAGGTAAACCCTTTACTTTAAATTTCCCACCTTGTTTAAGCATTTTTCTAAAAAAAGACTCCTGTTGTTCGGACCAAGATTCACTTAAAGTTATTAACTCATCTTTTGGAATCTCTACACCTTTAACCAAAATGGTCATTGTACTTCTAATTGATTGTTTTTTTAATGCCATTATATTTCTAATTTTATGTTACCTCTAAGTACCTCGTTCATGTGACGATTAGCACATAGAGCAGATTCTTGAATAATTCTGTGACCTGATAATGTAATTGCTTCACTCAATATTGCGTAATTCATACCATAACGGAAAGAGGGGAGAGCAGTAGCACCATATAATGAATTTAACAAAATTTTCATTGTGTACTGCATTAAATGGTTATATTCGCCCTTCTCTTTATCTCCTGATTTGTATGCTTTTTTCATACGTCCTTTGTATAAAACTCGTTCTTCAAACCATTTTTTCAAAATAGTTGATAGTACTGATTCTTTATCTGTTCTAAACATTGAACCATTAGCTGCTACTGCTAAATTGGAAGATTTAATTATATCAACTAATTGTTTTGCAGTTACCCTAGTTTGCATACCCTTAGGATTTTCTACTAATAATTCCTCATTTGGATCTTTTTCAATTAAATCGTTAAGACCTAATCTATTATTGCGATCATCAGCATCTATAATACGTCCCACAAATGTTTCTTTACCTATATTAATAGTCATAATAATAGAGGGATACAATGAAGTTAAATCCTCATCAAACATATATTTATATAACCCCGCTTTTGGACAAAATAAATACCCACCTGCGTATCCATCTTTCTTTTGTTGGTTCATTTCTTTAGGTGGAGGTATTAGGTTTTGGGATAACAAATATGCTGAAATTGCTCCATCTTGGGTTACACTATTGTGGTAAACTTCACTGTAGTTATGTTTTCCTTTATGTGATAAGTTTTTTGTGAGTGCTATATATTGGAGTTTTTCATCTAGTTTTTGTAAAATTTCAACATCAACAAAGTTGTATTGGATAAATTTATGAATGTCAGTAGCAAATAGTTGATCAAGATTTCCTTCATATTCAACTTTCCCCATTCCAACATATTTTTCACCAATAGCATCTAATTTCCAACTAGGTTCATCTTTCCAACTATATTTTTTGTGTAAACGAATATAATCAAGGGATTCAACACCTACAATATCTACAAATTGATTTTGTTTGAAAAAGTATTTATCATATTTTTTAGTTTTAACTTCACCAATTGGAGAAAGATGATCAGCCCATTCTTTACCTAAAACATTACATATTCTATGATACAAATAAGGAATATCAAAATAATCCGAGTTGTACCCTACAAGAATATCAGGATTCATATCCCGGAATGCCTCTACAAATTTAGCTAGAAGTTCACGTTCTGTTGATACAGGAATTATTTCTTTTTCTCCTGGTGTATGTTTGAGTTCACCTTTTTTGTCTAAGATTAGGATATGCCAAGTATCTGGGGTTTTATCCCACCAAGCTATTGAAGTAATAGGCATTGGTGCACTAGCAATATAATCTTCAGTTAATGCCCCTCCAATTTCACATTCTATATCAAAAAATACCTCTCTATGTCCCTTAGAAGGAACATCATTTACCCCATATCTTTCAATAAGGAATTTTTGGTGAGGTTTCATATCCTGAAAATGTAATCCGGGGGTGTTCTTGCTTCTATAGTTGGGGTTTTTTGAAAAGAACCAACTATTTGTGGGTTTTAAATATTCACCATTTAGACCTACAAAAGAATGTTCTTCTTCACTACATTCTTGGTACGCTACATTATTATAGGGAATAATTTGGTGTTCTCCATCACTTTCCCAAAGGTGCATTTCAAAATAATTGTTTCCTAACTTTTTCCCTAAGTAACACTTTTTGTATGACATTTATATAATTTTTTATTTGGGTAAATATACAAAGGCTCCCTGTGGGAGCCTAAGTTTTTTGTTTTTATATTCCTAAAGAAGCTGTATGGAATTTTTGTAGTTCTTTTTGGGTAAAGAATTGGGACAAGTCTGGTCTGAAGTAATTGACAGATTTCATGACTTTTCTATCTCTAGTACGATATACAACCCAAACATCATCTACTTTTTCGTAATGACATTTTTCATTTTGTTCCTTACTTCTAACAGATACAGTTTCAATAGCCTCATCTTCAGTTTTACAAGATTTAGACATATTGGAAGCTTGAACTTCCTGGTATGCAGGCCATACTTTATCTTTAAGACCATGGAGCATAGAAGCATTTCCTAAAGTAACATAGGCAATATCACATATAGCATCTAGGATTTCTATAATATTTCCAGACTCACATGCTTCCTTGTATTCCTCAAGTTCTTCATGACCAAAATCATAAACAAATTCCCATTCTTTTTTTTCAGGGATTGTTGGCTCGTAGTTGTTAGGTTTACCAAATGTTTTGTTAAACGTTTCTACCTCATCTACAAACGGTACTCCGTTAACCCATACAGGTAGCTCTTCTTCAGGAAATAATTCTAGTTGTTCTCCCATTATCCTATAATTTTTATAATTTTTGTCTTTACTATTTTATCTACTGTAAAATTGCTTTCACCTTCAAAATCTTTGTACACCTTAGCTTCAGCGTCTGTAGGAGAATGTGCTTCTACTAGATATTTTTCTGTTACTTTTTGGATTTTACCACTATCTTGTTCAATTGTTAATTTTACATCTACTTGCCAATAATTCATAATATATAATTTTTAATTAATTTAAAATGTTTTTTGATAGAATCAAAGGAGATTCATCTTTACCTGAAGTGATTTCTAGTGTAGAATCTCTTTCAACTATTGTTATGGTTTTATTTTTGAATTGTTTGTATTTACTATACACATATTCTTTTACTGCTTCTTCGTTCATTTTATTTTTTATTTATTTAAATAATCTTGCATTTCTTCACTATCATTTCTTTCCCAAGGAAAAATAAGCCATTCATTCCCTTTATGTAATTTAGAATAGAGATTGGGGGTAAAACATGAAGTGTGGGGTTTATGATACAAAGCTGCAGTATAAACTCCAACTGTATTTTTTAAAGTAACCCCACTATCACATATATCATCTATTACCAGAGTATTAGGGAGAATGACCTTAGAATACGGTAAATTTAATTCATGAGATACCATAACCGCGGGTATTAACCCTCCCCTTTCTAAACCAATTACTGAATCAACATTAGGTAATTCAGTAATGATTTTTTTACATAAGATATTAATTGTTGTTCTAACATCACTCCAGGATACAAATAATTTATTTTCTATTTTTAACATTGTGTACTTTCTAATTTTTTTGTATTAATATTAACAAACTAAACTTCTATAAACTTCAACTGGTACATCAGCTGTTAGTCCTTCTTCTACACCTTTAACCAATACTGATATAGCATCATGTGAGTGGAGAGATTCTAAATGGGAACAGATAATTTTAAAGTCTAATATCTTATCATTTTCACTTAGCCTTTCATGAATTAAACGTGCTGCATCTTCTACAAATTTAAGATTAGATCCATTTAGTTCAGCAAAAGCTTGTTCATCTTCACGCTTCACCATAACTTGTGTTTCTGTTTGTAAAGCATCAATACACATATCTCTTAGATCCTCAATCCAAACCATATCTTCAAATTCAATTGTCAAACGGGTTTTTGATCTTTGTGAATGAGATACTATGGCTTTATTTCTTTCTTCCATTGCTTGCATTGCTAATTCAAAAGAACAAGGACATGCTGAAGAGTATACAAAATCAAAGTGGATGTATTTTTTCAGAGTACCATCTTGTTTATGGTTAGCTTCTAAAGACACATTATAATATTGGTATCCTTCTAACCCACTTCTTAGAGAAGGTTGAATAATAGGAAAGCTAAAATTAAGGATTATATGAGCATCATAAGAACCTAATTTATCTCTGTAGGCACCTAGAATATCTTCTAACAGGTCAATTGAGAATACTTGATCCTTATATTCGTAAAATGATCTTACAATACGAGACATATTAATCCCTTTCTTCTCAGCTTCTAAAGATACAGTACCTGTTACTGAAGTTTCTAATTCTATAGTGTCTCCATCTTTTTTCTTAAACTTTAGAGGTAGTTTGAAGTTATGTATTCCAACCTGTTGGATTTTTGTATGACTACCTTGAATATTAGATGAAGCCCCATTTTGTAAATCTCCCATAGATGCTTTATATTCTTCAGTAGCTTTAAAGTTATTATCATAGCTTCTATCTAATGTTGAAGATAAAGTACCCTCTTTCATATCATAGGGGATAATGTTAGGGTTAGTGGTTGATTCATCTAGCCACTCGTAGCTTGTTTTTTCTGACATAATTTTGTTTGTTTTGATTTGTTGTAATATAATGAATTTACTATTAATATCCTAATTTATTTTTTAAACTTTTATTATACTTCTCTTTGATCTTCAAAAGCTATAATGTGTGGTCTCCAAGTCATTCTATAACCATTATCTCTAACCCAATCAAATACTAAAGGGTAGGATTGAAATAAAGATTCTCTCGAATCACCCGCAGGCATAAACCATACTTTATCTTGAGGGATATCCATTACCTTAATAAAATTTAAGATTTCTTGTAATGATTCCTTATTTTCTCCATCCCAAACAGGCTTTAAATGGTAGTCTGAGTGGTAAGAGATAGATTCAGCTATAGTTTCGTATTTAAGTCTAAATTTGTTATGTCTATCAATCATTTTTTGATCTGTAATAGCCCCCTGAGGTGTTTCTACACCAAGGACTGGAACAGAATTAGAAAACTTAGGACTAATAGATAACAAGTGAATAGGATAGTCAGTGGCGAGGAAATGACTTCCCTCAGTTTCGATAGTAATAAAAATATCATTTTCATGTGCAAAATGGGTTAATTCATTAACTAGAGAACCATGCATAGTAGGTGAACCTCCAGTTAACATCATTTCTTTAATGTGTGGGTTTGCTTTGTACATTTCAACTATGTCATTGAATGTAAATTGGCCTTTATCTGG
>QXZA01000018.1 GCA_009886625.1 Flavobacteriaceae bacterium
AGGACCCTCTGATTAACAGTCAGATGCTCTAACCAACTGAGCTAAGGAGGAATGTTTTAATTGGTGGGCAAATATAAATGTTTTGTTGCATTATACAAACCCTAAAAAAAATTATTTTATTTTTTTTCTAATTAAAAATTAGACGGTACAAATCGTTCCCATTTGCAAAAAGAACAAGTGCCATCAAAAGGAAAAATCCAAACATTTGTGCGTACTCCATAAACTTGTCATTTGGCTTTCTTCCTGTAACGATTTCATAAACTAGAAACATCACATGTCCTCCGTCTAATGCAGGGATGGGTAAAATATTCATGAAAGCTAAGATAATGGAGATTAAGGCTGTGCTAGCCCAAAATCCTTTCCAGTCCCAAGTATCGGGAAACATATTTCCAATCGCCCCAAAACCACCAAGTTGTGAAGCTCCTTTTTTAGTGAAAATATATTGGAACTGAGAAACATAATCATAGAGTGTCCAGTATCCGTAGTCAAACCCCTCAACAATACTTTCTCCTAGACTTAATTTTTCATTATTAAAATTGATAATAGGATATTTTGGATATACCCCTATAGTCCCTTCTTCATCAGTACTAAATTGAAGGGTTTGGCGGGAACGCTCACGTTCTATAATCAAAGTAATTTCTTGTTTTCCTTTCCCTTTAATAAGAGCACTTAAATCATTCCAATACTCAATATTTTGATCATTAAGTGAAATTAAGCGATCACCAGGCTGGAGTCCAACAAGATCCGCTGGGCTATTAGGAATTACAGAATCTAAAACGGTAGATGTCGTTGGACTTAGCGGCATTAGTTCACCGCTTTCAAACATTTTTTTCCCCATACCCTCTGGTATATCTAGGGTAGTTTGAATTCCGTTGCGACGTTTTACTGTTACTTGTTCTACATCTCTCAGAAACAATAGTTTGTTGATTTCAAAAACATTTTCTAATGTTTTTCCATCTACGTTTATAATTTGATCCCCAACTTCAAAACCAGCCTCTTCAGCCACTGGAGAGGGACTCATGCCAAGAGGAAGTTCTTCTGTATAAAGGGTATTTTTCCCCCACACAAACAAAATCATCATATAAATTAGGAACCCTAAAATAAGATTTACAGTTACTCCTCCCAACATAATAATTAGACGTTGCCAAGCCGGTTTGGAACGAAATTCCCACTCTTGAGCAGGCTGACTCATTTGCTCAGTATCCATACTTTCGTCTATCATTCCAGATATTTTTACATAGCCTCCAAGTGGAAGCCATCCTATTCCGTAAGTAGTATCACCGATTTTCTTTTTAAATAAAGCGAACTTCACATCGAAAAAGAGAAAGAACTTTTCTACCCTTGTTTTGAATATTCGGGCGGGGATAAAATGCCCTAGTTCATGGAGTATAATCAAGAATGATAAACTCATCAACAACTGTATGGCTTTAACAAAAAAGGGACTCATAGCTTTATTTTAATTCATGCAAAAGTATTACAATATCCCTCATTATAAAAATGGATGCCTTAGTTTTAAGATTCTTTTAGACTTAGGCGTCGTATATCGGTTTTAAATCTACTAAATTTGCACTTTGAGTATGAAGATGAAGGATTTTTTTAAAAAATACAAACTCTTTTTTGGAGTATTCTTTGGGATCGCAGCTATTGTATTGTATTTGTTTTACAATGCTTTGAAGCCCATCAAAGTACTTCCCGTTTATCAGCCAGCTATGGTAAACTATGAATTGGTTGACAGTACGCTTCAACATATAAAGAAGTTTCACCAAATTGCACCTTTTAGATTGACTAATCAAAATGGGAAAATCATTACTCAACAAGATTATCAGGATAAGATTTATGTTGCTGATTTTTTCTTTACAACTTGCCCAACAATCTGTCCAAAGATGACTGAAAACATGGCGCTCATTCAAGCTAAAATTTTGGATGATTCACAAGTGAAGCTTCTTTCGTTCAGTGTAACACCCCAGATCGATTCGGTTGCACAGCTTAAACGGTATGCTATCGAAAAAGAAGTGAATGATCAGAAATGGAATTTGGTTACGGGAGATAAAAAAGAAATCTACACCTTGGCTAGAAAATCATTTTTGGCTGTAAAAGAAGACGGTAACGGGGGGCCCTTTGATATGATTCATACAGAAAACTTTATTTTGGTAGATCCAGAAAAACGTATTCGTGGATTTTATGATGGTACAGATATCAAGGCCATGGAGAAACTATTGCAAGATATCAAAACTTTAAAGCAAGAATATCCCAATTAATATTTTTTATTCAATATCATTTTTACAGCAAGTAAATTCCTTACTTTTGTTCTTTAAAATGATTCTAAATAATGATTTCACTGGATCAACTGGAGAAAGGTCAAGAAGCTGAAATTGAGCATATCGATACAGATCAGCTCCCATTGAAATTAATTGAAATGGGATGCCTGCCCGGGAATTCAATTTCATTAATTCAAAAAGCTCCTTTCAATGACCCCTTGTATTTGAAAATTGACGGATCACATCTAGCTATTCGAAAAGAAACAGCACAATATATTTTTGTGCGCCTGAAAAACACAGAATGAGTACTTCTTTGAATGTCGCTTTATTAGGTAATCCAAACACGGGAAAAACATCAGTTTTTAATCGACTCACGGGGCTTACTCAGAAAGTAGGAAACTATCCAGGGATTACAGTTGAAAAGAAAGAGGGAGTTTGTAAACTTAACCGAACCACCAAAGCACATTTATTAGATTTACCAGGGACCTATAGCCTGAATGCTTCTTCAATGGATGAAAGTGTGGTGATTGAATTACTCCTAAACAAGAACAGTAAAGATTTCCCTGACGTTGCCGTGGTAGTCACAGATGTTGAAAATTTAAAGCGAAATCTTTTACTTTTCACTCAGGTCAAAGATCTTGAAATACCCACATTGTTGGTTATTAATATGTCAGATCAGATGAAACGCAAAGGAATTTCATTAGACATAGAGGCTCTTGAAAGACAATTGGACACGAAGATCGCACTTGTTAGTACTCGTGAAAATGAAGGGATGGACCAATTGAAGAGTTTAATTTTAAATTATCGACAACTTTCCACCCAACATGCAATTTCATTAACTTCAATTGATCAAGAATACTTTCAGAATTTAGAAAAAGCATTTCCAAACCAGTCCTTATATAAACTTTGGCTTGTTATTACCCAAGATGTCAATTTTGCTAAGATCGACAGAAAGCGAGTTTCTGATGCAACAGATTTTAAAACTCAATCTGAGATTTATTTAAAGCGCTTGCAACAAAAGGAAACAGTAAAACGGTATCAGTTTATCAATAATATTCTAAAGACAGCCTTAGTCATTGACCGTGAGGCAGCCACTGATTTACGTAGCCGATTGGATCGGGTATTGATTCATAAATTTTGGGGATACATAATTTTCTTTGTAATTCTGATGACCATTTTCCAGTCTATTTTTGATTGGAGTAGTATTCCTCAGGATTTTATAGATTCCACCTTTGCTACCTTGAGTGAGCAAGCTAAAACTAGTCTTCCCGAGGGAGTTTTTACAAGTTTATTGGCCGAAGGGATTATTCCAGGGTTGGGAGGTATCATCATTTTTATTCCTCAAATTGCTTTTTTATTTTTATTTATATCAGTATTGGAAGAGACTGGCTATATGAGTCGCGTAGTCTTTTTAATGGATAGGGGGCTTAGACGAATTGGCTTAAGTGGTAAGAGTGTTATCCCTTTAATCTCTGGAACTGCTTGTGCGATTCCTGCGGTTATGGCCACCAGAAATATTGAGAATTGGAAAGAACGTTTGATTACTATTTTAGTAACACCTTTCACTACTTGTTCAGCGCGTTTACCAGTTTATGCTATTTTGATTGCATTAGTCATCCCCGAGGGATCCTTTTTAGGAATGAATTATAAAGGTCTTACTCTTATGGGACTTTACTTAATTGGTTTTGGAATGGCACTCCTTGCAGCGTGGATTTTAAGTAAAACACTAAAAATAACTTCTAAAAGTTACTTTGTGGTCGAGATGCCCAATTATAAATTACCCTTATTAAAGAATGTAGGGATTACGGTATGGGAAAAAACAAGAACCTTTGTAACTGAGGCGGGTAAAATTATTTTAGCGATTTCTATACTTTTATGGATTTTAGCTTCTTACGGTCCTGGGAAAGAGTTTTCAGATGCTCCAGCTATTGTTCAGTCTCAATATCCTGAATTATCGGGAGAGGTACTTGAAAATAAAATAAATGCCTATCAATTAGAGCATTCTTTTATTGGGATTTTAGGAAAAGCGATTGAACCTGCCATTACCCCATTGGGATATGATTGGAAAATTGGGATCGCTTTAATTAGTTCTTTTGCTGCACGTGAAGTATTTGTGGGCACGCTTGCAACCATTTATAGTGTAGGAAATGACGCTGAAGAAACAATTAAAAATAGAATGGCCTCCGAAGTGTTACCGAATGGTCAGCCCTTATTTAATTTGGCGAGTGGAATTTCATTGATGTTGTTTTACGCATTCGCAATGCAATGTATGAGTACAATTGCCATTGTTAAAAAAGAAACAAACACTTGGAAATGGCCTATGGTTCAGTTATTTGGCATGACCTTTTTGGCTTATATAGTGGCCTTTAGCACCTATCAAATACTATCCTAATGGAATTAATTCAGACTCTTTTTGTTTTTCTTGCGGGTGGTTTATCTCTTGCTTTTTTACTTCGGAAGTTTGTGTTGAAAAAGAAATCTATCCAAGCATCCGACTGTTCTTCGGACTGCAGTTGTCACTAAAAACACCCTCCATACTTATAGAAAAAAGTATTACCCTTAATAAGGGTGTTTCAAAATACTATATATTAGAGGAAACAAATTGAAACTAACTTATTATGACAAACAGTAAAAGACTCTTTTACGGCAGTTGTTTTGCACTAATAACAACAGCCTTTTCTTTTAGTATTCGAGCAGGAATCCTACCACAATTAGCAGAAACTTTTAGCTTAAGTGGTCAACAATTAGGATTCATTAATTCCATGTGGTTTTTAGGATTTCCTATCTCTATGATTTTGGGAGGAATATTTTATCACACTATTGGACCTAAGCGCATTATGCAGTTTGCTTTTGCTACGCATACACTTGGAATTATTTTGACTATTTTTTCAGGAGGTTATACCGGTTTATTGGTTTCAACTTTATTGATCGGAATTGGAAACGGATGTACGGAAGCTGCTTGTAATCCCATGATTGCGGATGCCTATGAGGGGAAACAGATGAATACTCTTTTGAATCGTTTTCATATGTGGTTTCCAGGAGGGATTGTATTAGGAAGTCTAGTTTCTTTATTGATGACTTCTCTTGATTTAGGTTGGCAAGCTCAAATTTGGATCATCATGATTCCTACTTTGATTTATGCGTATTTGTTTATGGGACAAGAATTTCCAAAACCAAAAATAGAGGGAGTAACTTCTATTGGCGAAAACATTAAAGCCATGTTGTCTCCTATGTATTTATTTATTTTAGCCTGTATGGCACTTACCGCTATTTCTGAGTTTGGACCTCAGCAGTGGACTTCCTTGATTTTGAGTAATAGTGGAGCACACCCCATGGTTATTTTAGCTCTGATTACTGGATTGATGGCTATAGGACGTTATTTTGGTGGGGATATCGTACACAGATTTGATCAAACTGGAGTTTTACTGGGTTCTGCGTTATTAACTGCAGTAGGGATCTTTTTATTGAGTACTCAAACCGGTGGAATGGTCTATGTGGCTGCTATCTTCTTTGCATTAGGAGTTTGTTATTTTTGGCCTAATATGATTGGATTCGTAGCCGAAAAGATACCGCTAAGTGGTGCATTGGGCATGTCTATTGTTGGAGGAATGGGAATGTTTTCATCGTCTATTTTTCAAGCTATAATTGGAGGATGGATTGACTCTTCTACAGCAGATCAATCCGCTTTAGGACTTACAGGAACCGATCTTGAACTTGCAGCAGGACAACAAACGCTGACCTATATGATTAGTTTTCCAGCAATATTAATCGTCTTGTTTACCATTTTATATTTCTGGCAACGTAATGCTAAAACAACCGCTACAGTATAAAACAAGAAAATAAATTGTAAAAAAAAGCCACCTATTAAGGTGGCTTTTTTTAGTTGTTCATTAAAGATTCAATCTCATCAATTTCAATGGGAATGGATTCCATTAAGTTGATAGGCGCTCCTGTTTTTTGAGTGACTACATCGTCCTCCAAGCGAACTCCAAAACCTTCTTTAGGAATGTAAATTCCAGGTTCTACAGTAAAAACCATATTGGCTTTCATGGGCAAGTGCAACAAACCGTAATCGTGCGTGTCCAGTCCCATGTGATGTGAAGTTCCATGCATAAAATATTTTTTATAAGCGGGTTTATCCTTAGTTTCATTTTGAATATCTACTTTGTCTAGGAGTCCTAATTTTAATAATTCGGAGCTCATGATTTTTCCTACTTCCACATGATATTCTTTCCAAAGTGTTCCTGGGACAAGTAGTTTTGTAGCCTCTTTTTTTACGTGGAGTACTGCTTGATAAACTGCCTTTTGACGATCTGAAAAGCGACCCGAAATAGGTATAGTACGCGTTAAATCACTGGCATAATTTCCATATTCTGCAGCTACGTCCATTAGGACTAAATCTCCTGCCTTACATTGCTGATTGTTTTCTGTATAATGTAAAACATTGGCATTATTACCCGTAGCAATGATCGGAGTATAAGCGAATCCTTTAGAGCGATTTCGAATAAATTCATGAACCAATTCAGCCTCAATTTCATATTCCCAAATTCCTGGTTTAATGACAGAAAGGACTCTTCTAAATCCTTTTTCGGTAATCTTACATGCCTGATGAATTTGTGCAATTTCCTCCTCTTCTTTTACCGAACGAAGTTGTTGTAATATTGGATTGCTTTTTCCTACAATGTGTGCGGGATACTTTTTCTTGCACCATTCAATAAAACGATCTTCTCGAGTTTGAGTCTCCACCGATTGGCGGTAATGTTCATTGGTGTTAAAATAAAACTTTTCACATTGTGCACTGAGTTCTTGTAAAACACGATGAAAATCACTTAGCCAATAAACAGTTTCAATCCCAGTTAATTTTGTCGCTTGTTGTTTTGAAAGTTTGGCACCTTCCCAAACTGCAATATGATCATTGGTCTCCCTTACAAAAAGAACTTCTCTGTGTCTCGCTTCCACAGCATCGGGAAAGAGGAGTAAGATGGATTCCTCTTGATCTACACCGCATAGGTAAAAAAGATCTCGGTGTTGTTGAAAGGGAAGGGTACTATCTGCACTTATGGGGTAAACGTCATTGGAATTGAAAATGGCAATGCTATTTGTGGAAAGATGTGAAGAAAATTTGCTTCTATTTTTTTTATAAAAGGAAGCTGAAAGTGTTTGATATCGCATGTTTTCTTGACTAAGACGGTTTGTGTAAAAATAATGCTTTTAATAATTTTGGAACTACTTGTTTAGTTTTTTTAGTAAAAAACTGATGATCTGAATATAAAGATTAAACAGACATTCTGTTTTCTTAAACCATTGTATTCAAAGCATTAAATAATAGAAAAACAGTTTGCCACTAAAGGTTTATACCTTAATTTTACATCACAAATTGAATTCTATGAGTCTAATATCATCTACGATAGGAAGAAAAGTTGCCATGGCACTCTCCGGATTGTTTTTGGTTATTTTTTTAACCCAACACTTCACCATAAATTTCATCTCTGTTTTTAGCGAAGATACTTTTAATGAGATCTCCCACTTTATGGGAAACAATCCACTTGTACAATTTTTACTTCAGCCCATTCTTATTTTCGGGGTTATTTTTCACTTTACTATGGGCTTTGTTTTGGAAATCCAAAACCGTAAGTCACGTGCTGTGCAGTATAAAGTGTACAAAGGAAGTGCAAATGCTCCTTGGGTTTCTCGAAACATGATTTGGTCAGGTGCAGTAGTGCTTTCTTTCTTAGGATTGCATTTTTATGACTTTTGGTTTCCTGAAATGAATTATAAATATGTTGAGGTATTACCTCTTGATCCCAATCGATATTATGAAGAAATGACACATAAATTTCATGATTTTCTTCGTGTAGTTCTTTATGTAATTTCTTTTGGTTTTTTAGCATTACACCTGTTCCATGGTTTTGCCTCTTCTTTTCAAAGTGTTGGGGTGAATAATAAATACAGCGCTAGTATCAAAAAATTCGCCATTGCCTTTTCAGTGGTTATTCCCCTTGGCTTTATTTTCATTGCCCTATTTCATCATATAAACTCATTATAGCATGGCATTAGAATCAAAAATACCGAAAGGACCACTTTCCGATAAGTGGACAAATCATAAAAGTAAAATCAACTTAGTAAGTCCTGCAAACAAGAGAGCCATAGACGTTATTGTGGTTGGTACTGGACTTGCCGGTGCCTCAGCCTCTGCAACTTTGGCCGAGTTAGGCTACAATGTAAAAACTTTTTGTTTTCAAGATTCTCCTAGGAGAGCACACTCTATTGCTGCTCAAGGAGGAATCAATGCTGCTAAAAATTACCAAGGAGACGGAGATTCTACTTACCGTCTTTTCTACGATACGATCAAAGGGGGAGATTACCGTTCTCGCGAAGCAAATGTCCACCGTTTGGCTGAGGTTTCAACTAATATTATCGATCAGTGTGTAGCACAAGGAGTTCCTTTTGCCCGTGATTATGGAGGCTTATTAGATAACCGTTCTTTTGGTGGAGTTTTAGTTTCAAGAACCTTTTATGCCAAAGGGCAAACAGGACAACAGTTATTGTTAGGAGCGTATTCTGCCATGAACCGTCAAATAGGGCGTGGAAAAATTAAAATGTACAACCGTCATGAAATGATGGACTTAGTGGTTGTGGATGGAAAAGCACGTGGAATTATTACCCGAAATTTGGTGGATGGAAAAATTGAGCGTCATGGTGCCCATGCGGTAGTTATTGCCTCTGGAGGATATGGTAATGTATTCTTTTTATCGACCAATGCGATGGGAAGTAATGTCTCTGCTGGATGGAAAATCCACAAAAAGGGGGCGCATTTTGCCAACCCTTGTTACACACAAATCCACCCTACATGTATCCCCGTTTCTGGAGACCATCAGTCAAAGTTAACTCTGATGTCTGAGTCTTTACGTAATGATGGACGTATATGGGTGCCAAAAAATATTGAGGATGTTAAAGCCATTCGAGAGGGGAAATTGAAACCTACAGAAATAGCAGAAGAAAATCGCGATTATTATTTAGAGCGACGCTATCCTGCATTTGGTAATTTAGTGCCTCGTGATGTTGCTTCTCGTGCTGCTAAAGAACGTTGTGACGCTGGTTATGGAGTAAATAAAACAGGGGAAGCAGTATATTTAGACTTTGCTGCTGCGATTGTTCGTTATGGTTCAGAGCAAGCTCATGTCAAAGGTTTGGATGAAAATGATGCAGCCTTAGTCAAAAAATTAGGACAAGAAGTGGTTCGTGCTAAATACGGAAACTTATTCCAGATGTATGAGAAAATTGTAGATCAAGATCCATATGAAACACCTATGATGATTTATCCAGCGGTACATTATACCATGGGTGGTGTTTGGGTTGATTACAACTTGATGACGTCCATTCCTGGATGCTACGCTATTGGAGAGGCCAACTTCTCAGACCACGGTGCCAATAGATTAGGAGCCTCTGCACTTATGCAAGGTTTAGCCGATGGATATTTTGTATTGCCTTATACCATTGGAGACTATCTTGCCGATGACATACGAACAGGTAAGATTGACACATCTAATCCAGAATTTGAAAAAGCCGAAGCAGCTGTAAAAGCTCAGCTCGAAAGTTTTGTAAATACCAAAGGGAAAAATACCGTGGATTACTACCACAGAAAACTGGGAAAAATCATGTGGGACAAATGTGGAATGTCCAGAAATACAAAAGGTTTGAAAGAAGCCATTGCTGACATTAAAGCCTTACGTGAAGATTTTTACAAAAATGTAAATGTCCCTGGCACCACCTCAGAATTTAATGAGCAGTTGGCCAAAGCGGGACGCGTAGCCGATTTCTTAGAACTTGGGGAATTGTTTGCAAAAGATGCTTTAGAAAGAACCGAATCTTGTGGTGGACACTTTAGAGAAGAATCCCAAACTCCTGAAGGAGAAGCCTTACGAAACGATAAGGAGTTCACTTTTGTTTCTGCATGGGAATACAAAGGAGAACCTTCAAAGGCGAAACTTCATAAAGAGAAATTAGATTACGAGGAGATTGAAGTAAAAACAAGATCATATAAATAAATATTACAGCAGCATATGAATTTGACATTAAAAGTTTGGCGACAAGCAAATGCAGAAGCAAAAGGAATAATGGAAACCTATCCAATAGCGGATGTTTCTCCTGATATGTCCTTTTTGGAAATGATGGATGTTTTAAATGAACAGTTAATGGGCCAAGGAGTTGATCCCATTGCGTTTGATCACGACTGCCGTGAGGGAATTTGTGGAATGTGTTCTATGTTCATCAATGGAGAAGCGCACGGTCCCGACCGTTTGGTCACGACTTGCCAATTGCACATGCGAAAGTTTAAAGATGGTGATACCATTACTATTGAACCTTTTAGAGCGCAAGCCTTTCCTGTAATTAAGGATTTAACGGTAGATCGTTCTGCGTTTGACCGTGTACAACAAGCAGGGGGATTTGTAAGTGTCAATACCTCTGGAAATACCCAAGATGCCAATTCCATTCCTATTGACAAACACGATGCAGATAAAGCCTTTGATGCCGCTACCTGTATTGGTTGTGGTGCTTGTGTGGCTAGCTGTAAAAATGCCTCCGCAATGCTATTTGTCTCGGCCAAGGTGTCTCAATATGCACTCCTTCCTCAAGGGAAAGTTGAAGCAACAGATCGTGTAATGAACATGGTAAAACAGATGGATGAAGAAGGGTTTGGAAACTGTACTAACACAGGAGCCTGTGAGGTAGAATGTCCGAAAGGAATTTCCTTAGAAAATATCGCCCGTATGAATAGAGAATACTTATACGCCAGTTTAAAGGGATAAGGCGGTTGTATTAGATGAATTGTGTTGTTTCACACTTCTTTTTTGTAATCACTTATCAAATTGATAACCAGCTAGGATATTTCTAACTAGACGATTATTGCAATGTATTTCTGGAAATAATATTTTTAGTGGGAATTTAGAGAATGTGAATTTAACTGAGCAGATTAAAATCCATTTCTTGATAAGTGGAAAGTGTCTTGACACATCCTAGTTCCAAAAGTGTTTTTTCATCAAACATAGTGGTTACTCCCACTACATCCATACCTGCAGCTAATGCTGCTGTAACTCCTGATCGGGTGTCTTCAAAAGCCAAGCAATTTGATGGGGATACACCAATTCTTTGGGCAGCTGTCAGGAAAATTTCAGGATGGGGTTTTCCGTGTTCTACTTCATGGCCTCCCGTTGTGGAATGAAAATAGGTCCCAATTTGAAGGGCTTCAAAAGTAAAATTAATATTGTGTTGATCTCCCATAGTGGCAATTCCCATTGGTAAACCTAGTCGCTTCACCTGGTCTAGAACTCCATTTAGTCCAGCAATCGGTGTAATATGGGGTCGGTAGAGTTCCCGATACAACACTTCTTTGTAGCTTCCAATTTCTCTAAGCCTTTCTCGATCTGAAATATGAGGAAAAAGGCGTGCCATAATTTCTACTAATGATCCTTTGTGGTATTTCTTATCAAAAGTGTTATAATCTAAATCCAGTTGATGGTGTTTGAACAGTTCAATCCAAGATTGTTTATGGTAGTCCATATTGTCTATCAAGGTTCCGTCCATGTCAAAAATAAGGGCTTTATAAGGCATCCAAGACTCCTTTTACAAAACTTCCGATTTGACTAGGCTCCAACCATCGAGTTACGATTACGAGTTCCTCATCTGGGACAATCACAATAAAGTTCCCTCCAAAACCTGCAGCATAAAAAACATTTTCTGGAACTCCTTCCCAAAAACGGGAAGTTCCTTTTTTGTTGAGCCACCACATATAGCCATAGTTCATTTTAGCAGGAGAGGAGGCAGTTGCTTTTTCAATCCAATCCTGACTTATTAATTGCTTTCCATTCCATACCCCCTTATTCAAAAAGAGTAAACCAAAGCGTGCGTGATCTAGTGTATTGATAAAGATTCCTCCCCCAGAGTGTCCACCACCTGAGACTGATTGTACATGATGTCCGTCAAGATCGATCCAAGAGTTGTCATAACCAAACCAACGCCAAGTAGTGCTCGCTCCAATAGGATCCATAATGTGTTTTTTCAATACTTGAGGTAAGGGTTTGCGCCATACTTGCAATAGAGAATACGCCAAAAAATTTACCCGAACATCATTGTATTCAAAACGAGTTCCCGGTGTATAAAAGTCCCTATTTTTCCAATCGTCTATACTGCCTTCCTTTGGGGGTCTGTCTGCCCAATCGTGCCCTCCCCAAAGGGTCCCGGACCAGTCAGAAGATTGATTAAGTAAGTGCTCCCAAGTTATTTGTTGGTTATGACTTCCGTCAATAGTAGTGTCCCAAACAGTTGTACTTACTTTTTCTTTAGTAGAAATAAGGTTTTGGTCCACCGCCAATCCTGCCACCGTAGAAAGATAACTTTTAGTAACACTAAAGGTCATGTCTACTCTTTTAATATCTCCCCATGAAGTAATTTGGTAACCATTTTTTAAAATCAAACCAGAAGGACCTCCTCTTTTTTTGGTAGGACCTAAAATTTTATGGTAGGGTTCGTGCGCAAATCCTTTTAAAATGGCAATACGTAAATCTCGAGAACCACTGTATTCATTGTCCATTGCAAAGTCGATTGCAGATTCAAGTTTTTTACTGTTGATCTTAAATTCTTTAGGCTCCTTTTCTTCCCAAGCTCCACGGGATGTAGGAAAATAACTTTGACCTAATAGAAAAGTACTCCATAAAAAAAGAAGTAGGTATGAGGATAAATTTAGCTTCATAAAGAGAAATATAGTGAATCTTTGTGTTGAAGTTTAAAGATAAGTAAATTAGATTTCCATAAAGATGTTTCCATAATTTTAAATAAAATATTAGATGAAATCTGATTTGAATGTTATAGCACTACAAGTTCCCTTGGTGTGGGAAGAAGTAGCCCTCAATCGTAATTTTATTGATACTCAACTTCAAGGACTTACTTCACAATCGGATGTCATCCTTCTGCCAGAAATGTTTACTTCAGGATTCACCATGAAACCCGAAGCAGTAGCTGAAACCATGCAAGGAGAGACCATTCAGTGGATGAAAGAATGGGCAAAGAAACTCAACAGTGCTCTTGGTGGAAGTTTGGTTATAAAAGAAAATGAAAAATTCTATAATCGATTTATTTTTATAACCCCTGAGGAGGAACTTTCTTATTACGACAAAAGACATCCATTTACTTTGGCGGGGGAACACCTGGTTTATAATACAGGTACCAACGATGGCCTCATAACCTACAAAGGCTGGAAAATATGCTTACGGATATGTTATGATCTTCGGTTTCCGGTTTGGTCACGAAATATTCAATATTATGATATATTAATTTATGTCGCTAATTGGCCAAGTCCCCGAATAAATGTATGGGATATCTTACTTCAAGCACGAGCTATTGAAAATATGAGTTATGTAATTGGAGTGAATAGAATAGGAGAAGATAAAAAAGGAGATGTTTATCCTGGGCATACTGCTGTTTACGACGGTCTGGGGAAATGTATTTCAACTCAAAAAAACTCGGTTGAATCCGTAGTTACTGCTAAACTTAATTATTTGGAGCAACAAGAACTCCGGAAGCAGTTGCACTTTCTGGAAGATCAGGATAGTTTTGAATTGTGTTAAAAGTTTCATTCATGTCCCAGTTGGCACGTAAGTCAATTTCTTTCCAATAGTAAATTACTTGTTCTGGCTGAATTTTCTGTAAGTAATTCCCAGTATCCCATTTTTTATTTCCGTTAGCATCCTCGATAAGGCGAACGGTATATTTCCCTGCATCCAATAATTCAAAAGTATAATTATTCCCTGGGGTGATTGAGTCATAGCGACGCACCACTTTTTTGTTATTTAATAGTTCAATAATATAAGGATGTGATGTTTCATGCTGGACACGTAAAAAGATATTACCGTAATCCTCTATTTTTTTTGTGGAGGTTTTAAAGACAAGTGTATCATGGGTTTGTCCCCAAAAATCTTGTAATGCATTTGGCAGTAATTTGATTTCATATCGATCATTTGGAGAAACATTAAAATCTACGGTAATGCGATCATAATTTTCTTCAATTTTGAGGGTAGCTGGAATTTGAAGAGTATCCAAATCTGTAACGATGACTTGATCCGAGTTGACCGAAGTTATAGGAAGATTACTTCCCAATTCAAATTTTCCTTGTAATTTCAAACTTCCGTAAGTAATTTTATTGATCACGAGGGAATCCTTAATAGGATTTTTGAATAATACGGTTTTAGTGCGGAGGGTATCTTCAATCTCAAATTCAAATTTTAAGGAATCTAATTCAGCACCTTTAAACCAATAATTTAAGGTATCTGTATTACGACTTTTACTAACGATAGCTTCAAAGCCCTCGGGGACATCACTGACCATTTTAAAAGGTTCTTCTTCGCGCTCTCCGTAATAAGCAAGTGCAATATGATGTTCATTTATAAAATAAGGACTGTCCCAAGCAAAATCCGAACGTTCCTTAAAAATTCGTAAATCAATTATAGAATCTTGAGGAAGCTCAATAAGTCGGTTAACATATCCAATTTTATCGATATTTTGATCAAAATAATAATTTCCTGCAGCATCTTCCAATGCGATCAAGGCATATTTTCCAGCTCTTAGATTTTGAAATCGGTAAATGGTTGTATCCAAAGTACTAGTCACATATAATGGCTTTTGGGTGTAAATAGTAGAATCTTTATATACGCTATCTACAGGATATAGTTGAAGAGAAATAAAAGAGTTGGTTTCTTTTTCAAAAGCATCAGTAATTCTTCCTTTAACATAAAGAGAATCTATAGTAGCCCCTGTGGATAAAGTATAAGTCAAATACGAGCTTGGATTTGATTCGTTAAAATCTACGATTCCTTCTCCAAAATTAAAGGTGTAAGTCGTGTTTTTCATGAGCGAATCCATCAATTTGATACTTACCTTTCTGGCGGCTCCAGTAGTTGGATATACTTTATACTGATCTGAATTTAATGGGGGAGAGATGATGAGTTGTTTGCTAACATCCTTTAGGGTAACATATTCGTCAAAAGTCAATGTAATCTCCTCTTTGTCAAAAAAGGTAGTATTCATTTTTGGGGAGGCATTGATCAAAACAGGGGGTATTGAATCCTTGGGTCCGCCCGTGGGAGATGCTCTTTTAGCACATTGAATGGTGCTGAGCAGAATAAAACCTGACAATAAAAAAGTAAAGACACGTTTCATTTTTCTGATGGAAGTTTCCTTTTATAGATTCCCCACAAAATAACATAATATTCTACTTACAACCTACAAGCTAAGGCTGCGATACTTAATTTTCTTGAACTATTTTTTTCAAATGTCAAACTACAGGCAGTCAAAGTTGCCCCTGTGGTGATCACATCGTCAATTAAAAGAAGTTGTTCTGGTAATGCGTTGTAAGTTGGGTAATAAAAGTATCTTTTATTTCTTTCCAACGCTCTTCATCTCCTATATGTGCAAGGGCTTTAGTTTTTTTAACCCTAATAAAGACATCGGTAAAGAGAGGTATTTTTAATTTTTCAGAAAGGAGTTTTCCTGTGATTTCCGCTTGATTGAACCCTCTTTTTTTTCTCGACTGGGATGAAGGGGCACAGGAATGATTCCTTCAATTTTTTTAAAAAAAAGACTTTCTTATAATGAATAATCCAAATTGGTTGCTAAAATAATTCCACTTTGCAGGTTTCCTTTGTATTTAAAGTCATGAATTAAATGAGCAACAAGCCCCTCTTTCTGAAAAGTAAAGGCTACTGAAGCTGCTTCTAGATGAAACAATGCTTTTAATTTTTGAAAAAGTGGATTATTTCGAGTGAGATGAAAATGGGTTTGTGGAAGTTATATTTGACAAGAGACGCTCAGGGAGGATTCATGGAAATTTAAATGTGATTATAACCCAAACAGCTCCTTGGAAAAAAAAGGTCAGAGAAAGAATTGGAATAGGGGTGAGTATAATTTTTTGATAGATTCCGATTTAGAGCTCTATAAAAATAACAAAAAGGATTATTTTTACGGCATGGCTCAACAAACAGATCATTTCAAAAAAGTAATTTCCCATGCCAAAGAGTATGGTTTTGTATTTCCATCAAGTGAGATTTATGACGGTTTAAGTGCTGTTTATGATTATGCTCAAAATGGATCTGCCTTAAAAAATAACATCAGAGAATATTGGTGGAAATCCATGACGCAGCTCAACGAGAATATTGTTGGGATAGATGCAGCGATTTTCATGCATCCTACAACATGGAAAGCTTCAGGGCATGTTGATGCCTTCAATGATCCTTTGATAGACAATAAATTGTCTAAAAAAAGGTATCGTGCAGATGTGTTGGTGGAAGACTATGTTGCTAAGATTGAAACAAAAATGGAAAAAGAAATCACTAAAGCTGCCAAGCGTTTTGGAGATTCTTTTGACGAAGCTCAATTTAAAGCAACCAATCCCAGAGTTTTGGGATATCAAGAAACTGCCAACGCCATACTTAAGCGTTTGGGTCAATCTTTGGAAAAAGAAGATTTAGCAGATGTTAAGGCGTTGATTGAAGAATTGGAAATTGCCTGCCCAGAGTCAGGATCAAGAGACTGGACTGATGTAAAACAATTCAATTTAATGTTTGGTACAAAATTAGGTGCATCTGCTGATTCAGCGATGGATTTATATTTACGTCCAGAAACAGCACAAGGAATTTTTGTCAACTTTTTGAATGTCCAAAAAACAGGGCGTATGAAACTTCCTTTTGGGATTGCACAGACAGGGAAAGCATTTAGAAATGAGATAGTTGCACGTCAATTTATCTTTAGAATGCGCGAATTTGAACAGATGGAAATGCAATTCTTTATTCCTCCTGGAACTCAAAAAGAATGGTACGAACATTGGAAAGAGACTCGCCTCAATTGGCATCATAACTTGGGGTTAGGGAAAGAAAATTACCGTTTTCATGATCATGAAAAATTGGCTCATTATGCTGATGCTGCTTCAGACATTGAGTTTCGTTTTCCTTTTGGATTTAAAGAATTGGAGGGTATTCATTCTAGAACTGATTTTGATTTAAGCAGTCATGAAAAGTTTACAGGAAAAAAATTACAATATTTCGATCCAGAACGTAATGAAAATTATGTTCCCTATGTGGTTGAAACGTCCATCGGCTTGGATCGAATGTTTTTGGCTGTTTTTTCAAATGCTCTAACCGAGGAGGTTTTAGAAGACGGTTCTTCACGTACCGTTTTAAAATTACCTCCGGCCTTATCACCTACCAAAGTCGCTGTGTTACCATTGGTTAAAAAAGACGGTTTGCCAGAATTAGCACGTTCTGTCGTTGATGAGTTGAAGTGGAGTTTTTCTACCAATTATGATGAAAAAGATGCAGTAGGAAGACGTTATCGTAGACAGGATGCATTAGGAACTCCTTACTGTATAACTGTTGACCATCAAAGTTTGGAAGACCAAACGGTGACCCTTAGGGAGCGGGACAGTATGAAGCAAGAACGTATAGCAATTAAAGATTTGAAATCAGAAATTTCAGAACACGTATCCTTAGAAGGTCTAATGCGTAAGCTTTAAAAACGTTTTCCTATTGAAAGACCGACTCTAGGATAGGCACGAATTTCTTGCTCATTTAGAAAACGTCCTGCACCTGCAAATAGTTCAAAAACGTAATTACTTTGGTTAATGAACTTATAGCCTAAGGTCACACCAAGAGCGATACCTACGTATTTTTGTTTATATAAGGTGCCGTAATTTCTAGTGTCAGAATCATAATCAAAAAAATCAGTTTCACCAGCGCTTACACTAGTAAACACTTCAGTGTAGAGTCCTTTATTATCTAATTTATCTCTACGTTGAAAATAGATTCGATAGAACGGAGCGAATTCAAATTTCTCATAGCGATATCCTTCATCAATACCGAAATTGAAAAAACCGTAAGCGCCAAAGCTTGAAGTAGGGTTTATATACCGCTCATAGGTGATTCCAATAGCTGGCATGACCAATAGTTCAAACATGTTTAGCTTGAGTTCATTTTTTTCAAGTGTTTGAAGTAAAATAGTTTCACTCTTGTCTTCCTGAGCAAACAAAGCGCCAGAAATAAAAACGAGGCTATAAAATAAATTATTTAGTTTCATATTTTTTTTAAAAAATACATCATTCAAATTCTATACCATATACCAATCTGAGGAATATATTTTTATAACCACGAGGATTTTTTATCTTCGTATAAAAAGGATTTGAAGGTACTTTCATATAATGTTAACGGAATACGTGCAGCGCTAAATAAAGGATTTGCAGAATGGCTTAAAGTGTCCCAAGCAGATGTTATTTGTATCCAAGAAATTAAAGCACTTAAAGAGCAAGTAGACACTAAAGTACTTGAAGATTTGGGTTATCATCATTTTTGGTTTTCTGCTCAAAAAAAAGGCTATAGTGGAGTCGCTATTTTTTCTAAAATCAAACCCAATAAGGTTGAATACGGGTCTGGAATAGATCATATGGATTTTGAGGGGAGAATTATTCGTGCTGATTTTGATAAAGTTTCCATAATGAGTTTGTATTTGCCTTCCGGAACAAATATCGATCGTTTGGAATACAAGTTTAAATTCATGGATGAATTTCAAGGCTATATTAATGAATTGAAAAAGGAGTATCCCAACCTAATCATTTGTGGAGATTACAATATATGTCATGAGGCTATTGACATTCATGATCCTGTTCGAAATAAAAAGGTTTCCGGTTTTTTGCCAGAAGAGCGTGCTTGGTTGGATGGATTTATCAATTCAGGTTTTATTGATTCTTTCCGCTTACTTAATTCAGAACCTCATCATTATAGTTGGTGGAGTTATCGTGCAAATGCACGAAATAACAATAAAGGATGGCGAATTGATTACGCTTTGGTCAGTGCGCCTTTGAAAGAGAATATCAAGAGGTCATTTATTTTACCTGAAGCTAAACATTCCGATCACTGTCCAGTAGGACTTGAACTAAATTTTTGAAAATGAAAAAAATATCCACCATAACATTTTTCACGCTAGCACTTTTGACTTCAAGTTGTGTGTCCACTAAAGTGTTCAATGATTTAGAATCAAGATATGCTACCTTAAAAGTAGAGCGAAATACGCTTGAGACCACGCAGGACTCCATTCAACAAGCATGGGATTTTTTGGACTCCAAATGGAAAGACACTAATCGCTATTTAAAACGTTCTCGAGATAGTGTGTCAGACGGACTAATAAAACTAAGGAATTTAGAAAAGGAGTACACGCTATTGGAACAAAATAGTGATAAAAAAATTCAAGAGAGTATTGCTTCCAATAATGCGCTATTAAAGGAGATTGCAATAAAAGAAGCTCAATTATCTGCCCGTTCGGAACGAGTAGATCAATTGGAAAATTTAATGTCAGAACAAAAAGAAGCTTTATTAGAATTAAAACAACGTCTTTCAGATGCACTCTTGAACTTTGAAGGAAAAGGATTGACCGTCGAACAAAGAAATGGAAAGGTCTATGTTTCTATGGAAAATAAACTTTTATTCAAGTCAGGGAGTTGGAATGTCGGAAGTGAAGGACAAAGAGCACTTGACCAATTAGGAACTGTTTTAGCAGAAAACCCTGATATAGTTGTCATGATAGAAGGACATACAGATAATGTGCCTTTTAGTCCAAAAAACACACTAGAGTCCAACTGGGATTTATCTACAAAAAGAGCAACTTCTGTTGTAACTATTTTATTAAAAAACGAATTGATTTTACCGCAAAACTTAACTGCAGCAGGACGAAGCGAATACCTTCCTATAGCGCCTAACTCTAATTTAGATGGTCGAGCAGCAAACCGAAGAATAGAAGTGATATTAAGCCCTCAATGGGATGAAATTAATGCCCTTTTGAACAACTAAATTCATGAAATATAATTTTTTACCAGATACTGATATTAAAGTCAGTAAAATTTGCCTTGGTACAATGACTTGGGGTAGACAAAATAATGAAACGGAAGGGCACAGCCAAATGGATTTTGCTTTGGAACACGGAGTTAATTTCTTTGATACGGCCGAATTATATCCAGTACCTCCACGTCAAGAGGAGCAAGGAGATACCGAGCGATTTATTGGAACTTGGTTCAAAAAGACAGGAAATCGTGAGAAAGTTATATTAGCTTCAAAAATTGCTGGTCCTGCTCCCTTCACTCAACATATCAGAACCGACAAAAGTTTTTCAAAGAAGACGATAGATACAGCAGTTGAAGGAAGCTTAAAGCGACTTCAAACCGACTATATTGATTTGTATCAAATTCATTGGCCAGAAAGAAATACCAATTACTTTGGAAAAAGAGGACATCAATATGAAAAAGGGGAAGTTTGGGAAGAAAATTTTGAAGAAGTCTTGGATGCATTAAATGCACATGTAAAAGCTGGAAATATTCGTCATGTGGGATTGTCAAATGAAACACCATGGGGTACCATGCGCTATTTGCAAGCACAAAATGAAAATCGCCCAAAAATGCGAACAATACAAAATCCCTACTCTTTATTGAATCGTACTTTTGAAACAGGGAATGCCGAAGTATGTCATCGTGAAAATGTGGGTTTACTGGCATATTCTCCACTAGCTTTTGGGGTTTTGAGTGGGAAATACCGTCAGGGGAATAGACCTGAAAACGGAAGAATCACCCTATTTCCTAACTATAATCGATACAGTAACGACCAATGTAATTTGGCTGTAGATAAATATCACGAGCTAGCCACCGCCAATGGAATGACGCTGACTCAAATGGCTTTATCCTTTGTTAATGACCGCCCTTTTGTAACGAGTAATATTATTGGGGCCACATCTCTAGAACAACTTAATGAAAATATCGGCACCGCTTCTATCAAACTCTCTAGTGAGGTTTTACAAACCATAAATGAAATTCAGGAACTAGTTCCAAATCCAGCACCTTAAAGTGTTACTGTGCTCTGGATTTTATTTATTCTAAACGTGTCTTGTAATGCGGCCTTCTTGTGATTGATTAATGGTTATTGATTTTTGCTTTCCTAATTTGATGTAACAAAAGAGCGTTATTAATCGTCTTAAATTTATATTATTAATTTAGTAGTATTAATAATCCTAAATACTTAATCTTTTAACACCTAAATAATGAAAACAATCAAATTATTCGCTCTAGTATCATTTCTATTTTTAAACTCGAGTATTTATGCTCAAACTGCCGAAGAAATCATTTCAAATTATTTTGAAAATACGGGAGGATATGAAAACTGGGGGAACCTAGAAGGAATTAAAATGGTGGCCAACATCAATCAGCAAGGAATGGAAATTCCAATGGAAATATATCAACTCAAAGATGGGAAGCAGATGACTGTGATCAATTTCCAAGGAAATGAAATTAAGCAAGGAGTCTACGATGGAGAGCGCTTATGGTCTCATAATTTCATGACAATGGAAGCAGAGGAGAGTGATGCAGAAACGACAGCTAATTTTAAATTAGACACTAATGATTTTCCAGATTCCTTTTATGACTATAAAGCGAAAGGATACACCATTGAATTGATGGGAACTGAAGATTTTCAAGGAACAGAAACCTATAAAATTAAATTGGTAAAAGAGCCTAAAACGAATGAAGGTGTTAAAGAAGAGGATATTTCTTTTTACTATTTCGACACTGAAAACTTTGTGCCTATTGCGGTAGAAAGTGAGATAAAATCAGGTCCTGGAAAAGGAATGACTATGGAAATATCATTTAGTGATTATGAAGAAGTAGATGGACTTTACTTTCCTTTTTCAATGACACAAGGAGTGAAAGGACAGCCTGGACAGCCTATTACGATGAGTGAAGTCATTTTGAATCCTACAGTTGAATCTAGCGATTTCACACTTCCAGAAAAACAATAATTGTACCCACAACAAAACCATTAAATGAAATATTTATTTTCGAGTTCAGTAACTGTTCTTTTGCTCTTCTCAGCTATCGTTTTTGCACAAAGCAGTAAGTCCAAAGAAGGAAAATCTCTTTTTGGAGATTTAACAGCCAGACAAATAGGACCAGCCCTAATGAGTGGAAGAATCAATGACCTTGAGATTCATCCAACGAACAATAAAATTCTGTATTTAGGTGCAGCAGGGGGAGGAGTATGGAAGTCAAATGATGGAGGAGCTACTTTCAATCCAATTTTTGATGAACATATTCAATCCATTGGGACAGTTACTTTAGACCCTAACGATCCAGACAATACTATTTATGTAGGAACTGGTGAAACCTGGACTCGAAATAGCGTTTCCTATGGCGATGGTTTATACAAATCCACTGACGGGGGCTCAAATTGGAATAAAATTGGCCTAGAAAATTCAGAGCGAATTGCAAGCATAATTGTAAATCCATCAAATAGTCAGGAAGTTTATGTGGCCGCTTTGGGAGCCCTATGGGGAGATAATGAAGAACGTGGTGTTTTTAAATCCAATGATGGTGGACAAACTTGGGAGAAAATACTTTATGTAAACCCCAAAACAGGTTGTGCAGACTTGATTATGGATCCAAATGATCCCTCAATTTTATATGCATCAATGTGGGAATTTAGAAGAACAGCATGGTCTTTTGATTCAGGAGGAGATAATAGTGCCCTTTATAAATCAATAGATGGTGGAAAGACATGGAATAAAATTCACAAAGGCTTTCCTAGAGGAAAATTAGGAAGAATGGGTATTGCCTTAGCACCTAGCAATTCTAATAGACTTTATACTGTAATTGAAGCAGAACAAAAAGAAGATAAAGGATTGTATTCGAGTGCTGATGGTGGTCAAAGTTGGGAACAACTGAATAACGATTTTGAAATTACTGTTCGCCCGTTCTATTTCTCAAGAATAGTAGTAGATCCCAAAGATGAAAATGTGATTGTAAAGGGGGGCCTATCAGGTTCTATTTCAAGAGATGGGGGTAAAACCTTTAGAAGCTTAGGGAATATGCACAGCGATATACATGATATTGTGTTTTCAAATATTCACTCGGATATAATGTATTTTGGAACAGACGGTGGAGTTTACAGAAGTTGGAATGGAGGAATTACTTGTGAAATCGTAGAAAATTTGCCACTCTCACAATTTTATCAGATAAGTGTAGACAATAAGACTCCCTATAATATTTATGGTGGACTTCAAGATAATGGTTCTTGGTATGGACCTTCTTCTTCCCCAGGGGGAATAGAAGCAAGAGACTGGAATTCAATTGGAGTTGGAGATGGTTTTAGAGTGTTAAAGCATAGCACTAAAGAAATTATTTATTCTGAAATGCAGGGGGCAGAAAACGTCTGGCGGATCGATAATGAAAACAATTTGATCAAAACAATTCAGCCCTTACCGACTGATTTGCACAAAAAATTACGCTTTAATTGGAATGCTCCAATGGCTTTGTGTGCATCTAATCCTGACAGAATTTACATGGGAAGTCAATTCCTGCATCAGTCCGATGATATGGGTAATTCATGGAAGATAATTTCTCCAGATTTAACTACTAATGATCCTGCCAAACAGGATCAAGATAATTCAGGAGGCCTGTCTATGGACAATTCCGGTGCTGAAAATCATACGACTATTTTTACAATCGCAACTTCAGAACTCGATGAGAATATTATTTGGGTGGGTACAGATGACGGCAATGTGCAGGTGACTCAAGATGGAGGAAAAACTTGGATAAATACTGTAGCCAATATTCCAGGTCTACCAAAAAACACCTGGTGTTATCATATTGAAACGAGCACGATTGACAAAGGCACGGCCTATGCAGTTTTTGATGGGCATACTGCCAACGATAAAACTCCTTATGCTTTTAAGACTACTGATTTTGGAAAAACGTGGGTAAATATTATTTCTGATGATGTAGAGGGAGTGGTTCGTAACATTCAAGTAGATTATGAAAATTCAGATTTACTGTTTTTAGGGACAGAACTGGGACTTTATATCACTTTAAACGGAGGTGAAAAATGGTATAAATTCACAAACAATATGCCCGCTGTAGCGACTCATTATATTGCGCTGCAAAAAGAAACAAATGATTTAGTTTTAGGAACGCATGGTAGAGGAATTATTATTATTGACGATATTTCTCCTCTGAGAGAACTAAATGAAGCAACACAAAAAAAGACATTACATTTCTTTGAAAGCAAACCAACGGTCATCAAAGAAACTCAGAATTTCTCTGGAAACTTTGGGAATGAAACTCAATTTGTTGGGGGAAATAAGTCTAGCCAAGCTCAAATTAAATATCATCTAAAAAAGCGACACACTTTTGGTAAGATGACCATGGCAATTGTCAATTCAGAAGGCGATACTCTTTCTGAATTAACTCCAGGAAAATCAAAAGGAATAAATATTGTGAATTGGTCTTTCCGAAAGAAACAACCCAAAGTGGCCAAAGGGAAAACATTCTCTTTTGGAGGCTTTACTACCCCAGTGCTTCCGGCAGGGAAGTATATTGCAAAAATATCAAAAGGAAAGCAAACATTTGAACATCCATTTGAATTGGTTTATGATGCCAAAAGTACAGTGTCAAGTAAAGATCGAGTGTTCAAGCATAAAACGGTAAATGAGATTTATGAAATGATTGAGACGCTTGCTTATAAAGTCTATATTTTAAATGTGTATTTGGACTATGCAACTTCATCCCAAAAGAAAAAATTAATCAAAAAGTTGAATGCACTCAAAGAAACAATGGTCATTACAACTGGCGATAATTATGTTGGGGCAGCAGAGCCACAATTGAGAGAGAAAATGACAGCTATTTTTCAACGTATTGAGCAAAATTATGGTGCTCCTACACCCGATGAAATTCAAAATTTAGCAACGATTAACAATAGATTTAACTCAGCAGTTGAAAGCTTAGAAAAAATCATAAAGAAGTACAAACTGAAACGAATGGTTCCTGTAAAATCTCTTGAAGAATACTTGAAGTCATAGCAATTTTATTAAAAGCGCTCTTTGGGGCGCTTTTAAACTTTACGAAAATAGCTTTTTTGAAAGTTAATCTAGTCTAAAACAGGGATTGCTTCAATTAACTTTTGTGTGTATGCGTTTTTGGGATGGGTATAAAGTTGATCCGCTTCTTGTAGTTCAATAAGATGCCCTTTCTCCATTACCATGACTCGATCCGACATGTATTTTACTACGGCTAAATCGTGAGAAATAAAAAGGTAACTTAAATTTAACTCTTTTTTAAGCTTATTCAATAGATTGAGAACTTGAGCTTGTATGGATATGTCCAAAGCGGCAACACTCTCATCACAAATTATAAGCTTTGGTTCCGTGGCTAATGCTCTAGCGATTACGGCGCGTTGCCGTTGACCCCCCGATAGTTCGTGTGGATAACGATCTAAAAAAAGTTCATTCAATCCCACTTGATCAAGAAGTTCTTTACCACGTTTAAATTTTGCCTCTGGTGAAGTTGCAATTTTATGAACATCCAATACTTCAATTATAGTATTCCCGATGGTTTTTTGTGGGTGTAATGCTGCATAAGGATCTTGAAAGATAAATTGAATTTCTTTTCTCAATTTTCTTAAGGCTTGAGTAGATTGGACAATGTGCTTTCCTTCATAAAAGATACTTCCTTGAGAAGGAGGGTCTAGATAAATTAACGCTTTAGCTAGGGTCGATTTTCCACATCCTGATTCTCCAACAAGACCTAGGGTTTCTCCAGGAAAAAGTGAAAAGTTAAGTGAGTGTATCGCTTTAAACTCCTGTTTTACTCCACGCCATGTTTTTTTAGAATAAATTTTTTCAAGTCCTTTAACTTCAAGTAGGGGAGATTTTTCGTACAACTCTAAGTGCTGTTTTTGTCGTTCTCTAGCCGAGAGGGTGACGGGTTTAAAATCTCCGGATTGATAGTCTGCTAGGGTGGGAAGTCTTTCAAGTCGAACTTCTGTTTTAGGTCGAGAAAAAAGTAATCCTTTTGTATAGGGGTGTTTGGGGTTTTTAAAAATTGTAGCAGTGGTGCCCTCTTCTACAATTTTTCCCTGATACATTACAAAAACTTTATCCGCCAATTGTTTCACCAAAGCAAGGTCATGGGAGATAAACAAAATACTCATCTGGTATTTCTTTTGTAAGGTTTTTAGGAGTTGAATAATTTCCTTTTGAACTGTCACATCCAAAGCAGTAGTTGGTTCATCTGCAATAAGGAGTTTGGGTTTGCACAGTAGGGCCATAGCAATCATAATACGCTGTTTCTGTCCTCCACTAAGTTGGTGAGGATAGGACATTAAGATGCGGTCTGTATCTGAAAGTTGTACTTCATTTAGTACTTCTATGATTAAATTTTTTTGCTCTTTATCTGAAGTTGCAGTGTGTTGTTGTAAAACTTCTTGAAGTTGTTTGCCACATCGCATGGATGGATTTAAACTAGATTGAGGTTCTTGAAAAATCATTCCAATGGATTTACCTCTAAGCTGTTGCCAGTCTTTGGACGAGAGTTTAGAAATATCTATTCCATCAAATACCATTTTATCTGCTTCAAACTCTGCTTTTTTGGGTTGAAGGCCTAAAAGAGAAAGTGCAGTTATGGATTTTCCACTTCCTGATTCTCCAACTAGGGAGACAATCTTTTGTTCTCCTATTTTAAAAGAAATTGTTTTAAGAATCTGAGCACTCCCAATATAAAGTGACAGATTTTTTATTTCAATCAAGTGTTTTTCACCAGATTTTTGTTTCATTCACTTGTCTTACAGGTTTTGTTTTTTCAGTTCTGCTACTGCATGATTGGCAGCTCTTGCTGTTAATGCCATATAGGTTAATGAAGGATTTTGATTGGCTGAAGAAGTCATACAAGCTCCGTCAGTAACAAAAACATTAGGAACACTATGAACCTGATTGTGTTTGTTTAATACAGATGTTTTGGGATCTTTCCCCATCCTAGCAGTTCCCATTTCATGAATTCCTTTCCCGATTGGAGCATTAGAATCAAAAATATTTACATCTTTAAATCCTGCATCTTCAAGCATTTCAGCAGCTTGTATTTTCCAGTCCTCTTTCATGATCCGCTCATTCTCTTTGAATTCTGCATCAAATACAATGGTGGGAAGTCCATATTGGTCTAGTTTTTCGTAATTCAAAAACATTTTATTTTCATGATAGGGTAAAACTTCACCAAAGCCTCCCATTCCAAGAGACCATCCACCGGCTTCTAAAACAGCATTTTTAAAATCTTTTCCATAGGCAAGTTCACTCACTGCTTCTGACCAATTTCCACGTCCAGCACCTCCTTGATAACCATATCCTCTTAGAAAATCTACTTTTTTGGAACCCTTACCAAGATTTTGGAATCGAGGAATATAGAATCCGTTTGGACGTCTTCCGGAGTAATATTGATCATTAAATCCATCATAGTTGCCCGAGGCACCGCTTCCCAGTTGGTGATCCATGATGTTATGACCTAATTCTCCACTCTCATTTCCCATGCCGTTTGGAAACCTATTCGATTTTGATTGCATTAAAATAGCGGTAGAGGCCATAGAGGAAGCACAGAGAAAAACTATTTTCGAACGGAATTCAATAGATTCTTTTGTCAAAGCGTCAACCACACGGACTCCAGTTGCTTTTTGTGTTTTCTCATCATAAAGTACTTCGGCAACAATTGAATTGGGACGTAAGGTCATATTTCCTGTTGCTTCAGCAGCGGGGAGGGTGGATGAATTGGAACTAAAATAAGCACCAAATGGACATCCTCTATCACAGCGATTTCTAAATTGACAAGCGGTTCTTCCGGTACCTTCTTTTGAACCTTGTGTAATGTGAGCTACTCTTCCAATGGTCATTAACCGATCCTCATAGGAGCTAGCAATACTCTCTTTTAAGTGAGTTTCAAGGCAATTTAATTCCATTGGAGGAAGAAAATTACTATCAGGAAGATGAGGTAAATTAAGCGCTTCTCCACTAATTCCAATATGTTTTTCAACATGGTAATACCATGGGGCAATGTCTTTGTAGCGTATAGGCCAATCGACTCCATAACCGTCTTTTGCGTTGGCTTCAAAATCAAGATCACTCCAGCGATAGGTTTGCCTTCCCCAAATTAAAGAACGTCCACCTACTTGTTTCCCACGAATCCAGTCAAAGGGTTTTACTTCATCGTAATTGTGTTCAGAATCTTTATTATAAAAATGACGCTTGGTTTCATCAAACCCCCATCGTCTTTGTTTATCGTAGTCTTTAAGAATTTCATTTGGTGTGGCACCTCCATGAGGCATATCCCAGGGATCTAAATGCATCGTGGGATAATCTTCTATATGTTTAACCATACGACCCCTTTCCAAGACTAAGGTCTTAAGTCCATTTTCACATAATTCTTTAGCGGCCCAACCTCCACTTACCCCTGTACCCACGACTATAGCGTCATACTGTTCTAAATTAGCGTTTAAAAGAGTCATTTTTTAGCTTAAAATTTTCATTAAGATACTTTATTTTAAATACTAAATGTAATTTCATTGTCAGAAAGTAGGCTTTCATTTCGAAGTCTAAGAATTACTTGAGCAACAGTAACAACGTCTTTTTCACAATAAATCGCTATTCGATCAATATCTTCTTCTTTGTAATATACCTCAGCAACTTGGCTGCCATCAATATCGTCTTTTGGGGAAGGAATTTTCAAGACATGTGCCATTAGTTTCAATGAGGTATAGTGCTTATAATCACCAAATCGCCACAAATGAAGGGTGTCAAGATGGGGAACTTCCCATGGTTTTTTATTAAAAAGCTGTAATGATTTGGGTAAGGAAACTTGATGAATCAACATTCTTCTTGCGATAAATGGAAAATCAAATTCCTTTGCATTGTGTCCACAAAAGCGATGTTTTGTGGAATTAAAATAAGATTCTACTAATGCTTTAAATTCTTTTAAAAGCTCTGCTTCTTCTCCTTTAAATGTTTTTAATCTAAAATCTCTTGGATTTTGCTGAGGACTAAAATAGCCCACTGAAATACAAACTATTTTACCAAACTCAGCCCAGATTCCTGCTCGACCATAAAATTCTTCAGCACTAAAATCATCTTTTCTTTGATAGGCAGTTTTTTCAGCAAAATACTGTTGTTCCAACGCTGAAGCATCTTCAAAATTTGGATAAAGAGGAACCGTTTCTATGTCTAGAAATAATATTTTATGAAGATCAAGGTGTGCTAACATTTTTATTGATTTCTAGGGCTGCATCCATATAATTATAGATATCTGGTGTGAAAGGATCACCGTCATTACCTCTGGGCCCTTTGGAATGTCCTAAGCGAACTAGGATTAAATTTTCCTTGGGAAAAGTTATCACATATTGACCTAAATGCCCCCTCATCATAAAGACATTATGGCCCTTATATTCTTTGAGCCACCAGCTGTAGCCGTACTGTGGGCTTTCTGGGAATTTAGGGCGTATAGATTGAGCTACATATGTTGAATCTAGTAATACTTCTCCGTTCCACTTTCCATGATCTTTGTATAATTTTGCGAGGCGTGCAAAATCGCGTGCATTGGAAGCAATGCAACAATACGCTTTTTCTGAGCCATTTTCAATGCTATCTACTTGCCAAAGACTTTCATGTTCAGCACCCATTGGATTCCAGAGAGTTTCGTACAGATAGTCGGTCAAGTTTTTACCGGTGGCCTTAGCGATAACCATCCCTAATAGGTGAGTGGTGCCACTTTTGTAAAAAAAGGATTTCCCTGGGATTTCATCAATAGGTTGTTTTACTATAGCGGAATCAAGATCCTCTAAAAAATAGGCCGCTGCTGTAATTGAAAAGGGGGAATAATATTTTTCTTCCCATTTTTGACCTGAGGACATGGTCACCAAATCACCTACTGTTACTTGATCTGCATAGGGACCAGTTAATTCTGGGATAAAGTCTTGTACGGATTGATCCAAACCTTTGATGTATCCATCCATTATCGCTCTTCCCAAAAGGGCAGACACAAAACTTTTGGCAACAGAAAAGGAATTACTTTTTGAATCTACTCCATAGCCGTCATAATATTTTTCAAAATAAAGGCTATCATTTTTGATGACTAAAAAAGCAACAGTTTCATTTTCTTTATGTTTTTGCTCAAGTGCTGTTGGGAGAGAAATAGTATTGTATTCAGAATGAATTGGCCATGCTTGAGGATTGTCAGACGCAGGTAAAATTCTATTGTCAAAATAGTTATAGTCATCCAGAAAGGCGGTCTTATGTCCTGTAAGGTAAATTTTAAAAACGCCATCAAGTAAATAGCTGTAATCAGAAACGTAAAGTCCACCAATAAGAACAATCAATGCAAACCCAAATCCTTTAAATATTTTTTTCATTATAATTTTATTATGTATAACTAATTTGAAAGACGACTTACAAATTTAAGCTTTTTTGAATTGGAAATCCCTCATGTTCTAATAGCCATTTTTTATTTGGAATACCACCTGCGTAGCCCACCATTGTGCCGTCAGATCCAATGACGCGGTGACAAGGAATGAAAATCATGATAGGATTTTTTCCAATTGCACTGCCTACTGCACGGATTGCTTTTTTATTTCCAAAACGTCTTGCTATTTCTAAATAGGTTTGGGTTTTACCAGGTTTTATTTCTGAGAGTAGTGCCCATATTTTTTGCTGAAAAGGAGTGCCTTCAGGACTCATTTTAAAGCTGTTTTTTATGGGTTTATTAGTGAAATAGTTAGTTAATTGTTTTTCAATTTCTAGGTTAATTGGATTGGTGATCTCTTTTTTTTCAGGGAGTTGTTCAAGATAGCGTAAAGCAGTTAACTCATTGTTGTTTGTCTCTATTTCAAGCCAACCTAAAGGACTATTGTAATAACTGTTGGGCATAAATAGGTTTAGTTTAGTGCATTAGATTTGTCTTTCAAGGTAGGTAAAATAATTTTTTAAAAACTTATATTAGCTTTCACTTTAAAATAACGCTTTTTGCTATGGTAAACTTTGAATGGGAAGGGGTAATGCCCGCGATTACAACTCAATTTGATGCTCAGGGAAAACTTTCTTTGGAGGCATTTAAAAATAATTTAGCACATCAAATTAAAGCCGGTGTTCATGGAATTATTTTGGGTGGCACCCTTGGTGAAGCAAGCACTTTAAGTCTTGAAGAGAAGAAAGTTTTACTTGAAACTACTCTAGCAGAAGTGAATGGAAGAATTCCTGTAATTATGAATATCGCAGAGCAATCCACTGAAGAAGCAATTCACGTTGCTAAAAGTGCTGAAGCAAATGGTGCCAACGGACTTATGCTCCTCCCTCCAATGCGCTATAAGGCAACAGATGATGAAACGGTAGCCTATTTTTCTGCAATTGCAGCATCAACAAAGCTTCCTATTATGATTTACAATAATCCAGTAGACTATAAAATTGAAGTTACTCTAGATATGTTTGAAGCTTTGACCAAGCATAAAAATATTACTGCAGTAAAAGAATCTACTCGAGATATTACAAATGTAACTCGGATGATCAATCGTTTTGGTGATCGTTTCAGTATTTTATGTGGTGTAGATACCATTGCAATGGAATGTCTGTTAATGGGTGGAAATGGATGGGTTGCAGGTTTGGTAGATGCCTTTCCAGAAGAAACTGTGGCAATTTATACCTATTGCAAAGCTGGAGAATGGGAAAAAGCTAGAGCTGTATTTCGTTGGTTCTTGCCTCTTTTAGAATTGGATATCTCCCCTCAACTAGTTCAAAACATCAAATTATGTGAGCTAGCCACAGAACTTGGTTCAGGGCATGTTAGAAAGCCAAGACTGCCCTTGACTGGAGAGGCTTTAAAAAAAGTCGAAAAGGTTATTGCGGAAGGAATGACCAATCGACCACAAAATTTAGATTATAAAAAGTATTTATGATTACAGGAAAAAATTTAGTGGGTGGCGTCTGGGAATCAAGCGCAACCGAAGTAGTCTTTAAAATAGTAAATCCAAATACAAAAGAACAGCTTACTACTTCATTTCAAGAAGCTACCTCAGATCAACTCTCTCAGGCGGTAGAAAAAGCTTCAGCTGCTTTTGAAGTGTATTCCACCTCAAGTTTTCAAATGCGAGCTCAATTTTTAAGAGCTATCCAAGAGGAAATTAGGAATAATAGCAATGAAATTTTAGCGATATATCAAGTAGAGTCTGCTTTGCCTGAGGGAAGAGCGAAAGGAGAGCTACAACGTACTTTAGACCAGATAGAGCGTTTTATTAATTTATTGAATGAAGGCTCTTTTTCTCAAGCAATAATTCATACTCAGGGACCCGATTTAAGAAAAGTTTTATTTCCAATAGGCCCCATAGTAGTTTTTGGAGCAAGCAATTTTCCATTGGCGTTTTCTACCGCGGGTGGGGATACAATTTCTGCCTTTGCAGCTGGATGTCCTGTTGTTGTAAAAGCACATCCTTATCATGCTGGTACTAGTGAGTTAGTCGCACAAGCGATTCAAACTGCAATTCAAAAAATGAAATTACCTCATGGTTTATTCTCACATCTAGGGGGGGAGTCACATGCTGTGGGTAGTGCCTTAGTAGCGCATCCTTTAGTAAAAGGAGTAGGTTTCACTGGGAGTTTTAAAGGAGGAAAAGCATTATATGATTTAGCTCAAAAGCGATCAGAACCGATTCCTGTTTTTGCTGAAATGGGAAGTGTGAATCCAATGTTTATTTTAGAAAATAAATTAAAAACAGATGGAACTTTAGCAGCAGATCTTGCAAGTTCTATCGCTTTGGGAACAGGGCAATTTTGCACAAATCCCGGTCTGATTGTTCTCTGTGATCCTGAAAATAAAAGTAGCTTTTTAGACCAAATTAGAAAAGAGATAAATGAAATACCATTACCTCCTATGGTCCATGCTAATATTGAGGCAAATTATCATGAACATTTGACTGCTTTGGACACAATTAATGAAGATGTCCAACTCCATACTTCTGACAATAGTCATGCAGCTATTGGAGTAGTGTCAGCATCACATTTTAAAATGAATCCGTCGCTTTCGGAAGAAGTTTTTGGTCCTTTTAGTATGATTGTTTGTTGTCAAAATTTAGACGAAATGATTGATGTAGCTGAGGGACTCAATGGTCAATTGACAGCAACTATATTGGGAACAGAGGCAGACCAAAAAGCAATACGTCTTTTATTGTCAAAAGTGCAACCTAAAGTAGGACGAATATTATTTGAAGGGGTGCCAACAGGGGTTGCAGTAACACAAGCTATGCAACATGGTGGTCCATATCCCGCCTCAACTGACAGCCGTTTTACTTCTGTTGGTTCTGATGCGATATATCGCTGGTTACGTCCTTTAGCATTTCAGGATTGTCCTGACGCACTTTTACCTCTTCCTTTGCAAAACCAAAACCCATTGGGTATACAAAGAAATGTAAACGGTTTACTAACCAATAAAGCCTTATGAACCCTAAGGAGCGTATAGTTTTTGATTGTATTGATGGGTATACTGCTGGCAATCCCGTTAGATTGGTTAAAGGGCCCAAACCTTTATTAGTTGGGGAGAATATGGGAGAAAAGCGAATTCATTTTTTAAAAGAGTTTGATTGGATTCGAACAGGATTGATGTTTGAACCCCATGGTCATGATATGATGAGTGGAAGTTTTTATTATGATCCCACTGATTCACAAAATGATGTTGGAATTTTATTCATTGAAACAAGTGGTTGTCTTCCAATGTGTGGTCATGGACTCATCGGCGCTCTAACCATTCTTCTAGAGGAAGATCTAGTACAACCAAAAATAAGTGGAATCTTACGAGTAGAAACTCCAGCGGGCCTTGTAATTGCAGACTATATTAAAGAAGGAAACAAAGTAACCGCAGTTCGATTTACAAATGTTCCAGCATTTTTAGCAGCTTCTGATTTGAAAATCAATTGCCCAGGATTAGGCACCTTAATAATGGATGTGTCTTATGGAGGAAACTTTTATGCTATTATTGACATTCAAGAAAATTTTAAAGGAATAGGAGCTTACACTGCTGGGCAACTAATAAACTGGAGTAGAATCATCCGGAATAAAATTAATGAAGCCCATACCTTTACGCATCCACTAGATGAAAACATTCATGGGTGTAGTCATGTTTTATGGGGTGGTTTGCCGACTCAAAAAGGGGCTTCAGCTAGTAATGCTGTGTTTTACGGAGAGAAAGCGATTGATCGTTCTCCCTGCGGCACGGGGACTTCAGCCCGAATGGCGCAATGGTATGCCAAAGGAAAACTTCAGGTTGGAGATGTTTTTATTCATGAAAGTATTATTGGGTCTGTTTTTAAAGCTAAAGTGGAAGAGGCAATTCAAGTTGGTGATTTCCCAGGAATAATTCCCAGTATTGAAGGAGAGGCAAGAATTATTGGTTACAATCATCTAATTTTTGATCCAAAAGACCCTTACGCAAGAGGATTTCAAGTAATTTAAGATGTCGCAAAAAAGAGTTGTTGTAATTGGAGGAGGGATCGTTGGACTTTCTACGGCCTATTATTTATTGGAAGAAGGACATGAGGTTGTCGTAATAGATAAAGGTAATTTACAAGGAGGTGCCTCAAATGTTAATGCAGGCTATTTAACACCAAGCCATATTGTTCCAATGGCAGCACCAGGAATGATTTCCAAGGGTGTTCGCTGGATGTTTAATGCTTCAAGTCCTTTTTATATTAAACCCAGATTCGATAGGGATTTAATAGATTGGGGATTAAAATTCATGAAATCTTGTACCCCTAATCATGTTCAGCGTTCACTAAAAACAATCTTAGATATAAATTTGTTGAGTAAGCAGCTCTATTTAGAAATGCAAAAATCAGCTGATTTTGATTTTCACCTAGAGACAAAAGGGTTGTTGATGGCCTATCAATCTTCTCATGCTGAAAAAGAAGAAGCTGAGGTAGTTTCCAGGGCAAGAGCCCTAGGCTTAGAAATAAAGCAACTGGACAGCAAAGAAGTTTTAAAATTACAACCAGGAGCTTCCATGGATATTGCAGGAGCTTTTTGGTATGAAAGTGATGCTCACAGTACACCAGAGATTTTTATACAAAATTTAAAAACCACTCTTGAAAAAAAAGGAGTACATTTTGTTTTAGAAACAGAAGTGTATGGCTTTAAAAAGCAGGAAAATAAAATCACTAATGTAGTCACGGAAAAAGAATTTATAAAGGCGGATGAGATTGTTGTTGCCACTGGAGCCTGGTCCGAACAACTCTTAAAGTCACTAGGAATAAAACTTTCCGTACAAGCCGGAAAAGGATATCGTATGAATGTAGATTACGAAACAGGAATTAGTTTGCCTGCAATATTATTGGAATCTAAAGTTGCTGTTACCCCTATGCGAGGGTTTACTCGTTTTGCGGGGACAATGGAAATTTCGGGTCTTAATCATAAAATCATGTCTAAACGTGTGGCATCTATTGCAGAGGCTGCATTAACGTATTATCCTGATATTAAAATCACACAAGAAGTAATAGATGACGTACAATGTGGATTACGTCCGCTTTCTCCGGATGGCTTGCCCTTTATAGGTCGGCATTCAGCCATTTTAAATTTAGTTTTGGCTACGGGTCATTCTATGATGGGGTGGAGTTTGGGACCTGCAACGGGAAAGTTAGTGTCCGAACTAATTTCAGGAAAAACAACAACTCTTTCGTTAAAACCCTTTTCTCCTCAAAGAAAATATGGGAATTAAAAGCTTATAAACACCCCTCCAGAAAAACTAGTTGCTTTGTAGATCACTTTCCCATTCAAGTTGAGAATTTGGAATTAACTCCCCAATATTGTTGAAGTAGCTCGCTTCGAAATCATAGGAATTACCTAAGGTGATTTATGTGAATGGAGTTGTAATGCGAAACACGGGTGGTACATAATCATCAATGAGATCCACATCATTACAGGAGATAAAGAGGCAAATGAGAATGAGTAATAAAGACTTTGAACAGGGCATGTCAAAAATTTGGGTCTTAATAAAGTTAATTCAATTTTTTAAAAATAAAAACGGTTCACAATAGTTTAACAGCTTCTTCAGCAAAATAAGACGCAATAAGGTTTGCTCCTGCTCTTTTAAAACTGAGTAATTGCTCCATCATCACTGCATCGTGACCCAACCACCCTTTTTCAGCAGCAGCTTTTAACATGGAGTATTCTCCACTTACTTGATAAACTGCGATAGGGGTTGTTATTGATTCTCTTAGATCTCTGAGAATGTCTAAATAAGCTATGCCTGGTTTTACCATTACGATATCAGCACCTTCTTCAATATCTCTTTGAGCCTCAGTGATTGCCTCTCTTCGATTGGTGAAATCCATTTGATAGGTTTTCTTGTCTCCAAAACCAGGGGCTGAATCTAGGGCATCTCGAAAAGGACCATAAAAAGAAGATGCATATTTTGCGCTATAACTCATTATCACTGTGTCGTGAAACTGTTGCTCTTCCAAGCATTTTCTTATTCCCAAAATACGTCCATCCATCATATCGCTAGGAGCTACAACATCGGCGCCTGCCTGTGCATGAGAGAGGGCCATTTCTGATAGAATCTCGACAGTAGGATCATTTACAATTTTACCATATTCCACAACACCATCGTGACCAAAAGAAGAATAAGGGTCAAGTGCAACATCAGTCATCACGACCATTTCTGGAACAGCATTTTTGATAATTTGAATTGAACGCTGCATCAGCCCTTCCGGATTTAATGCTTCAGTTCCTTTATTATCTTTTAAATCATCAGGGACTTTTACAAAAAGTAAAACTGATTTTAATCCCATATTCCATAATGATTTTACTTTTTTAGCAAGCAAATCAGTAGAGCGCCTATAATAACCTGGCATTGCTGCTATGGCTTCTTTTTTTTGACTTCCTTCAATAACAAATAAAGGCACTATAAAGTCACTGGGGGCTAAATGATGTTCTTGAATAAGAGCCCTCAGTGTTGCTGAGTTTCTAAGTCTTCTGTTTCGTTGAATGGGATACATACTTCTTTTTTAAGAGTTATCAGTTTCGTTTTCATTTTCATCAAGACTAGGGGGTATGTAGGGAGAATCAAATGTGAAATCTTCATCCTCATCTACATTTGGATCTGAAATTATAATTCCATCATTTTTAGGTTTCTTTAATGTACCTAGGAGCATTACAAGCATAGAACCTAAAATTACAACTAAAAGCACTCTCTCGTTAATTGGACTTGTAGTGGTATTAAGGAAAGAAACTTCTTTAAGTTGTATGAAAAGTAGAATACTAATCAGTCCTCTTGGAGACATATAGACAAGTGCGCTAGGTTTTATTTTAAGAGTGGTTGCGCTCAGATAAACATAACGTATAACAAACATCACCACAAAGATAAGTAAGCCATAAATGATTGGTGATAAGCTGTCAAAATAAATGATTTCTATAGAAAAACCAAAGAAAAGGAAAAAGAAAGTTCGTACAATAAATGTAGATTCAGCCGTGAGGATATGGAATTCATGAAATCCTTTTTCAGTTTGTTCGATATCTAAACACTTCAGTAAAAATTGAGGGAGTAAACTTTTCACATTACTTAAAAAGATTCCAAAGATGAAAATAGTGACCAATGCAGGGAGGTGAAATAGTTTTCCAAATGCGTATACCAAAATGAGGAGGGCCAATATTAAAAAGAACTTTACATGATGGTGAATTTGTTGTAAAAGACGGAAAAGTATATAGGTAATTGCTAAGGATATGATAATTACACCAAGTATTTGTAAACCTAGAGAAACCAATGCTGTTCCTCCAATCAAGGATTGATCTGATTCAAATTGACGTATGGCATAATTGAAAATCATAATCCCCAAAATATCGGAGAAAGTAGATTCATAAGTCACAAACTCTTTTTCTTTACTCAATAGTCCAACAGCTGATGGAATGGCAACAGCGCTACTGATAATGGAAAGCGGGATTGCATATAAAACAGCTTCATTATGTTCCATTTTGAAAAGAACACCAAAAACCCATTGTAAGATCCAAATATTTGCAATCAATATAAAAAGAGCTGCAAGAAAACCTTTTAAGATTAAGGGTAGTTTTTCTCTATTAATTTCTAGTTCAACCGCTCCTTCTAGAACAATTAAAATCAATCCAATAGTCCCTAAAACAGGAATTAGATTTTCTAAAAAGTCGAAGTCGGTATAGCCATAAACATTACAAGCTGTGCGAATAAGGATACCTGTAATTATAAGTAATATGACTGCGGGAAATTTTGTCTTTCGAGCAAAAGTGTCAAATAAATATGAAAATATAATTAGTAGGGGAAGCACAAATAAGATAGAAAGGGTATTCATAATATTGGCTGTTTTAAGATTATAATATACAAAATATAAAAAGAGAAAGAAGATATGTTATACCCAGCTTTTAGGATTTTTTAATACTTCGAGTAATTTAGATTCATCGCTATCTGAATCTGGCTGGTGGTCGTAACTCCATTGTACCGTTGGCGGGAGACTCATAAGTATACTTTCAATTCGACCATTGGTTTTTAAGCCAAATAAGGTTCCTTTATCATGCACTAAATTGAACTCAACATAGCGTCCTCTTCGTATTTCTTGCCAAGTACGTTGTGCTGGGGTATAGCTCATGGATTTTCTTTTTTCTAATATAGGGATATAGGCCTCTAAAAAAGCATTACCAACTTCAGTGGTGAAATCGTATCGATCTTCTATGCTATACTTTTTATCTGCTTTTAAATAATCAAAAAATAAACCTCCTACACCTCTGGCTTCTCCACGATGTGAATTATGGAAATACCCATCGCATTTGTCTTTGAACTCAGTATAGAAATGGGAATCATGAGCGTCACAAGCTTTCTTGCATTGAAGGTGAAAATGCTTTGCATCCTCTTCAAAAAGATAATAGGGAGTTAGATCTAGTCCTCCTCCAAACCATTGATCAATACATTCACTGTTCTCATTGTACATTTCAAAATAGCGCCAGTTTCCATGAACTGTAGGTGCCATAGGATTTTTAGGATGGATGACCAAGCTCAATCCACAAGCAAAAAAATCAACATTACCTACCTTAAAATAGGCTTGCATACTTTCTGGAAGGGGTCCATGGACAGCAGATATGTTAACACCACCTTTTTCTATTACTTCCCCATTTTCTATAATACGACTTTGACCCCCACCACCTTCAGTTCTATTCCATAGATCTTCTCTAAACGAAGCTTTACCGTCTACTTTTTCAAGTGCTTTTGTAATTTGATTTTGAAGATCTTTGATATAGGAGTAAAACTGCTCTTTCATTTGATAAGTTTAGGGTGTATATTCTTTTACAGCATCAACAAAAGCTTTAGCATGGTCTACGGGGATGTTAGGCAGAATACCATGTCCTAAATTGACAATGTATTTATCTTTTCCAAATTCATTTATCATCTTATGAACTCCTGCTTTGATTTCTGGAATTGGGGAAAGGAGACGAGAAGGATCAAAGTTTCCTTGCAGTGTAATTTGACCTCCAGACAAGTAGCGTGCATTTCGAGCAGTACATGTCCAATCTACTCCCAAAGCAGAAGCTCCTGAGCGTCCCATTTCATGGAGTGCAAACCAACATCCTTTACCAAAAATGATAACAGGAATTTCATCTTTCAAGGCGTCTATAATTTGTTGAATATAAGGCCATGAAAATATAGTGTAGTCATCGGGAGATAGCAGTCCTCCCCAAGAATCAAAAACTTGAACCGCATGCACACCCGCCTTAACCTTTTCTTTTAAATAAGCGATAGTGGTATCTGTTATTTTTTGAAGCAAAGCATGGGCAGCTTCAGGTTGGCTAAAACAAAAACCTTTCGCAATATCAAAGTTTTTAGATCCTTGTCCTTGAACAGCATAACATAAAAGAGTCCATGGCGAGCCAGCAAATCCAATTAGAGGGACTCGTTCGTTTAAGGCTTGCTGCGTCATTTTTACTGCATCCAAAACATATCCAAGATGTTCATTGATGTCTGGAACTATAACTTGTGAAACCTGTTCTGAAGAGCGAATGGGGTTGGGAATCCATGGGCCTACACCATCCTTCATTTCTACAGGGATCTGCATGGCTTGAAGTACCACAAGAATGTCACTAAACAGAATCGCTGCATCTGGACCTACTTGATCAATGGGCATCACTGTGATTTCTGTAGCTAATTCAGGAGTTTGACAACGCGTGAAGAAATCGTAATTAGCCTTTAATTTCATAAAATCAGGAAGATAACGACCTGCTTGTCGCATCATCCAAACTGGAGGGCGGTTTACGTTTTCTCCTTTTAAAGCTTTTAGAAAAAGATCATTTTTGAGCATAGTGATGAGTATAATAATGGTGAATACTTAATAAGAGCTGATTTTCATTTGGTGCCTTAGCGTTACTGTAATGGTGAGTGTATTTTGATAAGCTAGTAGCGGTAGTAGATCCAATACAAAATCCCTGCATTTCTTGTTTCCAAGAGTTCATTTTGAAATAACTTTCCACTGCAGAGGGACTAAAAAATAGTACCCCGTCAAATTCGGTTTCAATTACTTTTGGAGTGTAAAGGGTTTCATAAATTTCATGAATGTAAAGGGGAATCGCTTTTGAGGATAAATTCGTTTCGATTTCAGATCTTCTCTGCTTCCCACAAAAAAATGAAAAAGAATCATTTTTGTGATTTTTTAGGATAAAAGAAGCTAAAATTAAAGCATTTTGACTCATTTCGATCACTTTTTGCCCTTTTTCTTCCAAAAGTGCTTTTGTTTTTTCTCCAACACAAAAATAGTTTTTACCCTCTAATTTTGGTTTTAAGGAAAGGTCATTAAAGCCAAGTTGTACAGCATTTTGACTGGTCATGATAATGTTATCTTGCAATTCAGTTGTGTTGTGTACTAGGGGGTTGATTTTAATGAAAGGATATTCTATCAAAGAGAATCCTTGTTGAATTAATCGATCCTTGAAATTTGCAGAGAGGAGTTTCGTGGAAAGTAACCGCATTACAATTGGGATTTAATTTGGTGCATGAGTTCTTTTCCTCCCTTGTTTAAAATTTCATGAGCTGCTCTGATTCCAGTCTCTTCAGACTGATCTGAAGAAGTCACTTCTTCGTGGAAAATCGCAATCGTTCCGTCTAGACTAAAAAGACCACCTTTGAAGTATAGCTTGTCATTTTTAAAGTAAGCATATGCTCCAATGGGAGCGGTACATCCTCCTTCTAGAGTGTTTAAAAAGGAACGTTCAATATAAGCGCATTTTGCTGTTTTAGTACAATTTATTTTTTCTAGTACCTCTTGAAGTGCTTTATTTGTTTCCAAACATGCAATCCCCACAATCCCTTGTGAGGGTGCTGGCAGCATCCAGTCAAGAACATCATGATTGATCTTTAATAAATCTAAACGTTCTAGTCCTGCTTGAGCAAAAACAGCTCCTGACCATTCCGAATTATTTAATTTTTCAAGTCTTTTCTGTAAATTACCTCTGAGGTTTTCCACTTTATGATTGGGATGCTTTCTCAACCATTGTGCTTTTCTTCTTAAACTTCCAGTACCGATTGAGGCATCGGTTTCCCAAGCATTAAAAGAAGTATTGTAGACTAAAACATCCATAGGATTTCCTCTGGAGAGTACTGCTTTAATTTGGATTCCTTTCGGTAAAAGGGTAGGAACGTCCTTTAAACTATGAATCGCTAGATCAATTTTTTTATTGAGTAGAGCAGTGTCAAGATTTTTAGTGAAAATTCCTTGGATTCCCATTGCGTATAATGGTTGGTTGAGGTCTTGATCTCCATTGCTTTCAATGAGGACTAATTGACAACGATGACCTTGCAACTCCAATGCTGCTTTAACTTTATTGGCTTGCCAGAGGGCGAGTTCGCTTTTTCGTGTTCCAATGCGTATCATCTTAAGAAAGATTTTCTGGAGTCAATTGAAATACTTTATTGAGTAGATCAATGGTCTTTTCTGCTTCTTTTGGATTAGATCTTAAGTAAGCAGCTATTTGACCTGTCAATTTTTGAGCCATTTGATCAGCATTAATTTCTATTTCTTCATGAAGAGTACTATTTTCCACTTGGATCAATTTCTTTTTGAAAGCTTTCAATGTTGGGACATACTTTCGATGTTCCAACCAGACATGAAATTCATTTTCTATCTCTGTCAAAATTTGCTCTGCTTTGGGAATGTACTGCTTCCGTTTTTCGAATGTAGCATCGGTGATTTGAGAAAGTTCATCTAAATGGACAACTTCTACGTTAGGCAATGCGTTCACTTCTGGCGCTACATTTCTTGGAATAGAAAGATCCAAAATCAAGAGAGGTTTGGTGTTGTGTATGAGGTCGGCAGAAATAGTAGGTTTTTGCGCCCCAGTAGCTACAATCAATACGTTAGATTGGTGTATGGCGGTAGAAAGTTCACCATAGGCTTTTACTTTGACAGGGAATTTTCCAGCAATCTTTTCCGCTTTTTCCTGAGTTCTGTTAATTAAAACAATATGATCGTTTTGGGTATGTTTTACTAAATTTTCACAAGTGTTGGCACCAATTTTACCAGTACCAAAAAGAAGAATATTCTTTTGAGAAATATCTGTTATATTTTTTAAAATATATTGCACAGATGCGAAAGCAACAGAAGTGGCCCCACTTGATATTTCCGTTTCTGTTTTTATGCGTTTGCTTGCTTGAATTACTGCATTGACAAGACGTTCTAATGATCCATGTGCCAGTTGCATTTTTTTGGAACGATAGAAGCTTTGCTTTATTTGACCAATCACCTCAAAATCTCCCAGAATTTGACTTTCTAGCCCTGTTCCTACTCTAAAAAGATGATGAAATGCTGTTTTGTCAGAATAATTAAAACCTATTTCTTCAAAGACTTTTTTATCACCTCCTGAATGTTTGCATAATAAATTGGTTAACGTTTCAGCGTGAGACGTCCAGCTATACAGTTCGGTTCGGTTGCAGGTATTAATAACAAGTAAGTCAGAAATTCCAAACGCTCTAGCTTCAAGGAAAAGAGCATGGAGCTGGGTATCGTTTAAGCTAAATTGTCCTCTGGTGTTAATATCAGCTGTTTTATAACTAACACCTATGGCATGAAAATGTTCGGCTTTGGTCAAAAAGATAGTCGTATAAATTCGATCACAAAAGTAAGGGAGTGAAACACTAAAAAATAACGATAGAAAGTTTTAAAATACCTCTAAAGGTTTTTTTTGTTAATTTTGACAAATAACTTTTAAAAAGGGCTAATTTTATTAAGTTAATCAGGATTAAGTACTGTTTTAAATAGTTAAGAAAAGAAAATAAATTTTGATGATGGAAATAAAAAATGACGATAAAAGTTCTTTTGAAGAAAGTGTCTTAGATTCTGGATTTACAGTATTGAGAATGAAAAATGATTTGCAAGTAGCCGTTAAAGAAAACTACCCTGTAAATCAAGATTTTATACAATTTCATTTTTGTCTCAAAGGGCAGATGAATTTTGTCTTTAATGAAGGGAATTATAGCTTTCCAGTAAATGAAGACCACTCTATGTTACTTTTTAATCCTTTGAAGCCCCTTCCCATAGAAGTAGAATTAGCTCCGAATACTTGGTTGGTTAGCGTTCTTATCTCCATTGCAAAATTTCACTCTTTATTTTCATCAGATGCAGATCATATTTCTTTTCTAACCCCAGAAAATAGTTCTAAAAAGTACTATGATAATCTACCTTTTACTTCATCCATTGCTGTTGTGTTGAGTCAAATTTTACAAGCCAAAGTGCATGACAGCATGAAGAGTTTGTATTTCAAAGGAAAGGTATATGAATTACTCAGTTTATATTTTAACAAGAATGAAGATCCATCACTGGAACAATGTCCATTTTTAGTGGATGAAGAGAATGTTAGAAAAATTAGAAAGGCAAAAGATATTATTTTGGAGCGGATGTCTGATCCACCCTCTCTAGAAAATTTGGCAACAGAGATTGGATTGTCCTTGAAAAAACTAAAAGAAGGGTTTAAACAACTTTATGGAGATACGGTCTTTGCATATTTATTAGATCACAAGATGGAGGAAGCCAGACGAATGTTGGATTCGCAAAAGTTCAATGTGAATGAAGTAGGGTTAAAATTAGGCTACAGTACCGCGAGTCATTTTATTGCTGCTTTTAAAAAGAAGTATGGAACCACTCCCAAGAAATATTTAGGTTCATTATCTTCGTAAAAAATTGTGAATGAAAGGAGTATTACTAGTCAATCTGGGATCCCCAGATAGTACCGAAACGAATGACGTAAGAGATTATTTAGGTGAATTTTTAATGGACGAGCGGGTAATTGATTTGCCTAAATGGTTTCGAACTTTTTTAGTTAAAGGAATTATTTTAAAAACCCGACCTAAAAAATCAGCCAAAGCCTACAGGAAGATATGGTGGAAAGAGGGTTCACCCCTCATTGTACTTTCAGAACGCCTTCAAGAAAAGGTCCAAAAAAAAGTTTCCATTCCTGTTGCTTTAGCGATGCGATATGGGAAGCCCTCTATACATGATGGATTAAAAAAATTAGCTGAACAAGGAGTGACTGAAGTGTTTTTGGTCCCTCTTTATCCTCAATTTGCTATGGCTACCACAGAAACTATTTTAGTTTTAGCTGAAGAATTAAGGGAAAAACATTTCCCACAAATGGAGTTTACTTCCTTGCCCGCTTTTTATAATCATCCAGATTATATTCGAGTACTTGGGAATTCGATCCAAGAAGCTTTACAAGGAAAAAAATGGGAGCATATACTATTTTCTTATCATGGTGTTCCAAACCGTCATATTAGAAAATCTGACATAACTCAGTCTCATTGTAAAATGGACGGCAAGTGTTGCTTTACCGATTCTCCTGCTCATACTTACTGTTACCGGCATCAATGTGAAATGACGACCATTAAGGTTGCAGAGTATTTGGAGCTCAAAGAAGGAAGCTATTCCACAAGCTTTCAATCACGTGTCTCAATTTTAGGATCATGGTTGAAACCTTACACAGATAAAACAGTCGAGGCTTTTGCGAAAAACGGGACTAAAGAACTTGCGATAGCTACTCCCGCATTTATTTCGGACTGTTTAGAAACCTTAGAAGAAATTGGAATGGAAGCCGCAGAAGATTTTGAAGATAATGGCGGAAAACATTTACATGTCATACCCTGTATTAATGATCGTGAAGATTGGGTAAATGTGTTAAGTAGATGGATAGATCAATGGGCACACAATGAAAGTGTTTCATGAGTCGAAACTATACTGAATTATTAGGAACAGAACCCATTCCAAAACTCTTAGTCAAACAGGCCTTGCCTGCATCTATAGGAATATTGGTAATGTCTCTCAATATTTTAATTGACACCATTTTTGTAGGACAATGGATCGGTTCAGATGCTATTGCAGCAATAAATGTAGTGCTTCCTGTTTCATTTTTCATTGCTGCTTTGGGAATGTCAATTGGAGTAGGAGGTGCTTCCATTATTTCAAGAGCATTAGGAGAGAAAGATTATCTAAAAGCAGTAACCACCTTTGGGAATCAAATTACATTAACTTTTTTGTTGACCGTTAGTGTTGTTGTTTTCGGTTTAATCTTTGTTGATCAAGCCATTGTTTTATTTGGTGGAAAAGGTTCTCTTTTTTCATTAGCAAAAACATATTATGTTATTGTATTGTATGGGGTGCCTGTACTGGCTTTTTGTATGATGTCGAACAATACTATTCGAGCAGAGGGAAAGCCTAAAAACGCAATGTATGCTATGCTTTTGCCGTCAGTGTCCAATTTGCTTTTTGATTACTTATTTATCAACGTTTTTGATTGGGGTATGATGGGTGCAGCATGGGCAACTACACTATCTTACGGTGTTTGTGCAGCTTATATTATTTATTTTTTTCTTTCAAAAAACACTAGTTTGCACCCCACTTTAAGTGCTTTCAATTTAAAACCTTTGTTGATTAAAGAGATTTCTTCATTGGGATCTGTTACTCTAGCACGACAGGCTATGGTCAGCGTTACTGTGCTTTTGGTAAACAATATTTTGTTTTCTTATGGAGGTGAATCTTCTATTGCTGTATATGCAATTATTAGTCGTATGTTAATGTTTGCGACCTTTCCAATTCTTGGGATCACCCAAGGGTTTTTACCCATTGCAGGATATAATTATGGATCCAAAAATATACAACGTGTTAGAAGTGTAATCAATATCTCAATTCGATATGCTGTATTTTTGGCAACGCTTATTTTTTTATTCATTTTCTTTTTTGCAGAATATATTCCTGGAATTTTCTCAAAAGATAGTGCCGTAGCTGCTCAAACTCCATTAGCATTAAAATATGTTTTCGTGGCTTTACCTTTAGTTGGTATACAACTAATTGGTGCTGCTTATTTTCAAGCTATCGGAAAGGCATTACCTGCCTTGTTATTGACACTAAGTCGTCAAGGGCTATTTTTTATTCCTTTATTGTTTATTCTTTCTAACATATATGGCGTAATGGGAGTCTGGATTGCTTTCCCGATTGCTGATGTTCTCTCTACTGTTATGACGGCTTATTTTCTCTATCGTGCAGTCAAGAAAGAGTTGGTTGATTAGGAATACGATTTAAGTTCATTGAATTCAATTCCAGTATATCTGTGGTAATTACTCTATTTAAAAAGAAATATATTTTATACTTTTAATTCATTAACATATCTTATGAAAAACAGTCATTTTTTATTTTCTGCTTTATTTTTCTCTTTTTTAGCTTTTCAACCTTTTTATGGGCAACGAAAAAAGAGGGCAAATCAAACAACAATTCTCAATTTTCCTGAGGCAACTTACGAATCTTTATCGTATCGATCTATTGGTCCATTTAGAGGAGGAAGGTCTGCAGCAGTGACTGGTGTCCCTGGAAAACCAGATTTATTTTATTTTGGTTCTACAGGGGGTGGTGTCTGGAAAACAGAAGATGGTGGTCAGACTTATGAAAACATCTCAGATGGTTTTTTTGGAGGAAGTATTGGATCTGTTGCGGTTTCTAAAAGTGACTCTAATGTAATTTATGTTGGTGGTGGAGAAGTAACCGTAAGAGGAAATGTTTCTTCAGGATATGGAGTTTGGAAAACAGTAGATGCTGGTAAAACATGGTCTTTTTCAGGACTGCCAAAGTCAAGACATATTCCTAGAATTGTGATTCATCCTAGCAATCCAGAAATTGTTTACGCTGCGGTATTGGGAAATATTTATAAACCTACTTCTGAACGTGGAGTCTACAAAAGTATAGACGGAGGTAAAAACTGGAAAAAAGTGTTATTCTCAAATGCAGATTCTGGTGCTTTTGAATTAGTGATGGATCCATCCAATCCAAGACATTTATATGCTTCTACTTGGAGATTAAACAGAACTCCTTACAGTTTGAATAGTGGTGGAGAGGGTTCTGCTTTATGGAAGAGTACTGATGAAGGAAAAACTTGGAAAGAAATAAGTTTAAATAAAGGTTTTGCCAAAGGAACACTTGGAGTAATTGGTGTTACAGTATCTCCATTAAATTCTCAACGAGTTTGGGCAATAGTAGAAAATAAAGAAAAAGGAGGAATATATCGCTCTGATGATGGAGGGTCTTCTTGGTCTCACATAAATGATAGTAGGGCACTACGCCAGCGTGCATGGTATTATTCTAAAATTTATGCAGATACTCAAGATGAGGATATTGTTTATGTAATGAACGTTTCCTATCATAAATCGAAAGATGGAGGAAAAACGTTCAAGCGGAATAATGCTCCTCACGGTGATCATCACGATTTATGGATTGCTCCGGAGGATAATCAACGTATGATTATTGCAGATGATGGTGGAGCTCAGCTTAGCTATAATGGAGGAGAAACATGGAGTACATACATGAATCAGCCTACAGCACAGTTTTACAGGGTGACTACAGATAATGCTTTTCCTTATCAAATATATGCAGCCCAACAAGATAATTCTACTATTCGTATTGCGCATCGTTCATCAGGTAGAGGTATTTCTGAGGCAGATTGGGAATCTACTGCCGGGGGAGAATCTGCCCATATAGCAGTTGATCCTCTAAACAATGATATTGTATATGGAGGGAGCTATGGAGGGTATCTAACCAGAGTAAATCATAAAAATAAGACAAGAAGAGCCATCAATGTATGGCCAGACAATCCGATGGGCTATGGTGCAGAAGGAATGAAATACCGCTTTCAATGGAATTTCCCTATCATTTTTAGCAAGCATAATCCCAAAAAATTATATACTTTTTCAAACCAAGTTCACGTGTCTGAAAATGAAGGGCAATCGTGGGAAGTTATTAGTCCAGATTTAACCCGAAACGATCCTGAGCGATTGAAATCTTCGGGAGGGCTTATTACACAAGACAACACTGGAGTTGAATATTATTGTACTCTTTTTGCAGCCAATGAATCTTCACTTGAAGAAGGATTGCTATGGGTGGGAAGTGATGATGGTTTAATACACCTCACTCGTGATGGTGGTGAAAATTGGACGAATGTTACTCCCTCTCAAATGCCCAAGTGGTTGATGATCAATAGTATTGATCCTTCACCCTTTGATCCTGGAGTTTGTTATGTTGCAGGTACACTGTACAAAACAGGAGATTTTAGACCGTATCTATACAAAACATCAGATTATGGGCAGACTTGGGTCAAAATTACCAATGGAATCAATAAGGAACATTTCACAAGAGTCCTCAGAGCCGATCCTTCAAGAAAAGGATTGCTCTACGCAGGAACTGAAACAGGAATGTATATTTCTTATGATGATGGTGCTTCATGGAACCCATTCCAATTGAATTTGCCGATAGTTCCTATCACCGATATGACCATTAAGGATAACAGTTTAATAGTTGCAACCCAGGGTAGAAGTTTATGGATTATTGATGATTTAACAGTATTATATCAGTTAAATAAAGAGGTAGTGAATCAAGAAATGATTTTATTTCAGCCAAAGGATAGTTACCGCACTTCTGGCTATGGGGGGAGTCCATCATTGACCGAGGGTACTAATTTATCCAATGGAGTAATTGTTCATTTTAATGTTAAAGATTTTGATACAACAAAAGATACCCTTCAATTACATTTTAAGGAGAAAGGCGGAGAGATAATTAAAACCTTTAGCACCGCTTCTGAAAAAGATAAATTGGAAGTCAAAGTAGGAGGAAATCGTTTTGTTTGGAACACCCGATATAAAGGAGCCGAACGTCTTGAAGGAATGATTTTATGGGGGGCGTCTCTCTCTGGAGCTAAAGCTGTACCTGGCCAGTACACAGTTAGTCTTCAAAAAAATGATGCCGTTTCTGAACGTACTTTTACTATTCTTCCAGATCCTAGAGCCGAGGTTACAATTGCAGAGATGCAAGAGCAGTTTGATTTTGTAAATGCTGTAAATCAAACTTTAGATGAGGCACATCAGGCCATTAAAAATATCAGAAGTATCAATTCAAAATTGGCTACATTTGAAAAAAATTACAAAGATTTAGACGAGGCAAAAGAAATTCTCGAAACCGCAACCACTCTTAAAAAGGAATTTTCAGAAATTGAGAAGGCACTCTATCAAACACAAAATAAGAGTAACCAAGATCCACTCAATTTTCAAATTCGTTTGACCAATAAACTAGGGCACATTAATAATTTAGTCATGGTCAATGATTTTCCACCAACAGATCAGGATATAACAGTAAGTAAGTTACTCACAAGTCAAATTAAAGTACAAATGAAACATTATAACAAGCTCCTTTCTGAGGATTTGGAAAACTTTAATGCGACATTTGCAGCTTTAAAGTTGGATTATTTAAATTTAAAATAGAACCTCTTGTATTATAATTATATAAAAGCGTTGCACCTTATTTTTGTGATTACTTGGTTTGCAGGTTTATTTTATGTACCCCGACTTTTTATTTATCACATAGAAGCAAGCATGAAATCAAAGATTGAAGCTGATATTCTCATTCCTCAGTTTAAATTAATGACCAAGAGGTTATGGTATATTATCACGTGGCCTTCTGCTATTTTGGCAATATTATTTGCTGCATGGTTATTATACCTCATGCCGTCTTGGTTGTTACTGCCCTGGATGCATTTGAAGCTTTCATTAGTACTTTTATTAGGAGTATATCATTGGAAAACGCACATCTATTTTAGACAGCTACAAAAAGACGAAATCAAACACAGTGGTAATTTTATGCGGATTTGGAATGAAGGGGCAACTTTATTGCTTTTTGCTATAGTGTTTCTAGTAATTCTGAAAGATAGTTTACATTGGATAACAGGTTTACTTGGATTAATTGGTTTAGCATTAGTTCTATTTTTAGGGATTAAATTGTACAAAAAAACAAGAAAAGAGTAATGGTATTTCCTTTAAAGCTTCCTAAAAAATTTTCACTTAGAACACGTCTTTTTGTAGTAATGATTCTCATGCTTTTGGTCTCAGGGGCTCTCATTTTAGGAACCACCTCCATACAGTATGAGTCACAAAGAGAAAATTATCACTTAGGGAGATTGAATCGGAAGGAAGCTCAAATCAAAAGACACGTCAATCATCTTGTAAGTAAAAATAATTTGCACAACAAAGCAGATAGTGTTTGGAACCAATTCAATATGGATTTTGAAAAGATAAATGATATTCATAGTGTACGTTATTCTCTCTTTAGATTAGATGGGACCCCACTCTTTATTTATCACACTCCTCTTGAAATTATTGCCAATGATTATAAATTAGATCAAGTCTTGTTGGAGAAGATTTCTAATAGCCAAACAGGAATTTATTTAGAACATTACAATTCAGATATTGACAAATTTCACGCGTCTTACAGTTTGTTGAAAGACGATGAAAATCGAGCCTATGGGATTTTGTTTTTTCCATATTTTGAAGATATTTCCTTTTCAGAAAATGAGTTGAATTCGTTTTTACAGAATCTATATCAGATCTACACCTTATTACTTATTGCAGTAATTTTTATTGCATATTTTTTATCCAAATTTGTCACCCGATCTTTGGAAACGATTAGAGTGAGAATGGCACAAACGGGTCTTCAAAAAAAGAACCAGAAAATATATCTCAAAAATGCAACGCGTGAAATTGATAGTTTAGTCACTTCTTACAATAATATGATTGATGATTTATCGGAGAGTGCGGCCAAACTTGCTAAAACAGAGCGAGAACAGGCATGGCAGGAAATGGCACGTCAGGTAGCGCATGAGATTAAAAATCCATTGACTCCAATGCGTTTGACCATTCAAAGTTTTCAACGCAAATACGATCCTAATGATCCTGATAGTCAAAACAAATTAAACGACCTTTCAAACCTGTTGATTCAGCAAATTGACACGATGAGTGAGGTAGCAGAGGCCTTTTCAGATTTTGCCAGCTTACCCAAGCCCAATATGAAAGAATGTGATTTGGTTGAAGTAACCAAAATGGCAGTAACAATTTTTCAAGAAGAGCATATTATTTTTTCATCAAATCAAGCTCATATCATTCATAAGTTGGATCGAACTCAATGGATTAGAGTTATCACCAATCTAATACAGAACGCCCTGCAATCGGTTTCTCCAAAAAAGATACCTCAAATTGGGATTCATATAGGTGGAGAACAAGATCAAACCACTATTACGATAACGGATAATGGAAATGGGATTTCGCCTAATTTAAAAGATAAAATCTTCGAACCTAAATTCACAACCAAGACCTCTGGAATGGGACTTGGATTAGGAATTGTTAAAAATATAATTGAATCTCATGGAGGAATAATCTCCTTTATATCTACTCCCAAAAAAGGAACAACTTTTACTATTGTTCTCCCAACGAGTTTGTAGCTAGATCTTGAATAAATAAGTTTTTATTGCAAAGTTTTGACCCCTTTTCTTACAATAGTTTCGATAGTTTCAAAAAGTTTTTCATTTTCTCCAGGAATAATTTCAAGGGCTGGATGTACTTTAATTTTTAATGGAATTCCTAGGGGCATAGGAAAATATTTATGCTCTGCAAAACGCCAAGAATTCCCGATTGAGATTGGAACCACAAGAGCATCAGGCATGTGTTTTAGTAGAGTAGACAGGCCTGCTTTTTGAAAAGGTTTAATCTTACCATCTCGACTTCGAGTTCCCTCTGGAAAAATAACAGCAGAGTGTTTATTTTCAGTCAATCGTTTCCCAAACACTTGAATAGATTGAATCGCTTCTTTTGGATTTTTTCGATCAATTAATAAGGCTCCTCCGTGACGTAAGTTGAAAGAAACACTGGGGATTCCTTTACCTAATTCTTTTTTACTAATGAATTTAGGATGATGTTTTCGTAAATACCATATAATTGGAGGGATGTCGTAAGTGCTTTGGTGGTTAGCCACAAATATAAAAGACCGATCTTTGGGCAGAGGATTAGGATGGTCAAATTGAACACAGGTGCCCAAAAGATTGAGAAACCCCAAAAGGAAAAAATTTAATAATTCAACAGCATTTTTTTGAGCTCGATATCCAAATCCGTAAAAGCAAACCCATTGAATTCCATGAAAAAGCACTAAAAAGAGGCCAAAACAGGAGTAGAAAATAACACTCATTATATAGCTGAATCCTTTTTTCATGATTTAGGTGTGACCAATAAAGATTAGATAAAATACTCTAGCAGTGGTCGTTATAGGCCGCCTTTAGGTTTTCTGAAATCATTGCTGCGGGTCTTCCTTCAATGTGATGACGTTCAACCATGTGAACCAATTCACCATCTTTAAATAAAGCAATACTTGGAGAAGAAGGAGGAAAAGGAACCATCATATCACGAGCTGTGTTGGTTGCGTCTGCATCTACACCGGCGAATACCGTGACCAAATTTTCAGGAGTTTTTTCATTTTGGAGTGAATGAAATACACCTGGACGTGCATTAGCGGCAGCACAACCACAAACGGAGTTTACTACTACCAATGTGGTTCCTGATTTTGCAAGTGCGTTGGTAACATCTTCAGAGGTAAACAATTCATCAAAACCGATGTTTGTTAATTCTTCTCTCATAGGTTTTACTAATTCTGCTGGATACATATTTTTTTTTCAAAGATATAAAAGTAATGTATTATGGATATGTTTTGTTGCACCGATTTTATTTGTCAAATTTGTATTTCATTATTGAATTCTAGAATGATTAAATGGATAGCAGCTTTTTTCGGATATTACTTTTTTAGGTTTCCGGGAGCTATTTTTGGATTTTTTGTGGGGAGTGTTTTAGAAAAAGTAGTCAACGGTTCTGGTTCCAATTTCCAAACATTTACCCAACGCGCTGATCCAGTACAATTTCAGATCAATCTTATTGCTTTTGCAGCAATTGTAATCAAGGCAGATGGTCAGGTGAAGGCCCAAGAATTACAATTTGTCAGAAATTTTTTTATTACCAACTATGGTGAACAAAAGGCGGCCTCTATTTTTGAAACCTTCAACGAACAAGTAAAAAAAGACACGCAAAATATAGAAGATTTGGCTCAAGTTTTCACTTCTCAAAGCCGTTATGAAACTCGACTACAAATCATTCATTTTTTGATGGGTGTTTCCAATGCAGATGGAAGTATTTCTCAATCAGAACTTAGCAAAATAAAGCAAATTGCAGCTGCATTGGGAATTCGTTCGGTTGATTTAGAGAGTATAAAAGCCATGTTTGTGAAATCAACAGGCAACGCTTATCGCATATTGGAGATTACACCCTCTGCAACTGACCCTGAGGTTAAAAAAGCTTACCGAAATATGGCAAAGAAATACCATCCTGATAAATTACAGTCTAAAGAGCCTGCTCTAATTAAAGGAGCACAAGAAAAATTTCAAAAAGTTCAGCAGGCTTACGAAAAAATTCAAAAAGAGAGAGGAATATAATGGAAACATTTTGGTTTTATCAGAACCTTGGATTTTGGCATGTAATGGATTGGGAGGGTCTAGATCATCTCTATTTCATTATTACGCTTGCCATGCCATTTAGTTTTAGAGAAAGCAGAAAATTATTATTATGGGTTACCTTATTTACTCTTGGGCACACACTTTCGTTGGTTGGAAATTTCTACGGAGGGCTTTCTTTTTCTAGTTATTGGATTGAATTGTTAATTCCTGTCACTATTGCAATTAGTGCAGCCTCATTATTGTTGTCCAAAAACGATAAGCATCGTTCAAAACAGGGATTCTTTTTTCCAGTTATCACACTCGTTTTTGGTGTCATTCATGGCCTTGGTTTTGGACGCTATTTCAGTATGTTAATTCCAGAAGATGCTGTAGGACTTTCACTCTTTTCTTTTGCTTTGGGGGTTGAATTTGCTCAGGCTGCAATTGTCATTGCAGTGCTTAGTTTTAGTTTTCTGGTTTTAAAAATCCCTAAACTTTCAAGAAAATTTTGGGAAATAATAATTGGAAGTCTCGTTTTAATACTCGCCTTAGAGATGATTTTTGAGCGAATTTAAAATAAGATTGATTGCTAAATTGGTATCTTCGCCCTAATGGTTAAAGGAAAACAAGAAAAGTACGATAAAGCCTATCTAAAAATGGCAAACACTTGGGGGCAATTGTCCTATTGTGATCGAAAAAAAGTAGGAGCTCTTATTGTAAAAGACCGAATGATTATTTCAGATGGATATAATGGAACCCCCTCTGGTTTTGAAAATGTATGTGAAGATGAAGAGCATTACACTAAATGGTATGTCCTTCACGCCGAAGCAAATGCGATTTTAAAAGTTGCAGCTTCCACTCAATCCTGTAAAGGAGCGACTTTGTACATCACCCTTTCTCCTTGTAAAGATTGTAGTAAATTAATTCATCAATCTGGAATTGTTAGGGTGGTCTATGCTAAAGAATATAAGGATACGACGGGCTTAGACTTTTTAAGAAAAGCAGGAGTACAACTCAGTCATGTAGTCTCAGAAAAGTAGAAATATGAAAACGAATTCTTTTTTTTTATTGATAATCGTTTTGCTCTCTATAGCAATTGGTTACGTGTTTGGTTCTCATAGAATAGGTTTTTCTAACATACAGCCTATTACTAACCCAAGTGTGAAGAAATTAAACACTTTGGTTACCTATTTAACCAATGATTATGTGGACAAAATCAATACAGACAGCCTTGTTGGCGTTTTGATTGAGGATATTGTAGACGAGTTAGATCCACATTCGGTGTATATTCCCGCAGTTCAAAAACAATCTATTTCCGAAAGTATGCAGGGCAATTTCAAGGGAATTGGAGTGAGTTTTTTTATGGTGCGAGATACTATTGCAGTAGTCCGTGTTTTGGAAGGAGGACCTAGTGAAAAGGCAGGCTTGAAATCTGGAGACAGAATTCTTATGCTAGATCAAGATACCCTTTATCAAAAAAACCTACCTAGTACTGATATAGTGTCTAAGCTTAAAGGAAGTTCTGAAGTTCCCATTCAACTCAAAGTATTCCGTAAAAAAATAGATTCTACACTCACCTTTGATCTCAAAAGAGGTTCGGTGCCCTTACCTAGTGTTTCTTCTTCATACATGATAAATGATGAAACAGGGTATATAAAGATTAATCGGTTTTCTCAAACCACTTTTATAGAATTTAGCGAAGCTTTAGCAAAGCTTGTTGATCAAGAAATACAACATTTAATACTTGATTTGAGAGGGAATCCAGGAGGCTATTTACTCCCGGCCAAACAAATAGCCGATGATTTTTTGAGCGCAAAAAAACCAATAGTCATAGTAGAGAGTAACAATGGGATTAGAGAAAGAACAGTTGCTTCTTCAAGTGGCTCTTTCGAAAAGGGGAGTTTGTATGTACTTGTAGATGAAAATTCAGCTTCTGCCAGTGAGGTTATTGCTGGTGCAATACAAGACAATGACCGAGGTTTAATAATTGGAAGACGAACTTTTGGTAAAGGCTTGGTACAGCAACAAATGCCTTTAGGTGGAGGAGATCAGATTCGCTTAACTACGGCACGCTATTATACTCCCACGGGACGTTCAATTCAGAGGCCTTATGACAGTACTTCTCGAGATGATTATTACGCAGAGGTTCAGGACCGTTACATGACTGGAGAAATGCAAAATGAAGCGAATATTCCTGTAAATGATACTTTAGTCTATACCACCCCAAAAGGACGAGTTGTATATGGTGGGGGAGGAATCACACCAGATCTTTATGTGTCAAACGATGAATCTCCAGATGAAGTTTGGAATAATTATTTTTTACGATCTAACATATTAAATAATTTTATTTTTTTAGAAATGGATGCGAATCCTAAAAAATATGATTTTGAAAATCCTGCTCAGTTTTTTAATGAGTCGTTGCCTTATCAAGAAGATTTTGTTGAAGCCTTTAAGGAATATTGCAAGGCAAACAGCTTTCCTATTGAGATAAATAAAAAAAACAAAGCAATTTTTTTGAATTCAGCCAAAGCCTTTATTGCTATTCAATTATTTGATGAAAACTTATATGTAAGGATAGCAAACCAAAAAGACTTGTTTATTGAGAAAGCCTTGGATGATATTAAATCCTACTAGCGGTTTTTCATTTTCTGAGCGATTCGCTTAGAAAGAATTAAAATTAGAAGCAATAAAAAAGCACTTGCAGAAGCCATCACGCCAATCACTGCTACACTACTTTTTCCAGCCAACGGATCAGCCCAATCAATTTGTGTAAGATTAAAAACACAGCCTGCAAGGGCTAAAATCATAAATAAAGGAAGTAGTATTTTCATAACACAAAGATATTGGTTTACAGCAGTTGACCTATGTTGGATGTGAATAATTTTACAGCGATAGCCAATAAAATGATTCCAAATACTTTTTGAATAATAACAATTCCAGATTTTCCTAAAATACGCTCAATGAGTTTAGACGATTTTAGAATGATGTACACAAAAAGAATGTTGATTAAAATAGCAATGATAATATTACCCACATAAAATTCAGCTCTCAGGGAGAGTAGGGAGGTCATTGTTCCTGCTCCCGCAATCATTGGAAAAGCAATAGGGACAATTGATGCAGTCTCAGGAGCAGTATTCTTGAAAAGTGTTATTCCTAGAATCATTTCTAAGGCTAGGAATAAAATCACAAATGCACCTGCCACTGCAAAAGAGTTGACGTCAATTCCAATAAGTTTTAATATCTCCTCTCCCAGAAACAAAAAGCCAATCATAATTACGGTTGCAATAATTGAGGCTTTTTCGGATTGAATATGCCCCACCTTTTCACGTAATGAAATGATTAAAGGCACACTTCCTAAAATGTCAATTACAGCAAATAGGATGAGGCTTGCGGTTAATATTTCTTTGAGGTCAAACATGGACGTTATTTTTTTGCAAATGTAAATCCATTCTCTAGATTATGCCTTTTTAAATGTGTATTTTTACAGTAAACTTTCTTAGTATGCTTTCTATAGAAAACACCCTAATTTCGGACTCTATTATTTCAGAGGATTTTGTGTGTAATATTTCTAAGTGTAAAGGAGAATGCTGCGTTGCTGGAGAGGCAGGTGCCCCTCTTGAAAAAGATGAAGTACGTTTTCTAGAACAAAATTATTCCAAAATAAAACCCTACTTAAATAAAAAAGGGATTGCTGCTATTGAGTCACAAGGAGTGCATGTAAAGGGATTTGATGGAGATTATGAAACCCCTTTAGTCAAAGGAAAAGAATGTGCTTACACTGTCTTTTCAGATACAGGAATTGCTTCTTGTGGCATTGAAAAAGCCCATAATAATGGTGCCATTGATTTTCAAAAACCCATTTCATGTCACCTTTATCCAGTTCGGATTCAAACTTATGATGAAATGACAGCTGTCAATTATCATAGTTGGTCTATATGCTCTGATGCCTGTAATTTTGGAAAAGCCCTCAAGATTCCTGTGTATCAATTTGTAAAAACAGCACTTATTAGAAAATTTGGATCAGATTGGTATACTGCGCTCGAACAATATGCAAAAAAGACCTCTTGATGACGTTTTAATGTTTTAAGGGGTTGCCAATGATTTTAGATCATAACACGCTATATGTCAATAATTTATACTTTCCCTGTTTTTTGCTAAATGTTCAGAAAAAAGAGCATTTTGTTAAAAACTAGGCTTCATTGTGGAAAAGTAACCCTTTCAATTTTGGTTACAATTTCGAATCTTTGTGAAACAAGATATCAATCAATCTAATCAAAATATTTAAAAACGCAAGATGGCAGCAGTAGAACCTATTCTCCAAGAAAATGAAAACAGATTTGTAATATTCCCAATTAAGCACCACGATATATGGGAATGGTATAAAAAAATGGAGGCTAGTTTTTGGACTGCTGAAGAAATTGATTTACATCAAGACCTTACAGATTGGAATACTAAATTAAACGATGATGAAAAATATTTTATCAAGCATATTTTAGCGTTTTTTGCTGCATCAGACGGAATTGTAAATGAGAATCTTGCTGAGAACTTTGTAAATGAAGTACAGTATTCCGAAGCAAAATTCTTTTATGGATTTCAGATAATGATGGAGAACATTCACTCTGAAACCTATTCTTTATTAATCGACACTTATGTAAAAGATGATGTTGAAAAAGACAGACTCTTTAAAGCAATTGAAGTCTTTCCTGCCATCAAAAAGAAAGCAGATTGGGCGTTGCGCTGGATAGATTCTGATTCTTTTGCTGAACGTTTAATTGCTTTTGCTGCTGTAGAAGGAATTTTCTTTTCAGGCGCATTTTGTTCCATCTATTGGTTAAAAAAACGTGGCCTAATGCCCGGTTTAACATTCTCAAACGAATTGATTTCAAGAGACGAAGGAGTTCATTGTGATTTTGCTGTACACCTACACAATCATCACCTTGTAAACAAAGTACCCCCTGCACGCATTAAAGAAATTCTTTTAGATGCACTAACCATAGAACGTGAATTTATTACGGAATCATTACCGATCAGTTTAATTGGGATGAATGCAAAACTCATGACACAGTATTTAGAGTTTGTAACCGATAGATTATTAGTAGAGTTAGGTTTAGAAAAAGAATTTAATGTGACCAATCCTTTCGACTTTATGGATATGATTTCTCTTCAAGGGAAAACAAACTTTTTTGAAAAGCGTGTTGGAGAATATCAAAAAGCAGGAGTTTTAAATAACGACACCCAAGAAACCAAAATCAGTTTTGACGCTGATTTTTAATATCAAATAAACCTATACCAGTTTTTCTTCCAAGTACCAGAAGAGTATTGTAAATTTTTAAATCTCAAAGTATGTTTGTTCTTAAAAGAGATGGTCGCAAAGAGCCCATCATGTTCGATAAAATAACCGCCCGTATTCGTAAACTGAACTATGGATTAAATCCCTTAGTAGATCCTGTACGAGTAGCCATGCGTGTTATTGAAGGATTATATGATGGAGTGACAACCTCTGAATTGGACAACCTCGCAGCAGAAATAGCTGCTACAATGACCACAACGCACCCTGATTATGCAAAATTAGCAGCTCGTATTTCGGTTTCTAATTTACATAAGAATACAAAGAAGTCGTTCTCAGAGACCATGACAGATCTCTATTTGTATGTGAATCCAAGAACAGGCAAAAAAGCACCTTTGCTTTCTGATGAGGTACATGAAATCATTCAGAAAAATGCGGACAAACTAGATTCAAGCATCATATACAACCGAGATTTTGGATATGATTTTTTTGGATTTAAAACCCTAGAGCGTTCCTACCTGTTAAAGTTAAATGGAGTGATTGTTGAACGTCCTCAACACATGTTGATGCGTGTTTCAATTGGAATTCACCTTGAAGACATTGAAGCAGCGCTTGAAACTTATGAATTGATGTCTAAGCGTTATTTTACTCACGCTACTCCCACCTTATTTAATTCTGGAACTCCAAAACCTCAAATGTCGTCTTGTTTCTTGTTGACTATGAAGGATGACAGTATTGACGGGATATATGATACCTTAAAACAAACAGCAAAAATTTCACAATCGGCTGGAGGAATAGGACTTTCTATTCACAATGTAAGAGCCACTGGTTCTTATATATCAGGTACCAATGGAACTTCAAATGGAATAGTGCCCATGCTTCGTGTTTTTAACGATACAGCACGTTATGTAGATCAAGGTGGAGGAAAACGCAAAGGATCTTTTGCTATTTATGTTGAGCCTTGGCATGCAGATATTTTTGATTTCCTTGAATTGAAGAAGAATCACGGGAAAGAAGAAATGCGTGCACGAGATCTATTTTATGCTATGTGGACTCCTGATTTATTCATGAAACGTGTAGAGGAGAATGCAGATTGGACGCTCATGTGTCCAAACGAATGTCCAGACTTATACAATGTACACGGAGATGAATTTGATGCAATGTACCTTAAGTATGAATCAGAGGGACGTGGTAGAAGAACCATCAAAGCAAGAGAACTTTGGGAGAAGATTTTAGAATCTCAAATCGAAACAGGGACACCTTACATGCTTTACAAGGATGCAGCCAATAGAAAATCTAATCAGAAAAATTTAGGTACCATACGTTCTTCCAACTTATGTACTGAGATCATTGAATATACTGCACCTGACGAGGTGGCGGTATGTAACCTAGCTTCTATTGCTTTACCCATGTTTGTGAAAGATGGTGCTTTTGATCATCAAGCACTTTACGATGTAACCGTAAGGGTAACCAAAAATTTAAACCGTGTGATTGACCGAAATTACTATCCAGTAATTGAGGCGCAAAACTCCAATTTTAGACACCGTCCCGTGGGACTTGGGGTTCAAGGTTTGGCAGATACCTTCATCATGTTGCGTTTGCCATTTACTTCTGAGGAAGCGAAAAAGCTAAATCAAGAAATTTTCGAAACACTTTACTTTGCTGCGGTAACTGCTTCTTCTGAAGAGGCTAAAAATGAAGGTCCCTACGAAACGTATAAAGGATCTCCTATGTCAAAAGGAGAATTCCAACACAATCTTTGGGGAATCAAAGATGAGGAATTAAGCGGGCGATGGGATTGGTCAGCATTACGTAAAACAGTAAAAAAACAAGGAGTTCGCAACTCACTTTTAGTAGCACCAATGCCTACGGCAAGTACTTCTCAGATTTTAGGGAATAACGAATGCTTTGAACCCTATACTTCAAATATCTATACCAGACGTGTGCTTTCTGGAGAGTTTATCGTTGTTAATAAACATCTTTTGGAAGACCTTGTAGATCGTGGATTGTGGAATGAAGACATGAAGCAAGAATTGATGCGAAATAATGGTTCTGTTCAGGGAATTGAGGGAATTCCTCAAGACTTAAAAGAACTATACAAGACAGTTTGGGAAATGAGTATGAAAGATATTATAGACATGTCACGTCAAAGAGGCTATTTCATTGATCAATCTCAGTCTTTGAACCTGTTCATGGAAGGAGCCACTATGGCCAAGTTAACTTCAATGCACTTCTATGGTTGGAAATCAGGTCTTAAAACGGGAATGTATTATTTGAGAACTAAATCTGCAGTAGATGCTATCAAGTTTACTTTAGATACCAAATCCAAAGCAGAAGTTCCAGAGGTAGCACCTGCTGCTAATGTTACCGCTTCCCCAGTTACAGGGAAAACCGCACAAGCTCCTGTTCCTGTTGAGCCACTCTCTCCGCAAGAATTAAAACAAATGTTAGCCCAGGCTAAAGAAGGGGAGGATGATGATTGTTTGATGTGCGGATCGTAGTATGTTAACAATTCGGTAACGGCTTGTTAACATATAATGAGTTTAGTAACATTAAGATAATATTAGAATAAAATCATTGACCAATCTTTGCATCACTAAATGTAAAATACCCATAAATTAACAATGTTTATGATGTTAAAAGCAAAACGATTTACCCTTGTTCTATTTGTTATATTATCTTCATTTCTTGAAGCACAAGAAGTGAGCGATACTAAATTTGGTAAAGGAATGATAAATTTCATAGCGAAAGACAGTTCTTTTAGTGTGAAATTTGCGCCAAGAATTCAATCCCGTTATCAGGGTCAGTGGGATTATGATGGGGAGGATTATGGTGATGCTGATTTAAATTTTATAGTAAGAAGAGCCCGCTTAAAATTTGGAGGTTTTGCTTTTACTCCTAAATTGAAATATAAGATGGAATTAGGTCTTTCTAATCGAGATATTTCAGGAGCTAGTATCTATAATAGAAATACTCCACGTTATATACTCGATGCCGTTATCATGTGGAATTTCCATGAAAATTTTGAGTTATGGGCAGGTCAAACCAAACTGCCAGGAAACATTGAACGTGTAGTGTCTTCTGCAAATTTACAATTAATTGATCGTTCCTTATTAAACAGTAAGTTCAACATTGACCGTGATATGGGAGTTCAGTTGCGCCACAAAACAAAATGGGGTGGGAACTTTATAACACGGGAAAAATTTTCTATATCACAGGGTGAGGGGAGAAATGTTACGGTAGGAAATCTAGGAGGACTTCAATATACTTCAAGATTAGAATTACTTCCTTTTGGGGAATTTTCGTCAAAAGGAGACTACTCTCAAGGAGATTTAAAACGTGAGAAATCAATAAAAGCGATGTTTGGTTTTACTTATGACATCAACAACAATGCAGTAAAAAACCGAAGTAATATGGGTTCATATATGACTCAAGTAGACGGTGGACTATTTGAAACTGATATTGAAACGGTCTTCATAGATGGTGTAATAAAATATAATGGTTTTGCCTTAACCGGTGAATACGCCAATAGAAATGCAGAGACCATAGAAGCACTTGAAGCAAACGGCAGAACTAAAACAGGTGCTGTAGTTGGGGCAGGTTCTGCTATCAACTTTCAAGGGAGTTATCTGTTCAAAAACAACGTGGAGATGACCTTGCGTTATACAAATGTTGACTTTAAAGAAGTAACACGGTTATCTGATTTAAAACAAATCACATACGGAATATCAAAATATGTTGTAGGACATAGTCTCAAAATTCAAGCAGATTTGACTTTTTCTCAGTCTGACGCCACAAGAGATTATGTGCTTTTTAGAACAGGTTTTGACCTTCATTTTTAATATTTTAATAACATAACAACACAAAATTAAACGAATCTTTACTTAAATTAATTTTTCATGGACAATATATATTTGTTAATGTTAGTGGCACTTGCTTTACTTGCAGTAGTTGACATTGTTGTGGGAGTCAGTAATGACGCAATCAATTTTTTAAACTCTGCTATTGGTTCAAAAGCTATTTCACTAAGAACAATAATGATCGTAGCAAGTTTAGGAATTTTTATTGGAGCCGTATTTTCAAGTGGAATGATGGAAGTAGCTCGGAAAGGTATTTTCAATCCTGGATCTTTTTATTTTGATGAAATTATGGTCATTTTTATGGCGGTAATTATTACAGATATCTTGTTGCTTGATTTCTTTAATACTTTAGGTTTACCCACTTCTACTACAGTGTCTATTGTATTTAATCTTTTGGGAGCGTCTATTGTTATGTCACTTATTAAAATAGGTGCTTCGGATTCAGAAACTATAGCAGATTTAAGTAATTATATCAATACAGATAAAGCGATAACTATTATCAGCGGTATATTACTATCAGTTGTCATTGCCTTTTCAGTGGGGGCCTTTGTTCAGTGGATATCCAGAGTAATTTTTACATTTCAATTTGAGAAAAAAATTAAAAATTTTGGTGCTTTTTTTGGAGGAATTGCTCTTACTTCAATCACTTATTTTATATTCATTAAAGGACTGAAAGGCACACCATATTACAAAGATTTATCTGGGATTTTAAAGAGTAATGAGATCTTAGTTGTCTTAGTCGCCTTCATTATTTTTACAATTTTTTCTTATTTGTTTCAGAAAATTTCACAGAAGAGCATCTTGCTTGTCATCATATTGGTGGGGACTTTTGGTTTGGCTTTGGCTTTTTCAGGTAATGATTTGGTAAACTTTATTGGAGTCACAATGGCAGCATACCATTCATATGAAGCGTGGAGTGTTTCAGGTATTGATCCTTCTCTGTTCTCAATGGAAGTCCTCGATAAAAAAGTACCAGCAGAACCTCTTTTATTATTTATAGCAGGAGGAATTATGGTGGTAACATTATGGTTTTCAAAAAAAGCAAAGTCTGTAGCGGAGACAGAAATTGGTCTTTCTAGACAAAATGATACGCATGAAAAATTTAAACCAAATTTAGTTTCAAGAGGGCTTGTGAATGTCTTTTTTGGATTGTCTTCAGCCTTTAGTTCTGTCATGCCCAATTCTTTAAAAGATAAAATTGAGAAAAGTTATGAGAGACAAAGTGCATTTTTGATCACTAAAGATCAGAGTATCAATGCACCTGCTTTTGACATGATTAGAGCTTCTGTAAACCTCATGGTAGCAGGAGTTTTGATATCCATTGCCACAGCAATGAAATTACCGTTGTCTACTACTTATGTAACTTTTATGGTAGCTATGGGAACTTCGCTAGCAGATAGAGCATGGGGAAGAGAAAGTGCTGTATATCGTGTGGCAGGAGTGGTTAATGTTATTGGAGGTTGGTTCCTTACAGCATTGGCAGCCCTCGCAGCTTCTGGAGTAGTGGTCTTCTTAATCCAATGGAACAAAGTGACCATGATACCTGTTTTATTGCTTTTGACGATTATTTTACTAGTGAGAAATTTTATTGCTCATAAAAATAAAACAACCAAGGTAAATCCCAAGCAATTAAAGAAATCAGAGAGTAGTACTGTACAAGGAATCATTATAGAAAGTGCAGATAATATTGTAAATGTTATTTCAAGAACTGATAAAATTTATGCTAATTTTTTAAAGGGTCTTTCAACTCAAAACTCAGATTTGCTTAAAAAGAGTAAAAAAGGGGTGGCCAAATTAGATAGTGAGATTGAAGAATTACGTGATAATATTTTCTTCTTTATCAAAAAATTGGATGAGACTAGTGTAAGGGGAAGTAATTTTTATATCACCATTTTAGCGAATCTGACAGACATCGCACAATCTCTTGATTTTATTTCAAAAAAGAGTTATAAGCATGTTAACAATCAACATCAAAAATTGAAATTTAATCAATTTAAAGATCTTAAGGAGATTGAAGACCGTTTAGCACACTTGTACAAAGAGATAATAGATGTTTTTATGAGTAGAAAATTCGAAAGAATCTCTTTTATCATTGCTCAAAAAGAAGAGTTGGGTTCTTTTATTTCTGAAAAAATTGATGCTCAAATTGATCGGACACGAACAGAAGAATCTAGTCCAAAAAACACAACTTTGTATTTTAATATATTACTGGAAACCAAAGATTTATTAAATAGTATAATGTCTTTGATGGATGAGTATTACATTAGTTATAAAAAATAAGTATTAAAATATAATTTATAAAAAAAGGGGTTCCAACGGAACTCCTTTTTTTAATTTCTAAATTATAGAAATTCACATCAAAAACGAATAGCATATCCTAATGAAAATAGACGTCCTACATTACGTAATTTAAAATATTGACTTTCGTTATTAAAGCCTTCAAATCGACTTTCTCGTTCGTCATTTAATAAATTTGTTATTTTAAAAGTAAGAGATCGATTTCCTTTAAATTGCTTAATTAAATTAAAGTTTAAGCTATTAAATGGCATGGTGTAAACATCAGGGTAAAAGCCATCTCCAACTACCTCCAACGTTTTTCCTTGAACATTGAAATACAAACCAATTTGTACGTTTTTTTCTTGATTATTATAATCTAAGCCGGTATTGATTAAATAAGGTGATTGACCCTGTAACGGTCTGGAGGAGCCTATAGTTTGTCCCTCCCTTAATCCTAAGGTTCTTAATTTCAACTCATCCTCACTATACTTTTCATCAGAAATAATATAGGAACCGTTAAAGTTGAAAACTACATTCCTTACACTTGGAAAGAGCGAATTAATATTGCGTCTCAATTCTAATTCAACTCCAAATACAGTAGCGTTTTCAAGGTTTAGCGGAGTGTAATTTGAAGTAGAAGCCGCTACAAATCCAATTTCAATGGGATCCGTTAAGTTTTTATAAAAAGCACTAAATGCAAATAGTTGTGCCTTTTCTCCAAAAGCTTCGTATCGAACATCAAAATTATCAATATAAGTAGGCCTAATATTGATATTACCAATAAAGAATAAGTTGGATAGTGGATCGTATATTTCTGCGATAGAAGCTTCTTTAAAACTTGGTCTAGCAGTAGTCAATGAATAAGCAAAGCGTAAATTATGATTTTCTTTTAGACTGTAGATGAAATTTAAAGAAGGAAAAAGGTTGCTTTTATTTATAATTTTCTGATTGTCATAGATTTGACCCAACTGACTGTTTTCTCCCGTATAAAGCACTTGATAGTTTTCAAACCTAAACCCTAGGATGGATTTAAGTTTTTCAGAAATATTAAATTCGTTTGAGACATAAGCTGCTAGGTTAAATTGTTTCGAATTGAATAAATTAGCATCCTGTCGAATAGTGGTTTGTGGATTGATATATGATCCATCAGGATTTGATGGTCCAATAATATTGTTGGGATTAAACAGTTGGTTAGGATCTCCGGCATAATTTGACCAATCTTGCTCGGAGGTGTAGGTAGAGCTCACGGAGTATTGAGCAATTGAGAAATCTCGTTCTTTTTGTGAACGATATATTCCAAATTTAAGTACGGCATTTGATCCTAAAAATTGAATTCTTTTTGTTGCATCTAGTTTTGAAACAAGATTATTTTCATCAAGTGTTCTCCAAATTCTTTTAGGTTCCGTATTTTCCTGAAAACTGAAGACACCTTCTTCATCTTGGAAAGTAGTATTTCTGACATCCTTGTCATGAACCTTTGCTAAGGTTCCCGACAGAGTCCACTCGACTTTAAAATCTACTTCTGAAAAATTATGCAAGCCAGAAAGTATTCCATTTGAAATACTTCTTTCTGTATATTCTAAATTATATTTATTAAAATCAATAAAGTCAGAAAAACGTGTCAGTTGTCTAAAACTTCCTGAAGTGCTTTCACCATTTTGTATGTGAAGGGCATTAAATTTAATTTTAGTGGAAGCAGATTTATAGGTTGTTCCTAGTAATACATTTGCAATCACATTTTGGTTTCCTATGGTTCCTGATTGAATTCGATTTTCTTCAAATTCATACACCTCTTTATTTGGACTGAAGTTGTAGATATTGTTTTGAGCATTTTCAAAAACAGACTGTTGATTTTTATACGAGAGTGATCCCAAGATTCCAATTGATTCGTCTTCTCCAAATTTGAATTGGTTTCCATAGGAAATACCAAAGCCATAATTTAAATCACTAGTTCCAAGCTCAGGAGCCATTTGGGGGCTGAATTGATTTGCGATCTTATTAATAGTGGAAAGTCCCTCTTGTGTTTGATTGAAACGGGGGTCAAACGTATTGCCCAAAAAGCTATTTGCAATTTTATTTTTTCGTATTCCATCATCAAAACCTAAAAAATCGGTTTGACTCCTTTTGTCACTTAAATAGTTTGAATTGAAATGCATGTCAGGGTTATATGCAGTGCTTACTGAAACAGAAAATTCTTCTTGATTTGGAAATTCTTTAGTTACAATATCAATAACCCCTCCTGTAAAGTCAGCAGGTAAATCTGCTCGTGCTGATTTTATTACTAACACATTTGAGAGCATATTGGTTGGGAATAAATCCATTTGTATCGTATTTCGGTCTGGATCGAGTCCAGGGATATCTACTCCATTTAGAATAGATTTTGAATAACGATCACCTAAACCCCTCACATACACATATTTTCCCCCTTGAACAGAAACACCAGGAACACTTTTGATGGCAGATGCGATATTGCTTGCTCCAATTTTTTTGAAGGCTTGAGCAGAAATTCCATCCAACAAACTGGCTGATTTTTTTTGAATTTCAAGTACTGAAGTTTCTGTATTTCTTCTTGCTTCAACTGTTACTATCACCTCATCTAATCCTTCGGCTGCACTATTTAAAACCACATCTGTAGTGGTGTAATTATCGCCATTAACAATGATGTTAGTGATCTCTTTTGTTTCATAGCCTACATAGGAGAAAACAAGTGTGTAGGTACCAGCACTTAATTCAAAGGCATATTTACCATCAAAGTCTGAGGTTATTCCATCTCCTGTTTCTTTCACTAAAATATTAGCAAAAGGGAGAGGCTCATTAAAGTCACCATCAATTAAGGTTCCTGAAATACCTTGTTGAGAATAGGTGATAAAACTGAAAAGTAAAATAAAAAAGAAAAAGTGAAATTGTTTCATTTAAGTTTTTTTGATCGATATATAAAATAGAAATTGCCCGAAAATTTTTTCGGGCAATTGGTTTAATTATTATTGTTGTTGTTTCTCTAACGATAGAAAAAAGTCCAGCTAAATTCTGATTTGTTCGTTATTCCTTCACCTTCTTCACTGCTGATTATTTGAGCAAATACTGAGACGTCATTTTCAAAAGAACTTTCGTCTGATTTATCGTCAAATATTTGGCTTAAAGTTTCGACATCCGAACAGACTAAACCATCCTTATCACTAGGATACTGTATATTAATATTAGTAAAATTTAAATTTCCTGAGGTGTAACTTGCAGCATCTGCACTTGCATCTAATTCAACATCTTTACCTGCTGCAAAATTTTTGAAAAGTATATTGATTAAATTTCCAGTTGCACCTTTTCTGAAATCAGCCATTTCACCATCTACACCTGAAGCATTACAATTAAGAGTTGCTCCAACAACGGTTGTATTTTTTAGGGTAAAACTTCCTGGAGCTGAGCCTTCAGGACCATCTATTTCAAGACCATGATCGGATGCAGCTTCTAGGATGATATAAGCTCCATCAATTGTTCCTGCGTATCCTTGATCAATATCCAAAGCATCATCTCCTTGTCCCCAAATCAACAAGTTTGAAGCATTAACAGTACCTCCAAAAAATTCGATCCCATCATCAACGTTGGCGATAACTTCAATATGATCAATTGTGGTTCCTGATCCAACTCCTCCAAGAGTCAAACCATTGATCTCATTTCCTTCTCCAATTTCAGCACCTCCATGACGGATGGAAACAAATTGTATTGTTCCTGAATTATCAGTTGGATCGATTCCTCCGTATAATCCATTAATATCAGAAGTTGGAATTCCCTCAATTTGAAGTTCAGTTACATCTCCAGCAAATGAGGATGGAGCTTTTCCAAGAATAATCAAACCACCCCAAAGCCCTCTTGATTCCACACTTAGTGAAGGACCATTACTAGGATAAGTTCCCCCTAGTAAAATATTGTCCGAAATCGATGTAAAGACGATAGGAGCTTCATTTGTTCCTAGAGCATTTAATTTTGCACCTCTTGCAATAATAAGTGTTGAGGCATCGGCTCCTGTTCCAGCAGCGGCCTTAATGATCGTTCCAGCAGGAATTGTTAGCGTTACTCCTTCTGTAACAGCGACACGTCCTTTTAGTAACCAAATTTTGGATGCATCCAAGGTTAAATCAGAAGTGATGCTTCCTTCTAAAGTACTATCATTATAAGGATTAACCTCTACCACGGTTTCAACTGTTTCAGTAACCGTTTCAATAACCGTAACATACTCAATGATTGGCTCTTCTTCTGAACAAGCTAAAAATAATGAAAGTAGTGTGAATAGAAATAAAAGTTTAAATTTAAATGTTCTCATCTGTAAAATTTTAATTGTTGGTTTATATGGTGCTAAAGTATCCTGAGAATATCAACTCTGTTTTATCCTAAAGTTAATTTTACTTGCTTAATTATTAAGTTAAGGTTATGAATGGCATTTTAATTTAAAGTTTAGTTAACATACTGTTTAAGAATGTTAGATTTGTATCATGAATTGGGAATCATTATTATCATTAAAACGCTTTGGTGACAGCAATAAACGACTAAGGATTGAACAGGACGATTTACGTCTAGGATTTGAAGTGGATTACGATCGAATTGTATTTTCAAACGCCTTTAGAAGTTTGCAAGATAAAACACAAGTCATTCCTTTTTCAAAAACCGATTTTGTACATACCCGTCTTACTCATAGTTTGGAAGTTTCTGTAGTAGGAAGAAGCCTAGGAAGAATTGCTGGAAAGGCAATATTAGAAAAGCATCCTCATCTTCAGGCAGCTTTAGGATACCAGCCCAATGATTTTGGTGCAATTACTGCCGCAGCCGCATTAGCACATGATATCGGAAACCCACCTTTTGGGCATAGTGGAGAAAAAGCGATTGGACATTTTTTTAAAACAGGTGGAGGCTCTATTTTCAAAAAAGAATTGAGTTCATTTGAGTTCCAAGATCTATGTGACTTTGAGGGAAATGCCAATGGACTTAAAATTTTAACAGAGTCACAAATAGGGACTCCAGGAGGATTACGTCTTAGTTATGCTACTTTGGGAGCCTTTATTAAATATCCAAAAGGGAGTTTACCAATTAAACCCACAACTCATGTTGCAGATAAAAAATATGGATATTTTCAAGCACAAAAACCTTTTTTTGATGAATTAGTCGAAGAGCTTTCACTCCCTGTTCAAAAAGGCCCTGTACGTCACCCTTTAACCTATTTGGTTGAAGCAGCGGATGATATTTGTTACACAATCATTGATTTTGAAGATGGAATTAATTTGGGTTGGATTTCTGAAGATTATGCTTTAGAGTATTTAATCAATTTAGTAAGAGATCAAATCGATTCCAAAAAGTATGCTCAATTGATACACAAGCCTCAGCGATTGAGTTATTTGAGAGCCCTAGCAATTAATAGTTTAATTCAAGATGCCGTCAAAATTTTCATTGCCAATGAAGAGGCTATTTTGGCAGGTACATTTGATCTTGCACTTTTAGAAAAGAGTAAATACAAAGCACAGATTCAAGATATCATTACACTGAGTGTTAAAAATATTTACCAATCTAAAGAGGTGGTGCAGAAAGAGGTGGTAGGACATCGTGCGATTACAACTTTATTAAGCCATTACACCCATGCTGCAGTTAGACAATTTAAAGGGGCACCTAATTCTCACGATGAATTAATTTTATCCCTTGTGAGTGAGGGAACTCCTATTGTAGGTGAAACCCTTTACCAAACTCTTTTGAATGCAACTTGTTTTGTTGCGAGTTTGTCCGATGGTAAGGCATTGCGAATGGCGCAAGATATTGGAGGCTAATTATCCCCTAGTTTTTTACACGAACTCATTACCTTTACAAAAAAAATAAACTATGAGATGGATCGTCACTATCTTAATCTTCTCTATACTTCAGTGGTATGCTTTCCAAGGGATTAAAACGATCACAGCAAACCGTTGGATTTGGATGGTTTATGGTGTTGTGGTTATCGTAATTGTAGGCAATTTATTACTGCATTCCTTGATTTTGGAAAGACCCGATAATATGGAACCAAAATTAATGTATGCTATCGGTCTTTTTATTACTCTTTTTACCTTTCAAGCTTTGATCACTTTGGTGTTAATGGCAGAAGATATTATTCGAGTACCACAATCCATTTATGCTTACTTTTTTAAAATGCCAGGACAAAGTAACTTTTTTCCTGAGCGACGAAAGTTTTTATCTCAATTGGCTATTGGACTTGCTGCCATTCCTTTTACTTCATTACTTTATGGAATGTATCGTGGACGATACAATTATAAGGTCTTGTCTTATGTATTGGAATATGACGATTTGCCCGATGCCTTTGATGGTTTTAAGATTACCCAAATTTCAGACATACATAGCGGGAGTTTTGACAATCCCAAAAAAGTTAAATATGGAGTAGATTTAATCAACAAACAACAATCGGATATAGTTCTTTTTACTGGAGATTTAGTAAACAATAAATCGGAAGAAGTACTTCCTTGGACTTCAGTTTTTGGAGAAATTAAAGCTCCACAAGGAGTTTACTCAATTTTAGGTAACCATGACTATGGTGACTACACACATTGGGATTCCAAGGAAGCTAAAGATCAAAACATGAAAGATCTTTATGCTGCTCAAAAGAAGATGGGTTGGGATCTTTTATTAAATGAATCACGTTTTATAGAAAAAGGCGGTCAACGAATTGCTATAGTAGGAGTAGAGAATTGGGGTACAGGGCGTTTTAAAAAAGCGGGCAACCTTAATAAGGCACTTGAAAATGTAGCTGCCGAAGACTTTAAAATTTTAATGTCTCATGATCCCTCACATTGGGAGGCTGAAGTTTTACCACATCCTTATAATGTTCATTTAACCTTAAGTGGACATACTCATGGAATGCAATTTGGAATTGATATTCCTGGATGGATCAAGTGGAGTCCTGTTCAATGGAGGTATAAACAATGGGCTGGAATTTATGGTCAACCCAAACAACGTTTGAATGTCAATCGAGGCTTTGGGTATCTGGCTTATCCTGGAAGAGTTGGGATGTGGCCTGAAGTAACATCAATTACTTTAAAGAAGTCAAAAACAGCGGTTTAACCTTTTTCTTTTACATTTGTTTTAATAATTAGTTGTAATGATGTCAAAATTTGGTGATTTACTGGACGAAAATATTCCTGTTTTGTTGGTTTTTAATCGGCAAGATGAAGCTTCTGTTGATTTAAATCCGGTGTTAAAGGATGTAGCTGCGGCTCTAGGTGACAAAGGCAAGGTAATAAAAATTGATGTTGACAAAAACCATAAACTTTCTGAGGCCCTTCGTGTTAAAGTTCTACCTACTTTAATGATATATAAGTATAGCGAAATGGTCTGGAGGCAAAGCGGTGAGCAAGATGCCAATACCTTAATTAGCCTTTTAAAAGATCATGTTGGTTAATTTCCTTCCTTACTCAGTTTCTTCAGAGTAGAGGGTTGCAGTAAATAATTTGATGCTTTCGTTGTATAGTGTTTCTTGATTTTCAAAGAAAGTGTCACTTCCATAATTTTTGATCTGTTGAAGCAAATAATTATAGTTTAAAAATTCATTTTTGATTCTATCTTCCAATAATAATTGATTGTCTTGAGAAAACTGGCTGTAAATTTGGAGACGCTTTCTGAATGCTGCAGCAATACGAGAACTTAATGATTCAGCTATTTTGGTTTCATTTATTATAAAATATCCCTCAGCTACATCAATTAAACTGGTGTAGAACTCATAATCACCGTAAAGATATTTAAAGGGATTAGCAGCATCCATAAATTGATTCAGAGTGGGGAGTAAATTCGCTTTTTCGGCATGTTTTAAATCTGCTTCTATCAGGGTGCGATAGCGTTCAATTTCTGTAATGATTTCTTCCCCTAAGGAATATTGTAAATCCGCGTCCAAAGAAGCAAAATAGCTTAGACGATCACTGTACTTAAAGCCAATGTTTCTTGATAGTTCTTGTGCTTTTTCATTTTCATCTATACGGTAATATCCGTCCACAAAAGGAACAAGCAAGCTATAGAAACCAAAATAATCCAAAGGCATTTTTTCTAAAGCTAAATCAATTACCTTTTTGGCTTTTTCATTCTTTCCTTCATTGATTAATTGTTCTGAAAGACGCGCCATATTACTTCTAAAGGAAATACTATTTTTTCTTGTTTCAGGGTCGTGATAAATTTCTTGACTTTCAGAATTTCCCCAGTCCCATTGCATTACAATATCGTACATTAAATCAGCGTCAATACGACCCATTAAATAGGGATTGTCTTTGCCTAAATCTGTTTTTATAGGAACCAATTTATAGACGAGTCCTTCTAATTGAAGGTACTTTTTCATCCACAGGTATTCAGAATCTGAATAGCTTCCACCAGTAAAATAAATAGGGCGTTCCCAATCATTATTGGCCACGATATCCAACATCATCATCTGGTTTTTAAGGATGGCACTTTCAGGTAAATCAATATCGATAAACGGAACAATTTTATCTGCATCTTCTGGATTGACAACTCCACTTTTAAGCACATTTTCTTTATTGACTGGGATTCTTATTTTGCGTGTAGGGTAAAAAACACCCTCTTGTTGACTTTCGGGAAGTTGGTTGATATCATTCCCGGTTTTTCGCATTAAGTCTTTAATCTTGGTTTGTGGATGATCACTTGCTATCCAGTTCATCAAATCTTTAATGTCCCAACGTACTGAATCCAGCACTGGCTGATATCGGATGACATCTCGAACTCCGTATGCATAAAGATCATGTGTCATTTGAGAGGGAATAGGTTCACTCTCGTAGGTTTTTCGTTTCATTTGATCTATATACCAATCGGTACCCAAAAGACTGGAATTAATGGTACGTACATCAGTACGATATCCTTCAATGTCTTGTGCATACCAAAGCGCAAAGGTGTCATTATCACCAATCGTAAATATCATTGCACCTTTATCTTTTTGAATCGATTGTAGATAGGAACGCGCCATTGATTGTGCGGTATATCGATCAGAGCGATCATGATCATCCCAGTTTTGAGATCCCATTAAGAGTGGAACGGCCAACAAACAAATTGTTACAAAAGCAGGCGGTACACTTTTGGATTTAATAAATTGTTGTGCCCAATGAATTAATCCCATACAACCCAACCCAATCCAGATTGCATACACATAAAAAGATCCGACAAGAGCATAATCTCGCTCTCGAGGTTCAAAAGGACGTTCATTTAGATATACTTTTAATGCGATTCCTGTAAAAAGGAAAAAGAGCATCAGTACCCAAAACCGTTTTGGATCTTGTTGATATAGAAAATATAGTCCGATAAGTCCTAAAATAAAGGGTAAAAAGTAATAGGTGTTTCTTGCTTTATTATTGAGTGCATCTTCATGAAGTTCTGCTTGATTTCCTAAACGAATTTCATCTATAAAAGGAATTCCGCTTAGCCAATTTCCATTCAAAACATTGTATTCCCCTTGTTTGTCGTTTTGACGTCCAGTAAAATTCCACATGAAGTAACGCCAATACATATATCCTAACTGATACTCAAAAAAGAATTTTAAATTGGAAATAAAGGAAGGTTTTTCGATGTTTAAATAAGGACTGTATTGTTTTAGAAAATCATGGTATTGATCACCAGAGATGCTTCCATCGGCAATTTCTTCTCTAAATTCATTTATTTTTTGCTGTAGCTGTGGATTGGATCGGTAAGAAGATTTTATAGAAAACTCTAGAGGTTCCGTAAAATTCATATAATTTCCTGCGTGATCGCTACTCCAAAGTCTAGGAAGAAATCCATTGTGTGCACTATTGGAGTTGAATCGTGCATCTTTCCAAAAATTTACAATTTTATACCGTCCAGACTCATAATCTCTTTCGTATTTGGGTTTGTCATCAATAAAAGGTTCCGAAGGATCTTGACCTGCGTAGATGTCAGAAAACATGGGTCCATAAAACAACTTAGTCTCTGGATACTGCTCTAAGTTATAGTAGGCTAATAATAAACGCGCATCAGAGGGAGAGTTCTCGTTGATTACTGTATTTGCATTGGCCCTTATGGGGATCATAATCCAACACGAAAATCCAATCAATACAAACAAAACAGAAAGCACTCCTGTGTTCAAATTGATCCATTTTTTCTTACTCGTGAGTTTTAAACTAAAATAGAAAAATGCGATAAAAAGTAACGCAGCTATTAGTGTTCCACTGTTAAAGGGAAGTCCAATTGAATTAACGAAAAATACTTCAGCATTTCCAAAGAAAGCAAGTGTTAATGGAAGAAGTAACTTAAATATGAATAAGAGAATTGCTGTAGCAATGAGATTGGCGTAAATAAAACCTTTGACGGTTACTGTTTTGTAGTTTTTAAAATAATAGATCATTCCAATTGCAGGAATCGTAAGAAGTCCCATAAAATGAACCCCAAAAGAAAGTCCTATTACAAAGGCAATCATTAAGAGCCAGCGGTCGCCTCTGGCGGTATTCATTTCTTGTTCCCATCGGAGTCCCATCCAAAATAGTACAGACAAAATCAAGGTTGCCATTGCGTATACTTCTGTCTCTACTGCATTGAACCAGAAACTATCAGAAAAACAAAAAGCAAGAGCCCCCACTGCAGCACTTCCGAAAAAACCAATTCGTTCTGAAGTTGAATCTAAAGTTTTGAAAGAGGATAATTTTTTTAATAATAATGTGATAGTCCAAAAAAGAAAGAGAATAGTAAAAGCACTTGAAAAAACAGACATGAAATTTACCATGACCGCAATGTTTTGTTGGCCAGTGGCAAATAGAGCAAAAAAGGCTCCCATCATTTGAAAGAATGGGGCTCCTGGAGGGTGTCCAACCTGTAATTTTGCCGAGGTAGCTATATATTCACCCGCATCCCAAAAACTAGCTGTAGGTTCCACGGTACTTCCAAAAGTAAAAAGGGCAATCGTAAATACAGTCCAGCCCAAGCCGAGGTTATAGATTCGATAGGTTTTTTCAGTCATTTTGGTCTTTCAAATTAGTGCAACGAATGTAAGCATAAATCAAGGAAGACAAAATCATTTCCTAGTGTTTAACATGGGATTAAAAAATTTAAACTTCTTCAAAAAGACCTAATGCTTTATTTTTTTTCACTCCATTCCAAAGGAAATATTGTCCTTGCATTGTAATGTATACCTCAGGACTTAACGTTTGAGCATAGGCCAAGGCGCAACCTAAATTAAAGAATCCATCGGAGGAACTACCAAATGCATAAGGAATCATTGCCCCAGTCAATAAAATTGTCTTGTCTTTTAGCTCAGCTTTAGCCAGGGCTTTTGCTGTTTTGGTAATCGTATCAGTGCCGTGTGTTATAATAATTTTATTGCTAGTACAATTTTTGCAAGCTTCGATAATTTGTTCAATTTCGTTGTCTCCCATTTCCAGGCTATCCATCATCATCAGTGTTTTGAAGTCAATATTTAATTGACAACGACTTCTTTTGAGCATTTCTGGAAGATGTGTTTCTTTAAAATATAACACTCCATTGATGTAATCATAACTCTTGTCAAAGGTGCCTCCAGTAATGAATATTTGAATTTTTTCTCTGTTAGACATTAAAATTGAATTTTACATGAAATCAAATTTATAGGATTATGATTTAATTTTTAGAATAAAGTTGTTCTTAAAAAAACTTTCATGTAAATTTGCATCGCTTTTGGCCCATGGTGTAACTGGCAACACGTCGGTTTTTGGTACCGAAGAGTCTAGGTTCGAGCCCTAGTGGGCCAACTCTTACCTTTAACAAACCCTCTGTTTTACAGGGGGTTGTTAATTTTAACACCTTTTCCCTTTCCAAATCATTTTCGTTTTGAATCACAATTTTGATGGAATTAGTATATAGTTTTTTACCTTCTTTTACTGAATGTCATTAATTTGTTTTGATAATAGCAGTATATGGGTAATATTTTCTCTTTATCGGATTCTTTAACATCAATGAATTATGGATCATTTTTTAATCAACTATCGGGGCGATTAGGTGTAGCTGTTTTGAGACAAGTTAATGATTACAATAATAGCAATTTTTTTACAAGCCACTAATATAACTGCCTAATGAATCTTTGAATTGAAATCCTTCTAAAGTTCTGTATTTGTTAAGCTTTTTAAAAGACTCTAATCCCCATAATAGAAATTCCATCATAAAACATAAGTCTTTCGTGTCGCATTCGGGTTGATGTGTTTGAAGAATTGAATTTATTCCAGTAATTTCATTTAATGCCTCTTGATAGTCCTTCTCATTTAAGGCATCCTCTAAAAACAGTTGGTTGTCTTGAAAGAACCAGCCTAAAAGTGTATCATATGGTCCTTCTTCATCTTGTTTTTGAAGCTTTTCTATTTTTGGAAAATAGTCAGGGAAAAGAGTTTTGATGGATTCAGAGATCAAGTGATATGAAATTTGTTCGGCTCCTTCTTGTTCTCCTTCATAAACCAATTCTATTTTTCCATTTATAGAAGGAATAACTCCAAGAAAATCAACCAAGCGTATACTTGTTTGTTTGTCTCCACTAATCAAAAGTCTTCTTTCTGCAGTACTGATTAAATTTTCCATAGCAGTAATACTCATACGAGCACTCACCCCACTTTTAGAATCTACATATTCACTTTTCCTAGCCTCAAATCCTATTTGTTCAATGATGTCACGTGCCAATTCTGGAATGTGAATAGTTTCTTTTTGACTTGGACTTATTTTAACTTCTTGGGTCGTTATTTCCTTTGCAATATGCCTGTTATGAGGATAATGGGTTAAAATTTGTGATCCAATTCTATCTTTCAAGGGGGTCACAATACTCCCTCGATTTGTGTAATCCTCAGGATTGGCCGTAAAAATTAGTTGTGGAACAATGGGAAGACGTAATTTAAAACCACGAATTTGAATTTCTTTTTCTTGAAGTATAGAGAACAGAGCAACTTGAATTCTTGCTTGCAGATCAGGAAGTTCGTTGAGGACAAAAATACAACGGTGGGCCCTAGGAATCATTCCAAAATGGATCACTCTTTCATCTGCATAGGATAGTTTTAAATTGGAAGCCTTTATGGGGTCAACATCTCCAATCAAGTCGGCAACAGTGACATCTGGAGTGGCTAATTTTTCAAAAAAGCGATCGTTTCTATGTAGCCAACTAACAGGTGTTTTATCCCCTAATTCTTCGATTTTTTGTTTTGCATCATTACTAATTGGTTGTAAGGGATCATCATTGATTTCTGAGCCTTCAACCACAGGTACCCATTCGTCAAGCAACATTGTCATTTGACTTGCTAAGCGTGTTTTTGCCTGTCCGCGTAATCCAAGAAGATTGATGCTGTGTCCAGAGAGGATGGCACGTTCAACGTCAGGGATTACTGTATTTTCATATCCAATTAAGCCTTCGAATGTTGAACTACCCTCCTGAAGTTTTTCCCGAAGATTTTTCGCCATTTCTTCTTGAATGGTTTGTGGCGCGTATTTGCTTTTCTTTAAGGCACCAAGCGTAGTATTTTCTTTTCTTTTCATAATCCGTTATTCTAAGCGTTTTTTTCTATTTTTTTCATAATCTTCGAAAATCATTTCGCCCAATCCTTTTAGTCCAGTGAAAAAAGCTTTTCCTTTGTTTGCTGCAGTAAATTCTCTTACAAACTGTTTGAGATAAGGATCTTGAGCAATCATAAATGTAGTAATCGGAACATGTAGTTTTTTGGCTTGTTGTGCCATGTTGTAACATTTTTCCACTATGGTTTCATCCAGTCCTACGCTGTTTTTGTAGTAGGTGCCATCTGGGAGTTTCAAGCAGCTGGGTTTTCCGTCAGTGATCATAAAAATCTGCTTGTTTGTATTCTTTTTTCTTCTTAACATATCCATCGCTAATTCGAGTCCAGCTACTGTATTGGTGTGATATGGACCCACTTCTAAATAAGGAATGTCTTTGACCGCGATAGGGCGAGCATCATTTCCGAAAACTAAAATATCAAGGGTGTCTTTTGGATAGCGAGTAGTAATAAGTTCTGCCAAAGCCATGGCAACTTTCTTAGCAGGAGTAATTCGATCTTCTCCATAAAGAATCATACTATGGCTAATGTCAATCATGAGGACGGTACTCATTTGGGTTTTATAAAAGGAATCTTCAATCACTAAATCTTCATTTTGAAGACTAAAATCATTTCCCATAGATCTAATCTGAGCATTTTTAATACTTTCGGTTACAGCTATTTTTTCCAAACCATCCCCAAATTGATAGGCTTTGAATTCTCCTGTATGATCTTGACCTTGTCCTGTTTTGCTTGTTTTGTGATTTCCAGAACCTGTTTTTTTTAACTGTCCAAAAATTTGATTTAGTGCATGTTCTCTCAATAATTTTTCAGTCTTTGGAGTTAATGCAAAACCATCTTCTTTCCCTCCATTTCCTGTTTTGGGTTCTATAAAAGATTTATTTTTCAAATCTTCTATGAAATCCTCAATAGTATAGTCCTCTGTGGTTAAATGGTATTCTTTATCCAACTCACGTAACCAGTCAATCGCTTCGTCAAAATCTCCCGAAGTATGTGTGATGAGTTCTTTGAAAATTTCGAAAAGACGTTCAAAAGGGGATTGCACTTTAGGGTTGTGTTTTGTGAAGCGGATTCCAGAAGTACGTTTTTCAAATTTCATAGTTCTCAAAATTAAGTAATATTTCAGCAGGATGTTACTACAAAGTGTTTTATTGAGAAATTGAAAATATTTAGATTCATTAATTAAATTCCAATGTCTAAAAAAAATAAGGCGAAGCTGAATAGAAAAAACAAGAGGGAATCTTTATTTACTCTTGTAAAATTTATATATTTACCAAAATTATCGAACTAATAAAGTGAGAGGAGACTATAAGTCCCTCTTTTTTTTGATATGAATTTTCGTTCAAAAGTTGAAACATTATTGGAAGCTTCCTTAGAAGAAGAGAAAACGTTATTTCTGATTAGTTTAAAAATCGGAAGTGATAATAGCATTCGTATCATTCTAGACGGAGATCAAGGTGTTACCCTTAAGGATTGTATGAATGTCAGCAGAGCAATTGAACATAATTTAGACCGTGAGGAATATGATTTTTCACTTGAAGTTGCTTCAGCAGGAGTGGGGAGCCCACTTTTAAACAGCAGGCAGTTTATCAAAAATATTGGCCGAAAATTACAAGTGGATTTGGAAGACACCAATCCAATAGAAGGTACTTTGACCGCAGCAGACGATCAAGCATTCACATTAGAGTGGAAGCAAAGAGAGCCAAAGCCAGTGGGAAAAGGAAAAGTAACAGTAACAAAACAAAAAACGCTTTCGTACGCAGATATCAATATAGCGAAAGTACTCGTTAAATAGAAAATAGTTGAATATGGAAAATTTAGCCTTAATTGATTCTTTTTCAGAATTTAAAGATGACAAATTAATTGATCGTGTAACCCTGATGGTAATTTTGGAAGATGTATTTAAAAATACATTGAAGCGCAAATTCGGATCAGATGAAAATTTTGATATTATCATTAATCCTGATAAGGGAGATTTGGAGATTTGGAGGAATCGTGTTGTAGTTGAAGACGGTGCTGTAGAAGATCCAAATCAAGAAATTGAATTAAAAGAAGCACGCTTGATTGAGCCCGACTTTGAGGTAGGGGAAGATGTTTCTGAAGAGGTAAAGCTTGTCGATTTAGGGAGAAGAACGATTCAGTACCTGAGACAAAACCTTGTAGCTAAAATCTTTGAGCACGATAGTACTACCATTTTTAAGCAATTTAAAGATAGAGAAGGCGATTTATATACTGCAGAAGTTCATCACATAAGAAGTAGAGAGATTATTCTTCTTGATGATGATGGGAATGAAATTATTTTACCCAAAGACAGACAAATTCCTAGCGACTTCTTTAGAAAAGGGGATAATGTAAGAGGGATCATTGAAATGGTTGAATTAAGAGGGAATAAACCTAGAATTATTCTTTCAAGAACCTCACCTATTTTCTTAGAGAAATTATTTGAACAAGAAATTCCAGAAGTTTTTGATGGATTAATTACCATCAAAAAAGCGGTACGTATTCCTGGAGAAAAAGCAAAAGTTGCTGTAGATTCTTATGATGATCGAATTGATCCAGTGGGAGCTTGTGTTGGAATGAAAGGATCACGTATTCATGGGATAGTTCGAGAACTTGGAAATGAAAACATTGATGTTATCAACTACACAAATAACCTGCAGTTATTTATTTCTCGTTCGCTGAGTCCAGCAAAAGTGAATTCATTAAAAATTAATGAGGAAACAAAAAGAGTAGAAGTGTTTTTAAACCCTGAAGAGGTGTCTAAGGCAATTGGTAAAGGCGGAACCAACATCAGATTAGCTGGAAAGTTAACTGGTTATGAAATTGATGTCTTTAGAGAAGGTGTAGAAGAGGATATTGAATTAAAAGAATTCAGCGATGAAATCGAAGGATGGATTATTGAAGAATTCAAAAAAGTAGGTTTAGATACCGCTAAAAGTATTTTAGAATTAGAAAAAGCCGATATTATTAATCGTACAGATCTTGAGGAAGAGACGGTTGATGACGTGCTTAGAATCCTAAAAGAAGAATTTGAAGAATAGACTGCAAAAATTATTGTTATTTTTGTAAACAGAAATTAATATATGGCTGACCAACCGAGTATTCGACTAAATAAAGTGTTAAGGGAATTAAATATTTCCCTGGATCGTGCTGTCGAATTTCTAGCTCAAAAAGGAATGGACGTTGAAGCGCGTCCTACCACAAAAATCACTACTAAAGTGTACAATTCTCTTTTGGATGAATTTCAAACAGATAAATCCAAAAAAGATGCATCTCATGAAGTGAGTGAAGAAAAGCGTAAAGAGAAAGAAGACCTACGTATCATTCAAGAGAAAAAAGAGCAGGAACGTTTAGATCAAATAGCTAAAATAGAAGCGCAAAGATCAAATCGTATAGCGATTGAAAAGCCCAAAACTTTAGGTAAGATTGACTTGGATTCTTTAGGGAGTCAGAAAAAACAGCCAAAACAAGATCCTCCAAAAGGGGTTGAACCTTTAAATGAAGAAGTAGAAGCTAAAACGGAGTCAATTACACCCGAGGTCAAGGAGAAAGAAACTCCTAAAGAAACTGTTGCAACTGAAAAGCCAAAAGAAACAAAACCTGAGATAGTTGCTGAGGTTAAAGAAAAGAAACCAGAAGCAAGTCCTATGACTGCAACAGAAGGTGAGCCAGAAAAAGAAACGTTAACGACACAGTATCAAAAGTTATCCGGACCAAAGAAAACAGGTCAGATGATTAATCTTGATGAAGTCAACAAAAAGGAAAAAACCGTTGAAGATGCGCGCAAAAGAAAGCGAAAACGTATCAGTAAAGATGTAAAACCATCACCAAATAGTGGAGGCGGTAAAAACACCAGGAATAACAATACTGGCAAACAAAACAATCGAAGAGGTCCAAGACAAGAAGTTGTCAAGAAAGAAGAGCCTACAGAAGAAGAAGTACAAAAACAAATTAGAGAGACTCTTGAAAAACTTCAAGGGAAATCTAATAAATCCAAAGGAGCGAAATACCGTCGTGACAAACGTGTCCAACACCGTCAGAAATCTGAAGAGGAAATGGCACAGATTGAAGCTGACAGTAAATTGCTCAAGGTCACAGAGTTTATTACTGTTGGTGAAGTTGCAACTATGATGGAAATCAGTTCTACTGAGATCATTTCAGCGTGTATGAGCCTTGGTATAATGGTAACCATGAATCAACGTTTAGATGCAGAAACACTAAGTATTGTTGCAGATGAGTTTGGTTATGAGGTTTCTTTTGAAAAAGCAGACTTAGAAGAAAATATTGTAGATGAAGTAGATTCGGAAGAAGATTTGATGCCTCGTGCGCCTATTGTAACTGTAATGGGGCATGTAGATCACGGAAAAACATCTTTACTTGATTACATTAGAAAAGAGAATGTAATTGCAGGAGAGTCTGGAGGAATTACTCAGCACATAGGTGCTTATGGAGTGACCTTAGAAAGTGGACAAAAAATCACTTTTTTAGATACACCTGGACACGAAGCCTTTACCGCCATGCGTGCTCGTGGAGCACAAGTAACAGATATCGCCATCATTGTTGTTGCAGCAGATGATGATATTATGCCGCAAACAAAGGAGGCAATTAGTCATGCCCAAGCAGCTGGTGTTCCAATTATATTTGCAATAAATAAAATTGATAAACAAGATGCCAATCCAGATAAAATTAAGGAAGCCCTTGCAGGGATGAACTTAATGGTAGAAGAATGGGGTGGTAAAATCCAGTCTCAAGATGTTTCTGCCTTGAAAGGAATTGGAGTAAATGAGCTTTTAGAAAAAGTTTTATTAGAAGCAGAGCTTCTCGAATTAAAAGCCAATCCAATTAGAAAGTCTCGCGGAACTGTAGTAGAGGCCTTTTTGGACAAAGGACGTGGGTATGTGTCTACTGTTTTAGTTCAAAATGGAACCTTGAAAATGGGAGATTATATGCTTGCAGGGAAGCACAGTGGAAAAGTAAAAGCCATTGTTAACGAACGTGGTGTAAATCTAAACGAAGCACCTCCAGCAACACCGGTTTCAATTCTAGGTCTTGACGGAGCTCCCCAAGCAGGAGATAATTTCGTGATTTTAGAAGATGAAAAAGAAGCAAAACAAATCGCTGCAAAACGAACGCAATTAATTCGTGAGCAAAGTGTTCGTACTCAACGTCATATTACCTTAGATGAAATTGGAAGAAGGATTGCTTTGGGAGACTTTAAGGAATTAAATATTATTCTTAAGGGAGATGTTGATGGTTCAGTTGAAGCATTGACAGATTCATTGCAGAAATTATCTACAGGTGAAATTGAGATCAACATCATACATAAAGGTGTTGGGGCAATCACTGAGTCAGATGTTCTTTTAGCTTCTGCATCAGATGCTATTGTAATTGGATTTAATGTTCGTCCTATGGGGAATGCCCGTATGATTGCAGATAAAGAAGAAATTGATATCAGATCTTACTCCATTATTTACGATGCGATTAATGATATCAAAGATGCAATGGAAGGGATGCTTTCACCAGAAATGCGTGAGGAAATCACAGGAACTGCACAAATTCGTGAAACCTTTAAGATTTCTAAAATTGGTACTATAGCAGGATGTATGGTAACTACAGGGAAAATCTTGAGAAACTCTGGAATTCGTATCATTAGAGAAGGTGTTGTAATACACACTGGTTCTCTTATCTCGTTAAAGCGATTTAAGGATGATGCAAAAGAAGTTGCAAAAGGATATGATTGTGGACTACAGATCAAAAATTACAACGACATTAAGGTGGATGATGTCATTGAAGGTTTCCAAGAAATAGCGGTTAAAAAATCTCTTTAAGGTTTTTTCTTTACCAATAGAAACGCAGAAGGGAAGATTCGCTTTAGTGTATCAAGCGTCTTTAGGCCTTTGATCTTATCTTTGAATCGCCCTGCATGCACTTTGTAATTTGGGGTTTCAAAACTTAATTCTGCTGTAATATCTGGAAATTTTTCTCTAGAAACATCTAAGATTTCATTTGCTTTTTCAAGGGTTCCGTAATACAATTGAAGTGTGTAATATTCTTTTGAATAGCGTTCTCGATCTAATTCTATTTTTTTGTTTAATAAACTGTCTATTTTAGGATCTTGTTTAATGTTTATATTACCCTCTTGAGCGTAAGAAAAAAAATTAATTCCTAAGAAAAACAATAAATAAAGGGATTTACAAGCTACTTTTTTCATAATGCAAAAAAACAAAAATTTATTCTTAGAACAACTTAATTTAACAAACCCAAAGCCTTATTTAGAACGGTTATAAATTATAAAAATCTTATTTTCTAAGGTGTTAAAAAAGGCTGCTATATCTTATTTTTGTCGTGATTTTTAGAAAGAAATTTTGGAGCACACAATACAAACTGCAGTTAGGATAAATCTGAATAGAGATATCAAATCCTTCATTTTCCCGTTATTATTTTTAATAAGTCTTTTGACCTCTTTTTCAGCATTTGCACAAGACGATGCTGCGATACAAGCAGGTAAAAAACTATTTAATGCAAATTGTGCTGCGTGTCACAAACTTAATAAAAGAGCAGTAGGACCAGCCTTAAAGGGTGTCTCTGCCAAGTACGATAAAGAGTGGTTGTACAGTTGGATAAAGAACAGTACTGCCATGGTCAAGTCTGGTGATGCACAAGCTGTAGCGATTTACGAAGAATATAATGGTTCAGTAATGACCTCTTTCCCTCAGCTATCCAAAACTGATATTGACAATATTATTGCCTACACAGATTATACACCACCTGTTCCAGTAGCAGTAGCCAGTGCTCCAGTTGCAGCTTCAGCAGGAGATTCTGGAATTAGCAACACACTTATTTTAATTGCCTTAGCGCTAATCTTCTTGGTTTTAGTCGTAATGCTTTTCTTGGTTCAAAAGACTTTGATTCGAATTGCAGCGGCTAGCGGAGTTGATATCACGCCACCTGCAAAACCAAAAAGAACTCCAATCTGGGTTGCTTTTGTTCAAAACCAATTCTTAGTAATGGTTAGTGTAGTCCTACTATTATTGAGCAGTGCTTATTTTGTATACGGCTTTTTTATGCAAGTTGGAGTTGACCAGGGGTATATGCCTGTGCAGCCAATCCATTACTCACACAAGATACACGCGGGAGCAAATCAGATTGAATGTAAATACTGTCATTCATCAGCAAGAGTATCAAAGCATTCAGGGATTCCATCTTTAAATGTATGTATGAATTGCCATCAAAATATTGCAGAATACAATGGCGAAGAAGATTTAGAGAATGGATACACTAAAGACTTCTATACGAAAGAAATTAAAAAACTATATGCTGCAGTAGGTTGGGATGAAACCAATCAAGCATATACTGGAGAGACACAGCCAGTAAAATGGGTGCGTATTCATAATTTACCAGACTTTGTTTATTTCAATCATGCTCAGCATGTTGAAGTTGGAGAAATTGCATGTCAGAAATGTCACGGTCCTGTAGAGGAGATGGAAATTATGTATCAATACTCTCCATTAACCATGGGATGGTGTATTAATTGTCACAGAGAAACAAATGTAAAAGTGGAAAGCAATGAATATTACGCTAAAATTCATAAATCTCTTTCCAAGAAATACGGAGTAGAGAAATTAACAGTTGCTCAAATGGGTGGCTTAGAATGTGGTAAATGTCACTATTAAAAGGCGATCAAGAAAGGCTTATGGCATCAAATAAAACATACTGGAAAAACATTGAACAACTTAACCCTGAAAATGAAGAGGTTAAGAAGTTGGAGGAAAATGAATTTGTTTCCAAACTTCCAGAGGATTTTTTAAGTGATGAAAAAACGTTAGAAGAGAGTACTACTTCGCGACGTGATTTTCTAAAGTATGTTGGTTTTAGTACCGCTGCAGCAACACTTGCAGCATGTGAAGGACCAGTCATCAAATCGGTTCCTTATGTTGTTCAGCCAGAACAAATAAGACCCGGTATTGCAAATTATTATGCAACTACAATTGCTGATGGATTTGATTTTGGAAGTATCTTAATCAAAACAAGAGAAGGTAGACCAATCAAGGTTGAGAGTAACCCAGATGCACCAACACTTGGTGTGGCAAATGCCCGTGTTCATGCTTCGGTATTATCACTTTATGATACTATGCGTCTTCAAGGACCAGAGGCAAACGGTGAGGAGATCAGTTGGGATAATTTTTACCTCCAAACAGGAGCTATGTTGAAAGCTTTTGCTGCAACCAATAAAGAAGTTATTTTATTGACCCCAACATTAGCAAGTCCAACTTCACACAAAATCATAAATGATTTTGTAAAAGCTTATCCTAATATTAAGCACGTAATCTACGATGCGATTTCATCAGAAGAAGCGCTTAATGCCTACGAAAACCACTATGGTAGCAGAGGATTAGCTGATTATGACTTTTCAAAAGCTAAAGCATTGGTAGCTATTGATGCTGATTTTCTTGGTGATTGGCAAGGGGGTGGTTATGCGAAAGGATATGCAACTGCTAAAGTACCACACAAAGACCATGGAAAAGCAGAAATGCTATGGCATGCCCAGTTTGAATCCAATATGTCTTTATCTGGAGCCAATGCTGACCATCGTGTTCCCTGTACACCAGGAGAACAAAAAAATATTTTAGCTTACATCTACGATAGCTTGACAGGGTCTTCTTCAAATAGTACTTTATCTGCTCCATTAAAAGAGGCAGCTCATAAAGCCATTAAAAAGTTGAAAGCTGCAGGTTCAGATGGAGTAATTGTAACTGGAATTGAAGATGAAACGGCTCAGAGTATCGTTTTAGCTATTAATACATTAATAAAAAGTAATGCATTCCAACCCGAAAGTCCAAAGTTAATTCGTCAAGGAAATTCAGCTGCAGCGCATAAAGCTTTTGCTGATATTCAAAGTGGAGCTGTTAAAGGATTAATCACAGTTGGTGTAAACCCAGTATTCACAACTGCAAATGGTAGTGCGCTAGCAGAGTCAATCAAGAATTTGGAATTTTCTTTATCTTTTGCTTCCAAGAAAGACGAAACTGCTGCTGCATCAAAGTTTATTGCGGCTACACCACATTATCTTGAGTCTTGGGGAGATTATGAAATGAAGGCAGGGCACTTTGCCTTAGCACAACCAACCATTCGACCTTTGTTTGATACACAACAATTTCAAGATGTACTTTTGAAATTGAGAGGTCAGAATACAAAATATTACGAAGTAATTAAGGCGCATTGGAATGAAACTGTTTTAGGTTCAACCTCATGGAGTAAAGCATTACATGATGGTTGTTTTTCTACAACTACTTCAACACAAAATAAAGCGGCTGATTTTTCAGGATTAAATGTTGCATCGCTAAGAACAGCTACTTCTCCAGAAATGAGTTTGGTTTTATATACCAAAACTGGAATGGGAGATGGTCAACAAGCAAATAACCCATGGCTACAAGAATTTCCAGATCCAATTACACGTGTAAGTTGGGATAACTACCTAACTATTTCTATGGCTGATGCTAAAGGATTAGGTTTGGTAAACTCCAATACTGCAAATGGAGCTTTAAATGGAAGTTATGCCACGATAACTGTAGGTGAAAAAACAATAAAATTACCTGTAATCGTTCAGCCAGGTCAAGCAAAAGGAACCGTTGGGCTATCTTTTGGATATGGAGAGCGAATGGGTCTGAAACCTGAAATGCAAACGGGAGTGAATGCATATGCTTTGTATGAAGGATCTCAAAAAGTTCAGGCAGTGCAAATTAAAGCTGCTGATGGAGTTCACGAATTTGCATGTGTTCAATTGCACAACACTCTTATGGGACGTGGTGATATTGTTAAAGAAACTACACTGGAGGTGTTCAATACCAAAGATAAAAAGTATTGGAATAAAATTCCTCAAGTATCCAAAAATCATATTGAATTTGATGTAACCTCACCAGAAGTTGATCTATGGCAAGAATTTGATCGAAGCATAGGGCATCATTTCAATCTATCCATTGATTTAAATTCATGTACTGGATGTGGTGCCTGTGTCATCGCTTGTCATGCAGAGAATAATGTTCCAGTGGTTGGGAAAAATGAAGTACGTAAATCACGAGATATGCACTGGTTGCGCATTGACCGTTACTATTCCTCAGCTACAACTTTTGAGGGAGATAATGAAACTAAAGATGCGATCTCCGGAATAGGAGATTCTTTGAGTACGTTTGGAGAGATGGAGCAGGCTTCTGCCAATCCGCAGATCGCTTTCCAACCTGTAATGTGTCAGCACTGTAATCATGCTCCTTGTGAAACAGTATGTCCTGTTGCTGCTAGTTCCCATGGAAGACAAGGTCAGAATCACATGGCTTACAACCGTTGTGTAGGGACTCGTTATTGCGCAAATAACTGTCCTTACAAAGTGCGTCGTTTCAACTGGTTCTTGTACAACAAGAATGATGAATTTGACTATCATATGAATAATGATTTAGGACGTATGGTATTGAATCCTGACGTAGTTGTTCGTTCACGTGGGGTTATGGAAAAATGTTCGATGTGTATTCAAATGACACAAAAAACAATTCTTGACGCCAAACTAAAAGGAGAAGAAATTAAAGATGGTACTTTCCAAACTGCTTGTTCCAATGCGTGTACTACAGGAGCAATGGTTTTTGGTGACATCAACGATAAAGAAAGTAAAGTAGCTGCATTACATGAGGATGATCGCATGTACCACTTGCTGGAACATGTTGGAACTAAACCCAATGTAATGTATCATGTTAAAGTTAGAAATACCGACGAGGTATAATTTAGTTTAGAAAAATAGACCGTATGGCATCGCATTACGAAGCACCCATTAGAAAACCACTCGTCACTGGAGATAAGTCCTACCATGATGTAACTGTGGATGTAGCAGCTCCAGTTGAAGGGACGGCCAATAAGCAGTGGTGGATTGTTTTTGGAATTGCACTTACAGCATTTCTTTGGGGAGTGGGTTGTATTATATACACCATATCCACTGGAATTGGAACTTGGGGATTAAACAAGACCGTAGGTTGGGCTTGGGATATTACCAATTTTGTATGGTGGGTAGGAATTGGACACGCAGGAACTTTGATATCTGCAGTACTGCTGTTATTTAGACAAAAGTGGCGTATGGCAATCAACCGTTCTGCGGAAGCGATGACCATCTTTTCAGTAATTCAAGCCGGATTATTCCCTATCATACACATGGGACGCCCTTGGTTGGCATATTGGGTATTACCAATTCCTAATGGTTTTGGATCTTTATGGGTGAACTTTAATTCCCCTCTTTTGTGGGATGTTTTTGCAATTTCCACTTACTTATCGGTTTCGTTAGTATTTTGGTGGACAGGTTTACTCCCTGACTTTGCAATGATTCGCGACCGAGCAGTAATGCCATTTCAAAAGAAAATTTATAGTCTGTTAAGTTTTGGATGGACAGGACGTGCTAAAGATTGGCAGCGTTTTGAAGAAGTTTCATTGGTTTTGGCTGGTTTGGCTACTCCCTTAGTACTCTCCGTTCACACCATTGTATCTTTTGACTTCGCAACCTCTGTAATCCCAGGATGGCATACTACCATTTTCCCTCCATACTTTGTTGCGGGAGCTATTTTCTCTGGATTTGCCATGGTGAATACTCTTTTGATTATTATGCGAAAAGTATCGAATCTAGAGAATTATATCACTGTACAACATATAGAATTGATGAACATTGTAATCATGATTACAGGTTCAATAGTAGGGGTTGCATATATTACAGAATTGTTTATTGCCTGGTATTCTGGAGTGGAATACGAACAGTATGCTTTCTTGAACAGAGCAACTGGTCCTTACTGGTGGGCTTACTGGTCAATGATGACTTGTAATGTGTTCTCTCCACAATTCATGTGGTTTAAAAAATTAAGAACAAGTATTATGTTCTCCTTCATTATTTCGATAGTGGTAAACATAGGGATGTGGTTTGAACGTTTTGTTATCATTGTAACTTCATTACACAGAGATTATCTTCCATCTTCATGGACGATGTTCTCACCAACCTTTGTTGATATTGGGATATTCATAGGTACAATAGGATTTTTCTTTGTGTTGTTCTTATTGTATGCAAGAACATTCCCTGTCATTGCTCAAGCAGAGGTCAAAACAATATTAAAATCTTCTGGAGAGAAGTATAAAAAATTAAGAGACGGTAATCATGAGTAACAAAGTAGTTCACGCACTTTACGATGATGACGATGTGCTTTTAAGCGCTGTCAAAGCTATTCGTTTAGATAAGCATCATATAGAAGAGGTGTATACCCCTTTTCCAGTACACGGTCTAGACAAAGCTTTAGGTCTTGAAGACACTCGTATCGCTATTATGGCATTTATATACGGCTGTATAGGTTTATGTGTTGCCGTTGCCATGATGAATTTTATCATGATCGAAGATTGGCCACAAAATATAGGAGGAAAACCTAGCTTTTCATATTTAGAAAACATGCCTTCATTTGTCCCAATTATGTTTGAATTAACGGTATTTTTTGCAGCGCATTTAATGGTGATTACTTTTTATATGAGAAGTAAATTATGGCCTTTCAAAAAAGCAGAAAATCCTAATCCCTTAACCACGGATGATAAATTTTTAATAGAAATTGAACTTCATGACAATGAGAAAGTGCTTACGGCACTTTTAAAGAAGTCAGGTGCAATAGATGTATCAATCATAGAAAAGCCAGAATAAATGAATTACAAAGGTGTTTTAGCGTTACTGATTCTTGTGTTAGGAATCCAATCGTGTTCAGACAACTCACGTCCGAATTACCAGTATTTCCCTAATATGTATGAGCCAGTAGGCTATGAAACATATGCAGATTCTGATGCATTTGCTAACGGTATTGAAGCACAGATCCCAGTTGAGGGTTCTATTGCTAGAGGTTGGGAGCCTTATGATTATCCTGACACGAATGAAGGATATGAAGCTGCAAAAGTAAATTTGAATTCTACTATTGAAATCACTGATGCAAACCAAGCAAATGGTAAAGAACTATATGGTATTTATTGTGCAGTTTGTCATGGAAATAAAGGCGATGGACAAGGAATTTTAATGACTAGAGAGAAATTTTTAGGAGTTCCGAGTTATGCCGACAGAGAAATTACTCCAGGGAGTATTTATCATGTATTGATGTATGGTAAAAATGCAATGGGATCTCATGCTGGTCAAGTTAATGCTGAAGAGCGTTGGCAAATTGCGCAACATGTAATGGAATTAAGAAGTAAGCTTGTTAAATAATATTAAGGAAATCGAATGATGTATACCTTTCCAAATAAACTTAGAAATTTATCAATTGTCTTTATGATTGTAGGTTTCTTGGGACTAACGTATGGTTTTTTAACTTCGCCAGCAACCATTGAGGAAGCAAAAGCTATGGTGGCTTCAAGCCACGGTGACGGACATGGAGAATCACATGAAACTTCTACAGAGAGTCATGCTGAAGATACAACACATGCTTCCTCAGAGAATCATCAGCTTGCTTCTCAAGATCATGGAGCTGCAACACATGAAGAAGGTCATGACGCTAGCCATGATGAACATCTTTTTCATCAATTAAGCAATAAGCCTTGGGCTGCACTTTATGTAGCTGCTTTTTTCTTTTTCATGATTTCACTTGGTGTGTTAGCCTTTTATGGTATTCAACGAGCTGCGCAAGCTGGTTGGTCTCCTGTCTTATTCCGAGTCATGGAGGGAATCACAGGATATCTTCTTCCAGGCGGAATAATTGTCATTGTTATCCTCGCTTTATCTGGAATGCATTTTAACCATTTGTTTATTTGGATGGATCCAGAGGTAGTTGCTCACGACAAGCTAATTGCAGGAAAAACAGGTTTTTTAAACCTTCCTTTTTTCTTGGTACGTGCTGTTTTCTTTCTTACGGGATGGTCATTGTACCGCTATTTTTCTAGAAAATTTTCACTTGCTCAAGACGAAGCTACAGACATCTCTAATCACAAAAAGAATTTTAGAATTTCGGCTGCATTTTTAGTTTTCTACATCGTAACAGAATCTATAATGTCATGGGATTGGATTATGTCTATTGATCCACACTGGTTCAGTACATTATTCGGATGGTATGTATTCGCGAGTATGTTTGTTTCTGGAATAACTACTATTGCATTAGTTACAATATATCTAAAGTCAAAAGGATATTTGGAATTTGTAAATGATTCCCATATTCACGATTTAGGAAAATTCATGTTTGGGATAAGTGTCTTTTGGACCTATCTGTGGTTTTCACAATTTATGTTGATTTGGTACTCTAATATTCCAGAAGAGGTAACTTATTTTATTACCCGTATTGAAGATTATAATTTACCCTTCTTTGGTATGGTAGTGATGAATTTTGTTTTCCCTCTTTTGATTTTGATGAATAGTGATTACAAACGAATCAATTACTTTATCGTTATGGCCGGTATAGTAATCATTTTAGGCCATTATATGGATGTATTTAATATGATTATGCCCTCAGCTGTTGGAGACCAGTGGTTTATTGGCGCTGCTGAAATAGGAGGATTTTTGTTCTTCTTGGGTCTATTCATATTTGTAGTATTCAAAGAGTTAACAAAAGCACCTTTATTGGCTAAAGGTGATCCTTATATGGGTGAAAGTGAGCGTTTTCATTATTAAAAAATTTAATCGAAAAGATAAATGAATGTTTTATTGATATTTTCTGTTCTTGTTTTAATCGCTATTGCGCTATGGCAAATCACAAAGATTTTTGAGCTATCTCAAGAAAAGAAAGTGAATACACAAGTGGCGAATGACAAGGATAACGACTTGAATGGAAAGCTAATGTTTGCCTTCCTAATTTTCATTTATGTTTTAACGCTATACTCTTTCTGGGCATACAGTGATGTTTTATTACCAGAAGCAGCTTCAGAACATGGAGGAGATTATGATCAATTGATGTGGATTTCTTTTGCATTGATTTTCTTTGTTCAAACTATAACTCAGGCGTTACTTCACTATTTTTCATACAAATATCGCGGTGAGAAAGGCAAGAAAGCATTGTTTTATGCAGACAATGATAAATTAGAAATGATATGGACTATTATTCCTGTGATTACTTTAGCAGGGCTTATATTGTATGGTCTTTACACTTGGACAGATATCATGACTGTTGAAGAAAACGACGAGGCTTTGGTTGTTGAATTATATGCTCAGCAGTTTAATTGGAAAGCACGTTATGCAGGAGAAGATGGAGTTTTAGGAGATGCGAATGTACGTTTCCTTCAAGACTTTGACGGAAAGAATTTAGTGGGTATTGATGCAACTGATCCTAATGGTTTTGATGATATTGTTGTTCAAGAATTGCATTTGCCAGTTGGTAGAGAGGTGATTTTTAAAATGCGTTCTCAAGATGTATTACACTCTGCTTATATGCCTCACTTTAGAGCTCAAATGAATTGTGTTCCAGGGATGATTACTGAATTTGCATTTACACCGAAAACTACTACGGAGAAGATGCGATTAAATCCAGAAATGATTGCCAAGGTTAAGAAGATTAACAAAATCAGATTGGAAAAAAGTAAAGAGTTAGTTGCCAGTGGCGATACTGCTTTAGATCCATACGAATTTGATTATCTTTTATTGTGCAATAAGATATGTGGTGCATCACACTACAATATGCAGATGAAAATAATAGTAGAATCAGAAAAAGATTACACGAAATGGATTGCTGAGCAACAAACCTTTGCAGAAGTTATTCAATAGATTAAAACTTAAAAATTATAGATATGTCAACAGCAGCAGCGCAAGTACACGAAGAGGATCACGGGCATCATCACAAAGAAACCTTTGTAACTAAATATGTTTTTAGTCAAGATCACAAAATGATCTCTAAACAGTATTTGATTACGGGTTTATTCATGGGGATTATTGGTATAGCCATGTCTCTTTTATTTCGTTTACAACTGGCTTGGCCAGAACAACCTTTTGGAATTTTTGAAGTACTTCTTGGAAAGTGGGCACCAGATGGTGTTATGGATCCAAATGTCTATTTAGCTCTAGTTACTATTCACGGAACCATTATGGTCTTTTTCGTATTGACTGCAGGTTTGAGCGGTACTTTTAGTAATCTCCTTATTCCGTTGCAAATTGGAGCACGTGATATGGCATCAGGTTTGTTAAATATGATTTCTTTTTGGCTGTTCTTTCTGTCAAGTGTAATCATGGTTTTTTCACTTTTTGTTGAAGCTGGTCCTGCAGCTGCAGGTTGGACGATTTATCCTCCATTAAGTGCTTTACCTCAAGCACAACCGGGTTCTGGAACTGGAATGACCTTATGGCTTGTATCAATGGCAATTTTTATTGCCTCTTCATTGTTAGGATCTCTAAATTACATCGTTACTGTTATCAATCTTAGGACTAAAGGAATGAGCATGACTCGCTTGCCTTTAACAATTTGGGCATTCTTTGTAACGGCGATTATTGGTGTAGTATCCTTCCCTGTTTTGTTGTCTGCAGCCTTGCTTTTGATTATGGATAGAAGCTTTGGAACTTCTTTTTTCTTATCAGATATTTTTATTCAAGGAGAGGTCTTGCACTATCAAGGGGGGTCTCCTGTATTATATGAACACTTATTTTGGTTCTTAGGTCACCCAGAAGTATATATTGTACTCTTACCCGCCTTAGGAATTACCTCAGAAATTATAGCAACAAATGCACGTAAACCAATTTTTGGCTATAGAGCAATGGTTGCCTCAATTTTAGCAATTGCATTTTTGTCTACTATTGTTTGGGGACACCATATGTTTATTTCAGGTATGAATCCTTTCTTAGGATCTGTATTTACTTTCACAACCCTATTGATAGCCATTCCCTCCGCAGTAAAAGCGTTTAATTATATTACAACCCTATGGAAAGGGAACCTTCAATTGAACCCAGCAATGCTCTTTTCTATTGGTTTGGTTTCTACCTTTATCACTGGAGGGTTAACGGGTATTATTTTAGGAGATAGTACGTTAGATATTAATGTTCACGATACTTATTTTGTAGTGGCACACTTCCACTTGGTAATGGGTATTTCAGCATTATATGGTTTGTTTGCCGGTGTATATCATTGGTTCCCAAAAATGTTTGGGCGCATGATGAATAAAAACTTAGGTTATTTTCATTTTTGGGTAACAGCTATCTGTGCTTATGGTGTCTTCTTCCCAATGCACTTTATTGGAATGGCAGGTTTACCAAGACGTTATTATACTAATACATCTTTCCCTTATTTTGATGATTTAGCTGATATTAATGTATTAATCACTGTATTTGCTTTGGTTGCAGGGGCAGCGCAGTTAGTTTTCTTGTATAACTTCATTCACAGTATGTTCTATGGTAAAGAAGCAGAAATGAACCCTTGGAAATCTAATACCTTGGAATGGACTGCTCCTGTAGAACATATGCACGGTAATTGGCCAGGAGAGATTCCACATGTTCACCGTTGGGCTTATGATTATTCAAAGCCAGGTTCTAAAGAGGACTTTATCCCACAACATATTCCTTTAATAGAAGGAGAAGAGGAATTACAACATTAATAATTTCTCTTATAATGGACAGCTCCTTATTCACTCCAGTGAATAAGGAGCTTTTGTTTTCCCCCTTTTTTAAAAATATGTGAAGACATAGATTATTTTAACGTCACTTCTTACATTTATTTAATTAAGACATAGAAAAATGGTTTTAGAAGTAGGTCGATTAAAGCAAGATTCATTTTTCGGTAAGAATGGAGTATCTTTGAAAGAATGAATGAAAATCTAGACCCTACTAATGAGCATTTTACTCCAGAGGAGCAAGACATAGACCGTGCGTTAAGGCCATTAAGTTTTGGCGATTTTGCTGGTCAAGATGCGATTTTAGAAAACTTAAAAGTTTTTGTTGAAGCGGCAAGGCAACGAGATGAGGCTTTAGATCACACCTTGTTTCACGGTCCTCCTGGTTTGGGAAAGACCACTTTGGCTCATATTTTAGCCAATGAATTACAAGTAGGTATCAAACTCACCTCTGGACCTGTATTGGACAAGCCTGGAGACCTGGCAGGTTTACTAACTAACCTTCAGCCTAGAGATATATTATTTATCGATGAGATTCACCGTCTGAGTCCTATTGTAGAAGAATATTTGTATTCTGCAATGGAAGATTATAAGATTGATATCATGATTGAATCTGGCCCTAATGCACGAACAGTTCAGATAAATTTGGAGCCATTTACTTTGGTGGGAGCCACTACTCGTTCTGGACTTTTAACAGCTCCAATGCGGGCTCGTTTTGGAATTAGTAACCGATTGGAATATTATTCTACAGAATTACTTTCTACCATTGTAGAGAGGAGTTCAGAAATACTTAGTGTACCTATTGATCATGAGGCAGCGATTGAAATTGCAGGACGAAGTAGAGGAACACCAAGAATTTCTAATGCGCTGTTGCGACGTGTTCGTGATTTTGCTCAAATTAAAGGGAATGGTACTATCGACATGAAAATCACTCAATTTGCTTTAAAAGCTTTACAGGTTGATGCCCATGGTTTGGATGAAATGGACAATAAAATCTTAACCACTCTTATTGACAAGTTTAAAGGAGGCCCTGTAGGGATTACTACTTTAGCAACAGCCGTTTCTGAAAACGGAGAAACCATTGAAGAAGTATATGAGCCTTTTTTAATCCAACAAGGCTTTATTGTTCGAACACCTAGAGGGCGGGAGGTCACGGAATTGGCCTACAAACATTTGGGGCGAATTAAAGGAAATCAAGGCGGACTGTTTTAATAGTTTCTTATTAAATGCTTGAGCAAAAAGCAAAATATTCTAAAATAATAAAAGAAAAAGCCAAGGGCTTAGGATTTCTTTCTTGTGGAATTGCAAAGGCAGGTTTTCTACAAGAAGAGGCACCTAAATTAGAACAATGGCTTCAAGAAGGGAGACATGGGAAAATGGCTTATATGGAAAACCATTTTGATAAACGACTTAATCCAACAGTGTTAGTACCAGGAGCAAAAAGCGTTGTTTCTCTATTGCTAAATTATCATACCGAAGAAAAACAGAGTGATCCTGAGGCTCCTAAAATTTCCACCTATGCATATGGTCAAGATTATCATACCGTCATTAAAGAAAAACTGACTCAATTGATGTTCCATCTTCGTGAGGAAATTGGGGAAATTGACGGCCGAGTTTTTGTGGATTCAGCACCAGTGATGGATAAGGCTTGGGCAAGAAAAGCTGGTCTGGGCTGGGTAGGAAAAAATACTAATTTGATTTCAAAACAAATAGGTTCATTTTTCTTTATTGCAGAACTCATAATTGACCTAGATCTAGAGTACGATCTCCCAGTTGCTGATCATTGCGGTAGTTGTACGGCCTGCTTGGATGCTTGTCCAACTGATGCGCTTACTGCCCCTTATCAAATTGATGGCAGTAAATGTATTTCATATGCAACCATAGAACTAAAGGAGGCCATACCTGATACATTTAAAGATAAAATGGAAGGATGGGCTTTTGGTTGTGATATCTGCCAAACAGTTTGCCCATGGAATCGGTTTGCGACCCCCCATCAAGAAACAGCTTTTATTCCCAAAAAGGAATTGTTGGACTTAACCTTAAAAGAGTGGCATGAATTAACTGAAGAAACCTTTAAAAGAGTTTTTCAAAAAAGCGCTGTAAAACGCGCAAAGTTCACAGGATTAGAACGAAACATTAAGTTTTTATCTTTTTAGAGGATTCTCTGAGACATAATCCTGATGATTTCGTTCCAGAAGCAATTCAAGGTGCCACTCGATCTGAATATACTACCACTACTAGTCCTGCTGAAAATTATAACGTAAAATAATATACTGCTGCTTGGAGTGATGCTTGCAAAGCAAGAAGAGCTGTACGATATGAAATGCGTTTGGAAACTGCAATGGAAGGAAATCGATTTTTTGATCTTCAAAGATGGGGTGTCCAATCTGAAGTACTCAATGATTACCTTTTGAGAGAATCTAAATATAGAGTTTACTTACAGTGGAAACAGTTTACGTCTCCTAAAAACGAATTCTACCCCATTCCAACCTATGCGATTGAAAGATCATTCAAGGATTGGGAGCCAACTTTAACCCAAGATCCTAACTACTAGTAGTTTTTGAGTTAATGATAACCAAAACCACAGTGAACTCTTTCACTGTGATTTTTTTATTTCAAGTTGGTTATGTTTTCTTTTGATTTTAAAAGTTCTGTGGAGAAAGTTAAGGGAAGTTTCATTTTCAAAAGATTTTGTTCATTCAAAAATGATTTAATGATTTTTCCGCCCATTTTTTTCCCATTCAGCTTGATTAATTTTAAGTTTGAATGACCCCATTGTTGACCATTTAAGGGACTAAAGCTCACAATTTTAATTTTGTTGTGAAAGACAGTTTTTTGTTCATTAAAAAATTTTATTATACCCAAAGAAATAACATGATTGGGAATAAATATACCTTCAATTTCACTTTTTGAGTTGTACAGAGCCTTTATAAATTCATAGGCATCGTCATCCATCTTGTTTTCAGTAATATGAACATACTTTTTTTCAAAAGGGATATTGTATTGATCTAGTGCCTTTCGATATCCAATAAATTGATCAATAGATTTTTGGGAAACTAGACTATCTCTAAAAAACATAATTTTTTTACAACCGCATTTAATTAAATGTTCTGTTGCAACAAAGCTCTCATTTCTTTCATCAAAGCTTATTTTATTGCAGTTTATAGACTTCGTGGTATTATCGAATAGCGTTAAAGAGGTTTTGCTTTCAATAATTTTATTTAAATGATCATAATTTATTGTATCTCTGGCTAAGGAAATAAAAATACCATCAACTTGTTGGTGCAACAGACGGTTCACCATTTTTTTCTCCTTTTTTTGACTATCACCTGATTGAAGTATCACCACTAGATATCCATTTTTTGAGGCTTTTTCGATTACTCCTTCAATAAGTCCATTGTAAAAATGGTCTGTAAAGTTCGGCACAATGACACCTACTATTCTTGTCTTTTGTGTTCTGAGGTAAGCTGCTTGGATGCTGGGTGTATAGCCAACCTGCTTTGCATACTTCTTTATTTTTTTCTTGGTCTCAGCACTTATATCTGGATAATCTTGAAGTGCTTTTGATACTGTAGTAGGCGAAACATTTAATTGTTTAGCTATTTCTTTAAGTGTTATCTTCATAATACTTCTTGAATTTGATAAATAAGATTATTGTGTTTAAATATGTAAGGGCACTAAATCGATTTAGTAAGCAATATTACATATTTTTAACAAAACCTTAAGAATTTACAGAAACTATTGTTAAACTTGTTTATTGAATTATTAACTATATTTTTAACTAACTATTCTATAATGAAAAAAGAGTTCTTTAAAAGGTTCCTCTATTTGATGGCTTTAATGTTATCTGTGGGAACTTATGCTCAGAATGTTACTGGTACAGTAACGAGCGACGACGGTCCTTTACCAGGGGCAACTATTCTGGTAAAAGGTACAAACAGTTTTGCTACTTCAGACTTTGATGGTAATTTTTCCATAGAAGCTTCACAAGGAGATGTTCTTGTGGTTTCCTTCGTTGGTTACACTACTCAAGAAGCTACTGTAGATGGTGATCAAATTACAATAGCCTTAGCTTTAGGAAATTTACTTGATGAAGTAATTGTAACTACAGGTTACGGAACACAATCTAAGCGTGAAATTACAGGTGCGGTAACTACGGTAGAAGCAGATGATCTTTTAGCGGTACCTGCAACAACTTTTTCACAACAACTTCAAGGTCGTGCTTCAGGTATCTCCATTATTAACGATGCAACTCCAGGTGGGGAAGCTACGGTTCGTATTCGTGGATTCGGTACTATTGGAAATAACAACCCACTTTACATTATTGATGGTGTTCCTTCACAATCACAAGGAAACCTTAACCCAAATGATATCGAGTCTTTGCAGATATTGAAAGATGCTTCTGCAGCTTCGATCTATGGAGCACGTGCATCAAATGGGGTAATCATTATCACCACCAAAAAAGGTAAAGTTGGACAAAGTCAAATTTCTTACAATTCATACTATGGATGGCAAAACACTGGTGCTGATGTTGAGGCACTAGATGCACAAGGACTTGGAGAATACTTATATCTAGCAGATTACTATGCAGGGAAAACTCCTTCACATGGTCAATATGCTTTCTCAGGAACACCAGAAAATCCTGGAGTTTCTATTCCTAACTATGTATTCCCTAGTGGTGCATCAACTGCAAATGAATCTCTTTACTCATTAACACCTGCTAATATCTATGCGATTACTGAATCAGCAGATACCAACTGGTGGGATGAAGTAACTCGTTCAAATGCACCTATCACTAGCCACCAAATTCAGGCAAGTGGAGCAACAGAATCATCTCAGTATGCATTTACTGCAAATTATTTCTCTCAAGATTCACCAGTACAATTTGTTGGGTATGAGAGAGCATCGATTCGTTTGAATTCGTCTACTAAAACCTTAGGTGATCGTCTAACTATTGGAGAGAACTTTACTCTTTCTTTAGACAACAGAAAAGGTGGATACGGTAACAATGGTGAGCAAAATGCGGTATCAGTATCGTACAAGCACCACCCATTATTGCCTGTTTATGATATTGCAGGAAACTTTGCAGGATCAAGAGGTTTGAACTTAGGGAACAACTACAACCCTTATGCTACCTTATTCAGAAACCAAGATGATAGAAGTAAGCGTTTTAGAGCTTTCGGTAGTGTATTTGCTGAAATGAGAATTGCAGATAAAATTACTGCTAAATCAACATTTGGTTTTGATGTAGTAGGTAGAAGAGGTCTATATATTGGACGTCCACAGCCGGAATATGTTGAAGGAAACTTCATTAACGGTTCTACTTCTTTATTCCAACAATCGTATCAGTGGAACTTCACAAATACAATTGGGTACAAAGAAACATTCAATGATATTCACAAAGTTGAAGCTCTAGTTGGAGTGGAGGCTATTGAAGCATTTGGAGAAGAGTTTGGAGCTGGTAGACAGCGTTTCCCATTTGAAACAACTGGAATTATCAGCTATTTAAGTGCTGGTAACCAAGGAACTTCTTCCAACTACGGGTATTCTCAAGTTGACTATGCTTTATGGTCACAGTTCGCTAAGTTGAACTACGGTTATGGTGATAAGTATTTAGCTCAGGTAATTGTACGTAATGATGCATCTTCTAGATTTAAAGCGGCTACTGCAAGTGCAGTATTCCCTGCCTTTAGTTTAGGATGGAGAATATCAGAGGAAGACTTCATGAGCGGCCTTACTTTTATTGATGACTTAAAAATACGTTATGGTTGGGGCCAAACGGGTAACCAAGAAATTGGAGACTACAACGCTTATACTTCATATCAGTCAACGTCATTTAACTCCTCTTACCCAATTGATGGTAATGCAACTTCTGCAACACCAGGTTATAACGCTGCAACATACGGTAATCCGAATGCAAAGTGGGAAACAACAACTTCAAACAACATTGGATTTGATGCTTCTATGTTAGACCGTAAATTGTCAATAGAGTTTGATCTTTGGAATAGAAGAACAACAGACCTTTTATTAAATGTTCCTATTGCATATGGAGCAGGTGATGGAGGAGCTCCAGCACTTAACATTGGAGAGATGTTAAATGAAGGATTTGATATTGGACTTAACTTTAGTGATCAAAAAGGTGACTTTGGATACAGTATTGGTGCAAACCTTTCTCAATACAAAAATGAGATCATCAAGTTAGATGAGTTTGGTACTCCTATTTTTGGATACAACTCTCGTGTGCCTGCTGTTTCTATTACAGAAGTAGGGTCTCCAATTTCAATGTTCTATGGATTCCAAACAGAAGGGATTTTCCAAACGCAAGCTGAAGCAGATGCTTGGCCAGCTTATGGTGCATACAATGCTCCTGGGAAATTTAAAATCACTGATGTGAACAGGGATGGTGAAATCAACGATGATGACCGTACACAAATTGGTAATCCACACCCTGACTTTGTATATGGGATCAATTTGAACCTTTCATACAAGAACTTAAACTTGAATGTATTTGGAAACGGATCTCAAGGAAACGACTTGTATAACTATGTACGTTATTTTGCTGACTTTAACACGTTCCAAGGTAACCGATCAGTTCGTGCTTTAAGAGATGCATGGCAACCTAGCAACCCATCGGCTCCTAAAAGTCAGTGGACTGCTGCCAATCCAAATGCTACCTCTCCAATCATGGATGCAAATGACCAAGTTAGTAGTAGAACTTCTACTTACTTGATCGAGGACGGTTCTTATTTCCGTTTGAAAAATATACAGTTAACTTACACTTTTGGAGATGCAATTAAAGATGCTCTTGGAATTACAGGTGGACAAGTTTACTTACAAGGACAAAACTTAGTTACTATAACTAATTACACGGGTACTAATCCTGAAATTCAAACAGGTGCGGATACCACATTAGGTTTTGATGGAGGATTTATGCCGGTTTCTAAAACAGTGATTTTAGGATTGAATCTTAATTTATTTTAATATTAAATATCAAGAAAAATGAAAAAACTTAAATTATTATTAATCGCATCGATTGGAATAATTGCAATTACAGCTAGTTGTAATGATGACTTCCTATTGAAAGAGCCTTTAGGCCAAATTGCGGGACCTTCTTTAAATAACGCCGAAGGTGTGGAAGGAAAACTTATTGCCGCATACCGTACCCTTTCAGGGCAAGGTATGAACGGTGGTGGTACCTGGTACTACGATATTCACGGATGGATTTTTGGAAGTATTGCTTCTGACAACGCTGTGAAAGGAACTGATGCTGGTGACCAGCCTGAACACTCATTTATTGAGGCATATGATTTTACTACATTTAATGATCACATTAAAGACAAGTGGAGATCTGTGTACTGGGGTATGGCTAGAGCTAACGAGGTAATTGATGCTGTAGCTGAAGCTGCAGAAGGAGATGATCCATTAGATGCAGCTCGTTCGGCACAAGTCATCGCTGAAGCACGTTTTTTAAGAGGTTTCCACGCTTTACAGGCTCAGTTACACTTCCGTAATCCTGCCTATGTAGATGAAACAGCTTATGATGTAAATGATGTTGAGAGTTCTAAAGTTGCTAATGGAGGTCAAATTTGGGATCAAATCATTGCAGACTTTTCTGCAGCAGCTGCAGCACTTCCTGCTACACAAGCCGAGGTTGGTAGAGCAACTAGTTGGGCAGCGAAAGCTTTCTTAGCAAAAACTCACATGCACACAGGAGATGCTGGAAAAATTTCAGCAGCAATCCCAGTTTTGGAAGATATCGTAAATAACGGTCCTTTCTCATTAGTTGCTAAATACGAAGACAATCATTTAGTTGCTACTCGTAACAACTCGGAGTCTATTTTTGAAATTCAATATGCTATTTCTAGTGGAGATGATCAAAACTCTAATAAAGGAGTAGGTCTTGCACATCCATATATTTCTCCTTGGGGATGTTGTGGTTTCTGGCAAGCAACACAAGATATGGTTGATGTTCATCATACAAATGCTGATGGTTTACCTTGGTTAGGAGGAGAATGGAAATCAGTTCATATTACTAATCCTAATGGAGCAAATATTGGAGAGCCTATCGGGAATCCTTCAGTAGATCCTCGTTTAGACCACTCTGTTGGCCGTCCTGGTATTTTGTACAAAAATCACCATATCATGCAAGTAGATTACGTTCGTGATCTTACATATGCAGGCCCTTATTTTTCTAAAAAGCATGTTGGTGAGCCAGAAGCTTTTGGAGTTGGTGGTTGGGGTAACCTTACAGCAAATAACTACCGTATCATGAGATTATCTATGGTGAAATTATGGTTAGCTGAAGCATATGTTGAGGCAGGTCGTTTAGAAGATGCTAGAGCTCAGGTAAATGATATAAGACGTCGTGCAGCTAATCCTGCAGGTTTTGTTCCTGAAGCAATTCAAGGAGCAACACGTACTGAATACACAACTACTGCAAATCCAGCTGCTAACTACAATATTAAAGAATATACAGCTGCATGGACAAGTGCTTCAGTTGCTCGTACTGCAGTTAGAATGGAGACACGTATTGAGTTTGCAATGGAAGGTCATCGTTTCTTTGATCTTCAAAGATGGGGTGTAATGGGAACTGTTTTAAACGAATATCTCACGAGAGAGTCCAGATATAGAATTTACCTTCAAGGTAAATCCTTTACTTCACCTAAAAACGATTACTATCCAATTCCACAACAGGCAATTGATCGTTCATTCGTTGAAGGAGAGCCAACTTTAACACAAGATCCTAACTACTAGTAGTTATTAAATTTGTAAAGTAAAAGACCATGGGGTATATTTATCCCATGGTTTTTTTTTTAGAATAAATTCAATATGAAAACATCCTACAAGATTAATGTAATTAGCTTTATATTACTTATTTTAATTTTCTCGTGTACACAAAGACGCGAAACTTTATTTAGTAGGATAGATTCAGACAAAACACATGTCACGTTTGCCAATATTATTACCGAATCAGATTCCTTTAATATTCTAACCAATGAATATATTTTTAACGGAGGGGGTGTAGCTGTTTCAGATTTTAACAATGACGGACTCCCTGATTTGTTTTTTACCGGAAATATGGTGACTAACAGACTTTATTTAAATGAAGGAAATTTGAACTTCAAAGATATTACAGAGGACTCAAATTTAAACTTTGCTGATTTTTGGTCTACTGGAATTGCTATAGCAGATTTAAATGAAGACGGTTTAATGGACATTTATGTTTGTACTGCGATGCACAAGGAAAACAGAACCAATAGGCTGTATATAAACCAAGGAATGTCTGATAAAGGAATTCCAACTTTTCTAGAACAAGCAGCTGCCTATGGTGTAAATGATTCTGGAAACAGTATGGCAGCTACATTTATTGATTATGATAAAGATGGTGATCTAGACCTTTATGTGGTAAATAATGAACAAAATGAAAGCATACCCACAAACTATCGAAAGAAAGTTATGGATGGTTCTGCAATCAGTAATGACAAATTATACAAAAATGATGGAGAAGGAAGGTTTACAGACGTTACTCTTGAAGCTGGAATCGTAATTGAAGGCTATGGACTGAGTGTAACACCCGTAGATGTTAACAAAGATCAATGGATAGACCTATTTATAACCAATGACTATCTGACTAACGACCTACTTTACATAAATCAGAAAGATGGAACCTTTAAAAATGAAATTGAAAATTCATTGTTACACCAAAGTAAGTTTTCTATGGGATCAGATGCAGCTGATTTTAACAATGACGGCTATTCTGATTTAATTTCACTTGACATGTTGGGTGAAAGTCACGAACGAAAAAAAACAACTATTGCAAAGAGTTCTTTTTTTCAAAACGTGATGAACAAAAAATGGGGTTATCAAGATCAGCATATGCGTAATATGCTTTTTAAAAATAATGGAAATAGACTTCCATTTACTGAAATTGGTCAATACGCTGGAGTTTACCAGACAGATTGGAGTTGGTCTCCATTGTTTGCAGATATTGATTATGATGGAAAAAAGGATTTATTGATAACCAACGGATTTCCTCGTGATATTACTGATATGGATTTTGCTAATTATCGTTTAAATGAAGGAGTTTATACGAGTATATCAAAACTATTGGATTCTATTCCTATTATTAAAATCCCAAATTATGCATTTAAAAATAATGGTGATTTAACTTTTGAAGATATAGGTCAAGAATGGGGGTTAAATATTCCTTCTTTTTCAAATGGTGCTGTTTTTAGTGATCTTGACCTGGATGGAGATTTAGATTATGTAGTAAACAATATAAATGACGAGGCTTTCATATTCAAAAATAATTTAACCACTGCAGCTCCTGAAACCAAATACTTGCAAATAGAGTTGGTAGGATCAAAACAAAACGTCAATGCCTTGGGTGCAAATGTGGTTGTTCGTTTCAATGACGGAAGCTTTCAGTTTCATGAACAGCAACTTTCTAGAGGTTATATGTCCTCTGTAGATCCCATACTATATTTTGGGATTCCATCAGACAAAAATGTTTCTTCAATTGAAGTTCTATGGCCCGACAGTAGTTTTTCAAGCCTCGAAGGACCAACATTAAATCAAAGACATACAATTTACCAAAAAGAAGCCACAGCGATTCAAAACCTTGCTTATCCATTTGTAGAGGAACCAAAGCAATATTCTTATGCTGAAGTTGCTACCAAATATGGAATTGAATATGTTCATGAAGAAAAAAATGTTCAAGACTTTTTTAATCAACGACTTTTACCTCACAAACTATCACAAAACGGACCTTGTCTTGCAATTGGAGACATTAATGGAGATGGAAAAGAAGATTTTATTGTTGGAAGTGCTGCAGGGTTTAGCCCTGTGATTTATACTCAAAACCAATCAAATCAATTTAAGTCAACACCACTTTTCAATGCACTTGATGATAAAAATTATGAGGTTGAAAGTATGACCTTAATTGATATTGATAATGATAATGATCTTGATTTATACTTAGTCTCTGGAGGAAACCAATTTGATGTAGATTCAGAGTTTTATCAAGACCGATTGTTGTTAAATAACGGTAATGGTATTTTTAAATGGGATAAGACTTTACTTCCTAAACTAACTTCCAACGGTTGTGTTGTTCGCCCAATGGATTACGATCAAGACGGTTTTGTTGACTTGTTTATTGGAGGACATAATAAACCAAAAGCATTTCCACTTTCTGATTCAAGCTACTTACTTAAGAATTATAATGGACGTTTTAAAGAGGTTTCTGAACAAGTATTCCCTGAGCTTTCAGAGCTTGGACTGGTTACAGATGCTCAGTGGGCCGATATTAATCAAGATGGATTTCACGATTTGATTATTGTTGGTGAATACAGTCCAATTTCTGTTTTTTTGAATACCTCTGGCAAATTTGAAGCCTTATCCTCAAAAGTTTTAGAGGAAGCTTTCGGATTATGGCGTGCTATTGAGCCCATTGATATAGATTCAGATGGCGACACGGATTTCCTTATAGGAAACCTTGGTAAAAATAATATGTACAACGTTAGACCAGAGACTCCTTTATTGATTTCAACAAAAGATATAGATGGTAATGGGAGTGTGGATCCACTTATTTTTACTTCCCAACAAAACAGCAAAGGAGAATGGGATCAATTTCCTGCTCAGTTTTGGGATAACTTAAATCAGCAAAGCCCTTATTTTAGAAAAGAATTCACTTCTTATCATGCTTTTTCAAAGGCAAATATTGATTATTATAGAAAGAAAGAATTTCTTTCTAAAGAAGAGTCCTTGCAAGCAAATTTAGATGTTTCACTATGGGTGGAAAATTTGGGAGAAGGTCAATTTAGAATTAATCCATTACCTGAGGCACTTCAACTAGGTCCTATAAACGATTTTTTAATGCTTAATGAAGAGGGTGAAAACAACATTTTTGTAATCGGAAATGATTTTGGTGGACCTCCATTTGAAGGTAATTTTGATGGTTTTCAGGGCACTGTAATGAACTGGGATAATAAAAACAGGAAATTCAATGTTGCTCTAGCACAAAAATCTGGGTTTCATGTTTTTAAAGATGCTAAGGAAATCGGAGTTGTCACTCTAGCCAATAACAAAAAATTAATATTAGTCACACAAAATCAAGATCGTCTGCTTGTTTTCGAGAAAAATTAAGGTTTAATGGGTGTGTGGTTAAAGTTTAATCTGAAGCGTTTCCTCTACTTCTTTGTTATGAAAAAGAGTACTTTAGCTAAAGAAAATGTATTAGTTTAATTTTAAATAAACTTCTCCAGTATTAACTATTAGTAAACCCAAAATACAAATGAAATGAAAATAAATTTATGTTTATTTTTTATCCCATTTCTTCTTTTACTTAATTGTTCTTCTAATGAGACTGATTTGGTCTATAAGGAGAAACTTCAGAATCCCGAGTTTTTTCAGTCTGCCATGCAAAACTTAACGGATATAGTGGTGTATGATATCTTTTCGCCTCCTGTAGCTTCACGTGTTTATTTATATCCAACTATAGCTGCATATGAAGTTGTCAGACAAGCCTCTCCTCAAGAATTTAATTCCTTGGTGGGCCAAGTAAAAGGACTAACTCCATTTCCCATTCCAACGAATGAAAACGTTGACTTCAATTTAGCCGCGATTTACACCTTCAATATTGTTGGGAAAGCCCTTATTTTCTCTGAAGATAAAATGAAAAAATTTGAACTTGATTTTGAGAAAAAAATTAAGACAATTAAAGTGCCTAGACGTGTCGATAAAGCTTCAAAAGAGTATGCTGTACAAGCGGCAAATGCAATTAAAGAATGGTCTACAAAAGACATGTACAGTCAGACACGTACTTTCCCTAAATATACAATTCAAGAGAAAGACCAATTTTGGAAACCCACCCCACCAGACTACATGGATGGGATTGAGCCTCACTGGAAGGAAATCAGAACGATGGTTTTAGATTCCTCCAATCAATTTGCGCCTAAACCCCCTCTAGCTTTTGATTTAACAAAAGGTAGTCCATTTCAGAAACAACTTTGGGAAGTTTTTGAGGTAATAAACAATTTGGATGAGAATCAGATTGAAATTGCTAAATTTTGGGATTGTAATCCCTATGTAACGCATCACAGAGGGCATGCTATGTTTGCCACAAAAAAAATAACTCCAGGGGGACATTGGATTGGAATTACAGCTATAGCTACCCGCCAAGCAAAAAGCTCCTTTGTTGAGACTATAAATGCTTACACTAATGTATCTATTGCGTTATTTGATGCATTTATTAGTTGTTGGGATGAAAAGTGGAACACTTTGATTGTAAGACCTGAGACGCTCATCAATGAACACTATGATGAAGAATGGCTTCCATTGTTACAAACACCGCCCTTTCCAGAATATACAAGCGGTCACTCTGTAATTTCTCGTGCTGCTGCAGTAACACTCACCGATCTATACGGTGAGGACTTTAGTTTTACTGACACTACAGAAGTAGCCTATGGATTAGGAGAAAGAGAGTATACTTCATTCATTCATGCTTCAGAAGAGGCAGCTATTTCAAGATTATATGGCGGAATTCACTACATGATGGCAATAGAAGAAGGGGTAGCTCAAGGACAGGCTATAGGAGAGTATCTTGTAAATAGGCTTCAAACTAAAGTTAATCCTATTACAGAAGAATCGAAAGTAAAATAAAATGGAAAAAAAGCAGTTGAATTTTTGGCAAATCTTAACCATGAACTTTGGCTTTTTTGGAGTTCAATTTAGTTTTGGTTTGCAACAAAGTAACATGAGTGCCATCTATAAATATTTAGGAGCAGAAGAATCTGAACTTCCTTTATTATGGTTGGCAGGACCAGTTACAGGTTTGATTGTTCAGCCTATTATTGGCGCGATAAGTGACGGAACTTGGTCTCCCAAATTTGGACGCCGCAAACCTTTTTTCCTTCTTGGAGCCGTTATTGCTAGTTTGGCTTTAGTAGCCATGCCCTATTCCAGTTCAATTTGGATGGCGGCAGGATTGTTATGGATTTTGGATGCAGCAAACAATATAGCCTTAGAACCTTACCGCGCTTTTATTTCTGATATGCTTCCAAAAAAGCAATTCTCCTTTGGTTTTTTAGTACAGAGTTTTTTCACAGGATTAGGGACAACCCTCGCAAACTTTACTCCTGCGATTTTGGTCTCTTTTGGAATACTAGCCTTAGCCGATAAAATGGATAATGGAATCCCAGTATACACCTATTGGGCTTTTGGGATAGGAGCAATAGCATCAATAATTACCATTTTAATTTCGGTATTATTTACCAAGGAATATCCTCCCACTCCAGAAGAACTAGAAAAAATAAAAACTGCGAAAAAGGAAGGGAATCTGATTGTTAAAACATTTAAAGAAATTGTGATTGCAATCAAGGAGATGCCTTTACCGATGAAACAACTCATTCCCGTGATGTTTTTTCCTTGGTATGCGATGTTTTGTTATTGGCAGTATCTGACTTCAGCTCTTTCTCTTTCCTTATACGGGACTCTTGACCAGTCTACTTCCTATTTTAATCAAGCACAAATTTTAACTGGAAACTTGAATGGAACTTATAATATTATATGCTTTACAATTGCCTTTCTATTGATCCCAATTGCCAGAAAGCTTGGCGCTAAGCGACTGCATTTTGTCAGTTTAGCAATTGGCGGGGCAGCATTATTATGTATGCCTTTGCTCAATGACACAGATTTGTTATTCACTTTGCCTTTTGGGGATGGAATTCCTGTCTCTCAGATTTATTTATTTTCGTTTGGACTAGGAATAACATGGGCTTCTATGATGGCTATGCCCTATGAAATGTTGGCAGCTTCAATTCCTAAAGGAAAAACAGGTGTATATATGGGAATCTTTAACATGTTTATCGTAGTTCCTATGATCATTCAAATTTTTTCCGTACAATATTTTGTGTATGATATATTGGGTCAAAATCCAATTAATATAATTCGGCTTGCAGGAGTTTTCCTTATCATTGGTGGAATATTTTCATTGTTTGTGTCACAACCCAAACCCATAAAAATTTAGTTTAAAATAAAATTGCAATATGCAAAATGAACAACAACGTAGGGCTGCTTTAGTTTATCACGCAAAGCCAAGACCTGGGAAGATTGAAGTAGTTCCTACAAAAAATTATGATACTCAAAGAGATTTGGCTTTGGCTTATTCTCCAGGTGTAGCAATTCCGTGTTTGGAAATTGAAAAATCTAAGGAAGATGTCTATAAATACACTAACAAAGGGAACCTAGTAGCTGTAATATCAAACGGAACAGCGGTCTTAGGTCTAGGTAGTATTGGTCCTGAAGCTTCTAAGCCTGTTATGGAAGGAAAAGGGTTATTGTTCAAGATTTTTGCTGACATTGACGTATTTGATATTGAGGTGGATGCCTCTGATACCGAGAAATTTATTGAAGCTGTAAAAGCTATAGCACCAACTTTTGGTGGAATAAATTTAGAAGACATAAAATCTCCAGAAGCATTTGAAATTGAACGTAGATTAAAAGAGGAATTAGACATTCCTGTAATGCATGATGACCAGCACGGTACAGCAATTATTTCAGCTGCAGCTTTGTTGAACGCCTTGGAGCTTTCTGAGAAAAAAATAGAAGAAGTTAAGATTGTAGTTTCAGGAGCGGGTGCCGCGGCTATTTCGTGTACAAAACTATACCGTGCTTTTGGGGCTAATGTTGAGCATATTGTCATGCTTGACAGTAAAGGGGTAATTCGAAAGGACAGAGAAAACCTAAGTCCCGAAAAAGAGGAATTTGCCACAACTCGTGACCTAAAGACACTGGATGAAGCAATAATTGATGCAGATGTTTTTATAGGACTATCCAAAGCAGATATTCTTTCAACAGACATGTTATTGTCTATGGCCAAAAATGCAATAGTCTTTGCTATGGCAAATCCAGATCCTGAAATCAAATATGATCTTGCTTGTAAAACAAGATCGGATATCATTATGGCTACAGGGAGGTCTGATAATCCGAATCAAGTGAATAATGTACTTGGTTTTCCTTTTATTTTTAGAGGAGCTTTAGATATTCGTGCGACTACCATAAATGAAGCAATGAAAATGGCTGCTGTGAAGGCTTTAGCTGATCTAGCAAAAGAATCTGTACCAGAACAAGTCAATTTAGTGTACGATGAAACTCGCTTGAGTTTTGGGAAAGATTATATTATTCCTAAGCCATTTGATCCAAGATTGATTACAACTGTTCCTGTAGCTGTTGCAAAAGCAGCAATGGATTCTGGAGTGGCTCAAGCTCCAATAGAAGATTGGGATAGGTATAAAGAGGTTTTGGAAAGTCGATTAGGAAATAGTCAGAAAATGGTACGTTTACTTCATGACCGTGCAAAAAGTGACCCAAAACGCCTTGTTTTTGCAGAGGCAGACCAAATGGATGTCTTAAAAGCTGCACAAATTGTTGAAGAGGAAGGTATTGCCAAGCCAATATTATTAGGAAATAAAGCTGTGATCAACGACTTGAGAAAAGCTATTGATTTTGATGCTGAAGTTGAAATCATTGATCCTAAAGATCAAAACCATGATCCACAGCGTAAAATATATGCCGAATTATTTTGGAAAGATCAAAAGAGAAAAGGGTACACGTTCTATGATGCTGAACGTTTGATGTGGGAACGTAATTATTTTGCTTCTATGATGGTTAAAAATGGTGACGCAGACGCCATGCTTTCTGGATATTCAAGAAATTATCGTTCAGTCGTAAAACCAATTTTGGAAACTATTTCAAAAGCCAAAGGGGTTACTAAAGTGGCAGCAACCAACCTGATGTTAACAAAGTCAGGACCCTTGTTTTTGTCGGATACCACAATTAATGTGGAACCTACCTCTAAAGAGTTAGCCAAAATTGCTCAAATGACAGGACATATGGCAGGATTGTTTGGTATTGAACCCATAATTGCACTATTGTCTTTTTCAAATTTTGGTTCCTCCCGATTTAGTCAAGCAAAGAAAGTTTCAGAAGCCGTATCAATTTTACATAGAAGCAACCCAAATTTGGTTGTAGATGGACCTATTCAATCTGACTTTGCCTTGAATAAAGTCTTACTTCATAAGGCATTTCCTTTTTCTGTTTTAAACAACAAAAAAGTAAACATTCTCGTTTTTCCAAACCTAGATGCGGCAAATATTACTTATAAATTGATGAAAGAACTAAATGAGTCACTTTCAATTGGTCCTATTTTGATGGGTTTAAGTGAGCCTATTCATGTATTACAATTGGGAGCCTCTGTAGATGAAATTGTCAATATGGCTGCTGTAGCAGTAATTGATGCACAATCAAAAAACAAATAAGAAGATGATTACACAGATCAAAGGAAGACTTGAAGAAAAGTCACCCACTCATGTGGTTATAGATTGTCAAGGAATTGGATATGAGGTAAACATTTCGCTACACACCTATTCTCAACTAGGTCAGGACGAGAACATTAAACTTTTTACTCATCTTCAAATTCGTGAAGATTCTCACACTTTATTTGGATTTTTTACATCTATGGAGCGATCCGTTTTTAGGCTTCTTTTATCTGTTTCGGGGATTGGTGCCAGTACCGCACGGACGATGCTCTCCTCTCTTGAACCTCAGCAGATTCAAAGAGCTATAGTGAATGAAGATTTAACTACGATTAAATCAATTAAAGGAATTGGTTTAAAAACAGCACAAAGAGTTTTAATAGAATTAAAAGATAAGATGATGAGTCTCTTTGAAGGTGAAGAAATTCAGTCATTTGCAAACAATACAATCAAAGATGAAGCGTTATCAGCATTAGAGGTTCTTGGTTATTCAAGAAAGCAATCTGAAAAAGTAATTGATAACGCAATTCAGGCTGCCCCAGAGAGTTCAGTAGAAGAACTTATAAAGGCCGCTCTGAACAAATTATAAAACCCCTTTGATTGAGAGTAAACGATATGTAGTTTATAAATCCCCCAAAGCTTTAATCCTAATTTTATTTTGGATCATATCTTCTTTTGGGGTCATATCAGCTCAGCAGCAAGCAGATATTGGTGGAATTGCGCTTCCAAATCCAAGTAGCTTTTCCTCACAATATACCTATAATTCTGAGTCAGCTCGCTATATTTTTTCTCAAGAAATAGGAGGCTATCCGATTGGTATTCCGTTGGTACTCACTGTAAAAGAATTTGAAGCATTAGTTCTAAAAGAACAAATGCAGAATTATTTTAAAGACAAAGTTCAAGCTTTGAGTGGTCGTGGCTCAGATCTTGAAGACACTCAGAAAAATTTGCTCCCAGAATTGTACGTCAATAATAAATTTTTTCAATCCATATTTGGAAGTAATGCTATTGATATATCACCACAAGGTTCTATTGGAATAGATTTGGGATACCGTTATCAGCGAAACGATAACCCTATCACTTCACCTGTAAATAGAAGATCTCCCGGATTTGATTTTGATCAACGGATAAGTCTTAGCTTGTTAGGTAAAATAGGAGAACGACTTCAGATTACTGCAAATTACGATACAGAATCAACTTTTGATTTCCAGAATCTAATTAAGATTCAATTTAATCCTCCTCAATTGTCTGAATTAAAAGATGTAATCCCTGGAAAAATTGGTTCTAGAATAAACGATGTTCAGGGAAAAGTCAATGCAATCAATGATAAAATTGATAATGTTAAATCTACAGTTCAGGATGTTCAAAATAAAATTGGAGAAGCAAAAAACACACTCAATCAAGCGCGACAGAAAATTGATCAATTAAAAAATAACATTAACCAACTTCCAAACAGTACTGAGCAAGTTGGTAATCGTGTTTCAGAGTATTTGAAAGGAAAGGTTACTGAAGATGCTATTTTACAAAATATTGATATTGGTAATATTAGTTTGCCTCTGAATAGTAACTTGATTCAAGGAGCTCAAAGTCTTTTTGGTGTTCGTGCTGATTTGAAATTTGGAAATACAACTATCTCTGGAATTTTTTCTGAACAACGCTCACAATCCCAAAATATTACTTCACAAGGAGGCGGAAAACTCGAAGATTTTAGCTTATTTGCTTTGGATTACGAGGAAGATAGACACTACTTTTTAAGTCAATATTTTAGAGATAATTACGATGCCTTTTTGGATACTTACCCTTATATCAACTCTCCAGTTCAAATAACTCGAATTGAAGTATGGGTGACTAATAGAGGGTATCAAACAAACAATGTTAGAAACATTATAGCCCTACAAGATTTAGGGGAAGCCAATCCAGAGAATACACAACTAGATGAAAGAACTCCAAACTTTTTTAACACCTCAAACCTTGAGTCTCCGCCTAGTAATGATGTTAATAGATTGGATCCTGATGAAATTGGTTTTGGAGGTATATTAACTGAAGCTATTCGAGATATCGCTACCGTAAAAAATGGTTTTGGTTCTACAAAAACAACCGAAGGCTATGATTATGCCGTTTTGGAAAGTGCCCGAAAGCTAAAACCACAAGAGTATACATTTCACCCGCAGTTAGGTTATATTTCGTTAAATCAACGTTTAAGCAACGATGAGATATTAGGGGTGGCTTTTCAATTTACTTTTTTAGGAAAGGTATATCAAGTTGGTGAGTTTGCAAATGGTGATATTCCGGGTACTTCTTTGATACAATCCAATACACCTCAGCAACCACAACAAGCACCTGTGGTTCAAACGAATAATTTAGTTGTCAAAATGCTTAAAAGTAGTTTGACCGATGTGCGTCAGCCAGTTTGGGATTTGATGATGAAAAACATCTATAATACTGGAGCTTTTCAGTTATCAGAAGAGGATTTTAAATTAAGTATTCTATATACTGATCCTTCTCCAATCAATTATATGACGCCAGTAGATCCTTCAATTTGGCCTGAAAAGCTGGAGCAAGAAGTCTTGTTGAATACCATGGATTTGGATCGATTAAATGCCTACCAAGATTTAGTGCCTCAAGGGGATGGTTTTTTTGATTTTATACCAGGAATTACAATTGACCCTCGATATGGACGAATCATTTTTCCAAAAGCAGAACCCTTTGGTGAATTTTTATTTGAACTTTTAGACAATCCAGAATCTGCTAAAGAAGATTATGATTTACCAAGTACGTTCAACAAAAATCAGAAAAAATACGTTTTTAATGAATTGTACTCGTCCACAAAAGCAGCAGCTTTAGAATTTACGGAGAAGAATAAATTTCAATTAAAAGGACGGTATAAATCAGAGGGAGGCGATGGAATTAATATTGGCGCTTTTAATGTGCCAAGAGGTTCTGTGAGAGTAACTGCTGGAGGGAGAACACTTCAGGAAGGTTTGGATTATACCGTAAATTATGAGATTGGTCGTGTAAAGATTCTAGATGAGGGTTTGAAGGCCTCAAACATTCCAATTGATATTTCAGTAGAAAACAATTCTTTCTTTAATCAACAAAATAAACGTTTTTCAGGAGTTAATATTAATCATAGAATAACGGATAAGATTAATGTGGGAGGGACATTAATTAATTTGAGTGAAAACCCATTAACTCAAAAAGCAAATTATGGTACAGAACCCGTGAACAATACTATGACGGGATTCAATACCAATTTCTCAACAGAGATTCCATTATTAACCCGTTTGGTGAATAAATTACCTACCATAAAAACCAATGTTCCTTCACAGATTTCGTTTCGTGGTGAAGTTGCAAGTCTAGCGGCTAAAGATCCAAGAAATACCCAATTAAACGGCGAAACTAATGTTTATATCGATGATTTTGAGGGAGCGCAAACTAATATTGATATCAAAGGATATACAGCTTGGAATTTATCTAGTGTTCCAGTAAATGATGTTTCTGGTGCCACAAAAGAGGGCATGGAGAGTGGATATGGGCGTTCCAAATTAGCGTGGTATTCAATAGATCAAATCTTTTATTTTAGACCTCCAAACGGAATTAATAATGATGATATTTCTTTGAATGAAACCCGACGGATTTTTATCAATGAGTTATTTCCCGAACAAGATATAGTTCAGGGAACACCTAGTACTTTACCTACATTTGATTTGGCTTATTATCCCAATGAAAAAGGACCATATAACAATGCCCCTATTGAACAATTTGATTCTGATTCTAAAAAGAATTGGGGAGGAGTAATGCGATCTTTGAATGCAACCAATTTTGAGCAGTCAAACGTAGAATTCATCGAATTTTGGTTACTAGATACATTTACTGATAATGAAGCCCCTAGTGATGATATAGGAGAATTAGTTTTTCATTTGGGAAATATTTCAGAAGATATTTTACGAGATGGGAGAAAACAATTTGAAAACGGTCTGCCGAGTACAACTGAGGCCACACCAGCATACGAAACTGAATGGGGAAAAGTCCCAGCCAATCAATCTTTAGTTTATGCATTCAATTCTTTCGCTGAAGATCGAGCGCTTCAAGATGTGGGATTAGATGGATTAGCAGATCAAGATGAGGGAGCTATCTTCACCAATGGTCCTGCAAATGACCCTGCAGGAGATAATTATCAATATTTTTTACAAGCCGAGGGAGGAATACTAAATCGTTATAAGAATTATAATGGTTTGGAAAACAATACTCCTATTGACTTTAGCGATACAGATCGAGGGAATACTACCGAGCCTGATACGGAAGACATTAACCGTGATCAGAGTATGAATACCATTGACAGTTATTTCGAATACCGTGTTCCTATTGCTAAAAACATGCAAGTTGGAAACCATCCTTTTGTGACGGATGTTAGGGAAAATATCAAAGTAAATGCCCCTAATGGAGACGAATTTGAAGCACGATGGATCCAATTCAAAGTTCCCATACAAAAAGATTATTACGAAAATACTTCTTTCAATCCCTATTTTAAATCAGTAAATGCAATTAATGATTTGCGTTCAATCCGTTTTATGCGAATGGTTTTAAGTGGATTTGAAGAAAAGGTTGTATTTCGTTTTGGGTCATTAGATTTGGTGAGAGGAGACTGGAGACAATACAATAAGGCCCTGAACAAAGAAGTACTGGTGAATGAAAATACTACGGTTGACATTAGTACGGTAAACATTTTAGAAAATGAAAATCGAATACCAATTAACTATGTTTTACCTCCTGAAATAAGAAGAGAACAGGTAAATAACAACAATACAATTATAAGACAAAATGAACAATCATTAGCCTTTAGGGTATGTGATTTGCAACCGTCAGATTCTCGAGGGATTTATAAAAATTTGAACCTTGACATGAGGCAATATAGTAAGCTACGAATGTTTTTACATGCTGAATCTTTGCCTGGAAATGAGCCCCTTCCTGGAGAAGGTGCAGAAGATGAATTTGACAAACGATTGGTGGCTTTCATTCGTTTAGGAACAGATTATCAAGACAATTACTATCAAATTGAAATTCCATTAAAACCAACAGAATATTCCTCGGAAAGCATAAACCGTCTTTCTGCTGAAGAGGTCTGGAATCCGGATTCGAATTCGTTGGAGGTACCTGTTGATCTTTTGGCCAAGTTAAAAGCGAGGGCTCTTCAACAATTAGGATTAGGTGAAGTTCTTTATTTTGATGAAGAGTTAAATCCAATTCAAGAGTTTACACCCATAAGTACTTTGCCTGGTGAGAAAAAATATAAATTTTCAATACGAGGGAATCCATCTCTAGGTGACATTAGAACATTGATGATAGGTCTTAAGAATCCATCAACTACCCTTGGAGAGTCACTATGTGGTGAGGTCTGGTTTAATGAGCTGCGGATATCTGGAATTGATAGTCAAGGTGGATGGGCAGCGATAGGAGCTTTAGATGCTAATTTAGCAGACTTTGCTTCGTTTTCAGCAACAGGACGTTATTCAACTATAGGTTTTGGTAGTATAGATCAGACTCCTAATCAAAGAGCAAGAGAGGATTTATTGCAATACGACATGGTGTCTAATATTAACCTTGGACAGCTTACTCCCTCAAGTTGGGGGCTTCAAATCCCCTTGAGTTTTGCTAGTGGAGAAACGCTTATTACTCCAGAGTATGATCCGTTTTATTTGGATCTAAAATTAGATGATCGAATCAATACAGCTGAGAGAAAATCACAACGCGATTCCATACTGAATCAAGCCATTGATTATACAAGTAGAAAAAGTATTAGTTTGATTGGGGTTAGGAAAAATAGTTCAGGAGCAAGTAAAACTCGATTTTATAGCCCAGAAAACTTTGACTTTTCTTATGCCTATAATGAATTAGAACATCGTGATTACGAAATTGAAACTCAACAAGAATTTAATTTACTTTTAGGAGCAAATTACGGACATTCATTTTCTTCCAAGCCGATAGAACCTTTCAGAAAAGTAACTTTTTTCAATCGAAAAAAATACTGGCAATGGCTCCAAAAATTGAACTTTAATTTGTTGCCTAGTTCTCTTGAAGGCGCAGCAAATGTAAATAGAATATTGAACAATCAAAAGTTTAGGCAAGTTTATTTGGAAGGGGTAGATGCATCCCAACAGCGTAGTTTGCCCAATTTGCAACAACGAAATTTCTTATTTGATTACAATTATGCATTCACTCATAATTTAAGTCGCTCACTACGGATTAATTTCAATGCAAATACAAGTAGTATTATAAGACAATTGGATAATATTGATACAGGCATAGCAAACCCTTTTTTACCCTCTAAGCAAGCTTTGTGGCAGGGATTATTGAATACAGGTGAGCCAAACAATCATTTACAGACTCTTGCCGTAAATTATAAATTACCATTTAAATATATTCCTTTTTTGAGTTTTATTGATGCAACGTATAATTACACCGGAAACTTTAATTGGATTAGAGGGTCAGAAGCTTTGGCTCAAGTTAAAAGCGAAGAGGGTATTCCACTGGGAATAGTCAACACCATTCAAAATAACAATACAAAAACACTTACAGGAGCCTTATCGTTTGCTAAATTATATTCTGTTTTGGGACTGAAATCTAAGAAGAGTTCTTTTATTCCGAAGATAAAAACCAACATTCCCAAAGATTCTAGTTCTAAAAAGAAAAATACTGTATTAAAGAAAAGCTTGACCCAGCTTGTGGATATACTTACTGCAGTCAAGAGGGTACAGGCTAGCTATAATGAGAATAATGGTTCCGTATTGCCTGGATATCTTCCCTCCGTAGGTTTTGCTGGCGGAATGCGTCCCACTTTGGGCTATACTTTTGGAAGCCAAGCGGACATCCGTTATGAGATTGCAAGGCAGGGATGGCTTACGGGATATCCAAATTTTAATCAGCCATTTACGAGTTTACACAGCAGCAAATTCAAAGCCTCTGCACAACTTGTTCCTTTTAAAAATTTAATCATCGATTTTAATGCTGAACGGGATTATTCTGAAAACAGATTAGAAAACTTTATAGTTGAAGATCAAGACTATCTCCCCCAAAATTCCAGTTTATTTGGAAACTTTGGAATGTCTACAATTCTTATTCAAACTGCGTTCAATCCCTCTCGAGGTTCAGTGAGTTCAAATTTTGAGAATTTTAGAGCCAACAGAGAAGTTATTGCAAGACGTTTGGTGAAGGAAACTAGTTTTGAAAACTTAGGTGTTGATAGTGAGGGGTATCCTTTAGGGTTTGGTAAAAATCAACAATCAGTATTGATTCATTCCTTTCTTGCAGCCTATTCAGGAGCAAATCCAGAAAGCGTTTCTTTAAATCCTGTTAGAAACAATCCTTTACCTAATTGGAATTTAAAATTTACAGGTCTGTCTGAAATAAAGTCCTTATCCAAACTATTTAATAGGCTTTCCATTAATCATGCGTATCGAGCAAGTTATACATTGACAAACTTTCAAAATAATTTTGATTTTAATCCCACTATTCCTAATCAAACCGATAAACTAGGAAATAGTATTCCAGAGAAACTGTATTCTAATGTCAACTTGGTAGAGCAATTTAATCCCCTGGTTCGAATTGATATGGAAATGAACAATTCGTTTAAGTTTTTAGCTGAAATAAGAAAAGAACGAGCTATTTCATTGAGTCTTGACAACAATCTTATCACGGAATCTACTGGTGATGAATTTGTATTGGGGATGGGGTATCGAGTTAAAGATTTACGTTTTCGAACCAGTTTTGGTGGACGTAGAGTTATTTTAAAAGGGGATTTAAATATAAAAGCGGATGTTTCTTATCGTGATAATGTCACAGTTTTGAGGAACTTAGAATTTGATAATAATCAGGTGACAGCTGGACAGCGCTTAGTAGCGATTAAAATAAATGCAGATTATGCACTAACACAAAATCTAGTTGCTCAATTTTTTTACGATCATAATTTTTCAGAATTCGCTATCTCAACTGCCTTTCCACAAACCAGTATTCGATCAGGTTTTACGATTCGTTATAACTTTGGAAATTAAAAGTAATTTTTCATAAAAGAAATCTTTTACATTTGTCTTAATATAAATTTAATAAAAGATGAATGTACCTGCAGAGTTAAAATACACCAAAGATCATGAGTGGATCAAAATTGAGGGCGATATAGCAACCGTTGGAATTACTGATTTTGCTCAAGGAGAGTTGGGTGATATTGTATATGTGGAAGTTGAAACCCTAGATGAGACATTAGAAGCAGATGCCGTATTTGGTACTGTAGAGGCTGTCAAAACAGTTTCAGATTTATTTATGCCAATTGCTGGAGAAGTTATTGCTTTCAACGAAACACTAGAGGATACCCCAGAGACGGTAAATGAAGATCCTTACGGAGCAGGTTGGATGATTAAAGTAAAATTAAGTGACACAAGCGTTATCGAAAATTTATTAGATGCGACAGCTTATACATCGATGGTTACAGGTTGATCTTTTTTTTAAGATAGTTGCGATTTTAGCGACTCTTGAGGTAATATATCTAAGTCTTAAACCACCTGGTCCAGTCACGGAGTATTGGACCTTTCTTTATTTTAGACAAGACATCGTTTTACATTTTGTCTGCTATTTTTCTCTGACAGCAATTTACTTTGCTACTTTCTTTACTCACAGCCAGGTATTGAAAAAAGCTTTTTTAATATCCCTTTTTGTAGGTTTTATTTTGGAGTGCTTTCAACTTATACCTTATTTTGAGAGAACTTTTGATCTTACTGATTTAATTGCAAATCTTATGGGGTCAAGTCTTGGAATTTTAATTATTCGTTTTTTCTTTTCTGATTCTGTAAAGTAATAGCTTGTTTTTATTCTATTTTTTTTTAATTTGGCTATCTAAATAAAGGTTTATTATGCAACCCAAAAAAAATGACAAAGCCGATTTAAGTAAAAACAGTAGTCTTTACTTCGTAATTGGACTTGCTCTGATCTTACTTATCTCATGGCAAGCAATTGAATGGAAAACCTATGACAAAGATCTTTATGGCTATGAAGCTCTAGATGTTGATGAAGAAGATGATGAGGAAATTCCAATTACAGAACAAATCAAAACGCCACCACCACCACCTCCACCACCACCACCAGCTCCTGAAGTTATTGAAGTGGTAGAAGATGAAGAGGAAGTTGAAGAAACAGTGATTGAATCCACTGAAACAAATGAAGAGGAAATCGTTGAAATCGTTGAGGTCGAAGAAGAATTTGAAGATGTTGATGTTCCCTTTGCAGTAATTGAGGATGTACCTATTTTTCCAGGTTGTGAAAAAGTGAAAAAATCCCAACGAAGAGATTGTTTTCAAGAGAAAATGAATAAACACATTCGTAAGAATTTTAGATATCCTGAAATAGCACAAGAAATGGGAATCCAAGGGCGAGTGTATGTAAACTTTATTATCGCAAAAGATGGTCAGATTACCAATATAAGAATGCGAGGACCAGATAAGAATCTAGAAAAAGAAGCAAAGCGAATTATTTCTAAACTACCGAGTATGACTCCTGGTAAGCAAAGAGGTAGACCTGTTCGAGTTCCTTTTAGTATTCCAATTACTTTTAGACTGCAGTAGAGTTTCTTTTTTATTTAAATTTTAAAAACCCAGCTTTTTGCTGGGTTTTTTGTTTCCAAAAGTTGATAATTATTTATGATTATTGATTTATATTGACAAAACCCCCAAATCATGGAAACAAAGAAAAACCCATAAATTGCGAATTCAGGGAAGAGTTTATGTAAGTTTTGTCATCTCCAAAGATGGACAAATCATCAATATAAAGATGCGAGGACCAGATAAGAATCTAGAAAAAGAAGAGAAGCGTATTATTTCTAAATTGCCTAAAATGATTCCAGGGAAACAAATAGGGCAACTAGTTCGAGTCCCCTTCAGCATTCCCACAGTGTTTATATTGCAACAAAATTTACAATTTGTTTAAGTAATGAAAGATTTTACATCTAATTGAGTAATTTGATTGTCCATTGCTTATTTCTCTACTATCTTTGCAGCCTGAATGATGCAGATAGATGCGCCAAAATGAAATCTTTACTACAGCCAATGGTCAGCTAACCTTAAGTGATTTTTCTCAACTCACTAAGTTTAGATTGTCGATTACGGTTGTTATCTCCTCTATAGCTGGTTATTTTTTAGCTGTCGAAACGGTTAATTATCCAACTTTATTATTGCTTATTGTAGGGGGGTATGCAATGGTAGGTGCCTCAAATGCATTTAATCAAGTTTTTGAAAAAGATTTAGACAAGTTAATGCTGCGAACGCAAAACCGTCCGCTTCCTTCGGAACGTATGCAGCCCAACAACGCTATTTTAATAGGCATTGTACTTACGCTTATTGGAATCAGTTCGCTTTATATGATTAATGCAAAAACAGCTTTTTTTGCAAGTTTATCCATCTTTTTATACGCCTGTGTATATACGCCATTAAAACAGAAAACACCCTTGTCTGTTTTTGTAGGTGCTTTCCCAGGAGCCATCCCTTTTATGTTGGGTTGGGTTGCTGCAACCAATGAGTTTGGAATTGAACCAGGAATATTATTTATGATTCAGTTTTTTTGGCAATTTCCACATTTTTGGGCCATTGGGTGGTTAATGCATGATCAGTACCAGTCAGCTGGCTTTAAAATGCTGCCTTCTGGAGCAAGGGATCAATCTACAGCTTTTCAAACGGTATTTTATACTTTCTGGACCGTAGTAATTTCATTAATTCCTGCATTTCAAAATACAGGAGCGCTAGTATTGTCAATTCCTGCAGCTCTCATGGTTGGTTTGTTAGGAATGTTTTTTTTGTTTTATTCCATTCGGTTAATGTTTTTAAAAACGGATGAAGCTGCACGATTTTTAATAAGAGCAAGTATTATATATATCACAGGAATACAGCTAGTCTATGTGATGGATAAATTTTTGATAGGATAAATAATAGATAAAATGAATACAAACGATTCTTTAACGGTGAAAAATAACCGAGCAAAAAAAATGATGCTTTGGTTTGGTATGATCAGTATGAGTATGACATTCGCTGGACTGACAAGTGCATATGTGGTGAGTAGTTCAAGATCTGATTGGATTCAACAAATTGAGTTGCCATTTGCTTTTACTTTGAGTACGCTCCTAATTATTATAAGTAGTGGTAGTTTTTATGGTGGTTTAAAAATGATTCAATCAGAAAAAATTAAAGCAGCCCAAGGGCTCTTAATTTTAACTTTAGGACTGGCAATCGGATTTATTTATTTTCAGCTTCAAGGTTTTAGCGCAATCATTGAACTAGGATATTATTTTACTGGACCTGAGAGTTCCATTACAACATCTTATTTATATGTTTTGGTTTTGTTGCATTTACTGCATCTAACCGCAGGAATAATAATTGTTTCGAATATTTTATTTAAGACTTTTAGAGGGAAGTATCTCAATGGAAATACGATAGGGTTTGAGCTTGCATTGACCTTTTGGCATTTTCTTGATTTACTTTGGGTATATTTATTTTTATTCGTTTCATTCTACGGTTAAAAATTAATAAATTTGCAAAGAATTTAATACGATATTATGGAAGTAACTGCAAAAGCATCTGTTGACGAAAGCCAAGTTTGGGGAGGAGGAAATAAACCTCTTAACGCAAGCTATGGAAAAATGATGATGTGGTTTTTTATTGTTTCTGATGCCTTGACATTTACAGGATTCCTTGTTGCTTATGGTTTTTCTAGATTCAAAAACATTAATTCATGGCCAATTGCTGATGAAGTATTTACCCACTTTCCTTTTTTACACGGTATAGATGCTCCAATGTATTATGTAGCTTTGATGACTTTTGTTTTGATTTTCTCTTCTGTAACCATGGTGTTAGCAGTGGATGCGGGTCACCACAATCAAAAATCCAAAGTGACCTTTTATATGCTTTTAACCATTATTGGAGGAGCAATTTTTGTTGGTTCACAAGCATGGGAATGGAAAAATTTTATCAAAGGGGAATACGGTGCTCTAGAAACTAAAGGAGGTCAAATCTTACAATTTGTAGATGCAGATACAGGAAAACGTGCTGCTATCCAGGAATTTGCTGTAGGTATAGAATCAGATAGAACTACTCATGAATCTAGCAACGGGATTTGGTATCAGAATGAAACTGTATTACCAACGGTCTCTCTTGCAGAAGTGAAAGAAGGTTTTGTTTCGAACCCTGACCTTGTTATCCGAACCCAACAACTTGACGATAAAGGACAAAAAACAGTACTTTCAAGAGAAGAATCTTTACTTAAAATTGAAGAAGCTCTGATTGTTGTTGAGGGAGCAAATCTTATTCGTAACGAATATGGAAATAGACTCTTTGCAGATTTTTTCTTTTTTATTACCGGCTTTCACGGATTCCACGTTCTTTCAGGAGTTGTGATTAATATCATTATCTTTTTTAATGTAATTATAGGTACCTACAAGCGTAGAGGACATTATGAAATGGTAGAAAAAGTAGGGCTTTATTGGCACTTTGTAGATTTAGTCTGGGTGTTTGTATTCACATTTTTCTATCTAGTTTAACAAATTAAAAATCAAATAAATGGCAGCAGAAGGTCACAAATTAGCCATCTTCAGAGGATTATTAAAGTTTAAATCCAATCAGCAAAAAATTTGGGGGGTATTAATTTTCCTTTCTATAGTAACCACTGTTGAGGTTGCTCTAGGAATCATTAAACCTGAAATTTTAATGGGAAGTTTTTTAAGAATGAAAATTTTAAATTGGATTTTCATTATCCTTACCCTAGTGAAAGCCTATTATATAGCTTGGGATTTTATGCACATCCGAGATGAAAAAAGTGGATTTAAAAATGCGATTGTTCTCCCGTTGGTCATCCTAATCCCTTATTTAGCTTTTATTCTTTTGATTGAAGCCGATTATATCTTTGAGGTAATGAAGGACGGGTTTGTTTCTTGGAATTTTTAAATAAAAACAAATAACAAAGCGGTTTTACAACCGCTTTTTTTTGCACTATGAAAAAGGAAGATTTCTATAAGAAGTTAGTTTTGGGATTATTATTCGTGTTCCCTCTTGTGGTCTATCTTTTCTTTGCATCAGGTAAAAATAATTTCGCCAAATTACCTGTTTTATCAGAGGGAGTTAATGAAATTCAAGATTTTGAGTATCTCAGCGATACTAATGTTAGCCTAAAAGACCATATCACTATCATGGGATATTGGGGAGGTAGTTTAAAAAACAAGCAAGCAGAGGCACTTAACTTGAATGAAAAAATATACAAGCGCTTTTATGAATTTGCTGATTTCCAATTTGTATTCTTTGTTAATCAAGATCGTATAGCTCAGGTTGATAGTCTAAAGAGAGCATTAAGAGAAGGAGTAGGAACAGATCTTTCCAAATGGAATTTTATCCCGGCTACTACAACAGAAATTCAAACACATTTCAATTCTCTTAAGACCCCCATTAAGCTAAATGATGAAGGAAGCACCCCTTATGTTTTTATTGTCGATAAAGACCTGAATCTAAGAGGTAGAAACGATGATGAAGATGAAGGAATGCTCTACGGTTTTGATGGTCGTTCGGTTGCTCAAATCAACAAGAAAATGATTGATGACGTAAAAGTGATCCTAGCAGAATATCGTTTAGCACTAAAAATTTACAATACTAATCGTAAAAAGTAATTCATATGCCCAGCCTCAAATATATTGGTCTTTTTTTGATAATCATAATTTTTGGAATTCTATTCGTTCCTAAAATCATCGATCGTATAAATTCTAATTCAGTAGTAGATACTAGTCGATCTCAATCAGCTGAACCCTTAAATTATATTGTCTTAATCGATAAAGCAAAAAAAGTTCCTTCTTTTGTATTTGAAAACCAAGACCGTCTGTTGATTTCTAATGAAGATTTTTTAGGAAAGGTCTATGTAGCTGAGTTTTTTTTCACTTCTTGTCCTAGTATTTGTCCCATCATGAATAAAAACATGAAGCGAATCGAAGATGTTTATGGTGCTAGAACTGATTTTGGAATTGCTTCTTTTACCATCGATCCTGAACACGATACCCCTGAGGTATTGAAGGAATATGCAGAAGGTTACGAGGTGTTTTCACAAAACTGGCATTTCTTAACGGGTCAAAAAAAAGAAATCTATGCCCTAGCAAATACAGGTTTTAATATATTTGCTTCCATAAATTCAAAAGTTGAAGGTGGTTTTGAACATCAAGGTTATTTTGCTTTGATAGATAAACAAGGATTTATACGTTCCCGAACTGATGAATTCGGAAATCCTATAGTTTACTATATGGGTTTGGATCAAGAAGGAGTTGATGTTCAGGATGTTGATTTATTAATAGAAGACATTAAAAAACTATTAAACGAATAAAAATGGTTAAAAGCAGTAAGTATAATGGTTTAATTTGGATCGTATCAATTGTGATTCCAGTAGTTGTGGCCTTTCTTTTTACCGTTCGAATTCCCAATGTGGAACCCCTAAGTTTTTTACCCCCAATTTATGCCACTATAAATGGAATCACAGCCATCATTTTGATTACTGCCTTAGTTGCAATTAAAATTAAAAAAAGAAAGTTACATGAAGGTTTAATGAAGGTAGCTATTGGCTTGTCTCTAGTCTTCTTGCTTATGTATGTTGCATATCATATGACATCAGATTCCACATCCTATGGTGGAGAAGGTACTATACGGTATATTTATTTTTTCATTTTAATTAGCCATATTTTCTTGTCTATTGGAATAATTCCAATGGTACTGATAACTTACGTAAGGGCTGTTTTAAATGATATTGTAGATCACAAAAAAATAGCACGTTATACCTTTCCAATTTGGCTTTATATCGCAGTTACTGGTGTGATAATATATCTTATGATTTCACCCTATTATTATGTTTAATATGAAATCAAAAGTTTTACTTTGGGTAATTTTAATTCTTTTTATTAGCTCAGATTTAGTCTATGGGCAATGTTCTATGTGTAGGGCTGTACTTCAGTCTGAAGAAGGTCAAGCCACTGCAAAAGGAATTAATAATGGGATATTATATCTTATGGCTATACCCTATTTACTTGTAGCGGTTGTGGGTTGGAAGGTGATACAGATTTTAAAAAATAAATAGCCCTAACTGTAACAATATTCAATAATAATAGTCTTAATAAATAGCGGTGACAAAATTGTTTGTATTTTTGCCAAAATTTTAATCAAGATATTGAATGATTCAAATAAAAAACCTTCACAAATCTTATAAAATGGGAAACTCTTCCCTTCATGTACTTAAAGGGATCAATTTTGACGTAGAGGAAGGTGAATTAGTAGCTATAATGGGCTCATCAGGCTCTGGAAAATCTACTTTACTCAATATTCTTGGGATGTTAGACTCTGCTGAAGAAGGGGATTATATTTTGGATAATGTTCCAATAAAAAATTTAAATGAGACCAAAGCGGCTAAATACCGCAACAAGTTTTTAGGGTTTGTTTTTCAATCCTTCAACTTAATCAATTATAAGTCTGCCTTAGAGAATGTCTCACTTCCTTTATATTATCAGGGAGTTCCAAGAAAAGAACGCCAGCAAGAAGCATTAGATTATCTTGAAAAAGTAGGATTAAAAGATTGGGCAACCCATTTGCCTAGTGAGCTTTCTGGAGGTCAAAAACAACGTGTAGCAATTGCGAGAGCTTTGGCTTCAAAGCCCAAAGTGCTTTTAGCAGACGAACCTACGGGAGCATTGGACACCAAAACTTCTTATGAGGTTATGGATTTGATTCAGAAAATTAACCAAGAAGGAAAAACAATTCTTGTGGTCACTCACGAACCCGATATCGCTCAAATGTGTAAACGTATTGTGATGTTGAAAGATGGTGTGATCATTGAAGATAAAAAAGTAAAACAAGTTCTAGCATCTTCATATGTTTAATATAGATCGGTGGAGAGAAATTTTTGAAACGATTAGCAAAAACAAACTTAGAACGTTTTTGTCTGGATTTACTGTAGCCCTTGGGATCTTTATCTTTATTATTTTATTTGGACTAGGCAATGGACTAAAGAATACATTTCAAGAGTTTTTCCTCGATGATGCAAGCAATGCAATTTTTCTTTATCCAGGTAAAACTTCAATGCCCTACAAAGGATTCAAAGCCAATAGAAGAATTGAATTTGATAATGAAGACGTAGAAGATATAAAAGTTAATTTCCCTTTATTAATTGAATATGTTACTCCAAGAATCACTAGAAGTGTATTAACACGATATAAAGGAGAAAACAATACATATGCAACCCGTGCCATTGCACCAGGGCACCAATTTGTTGAGAAGACTATCATCATGAAAGGGCGTTATATTAATCAATCTGATTTAAATAAGAACGCTAAAAATGCTGTAATCGGAAGATTAGTTGCAGAAGATCTATTTAAAACGGCTGATCCAATTGGGGAATATATTGAATTAGGATCTAGTGCTTACAAGGTCGTAGGGGTTTTTCAAGACGATGGAGGAGATCGAGAAGAACGCTACATTTATACCCCTTACACAACAAGACAATTATTGGAAAAAGGAAACGATAAAGTAGATCAAATTATTGTCACCTTTCCGAAGGAGTTTGGATATGCAGGAGCTTTAGCTTTAGAGAGCTCATTAAAAAAATATTTTAAGGATAAAAAATCTATTGATCCTCAAGATCAAAATGGAATCTATTTTCAAAACTTGACCGATGACTTGAAACAAAGCCAACAATTTGCAGTTGTACTTCAATTAATTGTAAGCTTTGTAGGTCTAGGAACATTAATAGCGGGTATAATTGGGATATCAAATATTATGGTTTTTGTTGTCAAGGAACGAACCAAAGAATTAGGAATCCGTAAAGCCTTAGGTGCAACACCACGTTCTGTCATACAAATGATTCTCCAAGAATCGGTATTTATTACCACTATTTCTGGATATTTTGGACTTTTATTAGGGGTTTTTGTTCTTGAAAGTATTGGATTAAAATTAGAAGAATACTTTATTAAAAATCCTTTTATTGATCTTGGTACTGCTTTTGCAGCTACCATTGTATTAATCATTTTTGGAGCTGTTGCAGGGTATATACCTGCCAAAAGAGCTGCTCGAATCAAACCTATAGTTGCTTTAAGAGATGAATAGTTTAAAAGTCATATTTGATCGTGATACTTGGCAAGAAATTTTTGGATCAATTTCCAAAAACAAGACGCGAACCATTATTACTGTAATAGGTGTCCTTTGGGGTATTTTTATATATATCGCACTTTCTGGTGCTGCCAAAGGATTAGACAATGGGTTTGAGCGTCAGTTTGAGAATATTGCCATGAATTCAATGTTTATATGGGCTCAGCAGACGAGTATACCTTACGATGGTTTCAAAATTGGAAGAAGAATTGAATTGAAATTATCCGATATCGATTATATCAAACAACGTATTCCAGATGTAGAGTTTGTTGCACCCAGAAATGCTCGAGGTGTTTTTGGAGGCGTAAGTCCGCTTGTAGTCAGAAAAAATAAATCTAGTAACTATAATGTGTATGGAGATTTCCCAGAGTACACTAAAATTGCGACTAAAAAAATATACTACGGAGGGCGATTTGTTAATGAAGAAGACATTAAATACCGACGTAAAGTATGTGTAATTGGAGAACGAACTCAAACTGAACTTTTTGAAAAAGACGAAGATCCAATAGGACAGTATATTAAAATCGATAATATTTATTTTCAGGTCATTGGGGTGCATAAGTTTGTACCTGGAGGTGGCTTTGAAAGTGATGGGGATATTTTCATTCCTTTTGAAACCTTTAGACAGATATACAACACAGGAGAAACTGTTCAATGGTTTACCATTGCAGCCTATGACGATGCAGATGTAGTTGCTGTGGAAAAGGACGTGAAGAATGCGCTAAAGAGAATTCACCGTGTTTCCCCAGAAGACGAACGTGCCTTTGGAGGCTTTAATTTAGGAGAGATTTTTAATAAAATAGTTGGATTCTCAAAGGGGATGACATTACTATCCCTAATTGTAGGAATAGCAACCATTATAGCTGGTGTAATTGGGATTGGAAATATCCTTTTGATTTCTGTAAAAGAACGAACAAAGGAATTAGGAGTCCGAAGAGCGCTTGGGGCAACCCCAGCAGAAGTTCGGAATCAAATTATTTTAGAGTCTGTATTTCTAACAGTAATTGCAGGAATTTTAGGAATTATACTGGGAGCAATAGTGCTGGCAGGAATTAATTCCGCAACACAAAATATGACCGATTTTCCATACACCAATCCAACAGTTCCTATCCCGTTTGTATTAGGGGCTTTGTTTATAATGGTATTTTTAGGAACACTGATCGGACTTATCCCAGCCCAGCGTGCTGTGAGTATTAAACCAATTGACGCATTAAGAGAAGAATAAAATAAATTAATAACTAATATCATGAAAATTTTAAAATATATTGGAATTGCACTTCTAATTTGTGGCGTTTTATTCGCTGCTGCTTATTTTATTAAAACAAATAACAAGTCTGCTATTGAATATGAAACGGAAACAGCTATCATAACCTCTATTGAGAGGAAGACAGTTGTTACGGGTAAAGTTATTCCAGAAGATGAAGTTGAGATTAAACCACAGATTCAAGGTATTATTGAAACTCTTTTCGTTGAAGAGGGTGATTTAGTAAATACTGGAGACTTATTAGCCAGAATAAAAGTAGTTCCTAATGAACAAAATTTAAACACCGCACAAGGACGTTTGGCTAATTCAAAAATAGTCTTGAAAAACGCAAAGATTGACTACGATCGAAGTAAAGATTTGTTTTCAAAAGGGATTATTTCAAAACAAGAGTTTGAAAACTCTGAATTGCGTTACAGCCAATCAAAACAAGATATTGCTAATGCAACATCTGACTTACAAATCATACGCTCGGGTTCTGCAGGAGGTGCTGCATCTGCTAACACTAATATTCGTGCCACTGTTCCTGGAACAATTCTGGAGATTCCTGTTGAAGAAGGATTTCAAGTTATTGCGAGTAATAGTTTTAATGCCGGTACAACCATTGCGACCATTGCGGATTTAAATAAAATGATATTTGAAGGAAAGGTTGACGAAGCTGAAGTAGGAAAACTAAAAGTAGGAATGCCATTAGAAGTAAATCTTGGGGCTATTGAAGACCAATCCTTAGAAGCAAAATTAAAGTTTATTGCTCCTAAAGGAAATGAAGAACAAGGGGCTGTACAATTTATAATTGAGGCTGACTTATTTTTAAATGATTCCATTTTTATTCGTGCTGGATACAGCGCTAATGCCTCACTTGTTTTGGAACGAAAAGATAGTATTATGGCCATCCCAGAATCTTTATTGCAGTTTGATAGAGAAACAGAGAAACCTTATGTTGAAATTTCTCTTGGAGAACAAACATTTGAGAAACGTGATATTGAAATAGGAATTTCTGATGGAGTGAATGTTGAAATCATTTCTGGTCTTACTAAGGAAGATTTAATCAAAGTTTGGAATAAAACAGAACCTGTCAAAAAGGGAGATGAGGAGAAAAAAGAGGAGAACTAAAAAAGGCATACTAACAGAAGTGTCACAAAATAGTTAGTCTAATAAATAGATTATAAAAAAACAGTCTGTAAAAAATAAAAAAATAACGCGATGAAAACAGTTGCAAGCTTATTACTTTCTTTAACGACATTAGTGCTCACAGCTCAAACTAAGGCATATACACTTGAAGAATGTGTACTGATGGCTTTGGATAAAAACATCAGTATTAAGCAGTCTGAATTGGACATTGAAAATGCTGAAATTGATAAAGAAGATGCTATTGGAAGTTTTTTACCGAGAGTAAATGCTCAATCTCAGCATATTTGGAACAATGGTTTGAGTCAAAACATAACTAATGGTTTAATTGAAAATTTAACCACTCAGTTTTCTTCCTTTGGAGGAAATATTGGTGTCACGCTTTTTAACGGAAAGCAAAATATCAACCAGTTGTCAAGAGCAAATTTAAATTTGATTGCTCGTCAATACCAACTCGATGATATGAAAGATGACATAAGTCTTTTTGTAGCAAATGCTTATTTGCAGGTAATGTTTAACAGAGAGTTAGCCCAAGTACAACGCTTTCAATTAGAAATCACAAAAGAAGATCTTGAACGAACTAAATTGCGGATTCAAGCTGGAGTTTTAACTCAAGCAGATATTTTCGATATTGAAGCTAATCTTGCTTCACAAGAACAAGCTTTAGTTCAAGCAGAAAATAATTATCGTTTATCGCTTATTAGTTTAGCACAACTATTATTGATTACAGATTATGAGAATTTTCAAATTGCAGATGAAGATTTTGAAATTCCATTTTCAGATATATTGTCACAAAAGCCTAAAGAGATCTATGAGAAGTCCCTTACGATAAGAAATGACATAAAACTAGGTGTCGCAAACATAGAAGTGGCCAAAAAGGATATTGAAATCGCTAAAGGAGCATTAATGCCATCTCTTACTGCTTTTTACAATTACAATACCCGAATCTCTTATTCAGATCGTTTCGTAGAAACAGGAAATTTAATTGAAACTCCTATTGGATTTGTAAAGGGAACAGGAGAATCTGTGGTAACTCAATTTTCTGAACGTGCCATTGCAGAGCCTCTTTCCTTTGGGACTCAATTTGGTCAAAATGATGGACAAAGTTATGGTGTTTCTCTAAATATTCCAATATTCAACGGCTCTTCCGTAAGAAACAATATCAAAAGAAGAAAGTTGAATTTGAAGCGAATCGAGTATCAATTCGAGCAAACTAAATTGGATTTAGAAAATACAGTAAATCAAGCCTATCTTAATACACAAGGAGCTGTCAAGTTCTTTGAAGCTGCGGAGAAGACACTTAAAGCAAGACAAGAGGCCTTTCAAATAGCGCAAAATAGATTTGAAGCTGGAGTAATGAATTCTTTTGATTTTATTCAAGCTAAACAGCGATATCAAATTTCTGCATCTGACATTGTTCGTGCAAAGTTTGATTATATTTTTAAATTGAAAGTACTTGAATTCTACTTTGGTTTAAAGCTGTAAAACGTTACATCACGCAAATAAGTTTATATTCTTAGCTTTCTTAGTTTTTTCTTATCTTCATTACAAGAATTAATTCTTAAAAATGTAGATGATGAATGTAACTCAAAAAGGAGCCTACGAAAACGATCACAAAGAAATTCCTGGAAATCCTTCAACTGCAAAATCAAGCACCCTGCACTTGAATACACGTCCCAATAATGAACCTTTAAGAGTATTGACAGAAAAAGAGTGGGATTTTTGGATTGAAAAAGGCTATGTTGTTATTAAACAAGCAATTTCAAGACAAGATACACTTGATACCGCATTTTTTTTATGGGAATTTGAAGAAAAAGATCCAAACAATCCTGAGACTTGGTATAGCGCTGCGAGAGCTGAAATGAAAATGAAAGAACTTGCTGGAACAGGAATGGTTGAGGTTTATAATAATCAATTTCTTTGGTCAAACAGACAGCAACAAAAAGTGTATGATGCTTTTGTAGATGTTTGGGGAACAGAAAAACTTTGGGTAACAATAGATCGGGCCAATCTAAACTTTCCAATAAAAAAAGGATTTGAATACAAAGGGTTTATTCATTGGGATTACGATCCAGAGACCAAGCCTCAAAACGTTCAAGGAGTGATTGCACTGTCTGATCAAACAGATCCAAATACAGGAGGATTTCAATGTGTACCCTGGCTTTATCAAAATTATGACACTTGGAAAAAAACACAACCTGAGGATCGTAATCGTTTTCAGCCGGACATAAAAGGTTTAGAGGATAAAATAGAAAAAGTGGCCCTTGAAGCAGGAGATTTACTCATTTTTAATAGTTTACTTGCCCATGGAATTCGTCCAAATTTATCAAGAGACAAAGTGCGAATTGCCCAATACATTTCTATGATGCCCGCAGAAGAAGATAATGATGCATTGAAGACCTGGCGGGTTAATTCATGGAAAAACCGCATTGCTCCAGAAGGATATGCGTTTCCTGGTGATCCAAGAAATTGGGAGCAAACAAAATATAAGCAAGCCGTTTTGAATCCGTTGGGTGAGAAGTTATTAGGTTTAAAAAAATGGTAATTTCTACTTCACCATTATGGATTTAAATTTAAGAGGGAAACGCGCCTTTATTTCTGGATCAACATCTGGGATAGGTTTTGCCACAGCAAAAATGTTGTTGACAGAAGGAGTAGAGGTGTACATAAATGGAAGGTCATCTGAAACCGTTATCAAAGCAGTTAATGATTTAAAAACGCAAGTGGATGGGGCAAAAGTATTTGGTTTGGTTGCCGATTTTAATAACCCTCAAGAAGTTGAAGCTCTTTTCACTCAACTTTCTAAGGTAGATATTTTGATCAATAATGTTGGTATTTATAATTCTCAGTCTTTTTTTGAAACCCCAGATCAAGACTGGAAGGATCAATATCAAGTGAATTTTATGAGTGGCGTTCATTTGTCACAATACTATCTCCCTAAAATGCTTCAAAAAAATTGGGGAAGGATAATTTTTATTTCCAGTGAATGTGCCTATTTAGTTCCAACAGATATGATATCATATAGCACCACCAAAGCGGCTATGCATGCCTTATCAAGAGGTTTAGCACAACTAACTAAAGGCTCTGATGTAACTGTCAATACAATAGTTCCAGGATCTACCTTAAGTGAAGGTGCAAAAGATTTTTTATCAAATAAAGCTAAACTCAATGGGACAACTCCAATGGCTGTTGAAGCTTCTTTTTTTAAAGAAGAACGCACACAATCTTTATTAGAACGTTTTGCCACAGTTGATGAGGTTTCAAGTGCAATTATTTATATTTGCAGTTCCCTATCTAGTGCTACAAATGGCAGTGTTTTTAAAGTAGACGGCGGAAGTTCAGGCGGGGTTTTATAGCCCGTATTTTTTATGGCATATATTTTACATTTAGATACTACAACAAAAAATTGTTCGGTTGCACTGGCTTTCAAGGGGAGTCTATGTGCTCAAAAACAACTTTTATCGGAGCACTTTAGTCATAGTGAAAAACTACATGTTTTTATACAAGATGTATTGCTTGAGGCTGGAATAGATTCAGATCAACTTCAAGCCATCGCTATTAGTAAAGGGCCTGGATCTTATACAGGTCTTCGCATTGGAGTTGCTGCGGCCAAAGGACTTTGTTTCGCCCTTGATATTCCATTGATAGCAGTCAATACTTTAGAGCTTATGGTGCAACCCCATACAGTAGCTCCGGGGACTTTTTTAATTCCTATGTTGGATGCTAGGCGAATGGAAGTTTATACTGCTGTATTTGATTCCAACAAAAATTGGGTGGAGGAAACAAACGCAATGGTATTAACAGAAGCGTCTTTCCTCGATATAGTTGGTGATCAATCCTGCTTAGTTGTTGGAGACGGTGCAGCTAAATTTAGAAACCTTAATCCGAAAATAAAGGCAAACTTTACCGAGCAAGTTCATTATCCCTCTGCAAAAGAGATGTTTGTATTAGCTCTAGAACGTTTTGAAAAAGGAGCTTTTGAATCTTTGGCTTATTTTGAGCCGTTCTATTTGAAAGACTTTCAAATAACTCCTCTAAAAAAATAAGCTTAACCGTTTACTGCAACTACATTAGCAACCTTTCCAGGCATCATTTCCTTCAGCATGGTTTCGATTCCGTTTTTAAGAGTAAAAGTTGAAGAAGGACAACCGCTGCAGGCGCCTTGTAAAATCACATGAACCTCTTTCTCTTGTGCATCATAGGAGTCAAATACAATATTACCTCCATCAGAAGCAACGGCTGGCTTGATATACTCATCTAAAATTGAGACAATTTGTTGCTCTGTGGCATTTAGATTAAGCTCAGGTTGATCATTTTTATTAACGTCCAAAGCAACAGGAGCTTCTGTTAAAATAACATTTCCTTCTTCTATAAAAGCGCGAATAAATTCACGAACTTCCATAACCACTTCCTCCCATTCGGTAATTTCAAACTTAGTAATAGAAACATAATTAGCATCTAAAAATACTTCTTTAACATAAGGAAGGTGAAATAATTTTTGGGCTAATGGAGCATTTTTTGCTTCATCAATATTCTTAAACTCAACACTTTGAGGCACAAGGGGTTTGTTGGCAACAAATTTCATCACCGAGGGATTGGGTGTGCTTTCAGCATATACACTTACGGGGATCTTCTCGTTGCGTTGCGCTTCAAGAACAACACCTCCGTCATTGAGATAGGTTTGTAACTGTTCTTCAACCTCTTCTAGTACCTCTTCCCACTCAAGAATATCAAATCGTTCAACCTCAATTGTAGTTTCAGAAAGACGAACTGATTTTACAAAGGGTAAGTAAAATAATTGCTGAATCAAGGGGGCTCCCTTAGCTTCGTCAATATTTTTATAGTGAGCAGTCTCTTTTGGACCTATTTCTTGATCTACTTCAAAGTTAGCCCAACGATCTCCTTTTTTGCAATTTGCAGTTAGTCGAAATATCTTCATCTTTTTTTTTCAAAAATAATGAAAGCATAATGAATTATAGCTTGAAACCAAAGACATATTTATGCCCAATCTTTTGTATTTTGGTAAAAACAAATTTTATGTTGATTAAGACGGTTAGGGGGTATACTCCCTCATTGGGTGAAAGATGTTTTATTGCTGAAAACGCAACTTTAATTGGGGATCTCATCATGGGTAATGATTGCTCGGTTTGGTATCAAGCGGTAGTCAGAGGAGATGTAAATGCCATTCGAATCGGAAATCAAGTAAATATTCAAGATGGTGCTGTTATTCATGCAACCTATGAAACTGCAGCAACGACAATAGGAAATAAAGTTTCCATTGGTCACAATGCGATTGTTCATGGATGTACTATAGAAGATAATGTTTTGATAGGTATGGGGAGTATAGTAATGGATCACTGTGTGGTGGGAAGTAACAGTATTATAGCTGCTGGTGCAGTTGTAACTCAGAATACAATTATTCCACCAGGTTCAATTTATGCAGGAGTTCCTGCAAAGAAAATTAAGAGTATAGATCCTCATCTTCAACAAAATGAAATTGAGCGTATTGCTCAAAATTATTTAAAGTATGCTTCTTGGTTTAAATAAAAAAGGCTGCCTACTGGCAGCCTTTTTTATTGTGGATAACGGTGATATTAAAAACCTAATTCTGTTTTCACATCAGCCATTAAATTCTTTCCTGAAGCAGTGATTACACTTCCTCCTGGGCTTGAGTCTAATACATAGTCAAATCCTTGAACTCCGGCTACTTTTTCAATAGCAACACGCGCTTTTTCGTAAAGAGGGCGCATCATTTCAGCGGAACGTTTTTGAAGCTCTTGAGAAGCAGTTTCTCTAAACTCTTGAATACGTTGTTGCATCTCTTGTAATTCAATTTGACGTTGTTGATTGATTAATTCAGTTTGATTCTGTGCATCACCTTGGTAAGATTGTGCTTTAGTTTGGAATTCTTTTACAGAAGTTTCCATTTCGCTTGCGTATTGATCTTCAAGTTTTTTAAGTTCACTTTGAGCTGCAATTACTTCAGGCATCTCACTGATTAATTCTTGAGTATTAATGTGAGCTACTTTAGATTGAGCCATTACATTTAATGGAGCAACTAATAATAACAAGCTAACAATAAGGGTAGATAAATGTTTCATATAAGAGGTATGTAAAAATTAATTTTTTGATGTTGTTGTTTTGGATTTCAAAGCCTCGAGTTGATTCTTTTTATTTTGAATTCTTTGTTGTCTATTTATTCTTTTAATTACCAGGTCGCTAATATCGTAATTTTTTGCGGAATATAACATAGTAACATTAGAAGATCGATCAAAAATAAAGTCATATTTTTTTTCTTCTGCGATTAGTTTAACAACACTCATTACTTGATCTTGAACAGGTTGTATTAATTTAGATCGTTGAATAATCATATCTCCTCTGGGTCCAAAACGTTTTTCTTGAAGGTTCACAATGTCAGAAGCAAAATCTTGAATTTCAACTTCTCTGTCGTTGATTAATTCTGGCGTCAAGAGAATACGCTCTGTATTTAGTTGATCTTGATATTGTTTTAATTGGATTTTTTTAAGTTCAATTTCCTTTTTCCATTTAGCGATGTTTTTATCTAAAAGTTGACTAGCTTCTTGATATTCGTCAATGTTTTCTAATATGACATTCATGTCAATGTATCCCACTCGAGTTCCTCTTTGGGCATTGAGTTGAATGCTCATCAGCAGAATGAGTATAAAACAGCGTTTTATTTGCAGGTTAATTTTCATAGTTATTATAACGTAAAGTTATCTAACTTATTTTGAGTTCTCTAAAATATCGATCTTTATAATTTGTTAAAAACGCTGACCAATTATAAAGTGAGTCTCCCACCCATTAGCTGTTGTAGAGTTTGGATTTGGATTGTCAAAGCCGTATCCAAAGTCAATTCCAAGAAGTCCAAATGCTGGCATAAAGATTCTAACCCCAGCTCCAGCAGAACGTTTTGAGTTAAAAGGATCAAAATTTCTAAAGCTATCATAACCATTACCTGCTTCTAAAAAACTTAAGGCATATATGGATGCGCTGGGTTTTAATGTAATGGGATAACGGAGTTCTATAGAAAATTTGTTATAAATCACAGAGCCATCATTTCCAGAAAGTGATTGATTTGGATACCCCCTCAATGCAATAGTTTCTCTTCCATCCAGAGCATAACTTATCATTCCGTCTCCACCCAAGAAAAATCGTTCGAACGGGATGTTTCCTCTGCTAATGTTATAGGCACCAATGAAACCGAAATCTGCTTGAGTTTTTAAGGTGAGTTTTTCATAAATAGGAGTATACCAAGTTCCGTTAAATTTAACTTTATAAAACTCTAACCATTTAAATTTCTCTTGATCAATTACTGAGATTAAAGGATTTCCATTTTCATCTTGAAATTCAGGTAGGTCCCCTAGATTGCTGTAGTCTTTCCCATTAAAAAGAGAGTAGGGCGGGGTGAATTTAGCAGTTATATTAAATGAGGATCCTCCTGTAGGAAAAATAGGATTGATTCGTGTATTGTCTCTAGAAAGACTTACGGTGTATGCAAGATTGTTTGCCTCTCCATCTCCAAAAGTAAAAAGTCCAGTAAAATAATTGTTAAGGTTATAATATTGAAATGATATTGATTGAGATAATTGGAAAAAGTCATCTGGAACACGAAGGCGTTTTGCAAGTCCAAGTGTAATCCCACTTATTTGGAAGGATTGACTTTTATCTGCTAAACCAGTAAAATAATCAAAGCGATATTGAATGGTATGTTGAAGTGAAGTTGAAAACTGAACTGGTTGTTGTCCTCCAAGCCAAGGTTCTGCAAAGCTAAAACTATAGGTGCTGTAAAATTGACTTGCTTGAAGACGCAAGGCTAGATTTTGACCATCACCCATGGGTAAGGGTTTGTATGCTTTTTTGTCAAAAATATTACGCATCGAGAAGTTATTGAATGAGAGTCCAAGAGTTCCAATAAAACCTCCTTGTCCATAACCTCCTTGAAGTTCAATTTGACTTGCACCTGATTCAACCAAATCAAAACGAACATCTATAGTTCCAGAATTTGGATCTACATTTTCCATTTGAGGATTGATCTGTTCCGCATCAAAAAAGCCAAGCTGTCCTAATTCTCTTACTGTACGAACCAGTTTGTCTTTACTATACAGATCCCCTGGCTTAGCTCTCATCTCACGATAGATTACATGATCATTTGTTTTAGTATTTCCATTGACTACAATTTTATTGAAATTAGCCAATTTACCTTCTGTAATTCTGATTTCAAAATTGATGGTATCATTGATAGCACTTACTTCTACTGCGTTTATGTTTGAGAATAAATATCCACTGTTTTGATAAAGATTGGTGATGTCATTTCCATCGGGTTTGGAATTGTCGGCAATTCGTTTTTTGAGTAAAACACCATTGTAAACATCTCCCTTTTTAAGTCCCAGAATTTGCTGAAGCACAGCATTGGAGTATGTTGTATTCCCTATAAACTTGATATCACCAAAATAATATTTATTCCCTTCCTCTATGGCCAGGTTTAGATCAACTGTATTGGAGTTGTCTTCATTTTGGATTAATGTATCGGTTAGTATTCGAGCATCTCGATATCCTTCTTCTTTGTAAAAATCAATTAGTTTGGTTAAATCATCTTTAAAGTCTTTTTCGATGTACTTTGATTTTTTCCAAAAGCGGATGGATTTTTTATGTTTAGTGTTTTTAAATTTTGAACGTAATTTTTTACCTTTAAAAACTTCATTCCCATCAAAATTAATGTTCTGTATTTTTACTCTTGGCCCTTTATCAATGTTTACAACCATTTTGAAAGCATTTCCCTCAAGGGTGTCTTTTATTGTATTGAGAACAACTTTAGTGTTTAGAAAACCTTCTTTTTTGTATTTATTTTCAATATAATTTTGAGTGTTTGTTAAAAAGCTTTCAGAAAGTTTTTTACCTACAGTCAGTTCAGTATCAGAAATTATACTTTCTGTACGTCCCTTTTTGATTCCTTTAATTTTAACATCTGAAAGTGTAGGGAGTTCTTCAATCTCAATTTCTACCGTGATCTTTTTTCCAGCTAAATTTGTAACATAAAAGTTGATATCACTAAATAATTCTAATCCCCATAATTTGTTGATAACACCACTTATTTCCTCTCCAGGTAAGGCAATTTTTTGTCCTTTTCGTAAACCACTGTAAGAGATTACAGTTTGTGAGTTATATGTTTTGAGGCCAGAAACGATGATAGAGTCTAGAACATAAGTCCTTCCCTTTTTAAAGTTTTCGGTTTGTGCTTGTGTATATCCTCCTATGATGAGAAATAACCCTACTAATAAAAACTTGTATCTCATTTTATGTTGTGAGTTGTTCGCTCGTTTTTCCAAATCGTCGTTCTCTTTTACCGTAGTTTGTTAATGCTTCATTTAGATCTTCTTTCGAAAAATCTGGCCATAATATTTTTGTAAAGTATAATTCAGCGTAGGCTATATGCCATAATAAAAAATTACTTATTCTTTCCTCTCCACTTGTACGAATTAACAAATCTACAGGGGGTAAATAATGGGAGTAAAGATGCTCATTAATCGTGGACTGGTCAACTTTTTCAATAGAAATTATACTATTTTTAACTTTATTAGCTATAGTCTTCATTGCTTGAGTGAGCTCTTCCTTAGCCCCATAGTTCAGGGCCAAAGTGAGTGTTAACCCAGTATTGTTTTTTGTTTTGTCAACCACATAATTTAATTCTTCTCTCACAGCAGAAGGAAGTCGATCAAGATCTCCTATGGATTTTAGTTTAATATTGTTTTTGATCAATCGATTAAACTCTTTTTTTAATGAACTCAAGAGTAAACGCATTAAAACACCCACTTCGTCTTCTGGACGACTCCAGTTTTCAGTTGAAAAAGTAAAAAGAGTTAAGAATTTAATTTTCTGACGTGCAGCCTCTTCAATTACTTCTCTCACCGCAGAAGCGCCTTTTTTGTGTCCTAATATACGCTGTTTGCCTCTTTGGTTGGCCCAACGGCCATTTCCGTCCATTATGATAGCGACATGTTCCGGTAATTTTCTCATTTATTCTTTACAATAACATGGAAGATCGCCAAAGGTAAATGAAATTGTCAAACCCGTAAAAATATACCAGTCATTATTCATAATATTTCCAAATTTATATGTAGGATTATCTGCGAATTCGTTTTCGGGATTGCTTCCGTCTAAATTATCAGTAAGGGTATAGCGCGCTCCCATTTCAAATGCGAGGACAAATAATGGGTTAGGATTTACTTTAAAACCTAGAATTAATGGAAATGCAATTTTTTCATCCTTCCCATAGTTGTTGTAGGTTGGCGGATCAAAAGGGCCATTGGGGGTAAGGTAAAATTGATTATACCTAAAATAACTGATGCCATAAAACACATAGGGCGTAAAACTCAAGGTTTCATTGTGGAGATTAAATTCAAAAAAATTAATTTCAATTCCTGCCATCGCTTCTTGTATGCTGTTTTCTAACTTCAAGGAGCGACTAAAACGGTTAATATCGCTGTTTCCATATTCGTTTTCTTTTAATTTTGTAGTAGAAAATCCAGCCCGCAAAGAGAAACGGTCTGTAGCGTTCCATTTATAAACGATACCAAATGCTGGGGAATTTGGGTCAATATACTTATCCGTACCAATATCTCCTATGTAATTGCTAGCTCCAATAAAAGCACCAACTTCATGAAATTGAGCAGATATAGTCACCAAATTAAAGTAGGCGAAAAGGGTAAAGACTAATTTGTGTATTTTGAGCTTGATCATGAAAGTTTATACACAAGAATTACTTGCAATATATAAACCCTAAAAGCCCTTTTTTATTGTGTGTTTCGCGTGTCTTGCCCCCAAAAAAGTTTTTCTCGCAATGTCTCAAAAAAGAAAGCTCCCTCAAGTTGAACTGTTTGAATTGAAAAAGAGGCTTTTTTTAAATAAATATCATTGCCGTTTTCAAGGGTTAGAATTCTCGAATCTAAGGAGAGTAGATGTGTTTTATCTCTTCCGGTAACAGAGATTCTAATTTCTGTGGAATCTGGAATGATCAATGGACGAATGTTAATGTTATGGGGAGCAATTGGATTTAAAATCCAACATGAAGAATTTGGAGAGACTATAGGTCCGCCACTGCTCAAAGAATATCCTGTTGAACCTGTTGGTGTTGAAACAATGAGCCCATCGGCCCAATAAGTTGTGAGGTATTTTCCGTCCAATTCAGCATTTATGCTGAGCATGGAGGTCGTATTTTTTCTGTTTATAGTTACTTCATTAAGTGCAAATCCAATTTCTTCTAAAGCAGACACAGGGTTTTTTGTGTTCACTTTAAGTAAAGAACGTTCTATGAAAGTGTACTTTTCTTTAAAGAAAGCATCTAAACCTTCCTCTAAAGCATCTCGATGAAGTGAAGTTAAAAAGCCAAGCCGACCAGTATTGATCCCAAAAATTGGAATTTTAGAATTGCGAACAACGGTTATGGATCGCAACAAGGTTCCGTCTCCTCCAATTGAAAAAAGAAAATCTACACTAGGGTCTAGGATTTCATCATCACTGAAATATGAATATTGATTTTGTTTAGTACCCAAATGTTTCTTCAATCGATCAACCAATAAAATATTGTGATCATGTGTTTCCAGATATTCAATTACCGTATTGATATAGATAAGCGTTTCCGAAGAAAAAAAGGCACTATAGATCGCTATGTTCATAACTGATTTGCTTGTGGTAAAGGTACAAAAGTAGACGGAATCAAGTTGCTAAGTGTTAAAAATGCTTAAAGCCAACAAATAAACCGTATTTTATTTCTAAGTCCTCGATGAAGCACTTATTTTTACAAAAAAAACAATGACCTCACTTAGTGTAAATATTAATAAGGTGGCAACCTTACGCAATGCACGTGGAGGAAACGTCCCTAATTTATTGGAGGTTACTAAAGATTTACAACGCTTTGGAGCACAGGGAATCACCATCCATCCACGTCCAGACCAGCGTCATATTCGTTATGATGATGCTTATGCACTCCCTGATGTAGTCACTACGGAGTTTAATATAGAGGGGAATCCAATTCCTGAATTTATTGAGATGGTTCTCAAAATTAAACCTGATCAAGTTACCTTAGTTCCCGACGCCAATGATGTGTTAACTTCAAATGCAGGTTGGGATACACTTAAAAATAAGGAATATTTAACATCAATAATTAGTGCGTTTAAAGAAGCTGGAATTCGTACTTCTATCTTTGTAGATCCAGTTGTTGAGATGATTGAAGACGCTATGTCCACTGGTACAGACCGAATTGAACTGTATACCGAATCCTATGCTAAAGAATATCATAAAGATCCTCAAAAAGCAATTGCTCCTTATGTTGCAGCAGCAGTTAAAGCCAATGCGCTTGGAATAGGAATTAATGCAGGTCATGATTTGAGTTTGGATAACCTTGCTTTTTTTGCAAAAAATATACCTGGTCTTCTGGAAGTGTCTATTGGTCATGCTCTAATTTGTGAAAGTCTTTATTTGGGCTTCGAAAATGTAATTCCTATGTACCTTCAACGTTTGTCTTCTTGAGTATTCTACATAGCAATATAATTGGTGATAAAGGAAAGGATTTGTTAATTCTTCATGGTTTCTTGGGAATGGGAAATAATTGGAAAACCCACGCCAAACAATGGGTATCACTTGGATACAGAGTTCATCTAATTGATCAACGAAATCATGGAAGAAGTTTTTGGAGTAGGGATTTTAATTATTTGATTCTAGCCCAGGATGTAGTTGCCTATTGCAAACATCAACAGTTAGAGAAAGTCTTGATTTTAGGACACTCAATGGGAGGTAAAACAGTAATGCATTTGGCATGTCGTTTCCCTGAATATGTTCATGCTTTTGTGGTTGCAGATATAGCACCGAAAACCTATAACCCACACCATCAACAAATTTTAAATGGACTCAGTCATCTTGATTTTAATCAAATTAAAACCCGTTCAGATGCAGATCAAGCTTTAGCATCTTATGTAGAAGATGCGGGAACACGTATGTTTTTATTGAAAAATTTACATTGGGTATCTCAAGGAAAGTTAGGCCTTCGTTTGAATATTGATGTATTAAAAAACACAAATGATAAAATTGGAGAGGGACTCTTGCCAGAGGATAATTCCCAGCACCAATGTTTGTTTATTAAAGGCGAGAAGTCAGATTATATTTTAGAAAATGACACCCACCTCATTAAACATCATTTTCCCAAGGCTGAGCAAGTTACTGTTCCCAATGCAGGACATTGGTTGCATGCTGAAAATCCGATTTTCTTTTTTGATACGGTCACTGCATGGCTTCAAAAGCGATAATATTTAACACTATTCTTTTAAAATGTGATATTTATCGCAAGATTCGGTGATCCGAATTACATACCCTACTTTTGCATTGAAATAAGAAAGAATGAAATCAATTATTCGACCTGCTATAGTTTCAGATAGTCCAGCTATTTTCACATTAATAAAAGAATTAGCCCTTTATGAAAAAGAACCTGAAAGTGTAAAATTATCGCAATCCGATATTGAAAAATACGGTTTTGGAACTACACCCTTATTTGAATGTTTGGTTGCTGAGTTCAATAATGTTGTGATTGGAATGGCTTTGTTTTATCCTAGATTTTCTACTTGGACGGGTCCTACTTTTCATTTAGAAGACCTTATTGTTTCAGAAAAGTTTAAAGGAAAAGGTTTTGGGACTCAGTTGTACACCGCTTTTATACGTCATGCTTATGATGCAGGAGTTCAAAGAATCGAATGGAATGTTTTGGACTGGAATGCTCCAGCGGTTCAATTTTATAAAAATAGCGGTGCAAACGTCTTACAAGATTGGAATACTGTACAGATGGATGCAAAGTCAATGAAAAACTATTTAGCAAAAAGTAAATAATGAAAATATTTAAGTTTGGGGGAGCCTCAGTCATGGACGCAGCAGGTGTTAAAAACCTAGTGAGTGTATTGGAGAAAGTAGGCTACAAAGACACTTTAGTGGTCGTTTCTGCTATGGGAAAGAGTACGAATGCCTTAGAAGAAATCATCGAACAATATTTTCAAGACAAGACGAAAACTCCAGCAGCTCTTTTGCCATTAAAAGAGTATCATCTTCAAATTATAAATGATTTGTTTCAAGAACAGAAAGCAGAAGTTGTGGCTGTCGTTCATGAACTTTTTGCGGAATTACATACTTTTTTAAAATCGAACAAATCACCTGATTATAGTTTTGTTTATGATCAAGTAGTCAGTTTTGGAGAGCTATTGTCTACAAATATCATTCACTATTTTTTACTCAATCAAGGGCTTGATAGTTTTTGGTTAGATGCCCGAAATTGTATTAAGACAGATGATTATTACCGAGCAGCAAATTTGAACTGGGAACTAACTCAATCCAATATTCAATCGCAAATTGGATCGGCTTCTTTAGTAATCACACAAGGCTTTATTGGAAGTGATTCAAACAACTTCACAACTACTTTAGGACGTGAAGGTTCGGACTATAGCGCTGCAATTTTTGGTTATGCTTTAAATGCAGAGTCAGTCACGATATGGAAAGATGTACCTGGGGTGTTAAATGGGGATCCAAGAGAGTTTCAAAACACTCGATTACTTCATCAAATTTCTTATCGAGAGGCTATTGAGTTGGCTTTTTATGGAGCATCCGTAATTCATCCGAAAACCTTGCAACCATTACAGCGTAAAGAAATACCACTTTTTGTAAAATCGTTTGAAAATCCACTAGAGTCTGGTACCTCTGTTTCTAAAGGAAAAACTTTAGATCCACACATACCTTGTTATATTGTAAAAAAAGATCAGGTTTTGATACGATTGTCCTCTATTGATTTTTCTTTTATTGTGGAAGAGAATATCAGCTATATTTTTGGATTACTCCATGAATATCAAATGCCTGTTGAGTTGATTCAAAACTCTGCGATTAGTTTTTCAGTTTGTGTAAATAATAAATACAAGCGTCTAGAAGAGCTTATTCTGGTACTCCGTTCAAGATTTAATGTAGATGTTACAGAAGGGGTAGATTTATTTACCATTCGACATTTCGATACCAAGGCTTCTCAGTTTATCAATCAGAAAGGCAAGCAAGTTTTGTTAGAACAACGAACTAGTGAAACCGCTCAATTTGTAATTAGTGTTTAATTAGCCTGTTAAATTTGACTTAGTAAAGTCTTTACAATACAATTTGATTTCTTCTCGTGTACTTCTAAAGGCAACTTTCACTTCATCTTCAGTTCCTTTTAATTTTGAAGGATCAGTAAAGTTGTGGTGAATAGTTATTGCATTTTTTGAGGGTATAACAGGACAATTTTCGGCCGCATGATCACAAACAGTAAGAATAAAATCAAAGTCAATATCTTTATATTCATCCACTAGATTTGAGGTGTGATTGCTTAAATCAATTCCTTCTTCAGCCATGGTAGAAATGGCTTTAGGATTCACTCCATGCGTTTCTATTCCTGCAGAATATATATTGACAGTACCTCCGGTGAAATAGGATAGCCACCCATGTGCAATTTGGCTTCTACATGAATTTCCTGTACAGAGGACTAGTACGTTTTTAGTTGTTTTCATAAGATTTTAATTTTGTCTAAAATAGTTTGAGCAAGTTTTTGATGACTTTCAATAGTCCATCCCCCTACATGAGGGCTGAGTAAAACATTATTAGCTGAAAGTAAGAAAGTAAGAGCTTCAGGACGGTTTTTGGCATTAAATATTGAATGAAATGATACTGATTCGTATTCCAAAACATCTAAGCCAGCCCCTAGAATTTTACCTGACTTAAGTCCATTAACTAAGTCGTTTGTATTTACGGCTTTCCCTCTTGCTGTATTGAGAAACCAAAATGGATGCTTCATTTCAGAAATAAAATTTTGGTTAATCATTCCTTCAGTGAGGGTGCTTTGTGGAATATGTAAACTCAATACCTGAGCTTCTTTCATGAGTGTTTTAAGATCTACTTGGGTTGCGTTATCATCTCCTTTATTCGGTAAGATGTCATGACAAAGAACACGAACACTGAAACCTTTTAATTTTTGAGCAAAATTTTTCCCAGTATTTCCATATCCAATAATACCTACAGTTTTGTTTTCAAGTTCATATCCGCGGTGAGTCTCTCTAAGCCACTTACCTTCTTGAATACTTTTATGCCCTAACCGAAGTTTATTCATCAGTCCTAGTAAAAGGCCTAATGAATGTTCTCCAACTGCATTTCTGTTTCCCTCGGGTGCTGCAATCAAATGAATATTCTTTGATTGAGCATATTTCAAATCTATATTTTCTAGACCAGCACCTACACGTGCGATGAATCGCAAGTTTTTTGCTCTGTCAATAAATTCTTTGTCAATTGGAAAACGACTTCGAATGACCATTCCTTCGTACTGAATAATTTCATTTAAAATCTCTTCCAAAGGTGTTTTATAGGCTAACACATTTTGATAGCCCAAATCTTCTAATCCATTTAAAAGTAAAGGATGATTTTCATCTACATGTAAAACTTTGGATGGATTCATTTAAAAAGCTAACACTAGTTTTGCAATGTAAAAAAACAGAAAAATCCCAAAAATGTCATTAGCTGTGGTAATAAAAGGTCCGGTGGCAATAGCGGGATCAATCCCTTTTTTATCCAATATAATTGGGATGAAAGTTCCAATCAATGCAGCAACAACAATAACAAGCATCATAGAGCCAGCAATGGTAACACTAACCAATAATTCTTGATTGATAATAGCACCAAAAACAATAATGACCAGGGCAAGTGCAAAACCGTTTATTAAACTTAGTCCAATTTCCTTGACTAATCTTTTAAAAGGGGAGCCCTTTACAGTGTCGTTTGCAAGCCCTTGAACAATAATTGCAGAGGATTGAACACCAACATTTCCTGCCATGGCAGCAATCAATGGGGTATAGAAAAATAAATTACGTAATCTGGGCTGCTCCATTACGGATTCGAAATCTTGAAGGATAAAAACACTCCCTAGTCCACCTAATAAACCAAGAAACAACCAAGGGAGTCTCGCTTTTACCAGTTCGTAGATCGTATCATCTGCTTCAACATCATTGGAAATACCTGCGGCAAGTTGGTAGTCTTTATCAGCTTCTTCTTTGATTACATCTACTATGTCATCAATGGTAATTCGACCGACTAATTCTTTATTGTTGTTTACCACTGGAATAGCTTCTAAATCATATTTGGACATAATTTTGGCTACTTCTTCATTTTCTTGATCTACTGTAACAAAATCAACATTGGGGATATAAACATCTTTAACCTTGTCTTTAGAGTTAGCGGTGATTAAATCTTTCAGTGACAACCTTCCTTTAAGGGTATTTTTTTGATCTACAACATAGATGGAATGAACACGTGTTACATTTTCAGCTTGCGCCCGCATTTCACTGAGACATTTTAAGACACTAAGATCTTCTTTTACTTTGACAAGCTCTTTTGCCATAAGACCTCCTGCGGTATTTTCGTTGTATTTTAGAAGTTCGCGGATGTCTTTAACTTGTTCATCATCCTCAATCTGCGACATGACCTTTTCTTGTCTTGACTCAGGCAATTCGAGAATAATATCGGTCGCATCGTCGGAATCAAGTTCTGCAACCTCTTTAGCAATCTCTTTAGCAGAAAGATTTTCTAAGATGCGTTCCCTTGTGTCAGGGTCTACTTCTGCAAGAGCATCAGCAGTTGTTTCACTTTCTAAAAGTTTAATGATGTAGGTGGCCTCGTCAATAGAAAGTAACTCTATGATTTCAGCGATATCGGCATAATGGATGGAATTTAATTTTCTCTTTAAAGCGTCATTTTTCCCTTGTTCAATTAAGGATTTAATGTTCTCTAAAAGGGGCGTATCAATTTGAAAAGTTCCCATTGCCAATTCTTTTTGTGAGTTGGATAAAGTCATCACCAGAGAGCTTCTCTGGCCTCAAGTCAAAGATAGCATCTTCTCTTAAATTATCAGGAAGATTCATTGTTTTTAAACTGTTACGTAATGTTTTTCTACGCTGTTGAAAGCTTAGTTTTACAACCTTAAAGAGCAATGCCTCATCACAATCTAAAATAAAATTCTCTTTACGAACCATTTGCATTACTGCTGAATCTACTTTTGGTGGAGGATTAAACACTCCTGGAGGAACAGTAAAGAGGTAAGAGGTATCATAAAATATTTGTGTTAGAACAGACAGGATACCGTACTTTTTTGATCCAGGAGGTTCACATATACGTTCTGCAACTTCTTTTTGAAACATTCCAGTAAAAAAGGGAATTTTATCCCGATGCGCTAGGGTTTTAAAAACAATCTGTGTTGAAATATTGTATGGAAAATTTCCAATGACTGCAAAAGAATCATTTCCCAATAGCTCTTCTATATTTATTTTTAAAAAATCCCCTTCTATTAAATTGGTTTCAAGCTGAGTGTAGTTTTTTTTTAGATATTCAACAGACTCATTATCGATTTCTATCAGATAAAGATTTTTTGTTTTAGGAACTAAGAACTGCGTAAGAACTCCCATTCCAGGCCCAATTTCTAGAACTTTGGTGTAGTTTTTAAAATTTAGGGTGTCGGCAATTTTTTGTGCAATCTTGAGATCTGTCAAAAAATGTTGCCCTAATTTCTTTTTTGCACGTACCGGTTTCATGATTGCTTGCTTATTAATTCCAAATGGGTTTCAAAAGATAAAACCTGCTCACCAAATTTATCTTGCATCTCCTTTTTATGATGTGGGCCTTCTGTGTTTAAATAACGTTGAAGTATTTCTTTTGAAGTGGTTTTGTATTGTGTAGCAAAAGTAGGATCCATGGGTTGGTCCATACTTACTTTTAAAATGGTGATATCTTCAAAAAGACCGATTGATAATACCTTTGGGATATAATATGTTTGCATCCATTCTAACCAGTTTTCTTGTACCTCTGGAGCTACTTGCGAAGTAATATTAAAAATAATCATTAGTCGATTCGATCAAAGCCAGTATAGGATACCAATGCTTTTGGAATTATAATTCCCTCTGGTGTCTGACAGTTTTCTAATAAACCAGCAACTACTCTTGGTAGTGCTAGCGAACTTCCGTTGAGTGTGTGTACATTTTGTTTTTTTCCTGTTTTATCTTTGTATCTTAATTGAAGACGCTCAGCTTGGAAACTATTAAAAGTAGAAACCGAGCTAATTTCTAGCCAACGTTCTTGGGCTGTAGAATAAATCTCAAAATCATAAGTAAGTGCAGAGGTAAAACCGATATCTCCACCACACAATCTTAAGATTCGATAAGGGAGTTCCAATGCGTTTAATATTGATTTTATATGTTCTACCATATGATCTAAAGCCTGCATTGCATTTTGAGGTTCTTCAATACGAACGATCTCAACTTTATCAAATTGGTGAAGTCTATTTAACCCTCTAACATGAGCGCCATAACTTCCAGCTTCTCTTCGGAAACAAGGAGTGTATCCTGTCATGCAAATTGGGAGTTCGGAGGCTTCAAGAAGGGTATTGCGATAAAGATTGGTAAGGGGAACCTCTGCCGTGGGAATTAGATAGAGATCGTCATTCTGTACGTGATACATTTGGCCTTCTTTGTCGGGAAGCTGACCTGTTCCAAAACCAGAAGCTTCATTTACTAGATGAGGTACTTGCATTTCCTTATATCCAGCAGCAGTATTTTGGTCGAGGAAATAGTTGATCAATCCACGTTGTAAACGCGCGCCTTTTCCTTTATAGACAGGAAAACCAGCCCCAGTAATCTTACTTCCCAATTCAAAATCTATAAGATCATATTTGCTTGCTAATTCCCAATGAGGGAGTGCATTTTCATCAAGTTGTGGGATTGATCCCGATTTAAAAATCTCCTCATTATCCTCTTCTACAGTTCCCGTAGGAACACTTTCGTGAGGGACATTAGGAATCTGTATTCGGAATTCAAAAAGCGCATTTGAAGTTTCTTGTAATTGTTCTTGAAGCGCTTTAGTTTGTGATTTGAGTGTTGCCGTTTCTTCTTTTAAGACAGTTGCTTTTTCTGCTTCTCCATTTTTAAAAAGGCTACCGATTTCTTTTGCCAATTGGTTTGCTCTGGCCAATTGTTGATCTAAAGTAGCTTGTTGACTTCGTCTTTCTTGATCCAACTCTATAATCGTATCAATTAATTCAGGTTGTTTGAAATTTCTTTTTTCTAAGCCTTTTAAAATGGCTTCTTTGTTTTCTCTTAAAAATTGAAGTGCAAGCATGGAGATTATTTTGTGTAAAAATAAAGTAATTTTAGATCAACCCTTTTACGTTCAGGGTTCTTTTACAAATTTCTTCATCTTTTATTAATTGTGTTTTTAGCGCCTCTAATGAATCAAATTTCTGTTCGTCTCTTATTTTTTCTAAAAGGGAAACGGTAATTATTTTACCATATAAATCATGGTTAAAATCAAAAACATGAACCTCAATACTTTGATGATTCCCGTTTAAAGTAGGTCTTGTGCCAATATTCATCATCCCGAAATGAGAGACCCTATTAATCTCTAATGAAACCAGATAAACCCCTTGAGGTGGAATGATTTTATAGAGAGAATCAATAGTGAGATTAGCAGTAGGAAATGCTAATGTTCTGCCAATACCTTCTCCTTTGGTTACTTTACCTGTTAATTGAAAAGGTCGGCCTAGGTACCGTTCTACTTTGATAAAATCACCAGCTTGAATTGCTGTTCGTATTTTTGTTGAACTTACTGCAATGGATTCAATTTCTTGTGCATTGATTACGCTAACCTTGAAATTAAACTGCTCACCATAATGTTTTAAATCCTCAACGGTTGCTTCTCTATTTTTTCCAAAACGATGGTCATAACCGATGAATAAAGAGGTAATATTGAGTTGATTGACTAGAATATCTTGTGTAAACTCTAATGCTGTTAGTGTTGAAAAAGCAATTGAAAATGGATGAATGATAAGATTGTCAATCCCCAATTCTCTCAAAAAATTTTCACGTTCCTTGAGAGTATCAATCAATTTAATTTGAGATTCTTTTTGTAGCACCATCCTGGGATGAGGAAAAAACGTCAACACATTAGCAAGTAAATTTTCTTCTTTTGCTTTTGCTACAAGTGTTTTGATTATTTTTTGATGCCCAACATGAATACCATCAAAAGTGCCAATGGTTAAAATGGATTTTTTGTTTGCTCGATAGTTTTTGATGTCATTAACGACTTGCATTCTTTTGAGAAAAAAAATTGATTGAAGTAACAAAAATAAGCCAATATCATAGATAGACTAATTTGTTTCCTTATTTTTAACGTGTCAGCAGCTTATAATAAAAATTCATTAAATCAACCTTCAGATTATTTGAAAAATTTTTCTTTTTCCTGGAAAACAAACCCCAACTGGCTTCTGTTAATTCTTTTTTTATTGATAGTAAGAGTAAATGCACAAGAGGTATGGACTCAAGTTCAAGCTCCAGGAGGAAACGTTTTGTCTTCACAACCGTTAGGAAAAGCCTATTATGTATTAAACACAGGTTCTATTCAATCCACTCAAAAAGCAAATATTTCAGGTGAAGAGCAACAGCTGATGATATTACCTAATGAAAAAGGCCAAATGGAAACTTTTTCAATCAGAAAAGTAGGCTTGTTGTCTAAAGCACTTTCAGAGCGCTTTCCAAATATAAACACCTACGAAGGAAGAAGTAGAAGCCGGCCCAATGTCCGTGTAAGATTGAGTACACATCCCAATGGAATCAACGCATGGTTGAAATTAGTTGACGGGCCAGATTTTTTTATTCAAACCCAGAAGGGCCAAAAAAACTTACATTTCACTTATTTGAAATCAAAAACGGATGAGACACTTTCTCTGTCTTGCAAAACACAAGATGTTGTTGAATTAAAAAGCAAAGTGAAAACTTTAGATTCAAAATCAAAACTTAGTAATAACAGTATTAAAACCTTCCGAATTGCCATTGCAACTACAGCAGAGTATACCAGCTTTTGGGGAGATAATGATGATTCAAATGGCACCAATGTGGAAGATACCTTTGGCGCCCTAGTCAGTTCTTTAAACAGGATTAGTAGTGTGTTTGAAGATGAAGTAAAAGTTAGGTTAGAGCTAGTTTCTGATGAACGCTTATTGTATGAAGATGCAGAGACAGATCCTTTTACAGGTAATTTTGCAAGTGAATTACAGTCAACATTGGATGAAGTTATAGGGGATGAAGCATATGATGTAGGACATTTGTTTGATTACGGTCAACCGAATGGAGATGCAGGGTGTATAGGTTGTGTTTGCCAATCAGGCAAAAAAGGGAAAGGATTTTCATCTCATCCTTTTCGTGATGTTTTTGGGGGAGAGTATCGCAATGATTATTTTGATTTAGATTATGCAGGTCATGAAATTGGTCACCAATTTGGTGCCTTTCATTCTTTTTCATTTGATGCTGAAGGAACTGGTTTTAATGCCGAGCCTGGAAGTGGTTCTACAATAATGGGGTATGCAGGGATAACAGGAGAAGATGATATTCAGCTTCATGGAGACCCTTATTTTCATTACCATAGTATTCAAAATATCTCAGATGTGGTTGCCACCACAACTTGTGCGCAAAATGAAACGATTGATGCACCTGTTTTTAATACAAATGCGGGTGATGATTACTATATTCCCATAGGGACCCCTTATGAATTGAAAGCGCAACAGCTTGAAAGCCAAATGGGTACAACGTATTGCTGGGAGCAATTAGATAGTGGTCAGATCACTTCCGATAATTTTGGACCGTATAACGCGACTGGATCTATGGCGCGATCTCTTCCTCCTTCTCTAGATTCCTATAGGATGATCCCCAATCAAGAACGTTTAATAACAAACAGCTTGACTCAAGAAAATCCTGGAGTTGATGACGCATGGGAAACGGTTCCGCTTGTAGCAAGGACCATGGAGTGGGGACTAACCGTCAGAAAACCTTTTGAGAATTCGATTCAGCTTGCTCAAGATCGAGTAACTGTAACCGTTGATGCTGCTTCAGGCCCCTTTGAAGTTACTTCGCTAAATGAAGAGGGCATTGTTTTAAAGGGAGGTGGAAGAGAAAAAATTTATTGGAATGTTGCGAATACTGATCAAGCTCCAATCAATACGACTGAGGTAATGATTTTATTATCAACTGATGGGGGCTTGACTTTTACTGAGACTTTAGGAAGTAACTTACCCAACTCAGGCACAGCTGAAGTACTCATTCCAAATGATATAAATACATCTCAAGGAAGGATAAAGATTAAAGCGGTAGAGGGTATTTTTTTCGCTATAAATCAAACAGATTTTTCAATTGAATCCCGTGATATTGTTATTCAATTTGATGCTTACCTTCAAGAAAACTGTACGAGTGATTCTGTTAGATTTGATTTTACTATTGAAAGGAAAAACGGTTTTATTCAATCATTTATACCACAAATTGAAAGTTTACCTTCTGGAGTACAAGTTCAATTTTCAAAATCCAGCTATTCAGCTTCAGATAATTCAGGATATTTTATATTGAGGGGACTTAGTGGTATCGCTCCGTCAGACTTAAGTTTGTTTTTTGGTGCTCAACTGGCAAACAAAACAGAACCCTTTCTTTTTTTGTTGAAGCAACGGAATCAAAATATAGATTCTACGGTATTAAGTAATCCAATTAATCAAGCGATTGATCAAAGTACAAATTTACAATTTGATTGGGAAATTGATGCTAATGTGGACAGTTCCCGATTACAAGTCGCTTTGAATGAAAATTTCAATTCATTTGTAAAAGATACGCTTTTGACTAAAAATCAGTTTTTATTACAAAATCTTTTACCCAATACGAGGTATTATTGGAGAGTTCAGGGTCAAAACGGTTGTAGCGAAGCTCCATTTTCTGAGGTTTTCTCTTTTAATACTAGTGAGGTTTCTTGTATGGACACTACTTCAATAGCGCTTCCAAAAACATTGAATGATGCAACAGACAGTCAGGTAGGGGTGACCGCCGCTTCTTTAGAGATAAGTTACGATTTACCTATATTAGATCTCGATGTTTTGGTAGATATTGAACATACCTGGGTCGGGGATTTAGTTTTATACCTTGAGTCTCCTGATGGGTCGCTCTATTTGTTGAGCAGTGAAATAGGGGAATCGGATAATAACTACACCCAAACCTTCTTTGATCAAGAAGCTACTGTTAATATTTTTGAAGCAGAAGCCCCTTTTACAGGCTCATTTAAACCTCTTCAGGATATTAGTTCGCTCTACGGAACTTCGTCTAGAGGTAGGTGGCAGCTTATTGTGGAAGACCGGTTTCAGGAAGATTCAGGAAGACTGCTTGATTTCACTTTGGAGTTATGTGTTCTGGGAGTTCCAATGGCCAATAGCGATAATGACTCCGTTGTGGATGAATACGACAATTGCCCTTTTATGACCAATGAAAATCAAGCTGATATTGATGAAAATGGAATTGGAGATGTGTGTGATATTTTTTCTTCTCAAAACATCAGTATTGCAAAAAGGAATACAAGTTGTCCTGAAAATGAAAATGGAGTTTTGACCTTTGATGCAAGGGCTGAATATGTGTATACTGCCTCAATAATTGGTCCTAATGGTTTTCAAAGAGAACTCATTTTTACACCCCAAGGGAAAATCCTTGGAAATCTAGCAGCAGGAAATTATAGTATCTGTGTTCGAACGGACTCCTTTCCAGATTTTGAATATTGTTTTGAAACTCAAATTTCATCACCTCCCTTACTTGAGGTAAGCGCTATACTGGATCCATCTTCATCTGTGTTAGATTTAGATATTTCTGGAGCAAAACAATTTAATGTTATCATTAATGGGCAAACAAAGACATATACAAGTGGAGAAAAAATTCAAATAGAATTGACCCAAAACACTAATTTTGTAAAAGTAATTTCAGATCTTTTATGTCAAGGGGTTTTTGAGGAATGGATCCATTTAGGGGATACGGCACAAATTTTCCCTAATCCTGTTGCGAATGAAGCAACTCTTCTTTTACCAGAAAATCGCAAAGCCAATCTTAGACTCTATACTGTGACAGGAGAGATGATTTGGGAGAGAGTGCATACAGCAGGAGAAAATGAGATAGTATTAGTTCCGATGAATCGCTTTAAACAAGGATGGTATCTGCTAAGAATTGATTATGACACCTATTCAGAAACCTTAAAAATATTAAAGAAATGAAGAGGCTTTTAGTGTTTATTTCCTTTTTAATTTTGGGATGTGGCCCTGATCCTATTCCAGTACCTCAGCCTGTTGTTCTTCTTGCGCCATCTAACTTAAACGCATGTAATACGGCAACTCGAGTTAACGATTTTGAGAGACAAGTACGTTTTCAGTGGACAGCAGCATTGAATGCAGAAAGCTATGAACTGGTTGTTGAAAATTCATTGTCAAGAGAACCAACGACCATGGAGACTACTATTTTGACAGAATCAATTACACTTCCAAGTGGAGCTCCTTACCAATGGTATGTTGTGTCTAAATCACTTTTAACAGACGTCACTGGAAAAAGTACTGTATGGCAATTCTATTTAGAGGGTAATCCTGAGGCAAGTCATCTTCCTTTTCCTGCTATTTTATTGGAGCCACTTGATGAAGAAGAAGTTAGTCTGAGTGGTGCAAACACTTTCACATTTAAGTGGAAGGGAGTTGATTTAGATGACGATATTATTTCTTATGATTTATATATGGGTCTTACCGAAATTGAATTGATCAAAGAGCGAGATGGAATTGGAACCTCTCAGAGTAGTTTAGAATTGAACTCCGATACAATTTACTTTTGGCAAGTTGTTACTATGGATAGTGAGGGCAACCAGTCTTATTCTGAAATATTTCAGTTCCGAACACTTTAGAGTTTAAATCTACTTTCCGTTATAACGATTCATTGCCGTTGACAATCCCTCTAAACCAAAAGATAAAATTGCTTCTGTACATTGTTCTATGCGATCGTGCAATAACTTTTCTTCTGAAGCATCCCAACGATCCAAAACAAATTTGACTTGATCAAATGCTTTTTGCTCTTGTCCAATACCAAAACGTAATCGAGCATAGTTTGGAGTGTTAAGTTGACTTTCAATGTCTTTTAGTCCATTGTGACCAGCTGGGCTTCCCTTTCCTTTCAATCGAATAGTTCCAAAGGGAAGATGGATTTCATCAGTCAAAATAAGAATATTTTCTAAAGGAATTTTTTCTTGAAGGGCCCAGTATCGAACAGCCTTGCCACTTCTATTCATAAATGTGGTGGGCTTAATTAGAATAAACTGTCTTCCTTTTTTCTTTAAAAGGCTATAATCAGCTAATTTTTTTGACTCCCAAAGACAATCATTTTTTTCTGCTAATCGATTTAAAATATTGAAACCCACATTGTGACGTGTGTTTTCGTATTTGTCACCTATATTACCTAAGCCTACAATTAAAATTTTTTTCATAGCTAGTACAGGAGTTTTTTTTGAGAAAAATCGTTTAAATGAAAACATGAGGTCTAAAATAAAAAAAGCATGTGGTTTTGAGGTCACATGCTTTTATCTTTTGGGTCAAAAAGTAGAAATTAACTTTCTGCAGGCGCTTCCGCTGGAGCATCTCCTCCTGCTTCAGTCGCTTCTTCTGTTTCTTCTTCTTCTTCTTCTTCTATAATTGAGGCTCTAGAAGTTCTTACTTGACAAACAACCGTATTGTCAGGGTGAACTATTATAAAGTCTTCTGTTTGAAGCTCTGCTGTGTATAATTTATTTCCTAATTTAAGGTTAGAAATATTAGCAACTATAACGTCTGGAAGATTTTTAGGAAGTGCTTTTACACGTAATTTACGTTTGTTAAGCACTAAAACTCCACCGCTATTTAGCACTCCAGGAGCTGCCCCTTCAACTTTTACAGGAATATTCATAGATACTTCTTTGTCATCAAAAAGACGATAGAAATCAATATGAATGATTTTGTCTGTTAATGGGTGGAATTGGATATCCTGCAAAATAGCTGCAATATTTTCTCCCTCCAAATTAATAACTACTGTGTGAGCGTTAGGAGTATAAACAAGTTTGCTGAAATCAAGTTCTTGTGCAGAAAAGTGAAGAGGTTCTCCTCCACCATATAAAACACAAGGAACTCTGCCAGCATTGCGTAACGCTTTGGTAGCTACCTTGCCTACGCTTTCTCTTTTAGATCCGTTAATGGTAATAGATTTCATTAGTTTTTAAATTAAGATTACATTATAAATTTTGAACTTATTGACTGATTGTAGTGAACATTGCTCATTACTTCAGCGAATAATGGGGCACAAGATAACACTTTTACTTTAGGGTGACTAATTCTTGAAGGAATAGAATCTGTAACAATTAATTCTTCCAGTTTCGAACTTTCGATTTTTTCATATGCATTTCCAGAAAGTAGAGCGTGAGTACAAATTGCTCTTACCGAAGTTGCTCCTCTTTCCATCATTAAATCAGCAGCTTTGGTCAGTGTTCCAGCAGTATCTACCATATCATCTACTAGGATTACATTTTTTCCTTTAACGTCCCCTATGAGTTCCATATGAGAAATGATATTAGCTTTTTCTCTTTGTTTGTAACAGATCACTACATCACTGCTAAGGAATTTTGAATAGGCGTATGCACGCTTGGATCCACCCATATCGGGAGAAGCAATTGTTAAATTATCTAAGCCCAATGATTTTATGTGAGGCAAGAAGATAGAAGAAGCAAAAAGATGATCAACAGGTTTTTCGAAAAAGCCTTGTATTTGATCAGCATGTAAGTCCATTGTAATGATTCGTGTTGCTCCCGCAGTTTCCAATAATTTTGCAATAAGTTTAGCCCCTATCGGTACTCTTGGTTTATCCTTTCTATCTTGTCGTGCCCATCCAAAATATGGAAGCACCGCTGTGATATGTCTAGCTGAAGCACGTTTAGCAGCATCTAACATCAAGAGCATTTCCATTAGATTTTCAGAAGTGGGATGTGTTGATCCAATAATAAATACTCGAGTCCCCCGAACAGACTCTTCAAAAGAGGGTTGAAATTCTCCATCACTGTAACGTGAGAAGTTTACATTGCCCATTTCAGATCCAAATTTTTCTGCAATCAAGCTTGAAAGTTCTGTACTTTGCGTACAAGAGAATATTTTTGCGGGAGTTTCCATATGATTGTTTAAACCCTCAAATTTATAAATAAAATAATGGATAGTATTAATCAAATTTTTAATTCAAACGAAAAAATATTTCACTACTTTTGCTGCCGCTAGCCTTGGTGGCGGAACTGGTAGACGCGCTGGATTCAAAATCCAGTTCTTTCGGGAGTGTGGGTTCGATTCCCACCCAAGGTACTCAATAAATCCGTAACTAATTGTTTTACATAAAGTTGCGGATTTTTTTCTTTTCAAATGGCAACATATTGGCAACAAATCATCGTGTTTCATGATTATTTAAAGCTAAAACTTCTCAGGCACTCCTAATCCAAGAATAGGGGTATGGGTTTTAGGAAACGGTTTTTCTATTGAAACAGGGGGATGGTATTTGATATGTAATCTTTACGTTATAAACTTTATTGTTTTTTTTCAAAAATCATGCAGTGTTGCCAAGGAAGATTATCGATGTTTTCTTTTAACCTAAACCCAGCTGCTTCCATTTCTTTGATAGATTGTTTTACAGTCATTTTATGAATTTTTTTAATTGGAACGGATGAATCTTCACCCCTGTATTCAATTAAAAACAACTGTCCATTAGATTTTAGAGCATTTTTAATAGACCCAACCATTTCAGCAGGATAACTAAATTCATGGTAGACATCTACAAGCAAAATTTTATCAAGGGAGTTTTTGGGTAAATTGATGCTTTTCTCAGATCCAAGAACCGTCTCAACGTTAGATACTCTTTTTGATCTTTTTTTTAGCTCAATCGCCTCTAACATTTCGGGTTGAATATCGACTGCATAAACCAAACCATTCTCAGCCAATGGAGCCATCCTAAAGACATGATATCCAGAACCTGCGCCAATATCTGCAATAGTATCATCAGTTTTAATTTCCATGTTTTTAATTAAAGTAGAAACATCCTCTTCTATTTCTCTTTCTGATCTTTCTAACCAATTAATTCCTTGAAATCCCATTACGTAGGCAACCTCTCTTCCCATATACCATTTTCCTATGCCATTATAATCACCTCTTTTATAGGTATATTTTGTATCGTTGTTATCTGCTTGTGCAATTGATTCATTCGCAGTTAAAAAGCAACTAATAAAGATTATAAGAATAGAGAAGTTTTTCATGTGATGAAATTAAATCAAATTTGACTAATCTGAGTGAAAACGTAAAATGTTTTTCTTTTACACCAATGCCTCCAACCCAAATCCTCTATAATCCATTAATACCATTACCTTAAGATAAGATTCCTGTGTTGTGGTTTTAGGGGGGAGTTGTTTGGGGAAAATGTGGATGCATAAATAGTATTTAAACAAAACATTAAAATTATATTGTATTAAGTGTTTTTAACATATATTTTTCTTAAGATATTAGTGAATTCCTCACTGACAATCAAATACTTTATACG
>QXZA01000019.1:0-9006 GCA_009886625.1 Flavobacteriaceae bacterium
CATCACCAGCATCAGCAGTATTAGGAACTACATAAGCAATTCTCAATTTAGTGTTCTGATCTTTAGCCACTTTAGCAGCATCCCATAAAACTTCAGAAGTAGTATCTCCTTCAGTTGTAAAGTTTACTGAATCAACAAGTACAGACATTATAGAGTCAGCATCACCTTTAACAGCAGCTAAATAAGTATATGCAGTTAAGATTCCACTTTCAGAAGTAACATCTCCTAAGTCGTTTGCTTCACCATCACCTGTTTTAGTAGATGCAGTATCATCTTCATCTTCGAAAGAAGCTTCAATGTCATTATCATAGATGTAAACTTCTGGAGATCCAGTTGCACCTGCAGCAGCAAGTCCTGTGAAATCAACAGTAGTTAAATCATCATTACCAGTAATTGTAAGGTTCTCTACTTTATCAGAACTTATATTTAAGTTAGTTAAAGAAGTATTATCAACTACTTTGATAGTTCCGTCTAATACAGCACCAGCTGCAGAACCCGCAATAAATGCATTGTCTATTGTAACTGTTTCCAAATCAAAGTTTTGGATAACGTGAACAGCTGTTGCTTTTGCTCCTGTAAGAGTAACAGTTGCAAGGTCAGAGTTTCCGTTTCCAGCATCAGCTGCACCTATTTCAATAGCACCATCAACCTCAGCTGAAATTGTTACTGTATCTAAGTTACCATTCCCTTGGAAATTAACAGCACCTACTTTACCTGAAAGAGTTACAGTAGTAATACTATTGTTGTCTTCAAATTTAATAGCAGGACCTGACTTATCTGTAGCTGTATCAGGATCTAAAGCACCTGTAACAGTAAGAGTTTCAAGATCATCAGCTGAATCAATATCTAAAGTAACCGCTTTGTCTGAAGTATAAGTTTCTACACCGTCAAGAATTTCTACGTGCCCTTTAAAACCATTAACTGTAACAGTAGCTACATCTTTAACTTTAATTGTTCCGTCAAGAATGTTTGTGAAAGTCAATGAAGCAGGACCTGTAATATCAAGAGTAATATCTTTTTGGTCACCATCAGCATCAACATCGTCTAACTTGTTAGGGAACGCTGCACCTTCATCAACTTCAATAGTCAAATTTAACGGAGGATAACGTACCAATTCTGTTAGGTGTAATTCAGTTGCTTTACTAAAAGCAATTTTATCAGCAGTTGTATCTGTGTAAAATTTCTGAACAGAAGTTAATGCTCTAAAGTCGATTTTGTCAACTTTACTTTTGTAATCATCATACAGATAAATATTTTGAGCAGAAACAAGACCCTGCGCAATATATCCACCAGCTTGCTTGAGAGTAAGAGTAGCAGTACCTGTAAGATTATTAAAAGTCATTGCAGGAACTGTTGATGTAGTAGCTACATAGCTAAAATCTTTAACCGTAGTTAAAATATTATCAATTGTTTCCTGTAATTTTACAGCATCCATATCCGCAGTAGCGTCAATGTCAACATTACCGTTTACAATAGCGATAGCATCACCCATACCATTAAAGATATCAAGTGTTGCAACAGAATTAATTGTTACATCACCAGTGAATACTGCTGACGCATCCAATAACTCTTCTAAATCTTCAGCATTTGCATCAACACTTGCTTGAATTGCAGCAACGTCCTCAGCAGAAGCAGCTTCTGCAGCAGCTTCGTTTAATTCTACAACCGCAGCATCAATATCTGCAAGTCCATCAGCTAATGCTGTATCAATTTGACTTGATAAGCTTGATTGTAATGAATTTACAGTACCCGCTAGGGATTGAAGATCGTTCTGAACCTGAGATAAACCAGCAACTGTTGAAGCCAACGCGCTAATTTGAGACTCAATGTTTGAGAATTGATCATCGTAATTCTGACATCCCACTACTAATAGTGTACTTGCCAAAATACTAAATAAACCTTTTTTCATTTTGATAAAAAATTAAATTAAAATATTAAATGTTTGTGAGGACATGTCAAAAACATGGCGTTCACAGTCATGAAGTTATTGCAAGTACCATGCCAAAGCTATTTTTTTGTTAAAAAAGTCCGTAATTTCTCTTGAGAAAAAAATGTTTGAGTCAGAAGATCAATGAAATTGGGGGTTTCATTGAAAATACCAAAGTGTTTTTTATTCACAATTCAACTTAAACCTAAAAAAAAGCTACTTCGCAAATAAATTTCGTCCGATCAAATAAAGATTAATTGAATTCTGTCCAAACTAGTGTGTATCAGCTGTATTGAAGAGGATCAAAAATCAATAGAATTTTTACCTTTGTTAAAATTAAATAATATGAAAATATTCTACGGAGTACTTATTGCTTTAACATTTGTTCAATGTCAAAAAAAGAAATCAAAAGAAGCTGTTTCTATTGTTCAAAAAGCACAATTAATTCATTTAAAGACAACAACTGTTGATACCCATGATGACATTAATGTAAAAAACTTTACAGATAGTCTCAACTATACTCAAGATACAAATACTCAAGTAAATATTCCAAAAATGCAGGCTGGAGGCCTAGATGTGGCATGGTTTATTGTTTATACAGGACAAGGAGAATTAACTAATAAAGGGTATGAAAAGGCAGCGGAAAATGCACAGGCTAAATTTGATGCTATTCATAGGCTAGTAGAAGTGTATGGAAAAGATAAAATTGGGCTAGCTACCTCATCTTTAGAGATTGATAGTTTGCGTAAAATGGGTAAAAAAATAGCGATGATTGGCGTAGAAAATGCCTACCCCATTGGAGAAGACCTAAATGAAGTTGAACGCTATTTCAATATGGGAGCACGCTATATGTCCTTAGCTCACAATGGTCATAGCCAGTTCTCAGATTCCAATACAGGAGAGTTTGACAATACCGCAAAACATAACGGAATAAGTGTATTAGGAAAACAGCTGATAGAAAAAATGAACTATTACGGAATAATGGTAGACATATCGCATCCCTCTAAAGAAGCGATTAAACAAACCATTGCGCATTCCAAAGCTCCTGTTATTGCGTCTCACTCTTCAGCAAGAGCTTTGAGCGATCACCCCAGAAATTTAGATGACGAACAATTGCAATGGGTAAAAGAAAGTGGAGGGGTTGTTCAAACCGTTGCATTAGCTGCTTTTGTAAACAAAGAAAAAGATAAGGCTTTTAAAAAAGCGAAAGACTCTCTTTTGAAAACCAATCCTGGAGCTTTAGTTGAAACAATTAAATCAATTTACCCACCAGTAAACGTATCGGATTTTGTTGACCATATAGACTACATCAAAAATAAAATTGGAGTAGACCATGTGGGAATAAGTTCGGACTTTGACGGTGGGGGAGGAATTGAAGGTTGGAAAGATGCCTCTGAAACCTTTAACGTCACCTTAGAACTAGTAAAACGTGGATATAACGAAGAAGAAATTGCTAAAATATGGGGTGGAAATTTACTTCGTGTTTTAGAAAATGTTCAGGCTGTAGCCAAAGAATTACAGAGCAATTAAAAGATAAGGTCAACGGAGTTTTTTTTCAAACCACTGCAAAAGACTATCAATTCCTTTTCGAACTTCACTTGTAGAAGACGTGTGATGATTTACCATTATGGAAAATACATACACTTTCCCTTTAGGGTGAACCAAATAACCAGAAAGGTTGTGGTTATGGCGAAGTGTTCCCGTTTTAGCGTAAATAGACTGATTAGGGTATTTTTTGAGAGTTCCTGAGGTTGCTCCTTTGGGAAAATACCTTTCAATGATTTGCCAACCTACTGTTTCATTTATTTTTTGCAAAATACTAACCAAAGTTCTTGGTGTAATCATGTTATAGCGAGAAATACCGGAACCGTCAACCCATTCAATTGGATCAGGCAGCCAGGAATTCCACTGTTCCAATAACAACGCAATTGCTTTTTCAGGATGCATATAATTGAAATTTTTTTGCGAAATCATATTAAGCAAAGCTTCCGCAATACCGTTATCACTGTTTTGTAATAGCCCCCTGTAAAGATTTTGCTCTTGTTCGGTGTATAAAAAATTCCAGTTGGGTTCCTGCAACGAATCTGAGGCTATTGCTATTTTTTGTTCTATTTTCTCCCCTAATAATTTCGTAAAAAGCTTGTCACTTGTAACAAAAGGACGGTATAAAGTGTCTGATGATTTCCATATTTTTGGATTAAGATAGAAGGTATTACGCTGATGATCTCTAGTAAATCCAATGCTAGTGGTATCTAAAACTATTTTTGATTCAAAAAAAGAGGGTATTGTTTTAACAGTTCCGTTTTCTAAGTAGGCTCCTAACGCATTTCCAAAAATTGGAAATGAACTTGTCTCTGCAGCATAATAATAAGAATAGTCATCCCATGCCCAACCGCTTCCTAAGGGTTTAGGTCCACTTTGAATTTGATGATATTTCCAAGTTTTCTTTTGTTCAAAAAAAGAATCAAGGATAGTGTCTTTATAAAAAGGATGGAATAAAAGAGGATAGCCTGTACTCTTAAAATGAATAATACTGTCACTTTCTTGCTCATAGGCTAAAGTAGGGAGTTTTTCAAACTGCTGGCTTGCACCCAAAAAAGTAAGCAGCTTAGTGTTTGAAGCTGGTGTCATATATTTTGACCCACCATAATCTACAATAACTCCAGTTTCTGCTAACATGGAAATACTGATTCCCACATGCGCTTTTTCAAACACCTCTATTTTCTGAAGTTTCCGCTCAATCCGCTTACGAGATAATTTTTGTCCCCAAAGCATTTTAGCAACAGTAAAAAACAAAACAAAAAATACTATTCGCATGACATAAAGATATAAAAAAGGGGTGCACTCATATTCAAATTAATATGCCTCTATTTCAAAGCTCCATAAATACTTTTTAAATAACCTGAAGATTTGGTTGATTATTTTTAAAACCCAAACGAGATTCCTCCATAGAAATTTCTTCCGGGGGCAGGCTCATAAAATCTTGATCCAAAAGCGTTTAAACGAATATTATCAAAATACATTGTATCAAAAAGATTATGAATTCCTGTAAAAACATCCATTTGTCCCCATGAAAAATTGATCCCTTTTCTGGCTTGAAAACGGACCCTTTGATATGCGTCTATCTCTGTAGTATTTGAAGAGTTTGCATAAAATTTCCCAATATGCTCTATCGTAAGTTGAAACTGCAAGTTATTTAATGTGGAATATTCAAATTGTAGAAATGCTTGAGAATTTGGAATTCCTGGCAAGCGATTACCCTGTAATTCAGAAAAATTATCTTTTTCTAAATCAAAAAGATAAGATGCTTGAGTCAGACTAGCTTGAAGCTTCCATTGATTCCATTGAGCTTCACCAAAGAGCTCAATACCATAGCGAACAGTTGCACCCGAATTTTGATAAAAAGAACGTCCAGGAAAGGCTTCTAACTCATAAGGTAGAATCTCATTAGAACTTTTAATGTAAAAACCTGTTACTTCAAATTTTGTTTGAGAACTGATTGCTTTCCATCCTACTTCATAATTTAATGCTCGTGATGGGTTTAAATCTAAATTTAATCCTTCTGCACCAGAAGGGTTTGCAGAAAGTTCAGATAATGCAGGCGTCTCAAAACTAGTTGAAAAATTAAAAAAAAGATTCTGTTGTTTTGCCACTGCGTAACTAAATCCGATACTTGGATTTAAAACATTATAGTACTGATTCTCGCTTATAGTATCTGCACCCAAACTTTGGTGGTCAAAACGCAAACTTGTTCTGAATAACCATTTATTAAATTGTAGTTCATCCAAAATATAAAACCCTAAACTTGCAAAACGCTCTTCTTGTGAAAATACATTATTCCCTTGGATTCCATTTTGATTTAAAAAGCGATCTCTTTGGTCACTTTGAAGAGCCGTTTCTGAACCTATTTGCCATCTATGGAGAAAGTTTTCTTTTTTGTCTACATAGGTCAACCTACTCCCTAATCCGTAATAATTTCGATATAAATCAATTATTCCACCATTTTCAAAAGGTAATTTTCCATAAAAATCACGAAAAGAATAAAATGCATAGGTGTCTAATTTCCATTGTGAACTAATGTTTTGAAGCCAGCGTAATCCCGTTTTAAATTGATTTATTTTCTCATATGTATCATAATCAATATTACGTTGTCTTGCTTGTTTTCGATCTACCAAAACCTCATTCATGGTCAAGCCCCCTGCATCAACAGCCCTAGGACTATTTGTGTAATTCAGCTGCAGTTGAAGACTTGCTTTGGAAGTCAATTCGTGTTTTACTTTAGCATTGAAAACATTTTGCTCTAAACTACTAAAAGCACGAAAGCCATTTGTTTTTGTTCGATTATAATAAAAAAGGGATGTTGTTTTTATTGATTTAAATGAAGCGCTCAGTTGGTATGATTGCAGTCCAAAAGCTCCTAAAGTTGTTCTAAAACGAACAGCTTCTCCTTTCAATGCATCTAAAGTATTCAAGTAAAGTACCCCTCCAGATGCGTTTCCATACAAACTTGATGAAGGTCCCCTGAGCACTTCAATACTTTCTAACAAGCCCACCGGAAGATTGTCCACTTGTCCTTGTCCATCAGGTGTGGTTTCAGGAATTCCGTCTACTATTATTTTTATTCCACGAATTCCAAATGCAGCACGTGAACCAAATCCACGAATCGAAATACGTAAATCTTGTGCATAATTGTTGGCATTAAGTGAAAACAGTCCGGGAACTGCTCCCAAATATTCTTGCAGTGAAAGCTGCTGATGCATAGCTTGTGCCTCAACCAAATTGATGACACTTAGAGAAAAAGGAAGCACATTTCTTGGTGTATCCAACTTTGAGGCCTCTAGTGAAACCTCCTCAAGTGTTACCGTGGTTGTTTGAGTTAAATTCTGTGCTTGTATTCCACTATAACAAAGTAAAAACAGTGCTAAAAAAACAAAACTCCAAATTCGTCTTACAAGACTACCTATCATCACTCCTATTTTTTAAATTTGTACAAAGATACTGATTTATGTACCTCTCTGATTCAGAAGAAATTGTTGCGTTTGTTGTTGCCATTGCTATTGTAATTGGTTTTATAGCAAGTACTTATATGGAGATTAAAAATACTATTGCTGAAGAGAAAGACAAGTTAGCTGAAAAACAAAAAAATGAAGAAAAAATCAAAACTCTAATTGAGTACTTAGATACCAAGAAAAAACTTATTGACGTTGTTGTGACAGCCAATAAAAAACTTGAAGTTGAAAAAAAGAAAAACGATTAGATGAAAAAAATCTTTCATCCTTCTAAAACTAGAGGAGAGGCCAATCATGGCTGGCTTCAAGCTAGACATTCCTTTAGTTTTGCTAATTATTTTAATCCAGAACGGATTCAATTTGGTGCGCTTCGTGTTTTAAATGATGATATTATAGCACCAGGTAAGGGTTTTGGGATGCACCCTCACGACAATATGGAAATAATAACCATCCCTTTAGAGGGAGCGCTGGAACATAAAGACAGTATGAACAATATTGGTGTAATTGAAGCCGATGAAGTTCAGGTGATGAGTGCAGGGACTGGAGTCTATCATAGTGAATACAATAAAAACAGCAATCAATCAGTAAATTTGCTTCAGCTATGGGTCTTGCCTAATCAAAAAAACATAACTCCACGATATGATCAAAAAAATATAAAAGAGTTTAAAAAAATAAATACACTCTATCCAATTATCACTCCCAATTCTGAAGATTCAACTTTATGGATTCACCAGGACGCATGGTTTCATTTGGGAGATTTCAACCAAGAAACGAGAGTCTCTTATCCCTTAAACAAAGATGGAAATGGTGTCTATATTTTTATCATAGAAGGCACCGCAGAAATTGAAGGAGAAAAGCTGCAAAAAAGAGATGCTCTTGGTGTATGGGAAACTAATTCTATTTCCTTAATCGCCAAAGAAAACACTAGAGCCTTGATCATTGAGGTTCCCATGAATTAAATTAAATAAATGAAAGAAGTTACTGCCAAAGAAGTTTTGATACTTTTAGAAAATAAAATTGAAACTGGACAATACAACGATAGTGTTCACAAAATAACACTTATGACCGCCAGAGATGTAATTAAAAAAATATTGGCAACCGAGTTTTAATTTTATTCATAAACTCGAACATAGTCAATGAAGTACTCCTTTGGAAATTGAACCGAGCTTGCCACTGGACCTCCAAAATTTCCGCCAATAGCTAAATTTATAAGCAAGAAAAAAGGCTTGTTAAATGGCCATGTTTCTAGAGTTTGTGTTTGTGCTGCATAGCGATAAACTCTGTTAGAGTCAAGAAAAAAATCTATATAATCCTTAGTCCAATCAATCGCAAAAACGTGAAACCCTTCTTCAATACCAGGAACAGGAGTAATTTGTGTGTTAATTGTGTTCCCATGACTACTTCGTGTGTGGACTGAAGTAAAGATTTGACCAGGATTTTTTCCAACATATTCCATTATATCTATTTCTCCACAATCTGGCCATGAAACAGTATCAATATCTGCACCTAAAGCCCAAAATGCTGGCCAAAGTCCAGCACCTGTGGGGACTTTGACTCGGGTTTCAATTCTCCCATAAGTAAACTCTTGCTTCCCCTTAGTTAAAATTCTAGTAGATGTGTACTCTGCTTCATTATTTGCTGAAATAACTAACATTCCATCCTCTAATCGATGATTACTATCCGTATACGATTGAAGTTCATTATTCCCCCATCCACATAAATTTGGACAACCATCTCCTAATTCAAAACTCCAATTATTCAAATCCAAAGATGTTCCATCAAATTCATCCGACCATACCAAAACTCTTTCTTCTGGTTCGGGTTCAGGAGTCAATTGTGAACTCTCATCATTCTCTTCTTGTTGAACTGTTGATGCGTCCGACTGACATGAATACACCAAAAAGGTGATTGAAAAAAATGTAAAAAAGCTTTTCATGTTTTTTAATTTTAAGGTGCAAAGATAATCGAATTGTTATCTTTAGATTAATAAAATTACTAAATGGATTTAATTCCCAGTGATGGTTTTTCGTTGACTTCTATGTTTAGAGGTATACTAGGTATGGGCATACT
>QXZA01000019.1:9106-48064 GCA_009886625.1 Flavobacteriaceae bacterium
GTGATGGTTTTTCGTTGACTTCTATGTTTAGAGGTATACTAGGTATGGGCATACTACTTCTGATTGCGTTTCTTCTTAGTGTCAATAGAAGACAGATTGCTTGGAAAACAGTAGGTATTGGTCTTTTATCACAAATTATTATTGCCATAGGAGTATTAAAAATCAATTTTATTAAACTTATTTTTGAATCTCTGGGAAGCTTCTTTATCAAAATACTAGAATACACGGGTGAGGGAACTAAAATGTTACTTGGAGAATTTGGGAATGTTGAAACGTATGGGTTTATTTTTGTGTTTCAAGCACTTCCGGTTATCATTTTCTTTTCTGCTCTTAGTTCCATTTTATACTATTTTGGAGTCATTCAAAAAGTAGTAGGGTTTCTCGCATGGGGATTAACCAAACTTTTTAAAATCTCTGGAACTGAAAGTCTCTCGGTTGCAGGAAATATATTTTTAGGTCAGACAGAAGCACCTTTATTAATCAAAGGCTATCTGGAAAAGATGAATCGCTCAGAAGTTTTCCTTTTGATGGTAGGTGGAATGGCTACGGTAGCAGGGAGTGTTTTGGGAGCATATATTGGATTTTTGGGTGGCGATGATCCCGTTCAACGCTTGGAGTTTGCCAAAAGTCTTCTGGCTGCTTCAGTTATGGCTGCGCCTGGAGCAGTAGTCATTGCAAAAATAATTTATCCTCAGACTGAAGAAATTATTACCGATATAAAAGTTTCTCATGATAAAATTGGTGAAAACTTTCTTTCGGCAATCTCTATTGGAACTGGGGAAGGAATTAAAATGGCTGTAAATGTCGCTGCAATGTTATTGGTTTTTATTGCGCTGATCGCATTAATCAATAATATTTTTAGTGGTGTAGGAGATCTTTTAGGTTTGAATGTCTGGGTATCCAACAACACCGTATATAAGAGCTTTTCCGTTGAGTTTTTATTAGGATATATTTTTGCCCCTCTGATGTGGCTTATTGGAGTTGCAAAAGAAGACATGACACTAATGGGCCAACTCCTTGGGATTAAAATAGTAGCCAGTGAGTTTGTTGGGTATACACAATTAGTGGATCTAAAAAATAGCACTAGTTCCATACATTTCTCTTATCAGAAATCTGTGGTAATGGCAACTTATATGCTTTGCGGTTTTGCTAATTTTGCTTCCATTGGAATACAAGTAGGTGGTATTGGAATCCTTGCGCCAAAAGCGCGAAAACTCTTAACAGAACTAGGTTTTAAAGCTATGATTGCTGGATCTCTAGTCTCTTTGATGTCAGCAACTATTGCCGGAATCATTTTAGGTTAAAGTACGGTTGCTTTTACCTTTTTCCAGATTTTAACTAAAAAATAGGCTGAAACAATCGCCAACCCTGTTAAGGGGAATGCTAATTGATAGTCCCCATAAATATAATAGCCAGTTGCAAACATAGTGCTGTAAATCATCATACAGCCTAACAACATTGCAATAATCCCTGAAGGCACACTCCAGCCTTCATCGTTATCTATAATTTCGACAGACTCCGCTTTAGCTTCTTGAATAATTTTTGACCATCCTGGTCCCCCTGGTTGTGTCTTTTGATAAAAAGAGCGTAATACACTTTTTTCCTCTGAAGGAGTCATATAGGTGACCACAAGCCAAAGAGTAGTAGTTACAAAAACAACAAAAGGAAATTCTGCCCATGAAGGGAAAACGCCTTCTATACCAAAAAGACTTGCTTTAATAGAGGGTATTGTAAGTAATAAAGAAACTACACCCGAGGCCACCATTGCTGTAATCTCACTCCAAGCATTAATTCGCCACCAAAACCATCTAAGAATGAAAATAAGTCCTGTCCCTGCTCCAAAAACTAATAGTAAATTAAAAAGCTGCATTGCATTTTGAAGTAACAAAGCCAATAGAGTACTTAATACCATGAGTACAACTGTTGAAATTCTCCCAACTGCCACTAAACGTTTTTGAGAAGCCTCTGGATTAATTTGTGTTTTATAAAAATCATAAACGATATAAGAAGAACCCCAATTCAGCTGGGTTGAAATTGTACTCATGTATGCAGAAATAAGAGATGCCAAAACAAGTCCTAATAATCCTGTAGGAAGTTTAGTCAGCATCGCAGGGTATGCTAAATCGTGTCCTAATTTATCTGGAGTGATGTTTGGAAAAGCCGATTGAAGACTTGCCAAATCTGGAAAGACGACCAGAGAAGCTAAAGCCACCAAAATCCATGGCCATGGACGTAAAGCATAATGCATGATGTTAAAAAAGAATGTGGCCCCTATGGCGTGATTTTCATCTTTTGCTGCAAGCATTCTTTGGGCAATATAGCCCCCTCCTCCAGGTTCAGCGCCAGGATACCATGAGCTCCACCACTGTACTGCTAAGGGGATGATGAGTAAGGTGATTAAGGCTTCTCGATTACCAAAATCAGGGAGTATACTTAATTTTCCTGCAACGTTTTCATTGGCCAGTAGGGCTTGCATTCCTCCAACTTCTGGCATATTTACCAAATAATAAGCGGCGCCAATTGCACCTCCCATAGCAACAAAAAATAATATTACATCGGTATAAACTACACCTTTGAAGCCTCCAATTGCACTAAAGGTTACCGTTACTAATCCTGCGGTCAATACAGTTTGCCAGGGTTCAAGTCCTAACATAATTCCTCCAATCTTGATTGCAGCAAGTGTTACAGCTGACATTGTAATCACATTAAAGACAATTCCTAAATAAATAGATCTAAACTGTCGCAAAAAACGAGCCGGTTTTCCTCCATAACGTAATTCATAAAACTCAAGATCTGTGTTTACGTTGGATTTACGCCATAATTTAGCATAAACGAAAACCGTTAATAATCCTGTAATCAAAAATGCCCACCAAACCCAGTTTCCAGAAACACCATTAGTACGAACTATATCGGTAACCAAATTGGGCGTGTCTGTAGAAAAAGTAGTTGCCACCATAGACAATCCTAATAGCCACCAGGGCATACTCCTACCAGACAAGAAAAAATCATTTGCACTTTTTCCGGAGGTTTTAGAAACATAAATCCCAATTCCAAGAGAGACTGCGAAAAATAAAAATATGATTATCCAATCTATTGTGGCTATTTGCATGAGTTAAGTCTTTTGGTTTGCACCTAAAGGTAAATAAAAAACCATTTTATCCTATAATTTGTTGTTAAATACCTTGAGAATGCGCATAATTCCTGCTAGGTTTGTCTTGTGGTTAATAACTATGGATTTATGATCAACATAAAACATCTTGTTTTAATAGTAATGTTCTGCTTACCCTTTTCTAGGGTTTTGGCACAATTACCAAATGAAACCACGAATAAGCCTAAGGTTGTTATTCCACCTCCAGAAAACAAAGGACCAAGTCTCCTTCAACCTAAAGAGAAAAAAGCCTTTCTCTCAGAAGATTTTTTTAATCCTGCTATAGAATTTAAAGATCCAAAAAGTGACCTCAACAATCCGCCTATTAATTTTGGAAATAACGAACAGTTTTTAAACTCTGGAAAACAATATTTAAACCGCCTAAATAGAAGCAAGGAGAAGGAAAAAAATCCCAACCAATTTAAAACCGATCAGTATTTAGGGGATTTCAAAAACAATGGTCGTTTTGTTCAAATTGCGGTTCGAGATCATGAGTCTCCAGACGGGGATTTAATTCGGATTATGGTAAATGATAAAGAAGTGGTTCCTCGTGTGCTTTTAATGGAACGCTTTCGCAGTATTTCTATTGATCTGGTAATGGGTTTTAATAAGATAGATTTTGTTGCACTAAACCAAGGGACTTCTGGACCTAATACAGCTGAAGTTCGCGTTTTTGACGACGAAGGAAAATTAGTAGGCGCTAATCGTTGGAATCTTGCTACTGGCGTTAAAGCTACTTATATTATAGTAAAGGAAAAATAAATCTTAACCCTCATATATTTCCATCATTCCTTTAATAAAGACATCAACCTCTTCTAATGTCCCTGAACTAATTCTGCACCAGTCATAAAAAGGGGGGAAAGGTCTCCCAATTCGTACTCCCTTAGCAAGCATTGCTGGACCTAATTCTCTTATGTCTTTTTTCGCATGAAAGAAAATAAAATTAGTGTGAGACTCTACATAGTCTAACTTTAGGTGATCCAAAAGGGTATAGATACGTGCCTTGGCTTCGCTATTTTTTTGTAGCGAAAATTCATAAAACGCTTTGTCAGCTAATGCTTCTTTTGCCGCTTCTATGGCTAAAACATTACTCATTGCAACTACATTTTTTCGTATTTGAGTTGCAATTTCAGGTTTGGCAATTAAATAACCAACGCGAAGGCCAGCCATCCCATACACTTTTGAAAAAGTTTTAGAAACAATCACATTATCTCCTCTCTTTACAGCATCTATCATGCTGGGATAATCTGGTGTTTCAATAAAATCATAATACGCTTCGTCTGAAAAAACGATGGCCTTTTTGCTCGCAACTTCACAAAAATCAACAAGCTTCTTGGCTGGAACCAAAGTACCTGTAGGATTATTGGGATTACACAAAAAAATCAATTTTGTTTTTGCTGAAATCCGTTTTTCTATTTCATCCAAATCATAGCCTTTATCTTCTCCAACTGGAACCCAATTTATAGTAGCACCCCATTGTTCAGCATAAGTCATCATTGCTAAAAAAGTAGGCTGCCCAGAAATTATTTCACCTCCATTAGAAGCAAATGTTAGACCAGTGATTCGCAAGCCCTCTGTTGAGCCTCCAGTGATAATAATAGATTCTGGAGCTACTCCATGTTTTTTTGCTAACTGTTCTGCTAAATCATCTGAATAAGCATAAGGATAACGACAGCCATGAACAAAAGACTTTTGAATACGTTCTTGCACTTTTTTAGACGGCCCATATGGATTTTCATTAGAACTCAATCGAATAATGGGTTCTAAACTTCGTGGTTGAAACTCTATTTTTTGTTGTGCTGAAAGTAAACTGGAGGGCGCTAGTAATAATCCCCCTAATCCAACAGAAGACCTTAGCCAATCTCTACGTGTTTGCATTGCTTATAGTTTTCCATAAAGTTTATCAATTTTAAGTGATTAACAAAATTTAATCGCTATTTTTCGCCCATGAATCAATGGATTTCTAGCTTTGAAACAATTTTAAAGATCCTAATTAGCCCTTTAGAATGGATCATGCTTTTTGCTGTTATGGGTGGTGGATTATTTTTACTTTTTCATAGTAAAGGCTACCCTTTTTTGAAGATAAAAACGGCTTTTCAATTATTGTTTTCCAAAGAAGAAAATCATGGGATTTCTAGATTTCAAGCTTTATCGGCAGTCCTAGCCGCAACGGTAGGTTTAGGTAATATTTCTGGAGTAGCAATTGCCATACATCAAGGAGGCCCTGGAGTATTAGTTTGGATGTGGGTAACCGCAGCAATCGGAATGATTATCAAATTTTATTCCTGTACCCTTGCCGTGCAACTTAGAGAAACTGATGAACATGGAGATCCTTTAGGAGGTCCCATGTATTACATGAAACTAGGAATGAAAAAATGGGGGAAATCACTTGCTGTTTGGTTTTCAATAGCGGGTCTTTTCGGGGTACTCCCTGCCTTTACTGCCAATCAGCTTACCCAAACTTTTATGAATGTCATCACCCCTGATTCTTTTGTAAACTTGGGAGATTTTCAATGGAAACTAATTGTTGGAATTGTGTTATCCATTGCAAGTGCCTCTGTAATATTTGGGGGTCTTAAATCAATCGTTAAGGTGACTTCAAATCTAGTTCCCGCCATGGTTGGACTCTATTTTCTAATGGGTGTTTATATTTTAGTTGCAAATATTGAGGCTGTTTTACCTGCATTCAATCTTATTTTTTCAGAAGCCTTTAATTTTCAAACTATGGTGACAGGTGGCTTTTGGGGACTGGTAATCCTGGGTGTAAGAAGGGCTGTTTTTTCAAATGAAAGTGGAGTTGGTAATGCACCAATGTATCATGGCCAATCTCAAAGTAAAAAAGGAACAGACGAAGGTCTCGTTGCCATGCTTGGCCCTCTTTTAGACACCGTTCTAGTTTGTACCATTACTGGATTAATTGTCATCATAAGTGGTGCTTATCTTGTAAAAGATTTAAACGGGATCGTATTGACATTAGAAGCCTTTAGGCGGTTATTCTTTGGCTTTGGAGATCAATTATTACTCATTATGGTATTTGTATTTGGAATTTCAACCCTCTTCACCTATTCGTATTATGGCGTAAAATGTTTTGGCTTTCTTACCAAAAACAAATGGGGGAACTACTACAATTATTTTTACATCGGAAGCATTATCTTTTCTGCATTAGTTACTGTTGAGGTTGTCATTGGAATTATCGATTTATCCTTTGCTCTAATGTGTATTCCCAACATGATCGCTATTCTATACCTCTCTAAGGGGGTTAAAAAAGAAATGCAAGAACGTAACTGGATCGCTTAATTCTTGCATTACTAAATTATTCTTGCCCTACAGGCGGGGGACCAGAAGGTAGCATTGCTTCATACTGATAGCTTCCTTTACGTGTTTTAAACTCCTCTTTAACGGATTCTAATAAGGTTTTATCTGTAAATAAATCGACCATGGTCATACTCAAAGCTTTCGCAGCATAAACCATTCCTTTGTGCCCTATAGACATTCCTCCACAAGCAACTACGGCCCAAGAGTGCCATGGTGTTCCTTTTGGTGCGGTGGTCACTCCCAATCGAACAACGGGAACTAAAAAACTAACATCACCTACATCGGTAGAGCCGCCCATTGGATGCTCAGCGGTGGCCTTCAACGGACTGATTGATCCGTCTATCCCAATAGTAGGTTTGAATGTTGCTTCTTGAATTTTATATGCAAAACTTTGCTCTTCTTCTGTGTATTCAATTGAACCCAATTGATCTAGGTTTTTCTGAATTGCAGCTCCACCACTTCGGTTGGGTAGTATTTCATGTATCCCAGAAATTAAATTCACCTTATAGTCCACATTTGCTAATATTGCTGCACCTTCAGCCATCTTAACAACTTGTTGATACACCTCATTCATGCCCTCTCTTTTTGTGTCACGTACACGTACCCATAATCTCGAATAATCTGGAACAACATTGACCACTTGACCTCCATCTTGAATGTGGTAATGAATTCTTACGGTGGGTTTTACGTGCTCACGATAGGAATTGATTCCATGTGTGTAAAGCTCCAAGGCATCGGAAGCACTGCGCCCATTCCACGGATCGGCCGAGGCGTGTGCTGTCTGACCAAAAAACTCCACTTTAAAATCAACTAAAGCCAATGAACTTTGTACATCTGCTTCAGTATGATCTGCTGGATGCCAATCTACACAAGCGTCTAGATCATCAAATAATCCTGCTCTGGCCATCCATAGCTTTCCGAAAAACTTTTCCTCTGCAGGAGTACCGTAGAATTTTACTGTTCCTTTTAACTTTCCAGAGGCAATTAAGTTTTTAATCGCTACTGCAGCTCCTAAACTTGCCGTACCAAAAAGGTTATGACCACATCCATGCCCAGCTGCCCCTTCCTTAAAAGGTGTTTTTTCAGGGACTGTTTTTTGAGAAATTCCTGGCAGTGCATCAAATTCTCCTAAAATCCCAATGACTGGCTTTCCAGAACCATAGGACGCTACAAAAGCTGTAGGTGTCTCTGCAACACCTACTTCAACCTCAAATCCATTTGCCTTAGCATACGTAATTAAAGTTTCTGAAGAGACCGTTTCTTGGAATGCAATTTCTGCAGCTTCCCAAATGGTATCACTAATTTCAATTAATTCCTTTTTTTGATTTTCAACATCTTGGATCACTCCTTTTTTAAGTATCTTTTTATTTTGTGCTTGTGTTGAAAACAACATAAATAAAGCTAGAATAGTGTAAACTGATTTTTTCATTTTTATTGCTTGTTACGTTTTTTTATTCTTTTTTTTAACTGGAATTGCGATTGAAATCATTAAAAAAACAATTCCTCCTATAGCATAAGGCCAGTCAATAAAAGAAAGTTTAGTGTACATAATTCCCACTACTATACTACATAAAATAGCACAGACAAGAAAGATGATTTTTAAACCCCATTTTATTTTCATTAAGATAGTTTGATTCTAAATTACACAATACAAACCAAAGTTGCTTATTTTTGAATAGGAATCTATTGTTAATCTAAACTTCTATAAACTATGACCAGTTCCGTTGAATATCTTGGAAACCTTAGAACCACTGCTACTCATTTGGCCTCTGAAAAAATAATTATCACCGATGCGCCAGTTGATAATCATGGAAAAGGGGAAGCCTTTTCCCCAACTGATCTTGTGGCTACGGCATTGGCATCTTGTTTGATTACCATTATGGGAATCAAGGCAAGGAATTTAGAAGTAGACATTGATGGAACTAAGGCTGAAGTAACTAAAGTAATGGGGACTGAGCCCCGTAGAATCGTTGAAGTGAAAATAGATGTTTTCTTTCCAAAAAGTTTTGATGACAAAACACAAAAAATCCTCGAAAAAGCAGGTTTGACTTGCCCCATTGCAAACTCCTTAAATTCCAACCTTAATCAAAGAATACGTTTTATTTGGCCTTCCTAAATTGTCGAATCCCAAAGAACAGCAAGCTATAAATCATAATCCCTACTGGGCCTAACATGAACGTACAAAGAAGCGGGAGAATGATTACTAAATGAGAAATTTCATTTTTTCTGCTATGCCGAATTATCCAAGTACCAGCCCAAAAATCAAACGCTAAATAATGTAACCAACCCGCAGCAGCAGATTCAGGGGTTGTGTTTTTAAAAAGACTTACAATTCCCTCTAAACTAGAAAAGTCAGCTTCTACAAGTCCCCCAGAAACAACGATAAAATAGCTGTAAAAAAAACTAATCCCCAAAGGAACCCAAGGATAAGAAATTAGGTTTTCAGAAATTTTCCATCTTGGAAAAAAGAGAACCAAACCCCAAACAAAGAGAATTAGAAGATTACAAACATCAAACAAGATAGTTGTCATAAAAGAATTGATTTTGTTTATACCAAATTACTATATTTAATCAAGTTAATGACAATGCTCTTATTTAAAGACATCCACGGTAATCGAATTGATCCTATAAGCCATACCCTGCAAGTGATTGAAAACTATCCCTATGCAGAAATTCATATTGGTACCGATTCGCAAAACATAAATAAAGAATCGATCTATACTACTGTAATCGCCTACCGACTGGGTTCAAGAGGAGTGCATTATATTTTAAGTAAGAAAACGGTTAGCATAATTCGAGACATGTGGACCCGTCTATGGAAAGAAGCAGAATTAAGCATTGACCTTGCTGAATGGGTCACTCAAAAAATAAGCGTCAAAGTTGAAATTGATATGGACTACAATGAAGATGAAAACTTCAAGTCCAATAAATTAATTTCTGCTGCAAAAGGATGGGCAAATTCACTGGGATATAAAGTCAATGTGAAACCCAACAATCAAATTGCAACACGCGCTGCAGATTATCATTGTAAATGATTAAGGGTTACGAAACACTTGAGTAAAAAAAGCAATGCTGTCTTTTGTAAATGCAATCCCTACACCCAATTGTGAATAGTCTCCAATCATATTGGTGTAATGCCCTGGTGAATTTCTCCACCCTTCCACTACACATGTGGAAATTGTCTCTGCAGATCGGGTATCACCACAACCACTTACATTTTGAAACCATGGAACTTGTCCAATATTTTCTGCAATGCTGGACCAAGAAAAAGCTAAATCATCTGCACGGTTTGAAGGTGTTTTATTTTCGTGATCTACGTGTGCAAAAAAATCATGGGTGACCATGTTTTGACTATGGACGGAGGCTAAAATATCCATTTCACCATTTTGAACTAAATCGGGTTTTCCTTGAGAGCTTCTTATCTCATTTGTTTTCACTAAAATTTTTTCAGCAATAGCTTCAAATAAGACCTGATCTGTCTCTTGAGCTTCTGAATCTTTTGAACAACTTAATGTTGAAAAAACAAGAAGTGTAATGAAAATTTGATTTAAAATAACTTTCATGGTATGGTTTAAATTTTAATAAAAGTACTCAAATTGAAGTATCTTTAAAAATAAAATTTTAAATCAAGTCCTATGCGTTTCGCCATAATAGCTCCGCCTGTACCTACACAAAAATGGAAAGAAGACTTTGAAAAATTAGCTCCGGATATTCCTTTACAAATTGGTTTAGGAACTGATACTCCTGAAGATGTTGAATGTGTAATGGTTTGGAAACAACCCAAGAATGCACTAAAAAAATTTAAAAATCTAAAATTGATTTATTCAATGGGCGCTGGTGTAGACCATGTTTTGTCTGACAATACAGTTCCAAAGCATATTCCCGTATGCCGAGTAGTGGACCCATTGATGGCTTTTTCTATGTCAAATTATATTTTAATGGCGGTTTTAAACCACCAAAGATCTTTTTACGATTTCCAAAAAGCACAACAAAAGAAACATTGGGCTCAATTTGAATTTAATGAGAGAGATTTAAAGATCGGAGTTCTTGGAACAGGTCACTTGGGAATGGATGCAGCAAACAAATTGAACCATATGGGTTTTTCTGTTTTTGGCTATAGTAATTCCCCAAAGCAAACTCCGTTTCCATCTTATAGTGAAGGAGAAATAGACACCTTCCTTTCGAAAATTAATGTCCTTGTTTGTACCGTGCCCTATACTCCTAAAACACATGGCTTATTGAGCGAAAAGCTCTTTAATAAATTAAATGAACCCACCTACCTGATTAATGTTTCAAGAGGGGCAGTCCAAGTAGAAAAAGACATCCTAGCTGCATTAGATTCAAACGTTCTTTCTGGGGCTTTTCTCGATGTTTTTGAACAAGAACCTTTACATCAATCAAGTCCTTTATGGCATCATCCTAAAGTACAAATCACTCCTCATATCGCTAGTCTTACTTATCCGAAAGAAAGTGTGATTCAAGTCTTGGAAAGTTTTGATTTAATTAAAAAAGGACTCAAGCCAAGATTTCAAGTTGATCACGAAAAAATGTACTAAACTGAAAGTAACTTTTCTCCTATTGGATCAATACTATATCGAACAGGGTCCGTAACAACCAAACCTGTTTTTTGTCTTGTCATTTTTAAATATGTTTGAGCGTCTTTTTCAGAGAGCGTGCTAGTATTGGCCGCTATTCCTATAACTTTTGCTGAAGGAAAAGTCCCTACAACTGTGGCTAAAGATTCGTTTAAAGCAATAAAATCATTTAAATCAGGAATATGAATATGTTCAGGACTTCTAAGCGATGTTTTTTCCGCACGGAGACATAAAATAAGATGTGTAGGGCAACTTCCCCGCATCAATGGGAGTGTAGCAGTGCTCCCTGGATGTAATAGAGAACCTTGTCCTTCAACAAGTACTATCTCTTTTTCAGACTGTTCCAAAACAACTTGTTCCACAGCTCCACAAGCATGATCCACCTTAAAGGCATCTAAAGGTATTCCATTGCCCGTGATCGTAATTCCTATTTGCCCCGTAGCCACAAAACCTGTATTCACTTTTTGTTTTTGTAACCAAGAGTATAATTCTAAGCCAGCAGTCATTTTCCCTACCGCCATGTCTGTCCCCACAAAAAGGACTCGTTTATTATTTAGATTCGCTGCTTTACCTGTTGCAATAGGGGGAACAAATTGAGGCACACGAACATCCCAAATCCATTGCTGAGATGGGTTCTTAATTTTACTTCTCCATTTGGGTTGCAACAAGTCATGTAGCCCATTTACAATAGACAATCCGTTTTCTAAAGCTTCTTCAATCACCGCATTCCAAGATTCAGGGATCCGTCCTCCAGAGGGTGCAATACCAAGAACCAATACCTCAGCACCTTTTGAAATGGCTTCTTTTAGAGAGCTTAAAATTGGAACCTGTTTTGTAGTATCTATAAATTCACTCATTTGTCTCCCTGCAAATGCTTGATCAATCACTGCAACTATAGGATTTTTTAAATATCGAACTACACCGGTTCCCATCTTTCCGTAGTCACTATCAATGTGACCTTCCATATAAACGACAATTTTGTGGTGTGAATTAAGCATAAAACTCTTCTTTTAAGTGTGCACCGTGACCAGGAATTTCTGGAGGTAGGGTTACTCCATTGATCATGGGTGCTCCCTCCGAGGGATCTGGAGCCAAGTTATAATGTGAGTCTAAATCTATATGGTCAATTCCTCCTGTCAAGGCAGCAGCAGCAGCGATAGCAACTGAAGATTCGCTCATACAGCCGATCATTGTTTTCAATCCATGGGCTCTTGCTGTGGCTATAATTCTTAAAGCCTCTGTGATTCCACCGCACTTCATTAATTTCATATTTACCCCATCTACATGTGCTGCAAATCCAGGGATATTTTGAGAAAAACGACAGGATTCATCCACATATATGGGTAATGCCCTTCCTTTAAAAAGAGTTTTTAGGCCCTCTTCTTCACCCTCTTTTAAGGGTTGCTCTATATAATCCACTCTCCGTTCTGCAAGCCATTGCATCATGTGTTGTGCTTGAGTGACGTCCCAACCTCCATTCGCATCCACTCTTAATTTTACCTTGTACTTTTTGGTACTTTCAACGACTTGATTAAACATCATTTTATCGGCTTCAATTCCATCTGGAGAACCCAATTTTATTTTTAATGATTGAACTGTGGTTCCGTTTAAAAGTAGAGGTACTCGCTCTTTTACAATTTCTGGTGGATTGATTCCTATGGTAACAGAGGTCGGAGTATGAGGTATAGAAAAACCTAATAGTTCTCGCAAAGGTAGCTGTGCTTTCTTAGCAGTCCAATCCCAAAAAGCAGTATCCAAGGCTACATAGGCACAAGGTGGAATTTGCATTTCCCTTGCGCGGTCATATAACGTTTGAATTGAAAATCCCTCTATTCCAGTCGCAATAAATTTTTCTAAGGCTTCTTGAACCGCTTCAGGAGTTGCTGCTCCTTCAGAATTTCCAGGTGCTGCCTCACCCCAGCCTATATGACCATCCTTTTCATAGCTGACAAATAGATTGTAAGAGTCATATCGTACCCCTCTACTAATTGCCAATGGAAATCTTTTCTTTAAACTTACTTTATGGAATGTGAATCTCATTTAATAAAATTGAATCTCGAAGATAGCAAATAATCTATTTCGACACACCCTTGTTAATCATCCTAATTTCCATACTCCTACCTTCAAAAGAACTCAGTTCTTACTGAGCTCTAGAATTTGTAAATCCTCAATTTTAATTGAATTTCCTGTTGTATTCAAACGGAGTGTTTCAAAAGGTGCCTGACTGAAAAAGATCTCTGTCATTACTGTCTCACCTTTGTCATAGAACACTTCCAAAGACATTTTATCCAATATAAATTGTATATCCAAAGCTGTGGATTTTGCTGTTCTAGGAGCTATGGAGGGTTTTATGCTAAAGGTTTCAGAAAAATTAGTTTCTCCTGATTTACTTCGATCTATAAAAAATTGATTCTTTTCTTGGTCAATTCCAAACGAGAGAACCTCTCCCATGGTATTTTCTAATTGGAAAGTGTATTTTTTATTATTGAGATCAACCAAATTTAAACTTACTTGAGCAGCAGATAAATCAACTGACCCTTTCTCCACCAAAAGAGTTTTGTTTTCTGCTGAAATAGATTCTTTTTCAAAAACCTTTGAAGTATAAGCTTCCCATTCTGATGGCGCTTTTGAGCGTAATCGAAAACCATTTTGATTTTCAACCAATTCAAGTTCACGAGCTAAAGTCATGGCACTCCTCCATTTGGTAGTGGGAACCACGTTGGCATACTCCCAATTTGACATCCAACCTAGATATAAAACTCCCTTCGCTTCATTAGACCAATTTGAAAAGGTTACTCCTGCATAATTATCTTTTCCAAAATCTAACCAATAGGAATGTTCTTCTTCCATTGCACTTTGAAATTCAGGATCAACTTTAAATTCTTTTCCATCAAAATCGCCTACAAAATATTGAGTTGCACTTCCTCCATTGGGTCCTCCAGGATTAATACTAACTAATTGAACCCACTTAGTTGTATCATCCCCCTGAACGGGCAATAGAAATAGATCCGGACATTCCCAAACTCCTTCGTGATTTCCAATACCTTCTCCAAAAGAAGACAAATATGACCATGACAATAAGTTTTTAGATTCAAAAAACTGTATCTCTTGTCCTGCTGCCAAGCTCATAATCCATTTTTGATCGGTTTCATACCAAAATACTTTTGGATCTCTAAAGTCAAGAATTCCTGGATTTTTAACTACAGGGTTTTCTGCATATTTTGTCCAAGTAAATCCCTCGTCTAAGGAGTAGGCGATACTCTGTGTTTGAAAATCGATAGCCTCGCCCTTATCAGCTTTTTCACTATCGTGATTCGTATAAATGGCAATAATTGCTGGATTTTCTGAAGATCCTAATCCAGAGGTGTTTTTGTGATCCACTACAGCACTTCCCGAAAAGATAGTCCCTAATTCATCTGGAAACAAAGCAATGGGCCGTTCTTCCCAGTGTTTCAAATCTTTACTAGTGGCATGTCCCCAATGCATCGGTCCCCAAACACTAGCGCCAGGGTTATGCTGAAAATATAAATGATATACCCCCTTATAAAAAAACATCCCATTGGGATCGTTCATCCAATGTTGGCTCGGTGTAAAGTGAAATAAAGGACGATGTTTTTCTTCGTCGGCAGTAAATTTACTCATGCTATTCGTGTTACTGTTTTTACAAGCATTAAAGCTTAAAAATATTATTAGTGCAAAGAAAAAGCTGTGTTTAATTGTACTCATTCTTTTGAATTGCTTTTATCAGAAATTAATTTATTACTCAACTCTTCCAAAGAAATTCCTTTGGTCTCAGGCATCATAAAGTGAACAAATAAAAGTTGTAAAACCATAAAAAACGCAAAGATAGAAAAGACAACTCCTGCACCTATGGAACCAAAAAGCAAGGGAACAAACGAGGGAATAATTGCAGCCAAAACCCAGTGAACACTTGTCCCAAAAGATTGCCCAGAATTTCTTAAATGATTGGGGAATATTTCGGAAATATACACCCAAATAATCGCTCCCTGACCTATAGCATGTGAAGCAATAAAAAGAAATAAGAAGATAGGAATCATCAATCCTCCCCATTGAAAGAAAAACGCACACGCAACTAAACTTAAAGAAATTATATATCCAAAAGAACCATAATACATTAAACTTCTTCTCCCTTTTTTATCAATTAACGAAATTCCTATGTAAGTAAAAATTAAGTTGGTCACTCCTATCCCAACACTGCTTAAAAGTGAGGTGCTTTCGCCCAATCCTCCTTCTTCGAAAATTCGAGGAGCATAATATAAAAACGCATTAATCCCTGAGAGTTGATTGAAAAAGGCAACCAAAAAAGCTAATTTTAGTGGAAAACGGTATTTCTTACTAAAAATAGATTCTGTTTTATTTTCGGAGGAGGTACTGTTATTAATTTCTCGAACCAATCCATCAAAAGAACCCTCGGGATCAACTCGAGCATAAATTGCTTTTGCTTCTTCTGTCGCTCCAAGTGTAATGAGCCATCGTGGACTCTTAGGAATGGTCAAGCAAAGAAAAGTAAATATTATCGCTGGAAAAGCTTCCACCCCCATCATCCATCTCCATGCGTTTTCTCCAATGTCACTCAACATATAATTTGACAGAAAGGCTAATAAGATTCCAAAAACTAAATTGAACTGGTATAAACCAACTAAACGGCCTCTATCTTTTGGTGGAGCAATTTCGGAGATATACGCTGGTGCAGCAATCGTGGAAATTCCTACCCCCAAGCCTCCTACAAATCGAAACATCGCAAAAACAATAGGGTCATTTGCAAAAGCAGAACCCACAGCAGAGACAGTATAAAGAACCCCTATCCAAAAAAGAGTTGTTTTTCGTCCAAAACGACGGGTAGGAAAAGCTCCCAATAGCGCTCCCATTACCGTACCCCAGAGTGCCATTCCCATTACAACAATACCGTGAAACGAGTCGGAAGATTCCCATAAAGTTTGTAATTTTTTATCTGCACCTGAAATCACAACAGTATCAAATCCAAACAACAGTCCAGCTAAGGCGGCTACAAGAGACCAATAGAAAACATTTTTCATTTATCTAATAATTAAATTTTTAGTTTCATTTTTAAATAGAATTAAAAGATAAAGAAAAAACCATACCCCATGGAATAATCTCACATTAAAAAAGATTGAAAGAAAGTTCTTTATATTTAATAAAAAATATTTTCATGTTATCGCTCTTAAAAAAACTCTTTCTAGTATTCATTGTACTTTTTGTTGGACAAAGTTGTCAATCTATCAATTCAAAAAAAGAAGACAACAAACCTAAAATTGCCATTGCTGGTTTAGCGATAGAATCCAGTACTTTCTCTCCTGCTAAATCTGGAGTCGACGCTTTTTTAGCGCGTGAAGGAAGTGATGTTTTAAATTATTATCCCTTTTTACAAACATCTACTCCCCAAAGAGAAGCTGCAAACTGGATTCCCACCTTAAGAGGTCATGCACTTCCAGGAGGTATTGTTACACGAAAAGCATATGACTCTTTAGTGGGTAAAACCCTTGCTCTTCTTGAAAAAGGAATGCCTTATGATGGCCTATTTTTTGACATTCATGGTGCTATGAGCGTACAAGGTTTGGACGATCCAGAAGGAGATTTTATAGAAAAAATTCGAGCTTTAATTGGGAATGAAACTCTTATATCAACTTCCATGGACTTGCATGGGAATGTTTCGGAACGCCTTGCCCACCACTCAGACTTGATTACTTGTTATCGTATGGCACCTCACGAGGATGCGCTAGAATCCAAACAAAGAGCCGTTGACAATTTATTGGACCGTCTTAAATCTGGAAAAGGAAAACCAAAGTACAAAGCTTGGATTCCTGTACCTATTTTACTCCCTGGAGAAAAAACAAGTACACGGATTGAACCTGGAAAAAGTCTTTATGCTAAAGTAGATCCTATGACCAAAAAAGAAGGGGTCATTGATGCTGCAATTTGGATTGGTTATGCATGGGCTGATGAACCTAGAAATCATGCTGCAGTAGTCGTCACTGGAGATGATAAACAAGCTGTTACTGAAGGTGCTGAAGAGTTAGCTCAAGCTTTTTGGGATGTGCGAAATGAATTCGAATTTGTGGCACCCACAGCCACTCTTAAAGAAAGTGTTGCCCTTGCTTTAAAGTCAATTAAAAAACCTTATATAATTAGTGACATGGGAGATAATCCTACTGCGGGAGGCGCAGGAGATGTCACATGGACTCTAAGAGAACTCTTATCAAATAAAGCATTTAAGTCTGATAAAGGACCCTCTTTAATTTATGCATCTATCCCTGGCCCAGAAATGATCTTAGCTGCCGAAAAGGTGGGGGTTGGTGGCAACGTTTCTGCAAAAGTGGGTGCAATGGTTGATGATCGTTTTTCCCCTCCGTTACTTTTGAATGGAACAGTAGAAGCTATTCATAAAGGAGATATTCATGCAGAAACTGAAGTAGTTATTAAAGTAGGGAGTGTCCGAGTAATTGTTACAAAAAAAAGGAAGCCTTATCATCATGAAAAAGATTTTACCAATCTTGGACTAAATCCCAGAAAAGCTGATATAGTTGTTGTAAAAATAGGATATTTAGTACCCGAATTATATGACATGAGAGGAGATTGGATTATGGCGCTTACTCCTGGAGGGGTTGATCAAGACCTAGAACGATTGGGTTACAAAAGAATCAAACGCCCCATGTTCCCTTTAGATAAAGACATGAATACGGTTAATTTAAAAGCGCGCTTAATTCCTGCAGCTGATACTAAATAAAAAATTATGAGACTTTTTTTAATCCTTTTTCTTTCCTTATTTATATTTAGTTGTTCACCCTCAACTAATGGCCTTTTAAACGAAGAAAAAAAAGTAAGTGCTTTATTAGAACCTGTAGAAATTCTTCGTGACAAGTGGGGAATCAATCATATTTATGCAAAAAATCAACATGATTTATTTTTCTCTCAAGGATATGCTGCTGCAAAAGATCGTTTGTTTCAATTTGAAATTTGGAGAAGACAGGCCACTGGAACCATTGCAGAAATTTTAGGTCCTGATGAATTAGAACGTGATATAGGTACTCGTCTTTTTAAATATAGAGGAGACATGACCACAGAATTAAATCATTACCATCCTGAGGGAAAGGCAATCATAGAAGCATATGTTGAAGGAGTGAACCATTACATCACAGAAGCTTTACAAGCTCCAGACCAACTTCCTTTACCCTTTAAAATGTTAGAAATTGAACCTCAGCTTTGGACACCTGAAGTAGTAATTTCCAGACATCAAGGCTTATTGGGAAATATCGGTCAAGAATTACAAATTGGGCGTGCCGTTGCCCTTATTGGAGCAAAAAAAGTAAAAGAATTATTGTGGTTTCACCCAAAGGATCCAGAGATTAAGTTAGATAAGAACATAGAAACTCGCCTTTTATTTGAAGATATACTAGCACCTTATTTTGCCTTTAGAAAAAAAGTACGCTTTAAGAAAGAGCATCTTAAAAAGTCTTATCAAAAAACAGAAGCAATGGCTTTTCTAAACCGATACAATGAGCTATCAAATGACTCACTAGATTTAGGAAGCAATAATTGGGTTGTTGCAGGTTCTAAAACTGAAAATGGAGCCACCTATATGGCCAATGATCCTCATCGAACACTAGCTGTTCCGTCATTACGATATATGGCTCATCTTGTGGCGCCAGGTTGGAATGTCATTGGAGGGGGGGAACCTGAAATTCCTGGGATATCCATTGGACATAATGAATTTGGTAGTTGGGGATTAACTGTTTTTAGAACAGATGGAGAGGATCTTTATCAATATGAACTCAATCCAATGAACCCTTTACAGTACAAACACAATGGGAAGTGGAAAGCGTTTACTGTCATTGAAGAAACTATTGCTATAAAAGGTAATGCTCCAAAAAAAGTGTCGCTTTACTACAGTCATCATGGACCCATTACTTATCATGATACAAAGAAAAATATTGCCTTTGGTGTTCGTTGTGCATGGCTTGAGCCGGGAGGTTCGCCTTACTTAGCTTCGTTACGAATGGATCAAGCACAAAGTTGGGAAGCCTTCAAAGAGGCCTGTGCATATAGTCATATTCCGGGTGAAAACATGATTTGGGCAGATACTAATGGTAATATTGGATGGCAAGCTGTAGGGATTGCACCTGTTCGTAATAATTTTAGTGGCCTAGTTCCTGTTCTAGGAGATGGTACCTATGAATGGGAACGTTACCTTCCCATTTTACAAAAGCCAAATGATTTCAATCCCGAAAAAGGGTATATCGCAACCGCCAATCAAAATATTACTCCTCCTGACTATGAACATTGGAATGCGATTGGATATTCATGGTCTGATCCGTACAGAGGGGATCGAGTCAATCAAGTCCTTGAACAGAATAATACTTTAAAGATGGACGATATGAAGGCACTTCAAGTGGATGTAACCTCGCTTCCTGCAAAAACACTTGTTCCTTTTCTCAAAAAACTCTCATTTGATTCATTTGAGACCGCACAAAAAAAGCGTCTCCTAAATTGGGACTTTCGTTTAAACCCAACCGCTATAGAAGCTGCTATTTATGTAAGTTGGGAAAATGAAATTAAGAAAATGGCTTTTGAGACCTTTGTTCCAGAAAAAGTAAAGCCTTATATCACATCCCTTCAGCTTAAACTCATCATCGACTGGATTGAAACTCCAAAGACTTCTTTTTTTGGTTCTGAAAAAAAACGTGATGCTTTCTTAAAAGAATCCTTTTTTGTTTCCCTAACCAAACTCAAAGAAAGACTAGGTGAAAATCCGGAAAATTGGGATTATGGACAAACAAAATTCAAGCATAGTTATATGGAGCACGCTTTGGGAACGCTAAGTAATGACACAATTGCTTCAAAATTAAATTTGGGTCCTTTACCTAGAGGAGGAAATGGGTATACTCCTGGATCTACAGGGGGGAATGACCGTCAAAGTAGTGGTGCAACTTTTAGGATGATTGTCAATACAGGTGACTGGGATACTGCAATAGGGACCAATGCTCCTGGACAGTCTGGAAATCCCGAAAGTCCTTTTTATAACAACCTTTTTAAAGATTGGGCTGAAGACCGTTATTTTCCTATCTATTTTTCAAGAGAGAAAATACAAGCTGTTACTTACAAGAAAACCTTATTAGTTCCCTAGTGATCAAACTCCTTTTCAGTATTGTTTGATTGTTCTTTTGGCACACCGATATAATTCCCCAAAAAGAGAGCATTTAAAAACATTCGGTTAGCACCATAGCTTGTACCTCTAAAGTTTGGGTTTTCTGAAAATAAAATAACCCTACCTTTTCCAGTAGCACTCACAACAACAGGTGCTGCTTTTGGTAAGTACTTTGATCGAATGTTTTTTGATATATAACCATCTATATGCGGATTTTTATCGTAAACAACAGGGGTGCCATAGCTGCTTTTACTTGGCTCAAGCCAAACCAAATTGTTCTTATATAAACTCACGTTATCTTGAGTATAACCAAATCCTAAAGGATGAGTTAAATCAATGTTCCCTTTTAGAAAAACCCCACCTAATTTTTCACGTCCTAGGTTTTCAGAGGCGTCTACATAAGGCTTTAAAGTTGCAGTTGCAGTAGAATCCTTTTTGATAGTAATGCGTTTTTCATTTACAATTTTATGCTTGATTAAAGCATTGTTAGCCGTTCCAATAGCAATTAACGTATTACCGTTACTTACCCAATCCTTAATTTTTTTGGTAGTTTTCTCATCCCATTTATAGTTTCCTGAAACTAAAACCAACGTATTGTATTCTTTCAATGCCACTCGATCAAAATAATCTTGTCTCACTTTTGTGATGGGCATCCCAACTCGAGTATCTAATAAATGCCAAACTTCACCTGCTTCATAGGAACGAATGCCGTCACCAATAAGCATTAAAGCTTTGGGTTGGTCTAAAGGTCTAATGGCTCTACTCCCAAGATCAACTCCTTTTGTACTAAACCCAGTAGAAATTCTATGAACTTGAATTCCGTGTTTAGCCTGTAGTTTTTTTAAAGTCGTAAATAATTCTTTTTCAGAAAGCTTTTGAGAAGCCACAGGAATCATTACTGATCCATAAGAAAAAGAAGTGTTGTTTTTTGCGCTAAATGGTTTAAATGCTGCCGCAACTACAATTTTATGTTGTTGTGCGTCGTATATAAAAGCAAGAAGATTATAGTCTTTGGCATCTACTGCGTAGGCATAAGAAGAAGATATTAGCGGCTCTAATTCTATAAGCTCCTCTTTTGAGATTACCGGAGTTCCTTGAATCGCTTTGGTTGACGTCTTATATTTGATATTGTAAAAGTTTGCCACAGACCAGGCTGATGCATCATAATATACACTGTCACGATACGTCTCATAGGTTTCAAAAAACGTTTGTACCATCCGGTATTGTGGTTGTTGTGTAGGAACAGAAAAAGTGTTTTTTCCGGTTTTCAGGACTTTAACTTTATGTCGTAATAATTTATCAATAAACGCTTTGTTTCTGTTTTGGTCTAACTCAGTAAAAGTATAAGCCTTGATCTTGCTTTTAGCACTTTTTTCTATTGCACTTTTGAAAAAATCTTGCTGATACTTTCGCAAAAGACGCTTATTTTCTACTGCTGCTTGAACAGTGGCAATACTTGAAATAAACTGATTTCGAATAGTGAATGGAAACGTTATGTATCCATATTTTGTTTTTTGCTTTAAGCCTCTAGAACTTGCTTGTTCAAAAAGAAGACCTAAACCTCCTTGTAAGTCAGGATAAGAAGATCCATAGCCTGGATAAGTACCATCAAAGGCTTCTTTTGTAAAATACAACGAACCGATACTGTCTAATCCTTTAGCGAAATACGTAGCAAATAAATCATTGAGTTTCACATAATTATCTTTTGGCATAATAGGGTCAAGGGAGCCGTTAGGTTTCATCGGTTCAAAGAAATAAGTACTCTGTGATCCCATTTCATGAAAATCGGTAACCACATTGGGATACCATTGATGGTACCAGGCTAATTTTCCTTGACTCTCTGGATTTATAGCCAATAACCAATCTCTATTTAAATCAAACCAATAATGGTTTGTTCTTCCACGGGGCCATGCCTCATTATGCTCAGCATCCATAGGATCAGCAACTAGGGGTGTACCCTTATACATATTGGCCCATTGCGTATGGCGATCGCGTCCATCAGGATTGATAGTAGGGTCAATAAATATGATTGCGTTTTCTCTAAAAGATTTAATCTGATCCTCTTGTGAAGCTGATAGTGTATAGGCTGCCAATAGCGCCGCTTCTGAACTAGAGGGTTCATTACCGTGAACGTTATAAGCTAAATTGATAATTAATGGAATATTAGGTTCCTCAGAAATTCGCCCTTGTGCATAGGCCAAATGAGCTTTTTGTATTGTCTCTAATTGACTTAAATTTTCTTGGGAACTAATGATTAACAAAGGTAATTTTCTTCCCTCATGAGTCTTACCATAATATACAATCTTTGCTTGTGAAGACAAAGAAGCGATCTGCTCTAAATAGGAAATAATTTGATCATGTCGTGTGTGTTGTGACCCGATTTCGTATTCTAAAAAATCTTTAGGAGCAGGAATAGTTGTATCAAAGGGTTGGTATCGCTCTGTAAAGTAATCTTGACCAAAAAGACTTGTTACTGAAAAAAGTAAACCTAATAGATATCGCATAATTAAAGTGATTTATATCAAAATTACTGAATTTATAACAAGAATAAATCATGTTTTTTGTAAATAAAAAATGGGCCTAAATATTATTTATAATTATTCTAAATAGCTTGTTTTTTAAAACAAGAGATAGTACATTTGTCCAATCATTATTTAGACTTAATAAAAATAGTAAAATGCATAAAACCCTTTCACTTGTTCTAATAGGATTGACTCTCTGTACTTATGGTCAAAATACCAGTGTTCAAGACACTCTTCAAATAAGTTCCAATCAAAGAATTCTGAATAACCTTGCGGGGATTCCTCGGGGGATTACATTGGGGGGCTACGGTGAAGTTTTGTACAACAAACCAGAAAATTTAAATGCAGAAATAGACATACAACGTTTGGTATTACTCTTCGGGTATAAGTTTGATGAACGCGTTCAGTTTGTTACAGAAATCGAGTTTGAGCACGTTAAAGAGGTATATGTGGAACAAGCTTTTGTTAATTATAATTTAACTTCAGGTCTCAACATACGTGCAGGGTTAATGTTAGTCCCAATGGGAATCATTAATGAATTTCATGAACCCACGATCTTTAATGGGGTAGAGCGTCCTAGTCTAGATAAATACATTATTCCAACTACCTGGCGTGAAATTGGAATTGGATTGTCGGGACGTCTCAATTCCATAAGTGCGCGATACCAAGCCTATTTATTTAATGGCTTTTTATCTCATAACGGAGAAAGTGGTCTTCTAAAAGGAAGTAATGGCTTGCGTAGTGGTCGTCAAAAAGGTGCCGAATCTACGATGAGCAATGTAAATTTTGCTGGAAAGTTTGATTTTTATGGGATTCGAGGCTTACGTCTTGGTCTCTCTGGTTATCATGGAAAAACACAAGCTGTGGATGGCCAAAATCAAATCCCTGGGAGCCAAGTTGGTCTTTCAATGTTAGGTTTAGATGGACGATATACATTAAAAAAATTCTCTGCTCGAGGGCAATATACAATTGCTTCTTTAAGCGATTCAGACCTATATAACGAATTAACGGGGCGCGATTTAGGGAGCAAGCTCATGGGCTATTACCTAGAGGCGGCCTATAATGTTCTTCCTTTTACAAACAAACAACGTCTGGTAGGGTTTGTCCGATATGAAAATTATAACACTCATCATGCCGTTGGAGAGTTTATTTCCAAAAACGAGGCGTTCCATAGAAAAGAATGGACACTCGGGTTCTCTTACCATATCGCTCCCGGAGCAGTATACAAAATGGACTATCAAACAAAATCAACTGCAATTGCAAATACTACAAAAGGTCAATTTAATATGGGCGTAGGTATTTGGTTTTAATTACTTTTACACATGAAAAAAATTCTTTTTCTTTTTATTCTCAGTTTAAGTCTTTCTGCATGGACACCAGCGTCTAGATCAGAAAGAGAATCAAAATACATTCTAAAGGAAACCAAAAAAGCGATTTCTTCTACCTTTAAGATAGAACGCTTTTTGCTAGAACAAGAAAATATTTTGCTTACTTCCAGTGCCTTTTTAACGGAACATTCTATTTTCAAAATCAATACTGAAACAGACTCCATAGGCTATGCAATTGTTGTTTCAGCCCCTAGTAAAACGGATAGTTTTGAATACTTATTACTCCTTGATTCAAGTTTATCTCTAAAAAAAGTAAAAGTTTTGATTTACAGAGAAGATTACGGTGGCGAAATTTCTAGCAAAAGGTGGTTGTCACAATTTCTTAAAAGTGCAAATGACGACACCTATGTTTATGGCGACAATATCAGTGCTATTTCGGGAGCAACTATCTCAGTAAAATCAATCACCGCTTCTATAAATGATGTAATGGACTCATTACGAACCCTCCAATCTCAAAACAAAATCTGATGGAATTCCAGTATTCCCTAAGAAACTTCTCAAAACCGTTTAAACGTTTTATTGCGGCATTTGTAATCGTTCTTGGAATTGGTTATTTTACTGGTCTTTTATTTGTAAATCAAACAGAAAGTACCTCTCCTAGTGGTGTAGTGGAAAATTATAATGGAAATGAGGATGTGGCAGAGGTTAAGGTCATGAAATTCAAAAAAGGAGAACGTGAAATGCTTACTATAATTCACACTCATGTTCTTTCTCTTTCCTTTATTTTCTTTCTTTTAGGTGTCCTAGTTTGGGGAACAGATATTCCAGTCCAATGGAAAAGTTTTCTTAGCATTGAGCCTTTCCTTTCTGTTTTAACCACCTTCGGAGGGATTTATTTGATTTGGCTGGAAATCCCTTATGTTTCTTATTTGGTGATTCTTTCAGGAACACTCATGACATTCAGCTTTATTGCGGGTGCTTTCTTTGTGTTTAAATCTCTACTTAAAACTCCTTTGAAAAACTAAATCAATGGCTCAAAAAACGATTCTTGTTTTTTATGATGCCACTTGTGTTCTTTGTAATCGTTCGATTCTTTGGTTAATCAAAAATGATGTTGAAGATATTTTTCGTTTTTCACATGTTTCAAGTACACTTGCTCGAGCACAAGAATTTAAAGTTTCTTCAGACGCAATCTCCATACTAACAGAAAAAGGACACTATTTAAAAAGTAGTGCAGCTGTACTTTATTTGCTTCAAAAAACCAAGCGCTACCGAATTTTGTGTCGTTTTTTAAAGATCCTTCCACTAAAAAGCTTAGATGTGCTTTACAACATCATCGCTAGAAATAGGTATAAGTGGTTTGGAAATTATTCTGAGTGTAAAATTCCTGATCGTCAATTAAAATCCAAGTTTTTGGATTTTTGATTTTTTAAAAAATGAGTGAAATCAGTGTATTTTGTTTGAAAAACGACTAAAAAGAACAGAAATTGATCAAAAAAAGGGCTTTTTTGAGAAAATCATTTAGCGAACACTAGTCCGCTCTTATTTTTTCCCCCTTTGAAAAGTAGGAAACTTCTTTCCCTTCTTTAAATTCCTTTACTGCTTGAACAGTACCGTCATTAGAATAGTAGAACCATTTCCCTACAGGGATTCCTTCATTATAACTTTCTTCCCAGCCTATTTGACCATTTTGATGATACCAAAACACCTTCCCGTGGGCTTTTCCTTCTTTGTAATTCTGTTCTATTCTTTTTTCCCCGGTCTCAAAATAAAAAACGGTTTTTCCATGTTGAATACCTTCTTTAAAAGACTTAATACACTTTAATTTTCCGCTATCAAAGAATTCTTTTTCAATCTCAAGTTTAGAATCCAATACAAATTGACTGAAACACATGGAGTGTATAAAGAAAAGATAAAAGGGCAAGAATTTCATGAGTTAAATTTTTAAATATAAAAACTATTTTTTGAAGTGATTTAAAAGATTTATTAATTCTTGAGGAGCGACAACAGAATGTTTTGCCACCGATTTCTTATTTCCTACTTTAATTGAAATAACCTCATCGGGTAACTGTGTAAACATATTTTCATCGGTTACATCGTCTCCTGCAACTAAAACAAAATCATAGGGCTCTTTGGCATAGTGATCATAGGATGCAATTCCTTTATTCGTTGTGGACGTTGTAACTTCAATTATCTTATCTCCCTCCATCAAACTGATATCGTTAGACAACATACTGGACAATACCGTTTTTAATTCCTGTGATTTTATTACTCCTAATTCTGGATCAGTTTTTCTAAAATGCCAAACCAAGGAATTTCTTTTCTGTTCAATAAAAGTTCCGGGAGTATTGTCAGTAAACTGTTGTAAAATTGGATAAATATGGTTCATCCAGCTTGAACTTGACGCATTCTTTTCTATCCATTCCTTTTGCGGTTCTTTTTCAAAATGACCGTGCTCTGCAATCATTGTTAAGTTTAAATCTTTAAATATCTGATCTAAAAACTCTGGGGGTCTCCCACTAATTATGATGACTTTATTTTTAGGGTCTTGATTTAATTCTTTTAAAAGGTTTATGACCGTGGGTGAGGGTAATGCTTTTTTATGATTCTTATGAAATGAAACTAAAGTACCATCATAATCAAGAAGGAAAAGGCGTTTATTCGCTAGAGCATATTGTATCTCAAATTTAGAAATTGTATTTGGAGTGATTCTTTTTGTTTTATGGATTGGAATCCTTTTTGAAATTCTATCCAATTCCTTCAAAAACGTCTCTGACCAGAACTTAATATTGTAGCGTTTTACTCGTTCACGCAATTCGGTATTCCGTTCAACTTGTTCTGAAAGGGGCATATTTAATGCCTCGTGTATGGTGTTTGATAAAGCGGTAATGTCAAAAGGGTTTACAATAAGAGACTGATGTAACTCTTTGGAAGCCCCAGCCAGTTCACTTAAAATCAAAACCCCATCATTCTGAATACGAGTTGCTAAATATTCTTTAGCTACCAGGTTCATACCATCTCTAAGGGGGGTAACCATGGCAACATCAGAAAGGCGGTATAAATTAATTAAATCGTCAAAATCAAATGATCTGTAATAATACCATATCGGCGTCCAATTTACAGTTGCAAAATTTCCATTAACCCTACCTATAATTTCATCTGTTTCTCTTTTGAGTTCTTTATAATGAGAAACGTTTGCTCTTGATGGCACTAAGACCATGAGCATTCGAACTTTCTCTTTGTATTCTGGATATTGGGTTAGAAATAATTCGAATGACTTCACACGATTGATTACTCCTTTGGTATAATCTAATCGATCAATAGAAAGAATGATTTTCCCCTGATTAAGCTCTTTGTGTTTTTCAAGTTCTATTCTTAATGGAGAGAAGCTTTCTTTTTCACTTTTGGTATGATCATATGCTGTTTTTTCAAACTTTTCATAATCAATTCCCATTGGAAATGTATTGACTACAATTTCTCTATCTCCTTTTTGAATTAGGTTAAAATTTACATTTAAATGCAGGATTCTTCTTACAGAACTCAAAAAATGGCGTTTATAGTCATAGGTGTGAAATCCAATCAGGTCAGAACCAAGCATTCCTTTTAATAGCTCTTCTCTTTTTGGGAAAATTCTAAAAATTTCAAAAGAAGGAAAAGGAATATGGAGGAAAAATCCAATGGTTACGTCTTTTCTGATTGATTTGATCATTTCAGGCACTAATAATAATTGATAGTCATGAACCCATACTTGATCCCCTTCTTCAATTTCTTCAAGAATGGCATTTGCAAATTTTTGATTCACTTTCACATAGGCATCCCACTGCTGTTCATCAAACTGAAAGTGTTGTTTAAAGTAATGAAATAGTGGCCAAATACATTTGTTTGATAGCCCTAAATAAAAATCATCTATCTCTTCATTAGACAGGGATATCGGTTTGAATTTTTTTTCGAATAACCCTTTGGATAAGGTTTCATATTCCTTGTCATCAATCTCATTTGAGCTAATCCCTGGCCATCCAATCCACAAAGATTTGCCATTTTCGTGAACAGACTTCAATCCTGTTGCCAATCCTCCAGAAGTTGGACTAAAAATCCACTGATTCTGTTGTTTTTCAATTTTAATGGGAAGTCTATTTGAAACAATGATAAATTTTGACATACTTTGCTAAACTTAAGTTTTCTTTGATTAATAAACTAAATGTATGTATAAATAAAACCCTTTTCAATGAATGGTAATTTAAATTATGGCATAATTGGAAATTGCAAATCTGCAGCCCTAATAAATGAGGACTCTTCAATAGATTGGCTCTGTCTTCCACAATTTGATTCTGCATCCGTATTTGCCAAAATACTTGATCACGAAAAAGGAGGGCATTTTAAAATCAATAATGCCGACTATACCCTCTCACAATCCTATCTTGAAAACAGTTGTATTTTAAGAACTGTTTTTGAAAATAAAAGCTCCGCTTTTGAAGTGTTGGATTTCATGCCTCGATATAAAAATGAGGTCCAATCTTTCTATACTCCTAGAGAAGTAATAAGATTGATAAGGCCTATAAAAGGAGTTCCGAAAATTTCTTTAGATTACAAGCCTAAATTAGAATATGCAGCGGCAGAAACGACCACCTATATCAAAGATGATTTTATTGTAAGTGTTTATGATCACGATACCTACGACTCTTTATATTTATATTCTAATATTAGTTCTCAAGCCATTTTATCGGGTACAGAGATAGCATTAAAAGAAACTGCGTTTTTTTCAATTGCTTATAATGAGAAAATGAAACTGCCAACTGTAGAACAATGCCTTTTGAATTTTGAAAGAACCAAAGTGTATTGGCTCAACTGGTGTGATAAAACACCCCATTACACTAATTATAACGAGGTTATTTTAAGAAGTGCAATGACCTTAAAGCTTCTAAGTTTTGATAAAACAGGGGCTATATTGGCAGCAGCAACTACTTCATTACCAGAATCAATTGGGGAGGTTCGGAATTGGGACTATCGCTTCTCATGGATTCGAGATTCTTCTATGGTTATCCGTGTAATTTCTAAACTCGGTCATCGAAAAATCGTTAAAGATTTTATTGACTACATCATAGATCTTGTCCCTGAAAAAGATGAAAAATTCCAAATTATGTATGGAATTAACAAAGAAAAAGTGCTTACTGAAAAAGTGTTAAGTCACTTGAGTGGCTATGAAAATTCTGCTCCTGTTAGAATTGGAAATGCCGCATATGAACAAAAACAAAATGATATTTATGGGATACTAATTGACGCAATTCATGTTGAATTATCTGAGTTTCCTTTAGTTTATGAAAAAAAAGAAGAGCTCTGGTCTATTGTAAAAAATATCGTCTGGATTGTAAAAAATAACTGGAGGTATCCAGACAAAGGAATCTGGGAATTCCGAGATGAGGACAAACACTTTACCTTTTCAAAAGTCTTATGTTGGGTTGCTATGGATCGTGCCATAAAAATTGCAAGCCTACTTGGTAAGGAAAAACCTTTATGGAATGAAATTCAATCCGAAATTAAAAAGGATATCCACGAAAAAGCTTGGAATGAAAAAGTAGGCTCTTATACCCAATATTATGGCTCTGATGCATTAGATGCTTCTGTCCTTTTAATGGAACAATACGGGTTTATAGACGCTCATGATGAACGCTTTGTCAAAACCGTTCATGCAATAGAAAAAGAACTCTCTTATGAAGGCTTGTTGTTCCGATATAAAAACACAGATGACTTTGGTGTACCCTCCTCCTCTTTCACTATTTGTACGTTTTGGTTCATCAACAGTTTGTATAAAATTGGAGAAGTAGAAAAATCAAGAAAACTCTTTGATCAAATCTTAGAATACAGTAACCACCTAGGATTATTTAGTGAAGACTTAGACTTTAAGACCAAGCGTCTTTTGGGTAATTTTCCTCAGGCCTACTCTCATCTCGCTTTAATTGATGTGGCCTTGAATTTCAATTAGTAATAAAGCGTTTTTAATTCCTCAAGGTTTTTAGGGATACTATTTTTCATCAATTAAAAAAATATCCTAGTTTTACATCACTTTAAAAAATAGATGATGAAAAAACTACTAATACTGTTTCTTATTGTTTCTGGAAATCTTGCTATGAGTCAAGAAAAGAAAAAAGAAGAAAGTGACAAGAAAGATGAAAAAACTATAGCAGACCTAACGAAATCAAGCAAGAAAATAGAAGGCCTTTTTACTATTTTTCAAGATACCTTAACAGGAGATGTCAAAATGGTTTTAAAGGAAAATCAACTAAACGAAGATTTTATTTATTTTTCTCAAATCGCTGATGGTGTAACTGAAGCAGGCACATTTAGAGGCTCTTATCGTGGGTCTACAATTATCAATATTAAAAAGTATTTCAATAAAATTGAAATCGTAGCTCCCAATACTAATTTTTATTTTGATCCTGAAAACCCTCTCTCAAAAGCAGAGGGAGCAAATACATCAGATGCTGTAATTTCTAGTAATAAGGTTTTAGTTCATGAAAAAGAAAATGGACTCTATTTAATTGATGCCAATTCGCTGTTTTTGTCAGAAACTTTAACCCGTATTAAATATCCTAAAAGACCAGGAGCTTCTCCCATGGCCTTTAGTCTTGGAAGTTTAGACAAAGGGAAATCAAAAATTGAATCCATCAAAAATTATCCAGAAAATACCAATATCAAAACGGAATATGTCTATAAAAACCCTTCTGTTATGAATGGAGGATCAGAGGCAATTAAAGATGGAAGAAACGTTTCTATCAAAGTCTTTCACTCTTTTTTAAGTATGCCTGAAGAAGGATATATACCGCATTATGATGATCCAAGAGTAGGGTTTTTCATTACTCAGATGAATGACATGACATCTGAAAAAACAACGAACTACAAAGATCTAGTGCATCGATGGAGATTAATTAAAAAAGATCCTACTCAGGCCGTTTCTGAACCTGTTAAACCGATTAGGTGGTGGATAGAAAACAGTACCCCTTTTGAATGGAGAGAAACCATAAAAGAAGGAGTGTTAGCATGGAATAAAGCTTTTGAAAAAGCAGGGTTTAAAAATGCGATGGAAGTAAAGATACAACCAGACGATGCAGACTGGGATGCAGGAGATGTTCGATATAATGTTCTCCGCTGGACTTCCTCTCCAAACCCACCATTTGGTGGTTACGGTCCCAGTATGACAAATCCTAGAACAGGAGAAATTATTGGAGCAGACATTATGTTAGAGTTTGTTCACTTTACCAATCGTGTCTTTTATGATAAATTATTTACCTCTGCATCTTCAAATATGGCCCTTGAAAGTGAGGAAACTATAGAACAAGGTCAAATGCGAGACTCTGAATTATTTTGTTCTATGGGACATATAATGCATGAAAACATGTTGTTTGGTAAAACTTTAGCTCAAGTAGCCGGCGCTTCAGATTCTGATTTAAAACAAATCATTGAAGAAGGAATGAAATCCCTTGTTATGCATGAAGTAGGACATACTTTAGGACTAAACCACAATATGAAAGCTAGTGTAATTTATTCCCCAAGCCAATTGGCAGATCCTGACTTTATTGAAGGCAAAGCTTTGACTGGTTCGGTAATGGATTATGCGGGGATCAATCTTACATTAGACAAAGAAAAGCAAGGGCAATTCTTTGATATGGCAGTAGGTCCTTATGATATTTGGGCTATACAATTTGGATATACTCAATTTGAAAACCAAGAAGAGCTAAATGCGGTACTCGCACGTTCTACCGAGCCACAATTAATTTTTGGTAACGATGCAGATGACATGCGTTCTCCTGGAAAAGGAATTGACCCAAGAGTCATGACCGGCGACTTATCAGGAGATCAAATTTCTTACTCAATAAACCGTTTCAAAATTGTTAATGCTGCGATGAAGGAGATCAAAACAAAAATGAATAAAAATGGGGAAACTTATGAAGATTTAAGAAGAGCCTACTACACCCTCAATGGACAAGCCGCTCGTGCTGGTGACGTACTCTCTAGGTTTATTGGTGGAATTTATGTAGATCGCGCAATGATAGGACAAGAGGGCGGAAATGTGCCTTATACGCCTGTAAGTTTAAAGGACCAAAAAAGAGCATTGGATGCAATTGAAGCTTATATATTTGCTCCCAACGCCTTTGCCGCATCGGGAAGTATCTATAATTCTTTAGCAAAACAACGTCGTGGCTTCGGTTTCTTTAGTGGTCCTGAAGATCCAAAAATTCATGATAGAATTTTAGGGTATCAAACACGCGTCTTGTCACATTTGATGCACCCTAATACGCTACAGCGTATTATGGATTCGCAACTTTATGGAAATCAGTACCGTTTAGATGCTTTTATGTCAGATTTGAATGACGCTATCTTTGAAGCAGATATTAAGGGAAATGTCAATACATTCCGTCAAAATTTACAAGCTGTTTATGTCACACGATTAATTAATATGGTCACTGGAAAAGCCAGCTCAAGATTTAAAGTCCCTGCTAAATCTTTAGCAATTTACAATTTGAATCAAATTGCAAAGCGCACCAAAAATCCGAAAGGTGATATTAGCAGCATCGCTCATAAAAACCACTTAAATACACTTATTAATAACGCACTTAAAGAAATAAAATAGTGCTAAAAAAGCTAAATTAATGACTTTAAAACCCTCCTTTTTGGAGGGTTTTTTGTTGCTAATAATCTAAGTTATGCCGTTTCATCGCTCGCCGATAATGCATGGCGACAGTATCAAATTTTAGGTGTAATTCTTCCGTCAAGTCAAAAGGAACTTGTCGTGGTCGTTGAGACTCAACAATCCGTTTGTCTTGATCAAAAATAACTTGTTCAAAATTTTGTAAAACTGTATCCGCTTCATCCAAATTATAGTTTCGTCCAATGATACAATAGCCTCTCGATTCGTTTTGAGAAATGGGTTGGGAAACAAAAAGATACAACATTCCTTTGGCTCCTCCCCATCCTAAACGAAGGACTATAGTATAGGGAAGATGCAATTCATAAACGCTTCTTCGTTCCGGTTTTACTATATCATCATTAGCAAAAACGGGGAAGTCTTCTGTGTTGGTCGCTTCTGGTCTTACAATCTCGTAATGCAATACTCTATCTTTCACCATAACTTTACACTCTGGGACTTCTGGACGTTTAGGATCGCCTAATAATCCCGGGTGAACCCAAGGGAAATGTCCTAAATCCGTAAAGTTTTCTAATTGCCTTGAGCTTGCACTCTTCCAATCAAATGGGCCCGTATTTACAAACTTCCATTCCTTATCATTATATTCTGGAATTTCAGGAAGTTGGTATAAGGGCTTTTCAAGAGCTACCCATACTAAGCCATATTTTTCTACACAATAATATGTCGGTGTTTTTGCCTTCTTTGGAATGTCAATATCTGGAGCCTGGGGTATGAATACACATGCTCCTTTATTATTATACTCCCAGGCGTGATAGGGACATACCAAACAATCGTCTTTAATCCACCCCAGAGATAATGCAGTTCCTCGGTGAATACAAATATCTCGCATTGCATGAACACTTCCGTCTGATGTTCTCCATATTACAAGTGCTTCGTCTAAAAGGAACGTCCCTAGAGGTTTTTCTTTTTTTATTTCAATACTGTAAGATACTGGGTGCCAACAGGCTTTTAGTTTTTCTGGAAAATTTTGCTGTGCATCATTCATATTAACTCTTGATCGTTCTATATTATTTTCTTTAAATGTAAACTATTGTAACAGATACGTTTTATTAAATGTAATAATCCATAATAAATCCCGTTTTGAATAATACTATATTAACAACATTAATGAAAAAAGCCATTATATCTACCCTCAATTATAGGGTTTTAATCATTCTTATTGAAACTTTTATTATTTTTCTCGTTTACAAGAACTATCAAGTCAATGTAGATGTCGACTTTTTTATTTTCAGTATTGCGATCGTCTTTCCCTTGGTATTTTCCATCACAAGTGCATATCAAAGAAGGCAAGATTCAATAATTGAATTTTCCAAATTTAGAAATAAAATCATAGACATTTCAAACTTAATGTATGCTGTTAATGGTTTTAAAAAAAACGATTACAACAGGATTTTTTCTCATTTATTAACGATTCAAGAAAGCTTTTTAGCCTATCTTATTGATGGGAATGATCCAGCAGTTTTTAAAAAAATACGACTACAAAGGAAAGGACTTTTTAAAGAGATCATTTCCTATAAAGAGCTTTTTAACGAAAGAGAAAAAGACAGTATTATCAGTGTGAAAAATGAAATGTTTCTTTCTATGGAAAAACTGAACGGACTAAAACTTCACAACACACCTATTTCACTGAGAAGATACTGTTTGATTTTTATTTATATTTCTCCTCTTTTGTTTAATACTAAACTCATTTCAGAACATCAATTTCAAATTTTCATTGGATTTGATCTTCCTGTTTCTGTACTCTTTTCTATGCTGATCAGCTTTATTCTCATGGCACTCTACAACATACAAGATTACATTGAAAATCCATTTGATCAAAAAGGCTTGGACGATTTAAAAATTGATGCCTTAAAGATTAATGAAACAGAAAATCTTTATCAATAAATCAGATTTGCTTTATTTCACTTTATAAGGTGGTTTTCTTTATTAATTTGCCTTTGTAGTCTATTTCTTACTTCTAAGATCGGTTGATGTTTTCTCTTTTAAATAGAGATCTCTTTTGTGTTTTCGGTAAATGGCTTTACCACTTTTTAAAACATTGTTCACCAACATAATAGACTTAATCTCTTGAGTAAAAATGTGGTTGCAACTTTCAAAATCTAAATTTTCGGATTTTTCAGTAAAGATGGAGTCAAGAATCTAAATCAATTGGGAAACACTGACATAGTGTTCAATTAGTTATTTTATAAACTTGTTTACCTCCTACATAAGTTGATAAAACTTTCACATCCTTAATTTTATCTGAATTTATTTTAGTTAGATCGTCACTCAGTATTACAAAATCTGCCAATTTACCAATATCTAAAGACCCTAAATTATCTTCATCATAAGAGCTGTATGCTGCATCTTTTGTATAGGCGTATAAACTTTGTTCAATACTAATTTTTTGTTCAGGAACCCAACCATACGGATTTAAACCATCGAGTGTTTTTCGTGTAACTGCTGCATACATACCAAGGATTGGTGATGCAGGGGCGACTGGCCAGTCACTTCCAAACACAAGTTTTGTATTTACATCCAATAGGGATTTGAATGCATAAGTAGTTTTTATTCTTTTTGGTCCTATTAACTTTTCAGCCCATCTCCCATCGTCAATTGCATGATAAGGTTGCATACTTGCAATAACATTTAAATTTGAAAAACGTTTAATATCACTTTTCCTTAAATGTTGAGCATGCTCAATCCTAAACCTTAAATCCTCCATTTTATTAGCATCAATAATCTCTTCATAAATATTTAACAGTTGATGATTTGCCTCGTCTCCAATGGCATGAACAGTTACTTGAAAATCATTAAGAGCCGCATGTCTTATCCATGAAAGTATACTGTCTCGTTTAGCTATCATCAATCCTTTATCATCTAATCTATCAGCATATGACTCTGAGAATGCGGCGGTGTGTGACCCTAAAGAACCGTCCATAAACCCCTTGAGTAATCCATTTTTTAGATACTTATTATCTAACCTTTCATTTTTTGCGGAGATGCTCCAATCGTGTAATGGATCTGCTGAATAAACCCGAATATTTAGCGTATTAATTTCATGCATTTTTTTCAACACCTCCAATCCACCAAGACTATCGACATCGTGAATCGAAGTCACTCCATTAGAAAGCAAATATTGTTGTGCTTTATTAATAGCATCATTTTTTTGTAAGGCGTTTAACTCTGGAATTTTGTTCAACACCAAGTTCATCGCTTCACTTTTAAGAATCCCTGTAGGTTCTCCGTTTTTATCTCTTACTATTTCTCCGTTTTCTATTTCAGATGTGTTTTTATCAATACCTGCTATTTTTAGTGCCGCAGAATTCGCCAAGATCATATGACCATCCATTCTGTAAACGGCAGTTGGATTTTCATTTGTAAATTCATCAATCCATTCTTTTGAAGGAAGCTCACCCCCCCAAAGAGTATGATCCCAATTGCCTTCTAAAATCCATTGTTCAGGTTTAAGTGTGATTGCATGTTCTTTTATTCTCTTAATGAACTCTTTTTTGGTATCTGCATTTCGCAGTTGAACACTTAGCAGGCTATTACCACCCATCAACAAATGAACATGTGTGTCAATAAATCCAGGTGTTACAAATTTGTTTTTAAGGTCAATGATTTGAGTAGAACTTCCTTTTAAGATCTGAATTTTCATTGAATCTCCAATAGCCATTATTGTATCAGAATGTATAGCCATAGCTTCTGCTACTGGAAATTCTTGATTCGCTGTCCATATAATACCATTTATGAAAATAGTATCAGCCACTTTATCATTTTTACATGAAAAAAAGACAAGTAAAGTCATAATTGAAGTTAGTCGTGGTTTTAGCATTATTTTTATGAGATAAGACATTGAATTAGCATTGTTTAACGTATAATATTAAAGTAAATTAAATGTTTTTATTGAGCTAGACTTTAAAGTGGCAAATATGGAATAACCCTAAGATTATCCATCAGTGACATTACTTGACTCTCTGTAAGGATCATAATCTTTTTCTTGGATTTCATAAGATCTGTTTAATAATAAATATTCCTTCAAAGGATGAAGTTATGCTGCATCTTTGAATAATAGGGGGAGCAACTTATAATGATATAACCGTTATACTTTTATAGTGAAGAGGTTTTTAATATCCTTCAAATCATACCCCACAAAACTCCTACCTAACTTATCACAAACTCCTCCTGTTGTTCCACTACCCATAAAAGTGTCTAATACCAATTCAAACTCTTTAGAAGTTTGAAGAATGGGTAAGGTGATTATTTTTTCAGGGAAAGGAGCGGGGTGTTCTCCTTCAATATCTAACTTTTGATTTGCAACCGATGTTCTCACAATATCCTCATTCCAATAATCACCCATGTTTTTCCCTTTAATGTTTGGTAAGTAGGGTGAAATAGAATTGGAATACTTACCATTTATATTTCTGTGTCGAGGTGGAAGAGAAGGTTTTGTTTTATCAGAGAGTTTGGTAAGTGTTGGGTAATAGTCATACACCATTGATTTGGTAAGATGAAAGATAAACTCATAAGAAGGAGTAAGATTAGATTTTGAAGAGGATATGCCTATGATTTAACTAAGTTTTTCAGATTTTTAACTCTCCCTTTTGTGATACATAATACAGCCCGATAACTGGAATTAAAGTTAGTATCATAATTATAATTGGCGGATGGGATGCACTGCCACTTAATAAAGAAACAAAATCTGGTAAAGTCCAAAATAAGTGAACGATAAATAACACAAAAGTTGCTGATTTTAATCCTTCAAGTGTTTTTAATCTAAGAGTATAGATAACAGAGAGTACAGTTCCCAGATAAATGAATCCAAAAATATATAACATAATATCCAAAACTTCTAGGGCAGGTGCACTATTTGCTAATCCTTCGATATTAAAGTCGCTTATCATTTGATTTTTCATTTCACCCCCAATTTTTGCTAGTACTAAAGGTATAAATTGAATAACATCAAGAATTAATGTCACTATCAAGATAATTTTAAAGTTCTTCATTTTAATTGATTTATAGTTAGTAGCCTATAATATATAAATTATGCCTGAGCTTAATGTAGAGGATATGTCTAAAATCTAGGTGGTTTTCTTAAAGGCTGTATAGAACGCAAGAATACTGATTAAGGTAATTAATCCAATTGCTGGCATAGGAACATTTACAGGGGTTGTAAAGTGTTGTAAAAGACCATTAATCAGAAAAAATAAATAAGCTATACCGATGCTTAATAATACTTTTTTAGCATCTTTTATTTCCAAACCTCTTGTTGATAGAATAACGATACCAATAACAATACAAGCTACTGATAAAGGCCAATGCATAGCAGTGCCAACAACTAATCCACCTCCTTCTAATAATTCAGCAGGGAAAGATTGTACTGTTAATGTTTCAGCTCCTATAAAGAATCCTACACCTTGAAGTATATTAAGAACTCCTATTGCCGTAAGTATATTTTTAGAATTCATTTTATGATTTATTAATAATATTCTACAATATACATAACTCCCTGAACTTAATGAAGAGGATATACCGATGATTTAAAACAATCCATTCGATTTTATTTCATTTATTATTTCCTCAAGAAATTTAAAATTTCTATTTACTCCACTTAACTTATATACTTCATTCCTTCTCCTTAATGTAAGAAATTGATACAACTCAAAATCTTTATACTTATTAAAAATTAAGTCGTTATTTAAGGACTCTTCTTTTTTTGAATATTTGATAAACCAATCTTTTATGTTGTTTTCAATAACTTCATTTGATTGCAGATAATCCCCACTAACTAATAAATTAACTGATTCAATTTGGTTTCTTACAGCAGAACTCTTAATTTTTAAAATCAGTCCTGAATTTATTAATGAATTTAAATACATATTTTTTGGAGTTAACCCATATGAATTTGACAATATATATTCAATTCTTTCATTAACGTCATATAGATTCTCGCTGTGGAACATTTTTACTTTAATTGAGCTAATATTGTTCCAACTGGCAGTTACACTGTCAGAAACTTCAATAACAGAATTTAAAGTACCTCTTAATGAAAGGAGTGAATAGAAATTTTGTTCTAACTCGTGTAATAAGTTAGTTTCTAAAATTTTAATTTCATTTTGTTCTTTTCTATACTCAATAAGTCTTTCTACACCAAAAGAACCAACTATTGAAATAAAAATAGCT
>QXZA01000019.1:48074-53371 GCA_009886625.1 Flavobacteriaceae bacterium
GAACTTAATGAAGAGGATATGCCGATGATTTAATCCCTGTTACTTGGCTTGGAGAATTGATTCACATAATTAATTTTTCCGTCTTTAAACCTGAAAGTTTTCATCCAGTTAAAACGTTTTGATGCTCCATCTTTTGAAACAATGTTCGCTGAATCCCATAAAAGCACCCATTCATCTCCATTTTCATCTACAACTGCAAGGTTTACTGCAATCTGATAATCAACAATTTCTATTGAAGAATAGCCGTCAATCATAAACTTCATACAAGCTTCTTTGCCTTCTAAAGTCGTACCATCTTCAAGAGCAAAAACAACATTATCTGAAAGATAACTGCCAACCTTTTTATAATCCTTATTGATTATGGATTGATGCATTTCTTGAACTTCCACTACTAGTTCTGGGTTGCCAATTTTAAAGTCATCAAGATAAGTCGCTTCATAAATGTATTTTATATTTTTAATTGCTTCTTGAGGCTTATTTTTTTTAAACTGGCTACAGGAGAAAAACAATACAGTTATTGATAACAGTAGTGTTGAACAAATTTTTTTCATTTTAATTAATTTTTTGGTTAATAAAACAATATAAAAATTACCCCTAAGCTTAATGAAGAGGATATGCAGATGATTTAGGTCTATGTAAATTTGTTTTTACCATTTACCCAAACTCTGATAACTTCAAAGAATATGATTTATTGTCTAATAGAGTTAGGATTTAACAATAAGTTTAAGTGTTATTATAAGGGAAAGCTATTTCCTAAAAAATAACCCAAAACCAAACCAAGCACTAACATTATTAGTCCTTTAGCATTAAAAAACCAACCGAATTTTTCTTCCCAAGAATCAGGTATAAAATTTCCGTCAGCATCCTCTACTTTTCCAGTTCTTGTTAAATATCCCGCATAAAAATAAACTCCAGAAACAAGTAAAACAATAAAAATTAATGTCACGATAAATTCATTCATCTCTTTGTTTTTAAGTAAGTTACAAATTTAATTTGACTTATTGCTGATTTATTTAAATTTACTGAATCTATCACACAAACAAAGGCGAGTCATAACTTACTTCATTAGGAGATTGTTTCATTCTTGGTATAGTGGAATGTAGAACTTACTGAAGATGATATGCCAATTATTTGATTTATTGCTTATCTATACTTTTTAGTGTAGTTTTCTTTTTTATCTTCCATTTTCCAATATTTTTTCCATTCAAAACTTTGATTGCTTCAGCAGTAAATGGAATGTGTTCGTGTGAAGGAATATCAGGAAATAGTTCAGCACAAAAAGCACCTAAATTTAAACCATATTCAAAATCAAAACTTGCCTCATTTTCATTTTGAATGAAGTTGTAAATATTGACAATATTATCTCCTATGAAATAATTTATATTTTGAGTTGCATAAGAATGTTTTGCAGTAAATGAATCACTAATACCATCAACAATAACATCAAACTTTACATTAGCATTTACATCTGATATAAATTCTACATAGTCAACTGTACATATAAATTGGGTTTCAACTACTTCGTCGTTTTCTTTTGAACAGCTGTAAACAAGTGCAAATGATAAAATACAAATAGGTAAAAGGGGAAAATAAAACTTCATTTGAATGGTCAAAAATTATAATCTTCGATAAAAATAGAGCTAAAAAACCAAGTAATCCTAATCCAACAAAATATATATAAGAAATTTCGTGTTTTTAACATAAATAAAATAGGAAGAAAAGCAGGAACACAAATTAAATAACTTCAGAGGTAAGGAGTTAGGTCTTTAATCTCCACCCCAACTATCTTGAAAAAAGATACCAACACCTAACTCTGCCCACAGATAAAGAAAGAATAAAATGATTATAATTATTAATATATGGTGTTTTTTCATTTATTATTATTATCGTTTCTGACTTTAATTATTGCGTAAATTGAAAATCCAATAAAAATAATCAAAGGGATTCCAAGTTGAACTATATTTTCCCACCAAATATTCATTCTTAATTCAAACATTTGTTAGATATTTTTTGAATAACTCAAATGTACTAATTCCATTACAAAGTTTTAGGAAGGGATGTTAGTAGATAGACTTTTTGTTAGGTTTTAATCTCTACAGTAGGTATCTCCAACTTCATATTGATTATAAACTTCTTCGGTTACAGCGCCAGAAGGAATCGCACCATATTCATCAACCGTAGATTGATACCTATTTATACCGTCGTCAAAAAAGAATAAAAAGTTAATCCCTGTTTTTTCCTTTCGGGTAATTACAACACAATTATCAACTTCACAGCTATTTAAAGGGATTAGAAATAGGATTAAAAGAATGTTTTTCATATCCACTAAAGTAATAATTCTATCGCAAAGTTTTAGTGAATCCTTAATACTGTTATTACCTGAACTTAATGAAGAGAATATCCCTGAGGTTTAAAAGAAAACGCCACTAAAGTTAATTAGAGGCGTTAATAGTTATAGAATTAATTGTTCTTTAAAAAGAGAAGTTATTTAACTTATTCTTCAGAATCTGGCTGAACAGACATTACCATTCCGGTAGCATCAAAAAAGTCACCAGATTGAACAATCTTCCCTTCTTTTATTACAAAATAGTGATAAGCATCAACCGAAAAACTTTTCCCTGAAGCATTACTAACCCCTTTCCAAGTACCGTAAACTCGAACGCTACCATCTGCCTTAAGGGTTTCTTCATTAACACCCGGAAGCCATCTCGTGTCATTAAAAGAAACATCCGAAAAGTTTGACATATAGAAATTTCCCTGTTCTAAAACTTTTTCATAACCAACGATTCCAGCTCCATACATTGGAGATTGATGCTCAATTTTTTCGTCGGTCATAAAAACAAAATTTTCGAAGTCTGTTGGCGATTCATATGAGGCAAGATATATTTTAGCTATTTCTTTATTCTCTTTAAATAATGACATATCGGTATTTGTGTTACAAGAAATAAGTATTGTCATTACTAATGCAATAATTAAATATTTTTTCATTTTAATTGATTTATAGTTAATAAACTTCAGTATACAAATTACTACCTGAACTTAACGAAGAGTATATGCCGATAGTTTAAATAGTTCCTTTCCTTGAGCCGTAATAAAATAAGCCAAGACCAATTAACCCTAAAACAATTACTGGCAGAGGAGCTGTTGGTTCGCCTTTGATGGCGCTTATTAAGTCAGGTAGTGCAAAAAATCCTACGAGTGCAAAATAAAGTAGTGATAATCTTTTTAATACGTTTATGTCATTAAATGACAGTGAGCCATAGATTAATGCTATTATTCCAATAATAACTAGACCTAAAACTAGAGCAAATTGGTCAAACATCACTATAGCATCGTCAGAAGGATTATTTCCAAAGACATCCCCTAATAACATCATTTTAAATTCTGATGAGAACAAAGAAATAAATAAGGGAAGACCCTGTAAGAATATTAGAGCAATATTAATTTTAAAAATAGTTTTGATTTTCATCTTAATTGATTTATGATTAATAATGTCAATATACAAATTATTGTCTAAACTTAATGAAGAGGATATGCCGATGATTTAAAAGAAATATCTTATAAATTTATAGTATGAAAAAATATTTAGTAAGGTATATTCTTGAGTTTATTGTAATAGTAACAGGCATATCAATTTCTTTTTATGTAGAAAAACAAAATGCAATTAATTACAAAGAAGAATTAAAAGTAGAATCATTAAAAAAGTTGAAAGAAAATTTATTAAAAGAGTTAGATGGCTTTCATTATGATTATGATGTACACTCTAGAGCTAGTAATTATTCAGATATAATATATAACAAGGGTTATAATCTTTATAGAAATGATAAGGATTCATTGGGGTTTTATCTATCGTTCCTTAAAGATGCAGGTACAATTTTCGTTGAGAACGATGAGGAATATTCTGCGTTAAATAATTCTGGTCTTATTGAATTGATTGAAAACAGGGAATTAGTTGTCCTTCTTCAAAAAAAATACTCTGACCAAACTTGGTATAGAAAAAATAATGATTTATTACTAGAAATGTATTTAAGGGATGATTCATTTGATAAATTCTTTGAGTCTGAAAACAGAAAAAGTCATAAAGGTATTATTGGATATTGGACATCATATAAATCCAAAATGAGATATCTTAATGATGAAGAAATAAATAAAGTTTCCAAAGCAGGTAGGGCACATTTTTTTTATGCCAAATTAATCGGTAGTGCTATTAAACAAGATTCAATACTTATTATTGAAATTGAAAAGGAGTTGGAACCTAAGCCTCATTGAACTTAATGAAGAGGATATGCCGATCATTTAGTTTAAAAACAAAGTGTCTAATGTTGCAATCTAGATATTAATAATTAATATCTAGATTTTATATTTGCTGTTGGCTTATACAATCGAAGTTTTCCAAATAATTCCTTATATCCAGTACCATTTAATTTTAATCTTATTTTGATATTATATTTGTCATTTTGATAGTTTATCCAGGAAACATCTTGTACATCTAAAAGATTAATGTCATTTAATTTTTTTTCTAGCAATTTATTATCATATAATCTGGGTAAATTATTAAGTATAAATGCTAATTTTTCATTCTTTGCTTTTAAAACTTTAATTGTTCGATTTAAATATTGAATTAAGTTTATTTTATCAATAGCATTAGATGAACCTTTTAATGAATAATTCTTGGTTTGATTAAATTCACAGGTGTCTAGAAAAGTTGCATAAATAAAATTTCTCTTTTTTATAAATAATGAAAACCTTTCTAGATTTTCCAGACCATCTACTCGGTCGTATAAAATTTCAAGTCTGTTTTTGATTTGTTTAGTGGAGAACTTTACTGTGTTTTTTAATCCATCAAATTTGAATATAATTTGATTTATTTTACATTCTTCTTCTTCATCTAATTCAATGAAAAACTTCACAGAACCTTGCTTTGATTTTTCAATTACAAATGCAGACTTTTCTTTCGAATCAAGCACAAATATTTTTTCATTTTTATCGCTGCTATACTCATATTTCCATTGTGAAAAAGTATAATTGACTAACAAAAAAAGTATAATTAAAAATCCATTTTTATTAAACATAAAATATTTTTTTTCTAAAATATTAATTTATTTATTTAGTTGATGATTTTATTATTCTTGAAGTAAAATTGCAGTATAACTTTTAAATTATTTACTGTCTACAGCAATATAAATCTGTTACTCGTTATTAAAACTAAACTTAAGTGTAATAAGATTAAAGTACTGACACTAACTAAGAAAATACAAACTATGAGTAAAGATTTTTATAAAACTTATATTTTTCCT
>QXZA01000002.1 GCA_009886625.1 Flavobacteriaceae bacterium
CTTTACCTCAAAGGTTTCAAAATAAGACCCTTTCTGAGATGTCTTTTTTTTAAAACGGCAGGCTGTAATGTTATAGGATATCGAGATAAACATGGGAAGCAATTGGTTAATCCCGATGCAAGTCTCTCACTATCAACTAAAGGCACTCTTATTGTGTTGGGAACGACCCAATCTTTAAAAAAACTAAATGCAATCTTTAAGAGAGATTAGTTTGTTATTCTATTCCTTTTTAAGATATTGAGGTCTTAAATCGATTTTTACATTTCCTTTATGAAACCTAAATTTAACAAAACTTCACTAATAAGTCTGTTTTTCATTTTTTCTAGCTCTCTTCTTTCTGCCCAAGAGAAAGGTTTGGATGAACGTATTAATGATGCTTTTACTCCAATTGCGAATTGGTGGGAAGGGTTAATTTTACATAACTTTCCTGGAACAGAAATCCCTACGATTATCTTTTTATTGGTAGGTGGCGCTCTCTTCTTTACTGTTTATTTTGGTTTTGTTAATGTACGGCATTTTGCAACGGCCATTAATACTGTACGTGGGAAATATGATAGTGTGGACCACCACAGTGCAGGAAACCCAGAACTAGCAGTTGCGAGTGATAGTAAGGATACGATTAAAGACGAAAATGAAGAAGGAGAGGTAAGTCATTTTCAAGCATTAGCTACAGCTGTTTCGGGCACTGTAGGAAACGGAAATATAGCAGGAGTTGCTCTGGCCATTGCCGTAGGAGGCCCTGGTGCTACTTTCTGGATGATATTGTGTGGTTTGATTGGAATGTCAACCAAATTTGTTGAGTGTACATTGGGTGTAAAATACCGTGATGTGGGCGAAGATGGAACAGTATATGGAGGACCCATGTATTATCTGACTAAGGGATTACAAGAAAAAGGTTTTTCTCGTTTAGGAAAAGCATTGGCTGTAATTTTTGCTTTTTTATGTATTGGAGCCTCTTTTGGAGGAGGTAATGCGGCTCAGTCCAATCAAGCTGCAATGCAGCTTGTAGAATCCTTTGGAATGACAGGAGGAAATGCACGTACTATTATTGGTGTCGTTATGATGATTGTGGTTGGGATTATAATCATAGGAGGAATAAAACGTATTGCACAGGTTACAGAGAAAGTGGTGCCTTTAATGGCGCTTATGTATATCCTTGCATGTCTATATATTATTATCACTAACTTTTCTTTTGTAGATGATGCTTTTGGAATGATCTTTTCACAAGCCTTTAATCCTCAAGCTGGACTTGGAGGACTCTTGGGTGTATTGATCACTGGGTTCAGACGTGCTGCCTTTTCAAACGAGGCGGGTGCTGGTTCTGCTTCTATTGCGCACTCAGCAGTTAAGACAAAATATCCTGCCTCTGAAGGTTTGGTAGCCTTATTAGAACCCTTTATTGATACGGTAGTAATTTGTACCATGACTGCTTTGGTTATCATTATTTTTAATGGGGATAATACGGTCTTTACCTATGGTGGAGAGGGTGGTGTAGTGATGATTAATGGAGTTGCCTCTGAAGGTGCAGGAATTACCGCAGCCGCTTTTTCAAAGTATATCTCATTTTCAGGTCCATTATTGACTATTGCAGTAGTATTATTTGCTGTTTCAACCATGATATCTTGGTCCTATTATGGATTACAATCGTGGATGTATATTTTTGGAAAGAGTAAAGTATCAGAAATTGTGTATAAGTTGATGTTCTTATTGTTTATCGTTATTGGAGCTGCAGGAGATATGTCTTCGGTTTGGGCTTTTTCAGATGCAATGATTTTAGCATTGGTTTTTCCAAATATGATCGGTTTATTGATTTTATTTCCAAGAGTGAAAGAAGAATTAGGAAAATATTTGAGTGCGATTGCACCTCTAAGAAAAGGATAATTACATAAGCGGAAACGGCCTCTATTTGTGTTGACTAAACCACAATAGGGGGCTGTATTAGTTCTTGTATTTATTCTGATTTTCATTCAATGCTTACGGTATTTTAGTCTGGTTTCAAAAGACAATTCTATTGACTTAGCAGCCACTTTGAGTTATGAAAAAAGCTTAGATTCTTTATTGTCTTTAGCGGAATCAAAGTCAACGATTGTTTATCCATTTAACCCCAATTTTATTTCTGATTTTAAAACTTATACTCTGGGTCTGTCTTCTGAGGAGTATGAACGTTTTAAAGAATTTCGTTTTGTGGGGAAATGGATTAATTCTTCTGATGCGTTTCAAAAAGTCATTCAAATTTCAGATTCATTTTAGAGGTGTTGAGCCCTCAATTTAAATTTCCAGAATTTGCTGAAAAAATAAATCCAGGTCAGTTTAAGAATTGTTAATCAAAAAAGACATTAATAAAGCGGATTCGAAGTCACTTCAAATCATTTCCGGAATTGGCCCAAAATTGTCAAAGCGAATCACAACCTACAGAACCCTTCTTAAAGGCTTTTTTACTTTAGATCAGTGTTAAGTGGTTTATGGTTTGGACAGTATAGTGGTTCAAAAAAATAAAACAACATTTTGAAATTCAAACCCCTGCCCAAATTGTGAAGTTGA
>QXZA01000020.1 GCA_009886625.1 Flavobacteriaceae bacterium
AAGTGACCCAGAGAGGATTCGAACCCCTAACCCTCAGAGCCGAAATCTGATATTCTATCCAGTTGAACTACTGGGCCATTTATATTTAAAAATCTATTAAAAGAGTTTTTCTTCGGCTTCAACTCCTAATAGTGAAAGACCTTGAAACAAAACTACTGTTAACTTGCGAAATTACAAAAGGGTTAAATAAATTAAGCTCCTAATTTTTCCTTTACCAAGGTGGCTATCAATTTACCATCTGCTTTACCTGCCAACTGACCTGAAGCCATTCCCATTACTTTTCCCATATCTTTCATACTCGCTGCACCTATTTTAGCAATAATTTCATCAATGATTTTTGCTACAGCTTCCTCAGACAACTGTTCTGGTAAATATGCCATGATAATCTCCGCTTGCGCTTCTTCTGGTTCAGCAAGATCAGGACGTTTCTGTTCGTTAAAAATTGCTGCACTATCTCTTCTTTGCTTGACCAGACGTTGCAAGAGTTTTATCGCTTCATCATCGCTTAACTCTCCGGAGTTTCCTCCTGCTGTTTGAGCCAATAAAACAGCCGATTTGATAGCACGAAGAGCCTCAAGTTTCATGCTGTCTTTGGCACGCATTGCATTTTTAATATCCTCAGTTAAAGTATTTAAAATTCCCATAATTATGTTTAGTCTACGTTATCGTGTAAAAATGAATTGTTAGAGCGCAATTGCAAATCGTCGTTTCCATCATCGTCTAAGGAAAATCGTGAAGGGGTATTAGGCTCCTCTGCCTCCAAATCCATTCCTTGCCTTTTATAAGCGGGCTCTCTCTCCATTTCATCAACACGCTGTACTTGGTGTTTAAATTTATGATTAAATGCCTTTAAGTGTTCTCTTCTTTTCTGACTTTGAGAGGCAATTGTTTTATCGATAGACTGCTCAAACGGATTCGTTTTAGAATCCTCTAACTGTATCTCAGCTTCTTGAACACCAATTATATTTTCCTCGATTAGTGTTGTTGATTCGTCTTTTAATTCAAATTTTACCTCTAAGGATGCATCATCAAATTCCTGACTTATTTTAGAAGTAGTTTCTTCAACCGGATCTTCTTCTAGTTGGAAGGCTACTTTTTCCTCAGTTATTTTATCAGTTAGCGGTAACTCAAAATCCATTTGAATTTGACTTTCTTGTTTCACCTCTTCTGGATCGACAACATCAATTTCAGAAAGAAGTGAGGAAACCTCATTGATTACAAAATCCTCTTCATCCTGTATGTCAGAATCTGATACATGATTTTGAAGGGTGTCTTGTGTTTCAGAAACCTCCGAAACAGGTTCAAATTCTGGTTCAAAGAAACTACTTTCCAAATTCAACTCTCCCAACTCAGTCTCAGGTTCAAGGGAATACTCCGCTGATATTGCCTCTATTTCTGACGTGGAATATAATGGCTGTTCTTGATCAATAACAGGCTCTTCATTTATAGGTTCTTCCACAATCTTTTGTTCCTCATCGGAATATAAAAGTTGGGGCTCTGAATTGGAAAAATGTAAAGGGCCTTCCTCCTCCTCTGAAAGAACATGCACTTGCTTTTCAGGAATTCCATTAGGTACTATTTCACAATCTACTTCTATATCATAAAGAATAGCATTGAGATCAATTAATGGATCTCTATCCAATTGTTCTTCCTTGCGTTGGGGTGCAAGTGGTTTAATACTAGATTCAAAAGGGTCCTTTTCTGTGAGTTGATGCTCCATCTTCTGTTCATCCTCAAGCGTATGAATAATTTTTTTGGCCTCAGTATTGGAGATTTCATTTTGCTGTTCTTGACCAAAACCAGTGGCAATGACCGTTACCGACACCTCATTTCCGAGTGCATCATCTTCACCCACTCCCATGATGATGTTTGTATGATTTCCAGCTTCAGTCTGGATATAGTCATTGATTTCTCCGATCTCATCAATTGTAATTTCATCAGTACCAGACACTATTAATAATAATACGTTTTTACAACCCGTAATTTTATTGTCATTTAACAGTGGAGAATCTAAAGCTTTAACAATTGCTTCTTGCGCACGATTACTCCCCGATGCTGATCCAGATCCCATAATGGCAGTACCTGAATTTGTCAAGACAGTTTTCGCATCCTTTAGGTCAATATTTTGGGTATAGTGATGAGTAATTACCTCTGCAATTCCACGTGCTGCTGTTGCTAAGACCTCATCTGCTTTTGCAAAACCCGCTTTAAATCCAAGATTTCCGTATACTTCTCTTAATTTATTATTGTTGATAACGATTAATGCATCTACAGCATCTTTTATTTTTTCAAGTCCCCTTTGGGCTTGTTCGAGACGAAGTTTTCCTTCAAATTGAAATGGCATGGTGACAATTCCAACGGTCAAGATATCTAAGGATTTTGCCATTTTTGCAATGACAGGTGCAGCTCCAGTACCCGTACCACCTCCCATTCCTGCTGTGATAAAAATCATTTTGGTTTGTGTAGAAAGTATGGATTGGATCTCATCTTTACTTTCAACAGCTGCCCTCTCACCTACTTCGGGATTTGCACCAGCACCCAAACCTTCAGTCAAACTAGCACCCAACTGAATTTTGGTAGGCACACCACTTTCCGCAAGTGCTTGTGCATCGGTATTACTAACAATAAAATCTACTCCTTTGATTCCTTGTTGAAACATGTAATTGATTGCATTACTTCCTCCACCTCCTACACCAAGTACCTTAATTACATTACTTCTGTTTTTGGGTAAATCAAAATTAATTCCCTTTGTTTCTTCTTGATCCATTGTATTTGATTGATTATGCATTCTCTAAAAACTCTTTTAATTTTTCACCAAAACGATCTAAAATTGACTTTCGTTTAATTACCATATCTTTTTGTTTTTGCTCCACTTCAGGCTGATCTTCATTCTCTGCGTTTGGTTCTGTTGGCTCTTCTACTTCAAAAGTATTGTGTTCTAATGCATTCATCAGAAGCCCTACAGCAGTAGCAAAAAGCGGGCTTGAAACACTTTCCTGAGTATCTCCTGCGAGATGTTCACTTGGATACCCAACTCGCGTATCCATTCCAGTAATGTACTCAACCAGCTGTTTCAAATGTTTTAATTGACTTCCTCCACCTGTGAGTACAATTCCAGCAATTAATTTTTTCTTTTGCTCATTGTATCCGTAATTCTTTATTTCTAAAAAAATCTGCTCAATTATTTCTACCACACGTGCGTTAATAATTTTTGAAAGTGTTTTTAATGAAATTTCTTTAGGATCTCTTCCCTGTAAGCCAGGAATGGATACAATTTCAGTATCACGATTCTCGCCAGGCCAAGCTGATCCAAATTTAGTTTTTAATAATTCCGCTTGTTTTTCTATTATAGAACAACCCTCTTTAATATCCTCTGTAACTACATTTCCTCCAAAAGGGATAACCGCAGTGTGACGAATAATACCATCTTTAAAAATAGCTAAATCCGTTGTTCCTCCTCCAATATCAATCAAAGCAACACCTGCTTCTTTTTCCTCATAACTCAAAACTGCTTCAGAGGAGGCCAAGGGTTCTAAAGTAATATTGGCCATATTCAAACCCGCACTTTTGATACAACGACCGATGTTTTTAATAGAAGAAACTTGCCCAACTACCACATGAAAATTAGCTTCTAAACGTCCGCCATGCATACCGATAGGCTCTTTTATCTCACCTTGTCCATCCACCTTATATTCTTGGGGCAATACATGGATGATTTCCTCACCTGGAAGCATTACCAATTTGTATACTTGCTGAATTAATTTTTGGATGTCTTCTTCGTCAATTACTTCTTCCGGATTTTCCCGTGTGATATAGTCACTGTGTTGAACACTTCTAATATGCTGTCCTGCAATACCTACTACAACATCATCTATTTCCTGCTTTGAGTCAATTTTAGCTTCCTCTACTGCTTGTTGGATAGACTGAATAGTTTGTGTTATATTATTTACTACTCCACGATGAACCCCTAGGCTTTTGGATTTACCCATTCCTAAGATTTCAACCTTATTAAATTCATTTTTCTTTCCTACCAAAGCAACAATTTTGGTAGTACCGATATCGAGTCCGACTGAAATGTTTGTTTGTTTCATAATTTTATGGTGTTGTAGCAACTACTTGATTTGTGTAGGTTAAATTAATTTTTTGATATTCGCTTAAGCTGTCTTGAATATTTTGAAAAGCACAAAAGATTTTTAATTTTTCTATTTTTTCATTTAACGAAGTGGTGTTGCCTAAAATCACTTCAAAAGGGTAAGACTTTAATTGGATGCTATAGGAGGTTCCATCCAAACGGAGTGTTTTCAATTCTGATTTAAGGAAAGAATCTTTGTTGAATTCTTCAATTAAGGAAGCCGTCTCAATTAATGAGCTAGAACTCACATCTGATTTAAACAATGGAAGCTGAAAATCTTCAATAGGAAGAAAAGGAAAAACAGCTCCATAAGCATCTCCAAAAAGGGGTGGGTTAGCCTCAACCTTGAAGGTAGGAATTCGCTCTGTAATGAGAACAAACAAATCTCCCTGAGGAAGCATAAAAACTTCAGCATTTTTTATTTCTGAAATGCCGTTCAAGTGATTTTCTAGCATACTCAAATCTAAACTATCTTTTTCCTGAACTGACTTTACACTCCAGTTTTGTGTTAACATTTTATTAACCGAAATGGCATCCAAAAAACGAGGAGAATGGGTAAACTCAATATGAAACCCATCTACCTCCCGAAGTTGATTTCTTTGATACGAAAACCAAAAAAGCCCTACTAAGAGAAGTAACATGAAGACTGGAAAAGCATAAACTTTAATGTTCCTCATAACACTTCTATTTGTTGTTTTAACGCCTGAACTTCTAATCCTACATCTCCTGCCCCTAGGAAGGCAAAAACAGCTGCATCACTTGAACGCATTAGTGACTCTATTTCTTCTTTTTTAATATATTTTTTATTAGTGTGATTTAAGCCTTTCAATAGCTTAAATGCATCAACCCCAGGAATAGGTTCTTCTCTTGCAGGATAGATATCTAAAATCGCAACCTCATCAAACTCCTCTAACACAGAGACAAATCCCTCCATGAAATCTTGAGTTCTAGAAAATAGGTGAGGTTGAAAAATAACACAGTTTTTACGATCAGAAAAAGAGGTTTTTATAGTCTCCAAAACCATTCGTATTTCAGTAGGATGATGCGCATAATCATCCACTACCAATGCCTTACCCCACTCAAAAACGTTCATTCTACGATGCACTCCTGGAAAATTCTCTAAAGCCTTTAACGCCTTTTTTATTGGAACTCCTGCTTGATCGGCCATCGCAATAGCACAAACACTATTGGCTATATTATGTTTTCCAAATTGATTAAAAATGATTTGCTGATACTCCCCTTTTGGAGTTTTCAAGTCAAAGCTATAACCCTTTTCAGTATTTTGAATATTGAAAGCATTATAGTCTGCAGCCACTTCAACTCCATAAGTCAAACCTTTAAGTGGGAGTCCGAAATTTACGATTACTTGATCCTTGACCTGATTGGAGAATGATACAAATGCTGTTTCAAAGGCAACTGCTGTTTTATAAACATCCAAATGGTCTGGATCCATTGAAGTAACACAAGCAATATTGGGATGAAGTTGTAAAAAGGAACGGTCGTATTCATCAGCCTCTACAATCATAAATTCTTCTCCATTTCCAATTAAATTGGAGTTATTTCCATTAAGAAAGCCGCCCATCAAGGAAGAAAAAGAGCATTCCGACTCAGAAAAAATATGTGTCAATATTGCCAATGTTGTTGTTTTACCATGGGTTCCTGAAACGGCAAGTAGCTTGCTTTTTTTACATAAATCTGCTAGAAAAACTGCGCGCTTTCGCGTTTGATTCCCTTGAGATAAGTAATAAGCCAATTGTGGGTGTGCAGTTGAAATAGCTGCAGTGTAGATAACTTTTACTTCAGCTCCAGCAAACTCTTTTGGTATAGCTTTTACAGCAGTATCATAGGTAATATAGATTCCTTCTTCCTCCAAAGATCGAGTAATAGGTGAAGCCGTTTTATCATATCCCACTACTTGATGTCCTTGGCGCAAACACAATCGCGCTAAAGCAGACATTCCAACTCCGCCAATACCTATGAAATAATATTTGTGCTTGAGATGCTTCATATCAAATTCAACATTTGATTAACAATTGCTTGAGCAGCATCTGGCTTTGCCATAGCCTTAAGCTGTGTTCTCATTTCATCCCTTAATTCAATATCTGTAATCAAAGAACTAAATACTGTTTGAAATTTTACCTCCAAATCCTTTTCCTCGAGCATCAGCGCTGCCTTCTTTTTCACTAATGCTTGGGCATTATGAAATTGGTGATTGGCAGTTACATTGGGAGAGGGAATCAAAAGCAATGGTTTGCCTACCCAACTAAGTTCAGACAAACTTCCAGCTCCAGCTCTTGAAATGATAATATCAGAAGCTGCATAAAGCTGCTCCATCTCATAGATAAAAGGTCGAATAACAACATCTTTTTGAACTAATCCCTTGTATTCATCGTGATATAGTGCACCACATTGCCAAATCACTTGAAGTGACTGACCTTTGAAAAAATCAATTTGATCTGCAATCAATTCATTTATTCGCCTTGCTCCTAAACTTCCACCAATGATCACTAAAGTATCTTTTTTGGGATTTAATCCGAAAAATATTTTAGCCGCTGAAGAAGAAATTTCTTCCGATAACATTATGGGTCGAATCGGATTACCCGTCAACTTAATTTTAGAAGCAGGAAAATAGAGCTCCATCCCTTCGTAGGCAACACATATCCTATCCACTTTTTTACTCAAAATGCGATTTGTAATTCCTGGATAAGAATTTTGTTCTTGAATGAGGGTTGGTAAATTCAGCCATTGTGCCATTTGCAATAAAGGACCACTTGCAAACCCTCCAGTTCCAACGACTAAGGTGGGTTTGAATTTTTTAATGATAAAAAAGGACTGCATTAAACTCAAGACCAGCTTTAGTGGAAATAAAATATTTTGAAATGAGAGAGAACGATGAAATCCGCTAATCCAAATGCCTTTAATTTTAAAGCCGGCCTTAGGAACTTTTTCCATTTCCATTTTACCTTTGGCACCAACAAATAAAACATCGCTTTCTGGCAACTCTTGTTTATATATAGTTGCTATGGCCAATGCGGGGTAAATATGCCCTCCTGTACCTCCTCCCGAAACAATGAGTCTATTAGGCTTCACTTAATATGCTTATTGGGTTAGATTCATTACTATTCTCATCAACTAATTCTTCCTGAATTAGCTCTTTCTTAATGCTTACACTTAAAATAATCCCCATGGCAATACACGTCATCCATGCAGAAGTACCACCACTACTTATCATTGGCAAAGTTTGCCCCGTAACAGGGAGAATCTGCAAAGCTACTCCCATATTAATGAAGGCCTGAAATATAATGGGTATTCCAAGTCCAATGACTACTAATTTTCCAAAGACATCTGTAGCCTTAAATGAAATAACCACAATTCTAAATAGCAGTAATAAGTATAAGATGATAAGGCCAATTCCGCCAATCAATCCAAACTCCTCAACAATAATGGCATAAATAAAATCAGAGGAACTCTGAGGCAAGAAGTTTTTCATCCTACTTTTACCCGCACCCACCCCAAATATCTTACCGGTAACAATTGCAGTTTTTGCTCGTTCAATTTGATAATTTCCATCAGCACTCTCACCACTTCTAAAATTTTCAACACGACTCATCCAGGTATCCACTCGATTTGGGAAAACACCAGGAAAGGCTTTTACCAGAAGAAAGAATAATAACACAGCAATAAGACCAGCACCACAAATGGCTAATAAATATTTAATAGGATAGCCAGCTACAAAAGAAACTATCAAAACCATCAGAAACAATAGGGCTGCGGTAGACAAATTTGAAGGAAAAATCAAGAGTACTACAATAAATATGGGCAGCCATAACCGTATTAAAGAATTCTTGAAAGATCCCAATTGGTCTTTATAATTTGAAAAAAAAGTAGCAGTATAGACCATACAAACTACAGAAGCCAATGTTGACGTTTGAAAACTAAGACCAATAAAAGGGATTCTGATCCATCGACTAGCATTAGCTCCATCAATGACTTTTCCCTGGCTAGCGGTATAGACTAGTAACAAAACAACCACTGGAAGCATTAATATCGAAATACCTTTAAAATAATTGTAGGGTATTTTATGTACTGAAAACATCAAAACAAAACCTATACTTAAAATAACAAAATGTTTAATTAAATAGCCCCAAGGTGTACCCCTTCCCACTACATAGGCTAGATTTGAACTAGCGCTAAAAACAGGTAAAAAGGAAAATATGGCTAATAATGCCAAAATCCCCCATAAAACTTTATCTCCTTTTATCGCTTGTAACATAATCTATAAATTTCGTACAGCATTTTTAAATTGATCGCCTCTATCTTCGTAATTCATAAATAAATCAAAGCTTGCACATGCTGGAGACAACAAAACTGTATCCCTTGGTGCAGCTACTTTATGTGAAATTTTTACAGCCTCACTCATCGATTGGGTTTCAATAAAAATATCTGTAATCCCCTCAAAGGTTTCCTTGAGTTTGTCATTATCCACACCCAAACAGATGATTGCCTTGGCTTTTGTTCTAATTAACGGAAGTAGTGTGTCGTAATCATTTCCTTTATCAACACCACCTACTATCCAAACCAAGGGAGTGTCAATACTTTCTAAAGCAAAATAGGTGGCGTTTACATTTGTGGCCTTAGAATCATTAATATAATTCACTCGTTGAATGGACAACACTTTTTCCATTCTATGAGGAGCGCCTTTAAAATGTGTCAAACTCTCTCGAATACTTTCTTTACTGATATCCAGGATACTTCCAATTGTTGCTGCTGCCATTGCATTCAATAGATTGTGTCTTCCTGCTAAAGTAAATTGAGCTGTATTTATCATTATTTTTTTATTTCGTTGTTTTAGTATAAAATGATCTTGTTGATGCGTTGTTGTTAGTTTTTCTTTTTCCTCAAAGCCAAAAGAAATTTTCTTTGAATTGGCTTTATGATGAACTAAAGCTTCACTTAATATTGGGTCATCAGAATTAAAAAGGAAGAAATCCTTTTGAGATTGATTTTGAGCAATTTTCAATTTTGCCTTAATATATTCTTCAAGACTATCGTTATATCGATTCAAATGATCGGGGGTAATATTTGTGATTACTGCGATATGAGGTGCGAAATTTTTAATATTATCGAGTTGAAAACTACTTATTTCTAAAACATAGTAGTCAAACTCATCCTGCGCTACTTGACGAGCGAAACTTGTCCCTATATTTCCAGCAACACCAACATTAAATCCAGCATTCTTTAAAATTTCATAAGTAAGTAAAGTCGTAGTTGTTTTACCATTGGTTCCTGTAATTCCAATTAATGTTGCGTTAGTGTATTGTGAGGCAAATTCAATTTCAGATACAATTGCGCTTCCTTGACTCTTTAACTCTTGTATCAATGAGATGGAATCAGGAATACCAGGGCTTTTGACCACTATTCTTGCCCCTTTCATGGTAGCAAGTGTATGAGTTCCAGCCTCCCAGGATATTGATTCTTCTTCCAAAATGATCTGTAACTCTTCTGTTATGTTTTTATTATCTGATAAAAAGACATCAAAGCCTTGTTTTTTTGCCAAAATAGCAGCGCCAACACCACTTTCCCCTGCCCCTAAAACAACCAATTTTTCTCTCATTATCTTAGCTTTAGGGTTACGATAGTTAATACTGCTAAAACAATTCCTACTATCCAAAAACGAGCGACAATCTTACTCTCGTGAAATCCTAGCTTTTGGTAGTGGTGGTGTAAAGGTGACATTTTAAAAATTCGTTGACCTACGCCTGTTTTAGATCGGGTATATTTGAAATAACTTACTTGAAGAATAACGGAAAGTGTCTCAATAAAAAATACACCACACAATAAGGGTATTAACAGCTCTTTTCTTACTATAATTGCGATTACAGAAATCACAGCACCAATTGCCAAACTCCCTGTATCTCCCATAAAAACCTGTGCAGGATAAGTGTTGTACCATAAAAAACCGATCAGAGCTCCTAAGAATGCAGCTATAAAAATGGAGATCTCACCCACATTTGGGATATACATTATATTTAAATATGCCGCAAAATTTACATTTCCTGATACCCACGCAAAAACACCTAAAGCAAAAACAATAATTGCAGATGTTCCAGCCGCCAATCCATCAATACCATCTGTGAGATTTGCACCATTAGATACAGCTGTAATTATAAAGATTACGATGGGTATGAAAACCAACCAAACGTAGTTCCTTGAAGCTTTCCCTGTCCACGCGATAAGGGAATGATAATCAAACTCATTGTTTTTCAACATAGGAATTGTAGTGAGTGTTGCTTTAATATTCTTACTTTCAGGAACACTTATTGTATTTTCAATTTCGTTTAATGGTGTTACATCGGTGCGCAGAGTCACATCAGGATTGAAGTAAAGTATTGCCCCAACACAAATACCTAAAAGAACTTGTCCAATTATTTTGAATCGCCCTTGTAAACCCTCTTTATTTTTTTTGAAAATTTTCATGTAATCATCCACCCATCCTATAAAACCCATCCATACCATTGTAAGTAATAAAAGGATGATATAGATATTATCTAAACGGGCTAAAAGAAGAACAGGAATTAAAGTACTAAGTATGATAATTAACCCCCCCATGGTAGGAGTACCTTCCTTCTCCTTTTGTCCTTCTAGTCCAAGATCTCTTATAGATTCACCAATTTGCTGAAGTTTTAGATAGGCTATTATTCTTGCACCGAACACCATCGAAAACCCCATAGAAATAATTACTGCAGCTGCGGCTCTAAAAGAGATATACTGAAAGACACTAGCTCCCGGGAACTTATACAACCTCTCCAATAGTTCAAACAAATAATACAGCATAATTAATCAGCGTTTAAAAAAATTTGTTTTGCAATTTCCATATCACTAAAAGGGAATCGCTCTCCTTTAATTTCTTGGTATGTCTCATGACCTTTTCCTGCAATAAGTACAATATCTCCTTCTTGCGCTAATTGTCCAGCCATAGCGATTGCCTCTTCTCGAAGTGTCACTTTTAATGCCTTTTTGTAATGCTCTGGAGGTACACCTTTCATCATTTCAGAAATAATTACTGCAGGGTCTTCATTCCGTGGATTATCTGAAGTGAAAATAACTTTATCACTATACCGAACAGCAACTTCTGCCATTAGAGGTCGCTTTTCTTGATCCCGATTTCCACCACAACCAACTATGGTTATTAGTGACTCATTCCTTGTTCTGATGGTCGATAGGGTAGTAAGTACATTTTCTAGGGCATCGGGTGTATGTGCATAATCTATCACCACCGTTCCTTTATTTGAAGCTTGAAGGGTTTGAAATCTTCCGTTCACACTTTTCAATTCACTAATCCTTTTCAAAATAGATAAACTAGGAATCTCTAATAGACTTGCAACCGCGTAGACTGCTAAAAGGTTTTGAGCATTAAATTTTCCAATTAAACTTGTCCAAACACCTTGTGATTGAATTTTCAAGAGCATTCCAGAAAATTGACATTCCAGAATCTGAGCTTTAAAATCTGCATGCTGACGAGTGGCATACGAATACTTTTTAGCGACAGTATTCTGTAGCATATAAGCACCATTTTTATCATCAACATTAGTTAATGCAAAAGCTGTTTTAGGTAAAAAATCAAAGAATCGTTTTTTTGTATCTCTATAAGATTTGAAATCTCCATGATAATCCAAATGATCGTGTGTAAGATTTGTAAAGACACCCCCAGAAAAAAATAAACCTTCAATTCTATTTTGTGCAATCCCATGTGAAGAAACTTCCATGAAACAATGAGTAACTCCTTCTTCTACCATTGCGTACAAATGTTGGTTTATTGCAACAGCATCTGGGGTAGTGTGCAGATTTTCAAACTGATTTGAAGCATAACTAATTTTTACTGTGGAAAGCAAACCACTTGAGTATCCCTCTGAGGAAAATAAAGCATGAAGTAAAGAAGCGATTGTAGTTTTCCCGTTTGTTCCAGTAACACCCAAAAGGGTTAATTTTTTAGATGGATTATCATAAAAATTTGATGTAATGATGCCCAAAGTCTTAGAAGAATTTTCAACCTTGACATAAACAATATCCTTATTACATTGATCTGGTAAAGTTTCACAAATGATCGCTATGGCACCCATGGAAATGGCTGGGGCTATAAAATAGTGTCCATCTGTTAAGACCCCTTTCTGAGCGACATAAACAAATCCTTTCTGTATTAGTCTGCTATCAAAATGGATTCCCTCTACCTCGATAGCTGTTTTCCCAACGGTTGCCTCTATTGATACCCCAAATAATATGTCTTGAAGTGTTTTCATATTAGGTCAAGAATTATCTTTTGTCTTTTTTTAAACTTTTCTCCCGGTGGAATGGATTGACTTTTCACAACACCTTCCCCTCTCAAGACCACGGTAAATCCCATTTTCTCAAGGGTTATACGTGCAACATTTTTTGACATTCCCGCTACATCAGGTACTGTTTTTGAATTAAATTTATTAGAGGTTTCAATCAATGAATTTAGATCAGTCAGTTTAATTTTTACTTGGTGAGGAATATCGTTATATATCTTCTTTGCAACTTCTTTAAACACTGGAGCGGCGACTGTTGCACCATAATATCCTTTTGATTTATTAGGTCGATGAATTACTACTATACAAGAATATTTGGGTTCTTCTGCAGGAAAATAACCCACAAAGCTAGCGATATACTGAACTGATTCTGTAGTATAATCCACCTGACAGGTTCCTGTTTTTCCTGCCATACTTAAAAGTGGATCTTTTATGGAATAACCCGTACCCCATTTCTTGTCCACGACATTAAACATCATTCCCTGAACTTTATTTAAAGTTTCTTCTGAACAAATTGAAGGATTCAGGATTTGCTTAGAAAATACCTTTGTTGGAGTATTTCCAAAATTGCTTATTTCATTTAAAAACATAGGTTTCACCATTTCACCTCCATTGGCAATAGCATTGTAAAAAGTCAATGTTTGCATTGGTGTAAGACTCACCCCATATCCATAAGCCATCCATGGCAAATCCAATCCATCCCAATCTGGATCTGTTGGATATGGGATCTTAGGAACTCCTTCCCCTCTTATAGGAAGACCCAAAGGCTTGTTTATACCCATATTATAGAGTCTGTCAACAAATTGCTTTGGATTATTTTTATAGTTGTCATTTATGATTTTAACCAAACCAACATTGGAAGAAACCTCAAAAGCTTTTGCCGCTGTTATGGTTCCATACCCCCCCCTTTTGGAATCCTTCACTTTGTATTTCCCAAAGAACATCATCTCGCCATTGCCTGTTTTAATCTCAGTATCCACATCCACAACCTTATCTTCAAGAGCAGCTATCATTCCCATAAGTTTGAAAGTTGATCCAGGTTCATGAGCATCTCCAACGGCATAATTCAGTTTTTCAAAATACTTCCCCTCTTTAGTTCTTCCCAAATTTGCGATGGCTTTTACAGCACCAGTTTTTACGTCCATCACCACAACTGTCCCATACTCGGCTTCATATTTTTCAAGCTGAGTCAATAAGGCGTTATGCGCTATATCCTGAATATTAACATCAATTGTTGTGTGTAAATCATAACCCTCAGTAGGCTCTTTCTCATTGGAGTCACTAATAGGCTTCCATTGTCCATTCGCAATTTTCTGCTTGAGACGTAAACCTGAATTCCCTCTCAAGTATTGTGAAAAAGCACCTTCTAAACCAACTCTAAAAAAAGTCCCATCCTTGTCCTTTAATTCGTAACCGATAGTACGTTCTGCTATTTTACCTAAGGGATGTTCTCGAACAATTTGTTGTTCCACTATCAATCCTCCTCTGTAGGCACTTTTATTAAAAATGGGGAAGCTTTTGTACCGCATATACTCTGAATACGAAATGTTATTAGCTACTGACCAATATCTATTTTTCTGTTTTCTCGCATTCGTTAATCGACTCAATGCCTCGCTTGATGACAAACCCATCACTAAAGCCAACGAATCTGCCAAAGCATTTTTATTGATATCAAAACTAGTTTGAGAAGGCACTAAAGCATCCCAATGCAATTCATATCTTGAGATAGAGGTTGCTAAAATATTTCCGTCTGAAGCATAAATATTTCCTCTACTAGGTTCCAAAACAACATTTTTTATGATGGCATCAGGACTAAGACTTACTTTTTCATTATTTTGATAAAACTGGATATAAACCAATTTACCAATCAAAACAAAAGCGAATAAAGACAGGGAGATTACTAGCAGATAAAACCGCGACATGATAGGCATATTTGTAACGGAGTTATTATTCATCGCTAATTGTAATTTTAATGGGTGGAGTAGCAGAAGGACCAATTCCTTTCTCAGACAAAACCTGAGTTACTGTGGTTTCTTTCTTTAAAACCATCAATACCTTTTTCCCTTCTATAAAGTCACTTTTTAAAGCACTAATATCTGCATTAAGAGAAGCAATCTTAAAGATTTTTCTATCTGCACTATGACCACTTGCGATCATTATTAAAGCCAAAAAAGATAAAAATAAAATCATCCTCCAATTTTTAAAGGCATCGTCTTTAACCAAAAACTCTATATTCAATATGGATAATATCTTATTCATATTTTTTCAGCAATTCTTAATTTAGCACTTCGCGCCCTTCCGTTCTCCTTTACCTCTTGTTCAGAAGGAATAATCAGATTACCAACTTTATTAAACGGTTTAATGGGATTCCCATAAAAATCCTTTTCCAGTTTGCCTTCAAAATCACCTGTTTGAAAATATCTTTTTACCAAACGGTCTTCCAAGGAATGATAGGAAATACAAACTAAGCGCCCTTTCACTTTTAAAACTTCTGTAGCTTGAACTAAAAATGTTTTTAAAACCTTCAATTCATCATTCACTTCAATTCGCAAGGCCTGAAACAATTGAGCTAAAATTTTATTTTCAATTCGCTGTGGAACAAGAGGTCGCACTAGCGACATTAGATCCATAGTTGTGGCGATTTCTTTTTCTTGGCGAACTTCAACAATAATCTTCGCTAAAGTTTTAGCATTTTTCAATTCCCCATAAGAGAAAAAGAGTGTACGTAATTGTTTCTCAGTATAGGTATTAATAATTTCAAAGGCATCCAAAGCCTGAGACTGGTTCATACGCATATCCAACCGAGCTTCTGTCCGAATTGAAAATCCACGCTCTTGGGTATCAAACTGATGAGAAGAAACCCCAAAATCAGCCAATATCCCATCAACCGTATCTATTTTATGATACTTTAAGTATTGTTTCAGATTACTAAAATTTGCAGCTACAAAATCAAATCGAGGATCTTCAATACGATTTACAAGCGCATCTGTATCTTGGTCAAATCCAAGCAATCGTCCATTTTTATTTAATCTCTCTAGAATCGCCCTGGAATGCCCGCCTCCGCCAAAAGTCACATCCACATAAGTACCATCGGGTGATATATTTAAGCCATCAAGAGAAGCTTGAAGGAGAACCGGATTATGATATTGCGTCGTCATTCTTATCTCCCATTACATCTTCTGCTAAGGCTCCAAAATCAAGCGCAGCCTCATCTATCGCTTTCTCATATAGCGTTTTGTCCCAAATTTCAAGAATATTAACAGTGGAAGAAACCACAACCTCTTTAGAAATTTGTACGTGAGTAACTAGATCTTTTGGAATCAAAAGACGACCAGAGACATCCATTTCGACCGTTTTCACACCTGCAGTAAAACGTCGAATAAAATCATTGTTTTTCTTAGTAAATCGATTCAATCCATTCACCTTTTCCATGAGCCCCATCCATTCTTTCATAGGATACAACTCCAGGCAAGGATTAAATACAGCACGCTTTAAAACAAAACTTTCAGAAGCAAGTCCAGACAATTGCTTTTTAATAGCAATAGGCATCATGATGCGACCTTTGGCATCTGCCTTACATTCATATGTTCCAATTAAGTGTTGCACTTTTCAAGGTGGATTTAAAATTCAAATATAAGTCATATTTACCACTATTTACCACAATTTACCACATTGTTAATAAGTTTTACCACCTTAACATAAAATTTGAATTTAGCAGATCAACAAATAAAAGTAACGCCTAAAATGGAAATGTCTATATTTACGAATTATATTAATGCATTAGCCATATGGAGGATCAGATTGTCAATGATAAAGAATTTAAATATGTTGAGTCCGGCTTGGGTCAACCCATAATCATCCTACATGGGTTAATGGGTGGGTTAAGTAATTTTAAGGGTGTTCTTGAACATTTTCCAGAAAAAGGATATCAAGTTATCATTCCTGAATTACCGGTTTACAGTCTGCCTGTATTGAATACTTCGGTTAAATCATTATCTCAATTTTTACATAAATTTATTCTTCACAAAGGCCTAAAAGACGTAATTCTTTTAGGAAATTCTCTAGGTGGGCATGTTGGTTTATTATTCACCAGGGATTATCCCGAATTGGTTAAGGGCTTGATTCTCACGGGTAGTTCTGGACTTTACGAAAATAATATGGGAGATGGTTATCCTAAACGAGGTAATTATGAGTACATAAAAGTGAAGAGTGAAGCTGTTTTTTATGACCCAAAAACAGCCACCAAAGAGATTGTGGATGAAGTTTTTGAAACGGTGAATGACAGAAACAAACTTGTCAGGACTTTGGCGTTAGCAAAAAGTGCAATCCGACACAATATGTCTAAAGATTTACCTAAAATGAAAACACCTGTTGCAATTGTTTGGGGAGCTCAAGACAGTGTCACGCCACCAAATGTTGCAGACGAGTTTCATGAATTATTGCCAGATTCAAACCTTTACTGGATCGATAAATGTGGACATGCTCCCATGATGGAGCACCCTGATCAATTTAATTCAATTCTAGATACTTGGTTAGAAACTAGAAACTTCTAGAAAACATGCAGATTCGTTCCGCAACTTTTGTAATCAGCAACTCGGATGTTGCAAAATGCCCAAATTCACATTTACCTGAATACGCTTTTATAGGCCGTTCCAATGTGGGAAAATCTTCTTTGATTAATGCGCTTAGCAATAAGAAGAATCTTGCGAAAACTTCGTCAAGACCTGGAAAAACGCAATTAATTAATCATTTTCTAATCAATCAAAATTGGCATCTTGTTGATTTACCAGGATTCGGTTATGCCCGTGTTTCCAAAACACAAAAAAAAGTATTTCAAAAATTTATCACTAATTACTTCAAGGAAAGAAAACAACTTGTAAATGCCTTTTTACTGATTGACATCAGACATGAACCTCAACCGATTGACATGAAGTTTATGGAATGGCTTGGAGAAAACTTTATTCCTTTTTCAATTATTTTTACAAAGGCAGACAAATTAAAGCCCATTGCAAGAGATCGAAATATTAAAGCATATACAGAAAAAATGCTTGAAACTCAATGGGAGGAATTACCCCCTATATTCGTCACCTCATCACTTCAAAAAACAGGAGGCGAAGAAATACTAAACTACATTAATTCTCTCAATGAAAGCCTTTCAGAATCAAAACTTGACTAATTATTTTTTAGCTCAAGTTTTTCTGCAAAATAATCACAAAAGTCTCGCATGGTAGCAGTCATTTTCTCGTCTTGTGTAGCTCTGTAAAATGTATCGCTCAAAGACATCAGTGTTTGATAAAAAAACAATTGCATCTGATCTACGGGCATGTCTTTTACCCATAAATCCATTTTGAGTGCTTCCTGTTGCTCAGAATCCCAAAAAGACAATAGCATTGCTTTGGTATCTTGATCTTTTATTCCTCCATCTTCTGCGGACCATTGCATTTGTTGAGGAATGTTATTTTCATCAAGACCAACTTGAATTTTAATATCAGTATTTTTTTTAATGGCCATATTATCGTTTTGGTTTGTATTTAGATAAGTTAAATAATTTTTGTGCTGGTAATCTCAATAGATCATCAAGAGGCATCTCTGGGTATTGTGCCACATAACTTTTTACAATCTGCCAACCTAACCAAGAACCAATTCTTCCAGGGGTTTCGTTATCCAATTGTAAATAAAACTTTGAAAAAGGAGCTGGCTCCATAAATCGTTGCACCCATTCTGGTTGAGTTTGATACAATACTTGTTTTTCAACAAAATACTGCCAAACATACACCTCGTTATCAAAAGCCCAAGCATACTCCTCGGGAGAATAGAGTATCCTGTCTTCTTCATTAGTGTGGGGTACAAAAAGATCTTGTAAATACAGTTTCTTTCCTTCATAAATCATTCGTGCTAAAAAAGTACGATCTTCTGGTAATGGAATCACAGAAGCTGCAAACTTATCAGCTACTTGAACGTTAATGTATTTTGGATCTAGCTCTTTTCTAATATAATTTGGTATCCCGTCATACAAAGGATTTTCTGTCCCTAAAAAAGTGTCTAATGAAAGTAAGATTAAGCTATCTAAATAGACTGTCTTGATTTGATAATCAACGTTATTAGTGAGCGCTATTACTCTTGGAACTTTAGCATTTGGATAATAAAACTTGATATGCTTAAAAAGATGAGACAACTCAGATTCAACCCTAGTTGTTTTTTCAAAAGTCTTATTTACCTCAGCTTGCAACAGTAGTTGTAAACTATCTGTCTGTCTACTTACCCATACACTATCGGAAAATTGTTTAGGAAATAAGAAAGGATATTGCTTTTTCAACTCGGGGATAACAGAAGAGGGCTGATTGTAAAATTTTAAATCAAAACGATCTAAAACTACTTGTACCGGAATGGCTTCAATTTGGGCTTCATTCTCATTTTCTTTTTGGCAAGCAAAAAAAAGTATGGAAAATAAAAACAAGGCATACCTGAATTGCAAAAAACGAAAAAAAGAAATAAGTCTATGTCTCAGAATTATCATCATACCATCAAATACATTAATTTTGGGTAAATTTAATGGCTATAAATGATTTAATGATGAAATCACCCGAAAAAGTAGCAAACCATATTAGCGATTGGCTCAGCAATTATATCGATGAAACTGGAATGAATGGATTTGTCGTCGGAATTTCTGGCGGCATTGATTCTGCTGTCACCTCAACTCTCTGCGCCAAAACAGGAAAAAAAGTACTTTGCCTTGAAATGCCTATCATGCAAGAATCAAGTCAAGTAAACCGCGCACAAGAACACATAAAATGGCTGGAATCTAACTATGAAAATGTTGCCTCCCTAAGGCTTCCTTTAGATTCGGTTTATACATCTTTTACAGAAATCATTCCTGAAGCTGAAGATAAAGAAGCGCAATTTTTGAGTCTTGCCAATACAAGAGCAAGACTTAGAATGAGTAGTTTATATTATTTTGCGGCGCTATATCGATACTTAGTAGCAGGAACAGGAAATAAAGTAGAAGATTTTGGGGTTGGTTTTTACACTAAATACGGTGATGGAGGCGTTGATTTAAGCCCCATAGCAGACCTAATGAAAACAGAAGTTTTTGCAGTAGCCAAACATTTAGAAATTATAAAACCCATCCAAGAAGCTGCCCCAACTGATGGATTGTGGGGAGACGATAGAACTGATGAAGATCAATTAGGTGCTACCTATCCCGAATTAGAATGGGCCATGGGAGTCTATGAAAAAGGTGCTGTGGAAGATGACCTCAGCCAGCATCAAAAAAAGGTCTTGGGAATATATACTCAACTTCATCGTCAAAATCAACACAAAATGAATCCTATACCTGTGTGTAAAGTCCCTAAAAAATTTTTATAAATAAATTCTTACTTTACAACATCTTACTGTCCAAATCTATTATTGATGATCCGAATCGTTCTTTTAGACCCTTACACTGTTGCTCAAAAGGGATTTAAAGCTTTTTTTAAAAAAACTGACCATATTAAAGTTGTTCAAACTTTTTCTAAGGTTGAACAACTATTTGACTTTTTAAATGAAGAAAAGGTAGATATTGTTTTACCGAAATGAAACTGAAAGATGTAAGCCCCGTTGAAACAGTGCGAAGAATAAAGTCGTTATATCCCAATACATTAATCCTTGTTTTTACCTCATTAAAAGAAACTGTTTATGGACTTTCAATTTTAAGAGCTGGCGCAAGGGGATTTCTCTCTAAAAAAATCAGTGGAGCAACCATGATAGAAGCAATTGATAAAGTATATAACGAAGGCTATCATATTACCTCAAATTTTGCAAATCAAATTAATAAAAACATTGACTTGCAGTGACCAAGAAATGCCTACGGAACACTTTCCTCCAGAGAAATAGAGGTGTTAATATCTTGTGGAAGGCAAAAAAAATATTGAAATAGCTGCAGCACTTAAAATTAATCAAAAGACCGTAAATACGAATAAAAGCAGGTTAATGAAGAAGCTGGAAGTAGATAATTCTTCTAACCTATACCAACAAGCCTTTAACCTTGAATTGATTTAAAGCACACGGTTTAATTTTTTAGAAAGAAGTTTTTTTAAATTTTGATACTGCATTACATCTTCCAAAAACATCTTATCCTCTTCTGTAGCATTTGGCTGCCTTGCAGTATCCAATAAACTTTGAATTTTTTGATCGATTAAGTACCTTCTAAAGGTTAAAATAGTTTCACTTACCAGCTGCCCTACTGCACTTTTACGATCTTTTACAAAGATGTTTTTCTTTTCCCAATCATGTAGCTGATGGGCTTCGTCTGCAAATAAAATATCTGTTAAGATTTGCCCCAAATGTGGATCTTCTTGTTGAATAATTTTCTCTGGCTTTACGTCTCCTTCAAGTTGAAAACGTTCAATAAGCTGCTTGTACAAAATTTGAAACTCGGGCTGAATTAACTCTACCTCATCTTGCTGCAAATCCAAAAATATTTTTTCATGCACTTTTGACTGAATAATTTTAGATTCTTCTTTTAAATTTCCCTCTTCATCGGCACTAATAAACAACTCGTCAAATGAGGCTTCTTGGCTTCCATACTGTAAGAGAATACTAATAATCTGTCGTTCAAGTGAGAGTAAAGGATTTATTTGCTCTCCTTTTGAAATAGCTTTCTGAACGACAACTTCTTCTCCAGAATTTATTGGATTGATTTTACGAACAGAAACATTCTTTTTCGTTTGTTCTTGAGCAAGTGCGTTGAACAACACTGCCTCAGAAATCTCCATTGTTAAAGCGCATTGCTTGAGATAAATCTCCTGTTTAATTGCATCAGGAATCTTTGCAATACTTTGCACTAACTCTCTGACTGTATTTGCCTTTTTTACCGGATCATTTTCTGCTTCCTGGAGTAATAAATCAGTTTTGAATTGAATAAAATCTTTAGCCTCTTCTTTTAGATAGGCCTTAATTTCATCAAGGGTATGTGATTTTGCAAAACTATCGGGATCTTCACCTACAGGAAAAGTACAAACTTTAACATTCATACCTTGCTCTAAAATCAAATCTATCCCTCGTATAGCGGCACGAAGGCCCGCTGCATCTCCATCAAACAAGACAACAATATTGTAGGTAAGTCTTCGAATCAATCTTATCTGCTCAGAAGTAAGCGCTGTTCCTGAGGAAGAAACAACATTTTCAACTCCCTGTTGATACATTTGAATCACATCGGTATAACCTTCGACCAAATAACAAACATCTTCTTTTGCAATCGTCTTTTTGGCCTCAAACATCCCATAGAGTAACATGCTCTTATGGTAAACATCACTTTCTGGGGAATTGAGATATTTAGCTGTCTTGGCAGTAGTTGATAATATACGTCCTCCAAAACCTTGAACTCTTCCGGCCATACTCCGTATTGGAAAAATCACACGTCCTCTAAATCGATCAACAAACCCTCTCTCGCTTTTGATTACTAAGCCTGTTTCAACAAGGTAATTTTCTGCATAACCTGCTTTAGCAGCTTTTTTATAGAAATGATCTTTTTGCTCGGCAGAATACCCCAAACTGAAGAAACGAATGGATTCATCAGTAAAGCCACGTTCTCGGAAATAACTTAATCCAATAGCCATTCCCTCTGAGGATTCCCAAAGGTCTTTTGCAAAACTCTCTTGAGCAAATTGATTCACCAAAAAAAGACTTTCTCTTGCGTTTGCCTTTTCTTTTTCTTCGCTTGATTGCTCAGTTTCTTCAATTTCAATATTATACTTTTTTGCCAAAAAACGAATAGCCTCAGGATAAGTAAAGTGCTCGTGCTCCATTAAAAAAGCAACTACATTACCCCCTTTTCCACTACTGAAATCTTTCCAAATTTGTTTTACAGGAGAAACCATAAAACTAGGAGTACGCTCTTGAGAAAAAGGACTCAGTCCCTTAAAGTTGGACCCAGATTTTTTTAAAACAACAAAATCACCAATAACCTCTTCCACTCTGGCGGTTTCATATACTTGGTCAATGGTGTTTCTTGTAATCAAAAGTTAGTGTTTTGATAAATTTAAAACATTCTATGCAAACGTTTCATATTGATGTCAACGTCATTAGATTTTTCGTTCAATTACATAATTGAGCATTAATTCTAGTGCGTCTCTAAATTCATTTTTTTGAAATTCAAATAAAAGCGATAAGGCTTCTTTTCTGTAACTTTCCATTTTCTTAATTGCAAAATCCAAGCCTCCTTTTTCTTTTACAATGGAAATTAACTCCTTGACTTTTACCTTATTTTTATTGTCATTTTTAACAATATTAACAAGTGTTTTCTTCTCTTTTTTAGAAACTACATTCAAGGTGTGAATAAGAGGCAAAGTCATTTTCTGTTCTTTTATATCAATCCCCGTAGGCTTTCCTATTCTCTGATCACCATAATCAAAAAGATCATCTTTAATTTGAAATGCCATTCCTAAAACTTCTCCAAAACGGTGCATTTTATCAACCTCTTCAGTTGTAGCATTTACCGATTGAGCTCCAAGAGCGCAACAGGAAGCAAGTAAAGTAGCTGTTTTTTGACGAATGATGTCGTAATAAATTTCTTCTGTAATATCGAGATTCCGCGCTTTTTCAATTTGAAGTAACTCCCCTTGACTCATCTCTCGCACTGCAACAGATATGATTTTTAATAAATCAAAATCCTCATTCTCTATAGATAAAAGTAAGCCCTTGGAGAGTAAATAATCCCCCACCAAAACAGCAATCTTATTTTTCCACAACGCATTTATAGAAAAGAATCCACGTCTTTTATTACTATCGTCTACTACATCATCATGAACTAAGGTTGCAGTGTGTATTAATTCAATAACTGAAGCACCACGATACGTTCGCTCATTGACCTTTCCTTCCCCCAAAAGCTTAGCAACTAGAAAAACAAACATAGGTCGCATTTGCTTTCCTTTTCGGTTCACAATAAAATGGGTGATTCGATTGAGTAAAGCGACTTTTGAAGACATGGATTGTGTAAACTTTTCTTCGAAAAGTTCCATCTCTTGATAGATAGGTTCTTTAATTCGCTCAACAACTTTCATAGACCAAACAAAGATATCAAATCTTGGGTGACCTCGAACATTACTTTGAATCTATCTTGTTGGCCAATTGACCACAAGCAGCATCTATATCCACCCCTCTTGATCGACGATAGGTCACACTAATTCGCGCTTTAGTCAACGCTTTAATATAAGCATCCACAACCTCTTGGCATGCTTGTTTCATTGATGAACCCTCAATGGGGTTGTACTGAATTATATTAACTTTAGATGGGATTCGTTTACATAAACCTACTAGAGCCTGTATGTCTTCTTTTTGATCATTAACTCCTTCCCAAACTACATATTCAAAGGTGATTTGCTTTTTTGTGTAAGCATACCAGTATTCAAGGGATTGGATCAATTCTGTAAGAGGAAACTTTTTAGCAAAAGGCATGATTTGTTCTCTAATTTCTTGACGAGCACTGTGAAGGGAAACTGCAAGGCCAAATTTCACCTCATCATCAGCCATTTTCCGAATCAATTTTGGAATTCCAGATGTGGAGAGTATAATTCTTCTTGGAGACATTCCTAAAGCCTCACTGTCCGTAATTTTTTCTATTGCAGCAAGGACATTCTTATAATTCATTAAGGGTTCTCCCATCCCCATAAAAACGATGTTCGACAAGGGACGCTGATGATATAATCTACTTTGTTGATCCATAGCGACCACCTGATCATAAATTTCATCGGCATTTAAATTTCGCATTCTTTTTAAAGCTGCGGTAGCGCAAAAAGTGCAATCCAAACTACACCCTACTTGGGAAGAAACACAAGCCGTAGTTCTTGTACTTGTTGGAATCAATACTGACTCCACCACTAAATTATCATGAAGTTTTACTGCGTTTTTTATCGTGCCATCTGTACTTAGCTGCTGAGAATCAATATTGATGTGTTTAATCTCAAAATTTTCTTTCAAAAGATTTCGATGTTCCAGAGAGAGGTTGGTCATCAATTCAAAATCATGTATTCCTTTTTGCCACAACCATTGAAAAACCTGCCCGCCTTTGAATGATGGAAATCCTTTAGCCACAAAAAAAACCTGTAGTTCTTCTTTGGATAAAGCGCGTATGTCTTTTTTAATTATTTCTCCCAAGATTCATTTTATAAAAAAACCGCATTAATGCGGTTTTTAGTTTTTTTAGATAATTAACATCGCATCTCCATAAGAATAGAAATTATATTTCTCCTTAATGGCAACCTTGTAAGCTTGTTTGATAAAATCTGGATCAGCAAATGCAGAAATCATCATTAACAAAGTAGACTTTGGTGTGTGGAAATTTGTAATCATGCAATTAGCGATTGAAAAATCAAATGGAGGAAAAATAAATTTATGTGTCCATCCTTGATATTGGTTAAGCTGTCCTGAGGAAGAAACTGAACTTTCTAAACCACGCATTACAGTTGTTCCCACAGCACAAATTCGTTTTTTATTCGCCAAAGCATGATTTACTTTAGCGGCAGCAATTGCATCTATTATGAGTTCTTCAGAATCCATTTTATGCTTTGATAAATCTTCTACTTCCACAGGACTAAAGGTTCCAAGTCCAACATGTAAAGTGAGTTCAGCTAGATCGATTCCTTTTATCTCTAACCTCTTGAGCAAATGCTTTGAAAAGTGAAGTCCTGCAGTGGGTGCAGCTACAGCACCTTCATGCTTTGCGTAAATAGTTTGATAACGCTCTTGATCCTCTTCTTCAATGGGACGATTAATATATTTAGGAAGTGGGGTTTGTCCTAATTCCTTTAGTTTGGTTCTGAATTCAGCATAACTGCCGTCAAATAAAAACCGAAGCGTTCTTCCTCTTGAGGTTGTATTATCGATCACCTCGGCAACCAAACTTTCATCCTCTCCAAAATAGAGCTTATTTCCAATTCTAATTTTACGAGCAGGATCAACCAAAACATCCCATAAACGTTGTTCTTGATTCAATTCGCGTAATAAGAACACTTCAATTCGTGCCCCTGTCTTTTCTTTGTTTCCAAAAAGACGTGCTGGAAATACCTTTGTATTGTTCAACACCATTACATCCCCCTCGTCAAAATAATTGATAACATCTTTAAATGAATGATGCTCGATAGTTTCCTCTTTTCGGTTAAGAACCATCAATCGAGATTCATCACGATCAGCAGCAGGTCTTTGAGCTAAAAGGGTACTAGGGAGTTCAAATTGAAAATTAGAGAGTTTCACAGGCTTGTTGTTTTTAGTTAATTATTAAAACAAAAAAAAATCATTGTCTGTCTTTCTTTGTAAATTTCGAGCTGCAAATATACCATCTCAACATATGGCATGTCAAGTAAAAAGTGGTTTATCTCTAATTTATTTGAAAATTTAGTTTTTTTAAGTCCTCCCAGAAATCTGGATAGGATTTTGAAACCACCCCTACATCTTGAATCTTCAAAGGAATTTTCAATGCCAAAGGCGCAAATGCCATGGCCATTCTGTGGTCATTATATGTTGGGATGGAACAATTCTTTTTAAAATTAATTCCTGCAGCTAAGTGCAAACTTTTTTCGGTCACCCGAATAGATGCGCCTAATTTATTTAGCTCAGTATGCAAAGCTTCCAAACGATCGGTTTCTTTTATTTTTAGGGTATGAAGCCCTTTCAAATTACATCCAATTCCCAAACCATAACAACTAACGGCAATAGTTTGTGCGATATCAGGTGCTTCAGAAAGATCTAAATCAATACATGATGAAATGGGTTCGTCTTCTTTTTTTAAAATCAAAGTAGTTCCCTCAAAACGAGAAGAGACTCCCAAATTTTTATAGATTGACCTTAATACAGAATCTCCTTGCAAACTCTCTTGACGATAACTTGTCAAGTGAATTTCTGCCTCATCTGAAAGAGCTGCGATACTGAAAAAATATGAAGCTGAACTCCAATCCGATTCAACAATCTGAGTTGCTCTTTTTGGTTCTTCAATCGGTAAAACACGAATGACCTGCCCTACAAAAGAAGTCGTTACACCTAACGAATTTAATAAGGCTATGGTCATATTGATGTAGGGAATCGATGTTATTTTCCCAATCAAATGAAGCTCTAATCCTTTTTCCAAAACAGGACCTAGTAAAAGTAAAGCAGAAATATATTGACTACTAACATCGGCTGGTAATTCAACTTTTCCTCCGTCAAGCTTTTTTCCATGGATTTTTAAGGGTGGAAATCCATCTTCTTTCCCATAATCAATGGAAGCACCTAATGAACGTAAGGCATCTACCAAAATTCGTATTGGTCGTTCTTGCATTCTTTGTGAACCTGTGAGTGTAACCGAGCGTCCTTGTTGATGAGAAAAATAAGAAGTAAGAAAACGCATTGCAGTTCCAGCATGATGAATATTAATATGATCTGAAGAGGTTTGCAATGCTTTTTGCATTACTTGGCTATCATCGGAATTAGAGGTGTTTTTTAATTCAAAACCCTTAAACAATGCTTGTAAAAGCAAAAGTCTATTGGTTTCACTTTTTGAACCAGTAATATTGATTGATCCTTTACAATGAGTATTTGGGTGTGCAATTTTAATCTCCATTAATCAATTATGATTTTAATTTTGGATTGGTGTGATGACGTTCATGATCCCTTTTAGTTTTTTCAGTCAGTTTGTCCTCAAAAGCCTTTTGTAAATCAACACCCGTTTGGTTTGCAAGACAAACGGCTACAAAAATCACATCAGCCAATTCCTCTCCCAAATCTTTTTTTTTGTCACTCTCTTTTTCGGATTGCTCCCCATAACGTCTGGCAATAATACGAGCAACTTCTCCCACTTCTTCGGTAAGTTGTGCCAAATTGGTCAATTCATTAAAATAGCGAACTCCGTGGTTTTGAATCCACTCATCTACGGCCTTTTGTATTCCTTTTAAATCCATTTTCAAAAATAGTTATAAATCTTGGCATGAACCTAATTCCTTTTTCAAGTTTAGATTATTAAAATAACGCTTTAATTTCATCCAATGAATGTACAATTGAACATAAATCATGCTCTTTCTCCCCATGTGAATTAAAATGTATAGCATACATCCCCTGGTCAACAGCGCCTATAATGTCGGCCTCTAGGCTATCTCCAATCATAATAGAATTTTCAGCTTTAGAACCGCTCAATTTTAGAGCCTCAATGAAAATTTGTGGATGGGGTTTTTTATAGCCAATTTTTTCTGCAGTAAAAACATGTTCAAAATAAGATTGAATCCCTGAATTTTTGATCTTAAAGTGCTGTACTTGTTCAAATCCATTTGTGATGATATGCAATCGATATCGCTCACTTAACATTTCTAATAAATCAATTGCACCATCAAGTAAATGTGGAAACGTGCTTAAATAGTCTATGTATTTTTCTGAAATTTCATTTATTATCTCATCAGAAATCGTGTAGTTGATTTTTTCAAATGTTTTAGCCAAACGATTGAACCTAAGAGTTTCTTGTGTGATTTTATCTTCTCTATACAATTTCCAATAGGTTTGGTTTATTGGATTATAGTACTTCAAAAAATCTTCTAAAGAAACCGTCAACTCAATTTCATTAAAAATTTTTTCAAAAGTTAGTGCTGAGTTTTTTTCAAAATCCCATAGGGTATGGTCCAAGTCAAAAAAAATATCAGTAATTGTTTCTGGGTTCATCATTTTTATCGGTACTCTTCATTTAAATAGTTTACCTTGTTTTAACGATACAAATGATTCAATTCTGAATTGTGATATCATAAAAAGGGGGTAATATAAAGGCAGTTATAGTATGCTTTCATCAGCAAAGCTAAAATAACCTTTTTCTGAAACAATTAGATGATCCAAAATTCTCAAGTCCACATTTGCTGCTGCTAACTTGAAATTTCTTGTGATTTGTTTATCAGAATTACTGGTACTCAATCCACCAGAGGGGTGGTTGTGTGCAAGAATTAACCCTGTGGCACCCATTTCAAAGGCACGTTTAAAAGCCAATCGAATATCTACAGTAGTTTGGGTAATCCCTCCTCTGCTTAAGCGGTATTTTTCAATTAAACGATTTGATTGATTGAGATACAAAATCCAGAATTCTTCATGAGATAAGGCTTCCAAATCGGAGGAAACAACTTCATAAGCGGTTTTACTAAAATTTAATACTTTTAATTGATTTGGCTTGTGTCTTTGAAATCGCTTTGACAACTCTAGTGTTGCTTTAATCTTAATCACTTTGGCTTCGCCTGTTCCTTTAAAACTCATAAGATGCTCTAAAGCTAATTGATCAAACTTCTGAAGGTCGTTATTAACAGACATTAATATTTGCTTCATCAGTCCTACAACACTTTGATTTACAGTTCCACTTCCAATCAAAACCGCAAACAACTCCGCATTACTTAAAAATGAAGCGCCTTGTGTTTTTAACTTTTCTCTTGGACGGTCATAAGCATCCCAATCTTTAATGGAAAATGATTCGGTTTTTTGGGGCACATACGTCTTTTCAACTGGAATAAAATATGAACTATTTCAATAATCAAACACAGGTTTTGATCCAGCTCAAAAACAAATTAAAACTCGTTAATTCTTTGTTTTAATTCTTCCCAATCTATCCCTCCAAAATTTCCTGAACTCATCATCACTATCACCCGATTCGAGAAATTTTGGGCTAACAATTCTTCTGTTAAAATAGACGTTTTTGAAATAACTTTCATAGAAGAATGATTAAAGGCTTTTTTGATTGTGTCAGCATCAATGGGTGCTCTATTTTTTATTTTTAATGCCTCTGGATCATAAAACACTAGTGCTTCATCTGCTACTTCCAAGGTGTCTTTATACTGCTCTATAAAAGAAGGGTCTAAACTACTATAAGTATGTAACTCCAAACAGACATGTATCCTATGACTTGTAAATTGACTTTTTAATGCTTGAGCGGTAGCTTTTACTTTACTTGGTGCATGTGCAAAATCTTTAAACAAAATTGAAGTTTGGCCTCTAGAAAGACATTCCAATCGTTTTGATGCTCCAGTAAAACTTGGAATTGCTTCATAAAAATCAGAAGCATCTACCCCCATGAGTTGAGCAATCCATTGAGCTCCTGCAAGGTTCATTAGGTTATGACTTCCAAAAACAGCGAGTGGCAAACTTCCCTCGGAGGTATACAAATATGTTATCCCATTTTCAATTTTATGTTCTGGAGTACTGTATGGAATTTTTTTAACAGGGTGAGTACAGTTTTCAACTAAAGTTTTTAGATTCAAATCTTCTTCATTATAAATCAAAACACCCCCTTCAACCATTGAAAAAATAAATTTTTCAAATTGAGCAACATAATCTTCAAAGGTTGGGAAAACATTTACATGGTCCCAAGCAATTCCACTTATCAAAGCTATTTCAGGTTGATACCATAAAAATTTTGGTTGTGGGTCTATTGCCGAAGACAAATACTCATCTCCTTCAAGCAAAATAAAATCATTGTCATCAGAAAGGGAAAGGGTTTCAGAAACTGCAGGAACAGGAGCACCTACCATAAAATCGGCAGCTACTTCATGATAGTTTAAAACATGTAAAATCATGGCAGTAATGGTGGTCTTTCCGTGACTTCCTGCGATTACCACAGTAGACTTTTCTTGACACATTGTTGCCAAAAACTCAGGATAGGATTGAATTTTTAAGCCTAAAGATTGTGCTGTAATCAACTCGGGATTATCTGACTTTGCGTGCATTCCTAGAATCACTACATCAATCTCATTGTAAAGCTTTTCTGGATACCAACCCATTGATTCTGGAAGTAGACCCGCCTTTTCTAATTTTGCTTTTGAAGGATCAAAGATTGCATCATCACTTCCAGTAACTTGATGCCCTAACTCATGCATTACAAGTGCCAAACTGTGCATCGCAATCCCCCCTATTGCTATAAAATGCAGTCGCATCATAGATTCAGTTTTTGGATCACGAATTTAATACTTTCCAAAGCGCGTCTTTCAACTCAGTTAAATGATATTGTGTTGCACTTGAAATAATCAGGTGAGGAGTCTTTTTGAAAAGTGACTTCATCTCTTTTACATATTCCTCCTTAAGTTCATCGTCTAATAAATCTGCTTTCGAGAGCACGATCATAAATTGCTTGTCTAGCAATTCAGGATTATATTTTACTAGTTCCTTTTGAAGGATTTCAAACTCGGTTTTCAAATTTTTTGTATCCGCAGGAATCACAAAAAGTAAAATAGAATTTCGCTCAATATGTCTTAAGAAATAATGTCCCAACCCTTTTCCTTCAGCTGCACCTTCAATAATTCCCGGAATATCCGCCATTACGAAAGACTGAAAATCTCTGTATTCAACAATCCCTAAATTAGGTTTCAAGGTCGTAAACTCATAATCTGCAATTTTAGGTTTTGCAGAAGTAAGGGCCGCTAATAAAGTTGACTTTCCAGCATTAGGAAATCCTACCAATCCAACATCTGCAAGTACTTTCAACTCCAAAGTGATTTGAAAGGTGGTTCCTTCAATTCCAGGCTGTGCATAACGTGGAGTTTGACGTGTGGAAGATTTGAAATGCCAATTTCCACGACCTCCCAATCCACCCTTTACGATAACTACCTCTTGATTATCTTCAGTAATTTCAAGTAAAATCTCGTTAGTCTCTGTACTTCTAACTACTGTACCCATTGGAACATCTATATAAATATCTTGACCCTGGGCTCCACTACTCCTATTTTTACTTCCATCTCCTCCATGACCGGCAGAAAAATGTTTTTTAAATTTAAATGTATATAGTGTCCATAGCTGTCTATTTCCTCTCAAAATAACATGACCACCACGACCTCCGTCGCCTCCATCAGGCCCCCCTTTGGTTATATATTTTTCTCGATGTAAATGGATCGAACCCTTTCCTCCATTTCCAGAGCTAACAAAAAGTTTGACATAATCAACAAAATTTCCTTCTGTCATAAACTAGTTTAAACGCTCAATAAGCGAAGTTAATCGAGCTGTAATTTCTTCAATTGTACCGATTCCGTTAATGCTGTGAAATTTTTGTTGTCCTTGATAATAATCTCTTAAAGGAGCTGTTTTTTGATTGTACTCATCAAAACGATTCCTAATCTTTTCTTCATCTTGGTCATCAGTTCTCCCACTAGTTTGCCCTCTTTCTAGCAAACGTTTTACTAAAATATCGTCTTCTGCCTCTAATGCAATTGTTGCATTAACTTTCATATTTTTAGTTTCTAAAAAAGTATCTAAAGCTCCTGCTTGTGCTTCAGTTCTTGGAAATCCATCAAAAATAAATCCTTCAGCATTTCGATTCCGATCTACTTCAGCTTCCAACATATCAATGGTCACTTGATCAGGAACTAAATCTCCGTTGTCCATATATGATTGCGCTAACTTCCCTAATTTGGTCTCATTCTTAATATTATATCTGAACAAGTCTCCTGTTGAGATATGAACCAAATTAAAAGTTGTTTTTAAAAATGCTGCCTGCGTTCCTTTACCTGCTCCAGGCTTTCCAAATAAAACTAAATTGATCATGGATTTTAAAAATTTTCAACAAAGATATCCATTTTAAGTTGCTTTTTTCCATTCCAAAAAACTTATGCGTATTTTTGCAAAAAGCTTTTAATGGGATTTTTCTCTGGTTCACAAACAATTGGAATTTTAGGCGGCGGTCAATTAGGCAAAATGCTCCTTACAACAACACGTCAATGGGACATCAACACTAAAGTGATGGATCCAAGCAATCAAGCCCCTGGACGAATAGCGTGTAATACATTTGTTGTGGGCGATCTAATGGATTACGATAATGTGGTAGAATTTGGGAAAAATGTTGACATTCTTACTATTGAAATTGAAAATGTAAATACAGCTGCTCTCGCTACTCTAGAAAAACAAGGAGTAAAAGTATATCCTCAAGCTAGCGTACTGAAAACTATCCAAAACAAATGCCATCAAAAAAAGTTTTACAAATCCAATAACATCCCCACAGCACCTTTTCAGCTTTTTGATTCAAAGGATGCTTTAAAAGACGCCGTAGGAAAAGGAGAGGTCTCTTTTCCTTTTGTTTGGAAATCAGAGGATATGGGATATGATGGTTATGGTGTTCAAATTGTTCGTACCAATTCTGACTTAGAAAACATCAACGAGGGTCCCTGCATGGCAGAAGATTTAGTTGCTATCGATAAAGAGCTAGGAATAATAGTTTGTAGAAGTCCTAAAGGAGAATCTGTATGCTACCCCTGTGTAGAAATGGAATTTCATCCTACAGCCAACCAAGTAGAATATGTATTGAGCCCTGCACGCATTTCAAAATCTCTGGAGAAAAAAGCTACAGAACTTGCTTTACTCGTGTCAGAATCATTTCAACATGTAGGCCTTCTTGCAGTAGAATTATTCTTAACCAAAGAGGGCGAACTAGTGGTCAACGAAGTTGCACCTCGTCCACATAACAGTGGGCATTACAGTATAGAAGCTTCCTATACCTCACAATTTGAGCAACACATTCGCGCAATTCTTGATCTTCCACTTGGAAACACTGAAAATAAAGTAGCAGGAGTGATGGTCAATCTTGTAGGAAAAGAGGGACACAACGGACTCGTTCATTATAAAAACTTAAAAGATATCTTAACCATAGAGGGAGTAAATCCTCATATTTATGGTAAAAAAGAAACTCGTCCTTTTCGTAAAATGGGACATATAACCATCGTTAACAAAGACCTTGGTACTGCACGTGAAATTGCAGAGCACGTAAAAGAAACAATTGAAGTAATTACAAAATAATATGGCACAGATAGGAATTATCATGGGTAGTCAATCAGACTTACCTATCATGGAAGAAGCAATTGCAGTTTTAAAAGAATTAAATATTGAGGTAGAAGTGGATATTGTTTCTGCGCACCGAACACCGGAAAAAATGATGCATTATGGAGCTGAAGCGCATAAACGCAATCTTAAAGTTATCATTGCGGGAGCTGGAGGTGCTGCTCACTTACCCGGTATGATTGCCTCGCTTACTCCACTACCTGTAATTGGTGTCCCTATCAAATCAAGTAATTCAATTGATGGATGGGACAGCGTTTTGTCTATCTTACAAATGCCTGGTGGAGTTCCCGTTGCAACAGTAGCCCTAAATGGAGCGAAAAATGCAGGTATACTCGCTGCACAAATCATTGGAAGTCATGATCTAAAGGTTCAAGAACAAGTCATTTCCTACAAAGAAAGCTTAAAAGAGAAAGTAATATTGAGTAGTCAAAATCTTAAAAAATAAAATATTGAGTAATCCGCTTCTAGAAAACTTTGATACCCCCTTCGAGTCAGCTCCATTTTCAAAAATAAAAACAGAACATTTTATTCCTGCTTTGAAACATAGTATTGATCTTGCTTTAGATGAAATCGATACTGTAGTGAAAAATAAAGCGACTCCTAGTTTTGAGAATACTCTTGAAGCATTAGAAAATTGTGGTAACCTTATTGGAAGAAATAGTTCCCTTTTATTCAATCTAAACAGTGCTGAAACAAGTGATGCCCTCCAAAAAGTAGCACAGGAGGCAGCTCCCCTTCTCACAGCTTTTCAAAATGACATTCGCCTAAATGAAACACTTTTTAAGCGTATTAAATTTGTCCATGAAAAAGAAAATCGAGCGCTCTTGAGCCCAGAACAGCTCACCTTACTTGAAAAAGAATACAAAGGGTTTGTTCGAAACGGAGCCTTACTAGATAGCAATGCTAAAGAAAAACTTAGAGAGATAGATACTACACTTGCTCAATTGAGTCTTAGTTTTGGAGAACACGTTTTGGCTGATACTCAAGCGTATCAACTTCATATTGAAAAGGAAGAAGACCTAAAAGGACTTCCAGAAAATAGTAAGGAAATGGCACAACAGCTGGCCGAACAAAAAGAACTAAAAGGATGGGTTTTTACCTTAGATTATCCAAGCTATGTGCCTTTTATGACGTATTCAGAACATCGAGAATTAAGAAAAAAGTTAAGCCTCGCTTTTGGAAAAAGAGGATTCCAAGACAACGATCAAAATAATTCAGAAGTTATTTTAAAAATCGTTAAACTTCGTCAAGAAAGAGCTCAACTGCTGGGATATGAATCTCATGCTGCTTTTGTTCTAGATGAACGAATGGCACAATCAGAAAAAAACGTACAATCCTTTTTAGACAATCTAAGTGAAAAAGCACATCCTGCAGCTAAAAAAGAATGGGATACAATGGAAACATTTGCTTTAGAAAATTTAGGAATTGACAAGCTTGAAAAATGGGATACTGCCTTTGTTGCAGAAAAGTTAAAACAAGCCGAATTTGATCTGGACGAACAAAAACTTAAACCATATTTTCCATTAAATAAAGTTTTAAAAGGTTTATTTGATATAGTGGAAAGGCTATATGGATTAAGCTTTTACAAAACGACAGAAATAGACCCCTACCAAGAAGAAGTAGTTGTATATGAAGCCAAAAAAAATGAGGAATTTCACGCCTTAATCTATACCGATTTTTTTCCACGACCAGGAAAAAGAAATGGAGCTTGGATGACCAGTTATCGTTCACAAAAAAGCAAACAACGTCCTCATGTTTCTATAGTCTGTAATTTTTCAAGACCTACTAAGACACAACCTTCACTGTTGACATTTCAGGAAGTGACAACCTTGTTTCATGAATTTGGACATGCCCTACACGGCATATTAGCAAACACAACGTATAGCGGATTGAGTGGGACTAGTGTCTATTGGGACTTTGTAGAACTTCCAAGTCAGATCATGGAAAACTGGTGTTATGAGCCAGAGGCATTAGCACTCTTTGCAAAGCACTATGAAACCGACAAAGTGATTCCTCAAGAGTATATCGATAAAATTAAAAAAGCTTCTCATTTCCAACAAGGACTTCAAACGCTTCGACAACTAAGTTTTGGCTATTTAGATCTTTCATTTCACAACAAGAATGCTTCTCAAATTGATAATGTAAAAACCCACGAAAAAAATCAAATTGAATCACTTCAATTCACGACTGACTCTCCTGAAAATTGTATGAGTACTGCCTTCTCCCACATCTTTCAAGGAGGATATGCTGCGGGATATTACAGTTATAAATGGGCAGAAGTACTGGATGCGGACGCTTTTGAATTATTTTTAGAAAAAGGGATTTTTGATTCAAAAACAGCGACTTCATTTTTAGACAATATCTTATCAAAAGGAGGAACCGAACACCCCATGACACTCTACAAACGCTTTAGAGGAAAAGAACCGGACCCTAATGCATTACTGAGAAGAGCAGGACTTATTCCTGTTTTAGTCAATGCAATAGTTGAACAATAAAAAGAAATTGATCAATTAAAAAAGGAAATGAAAAAACGGTGATTCACCAATTCATAAACCCACCTTCTAAATCGTAAATTTTTGTAAACCCAAGGGAATCCATTATTATTGAAGCCTTTCCACTTCTGTTACCAGAGCGACAATAAATTAACAGCGTTTTACTTTTATCAAAAGCAGAGATGTTTTCAATGAAATTAGCTCCTTTATAATCTACATTAATTGCTTTTTCTATATGCCCCTCATCAAATTCAGTTGGTGTTCTTACATCAATGATTTGATAGTGCTGTTCCATGAGGTTTAAATAGGTCTGCTTGTTCACAACTTCAATTGTTTTCTCATTGGCAGTACAAGCAATAAATAAAATCAGTATGAATTTTTTCATAAAACTATTTTAATAAAAATATGAAATTAAGAAGAAACTCAACCACCAGAAAATGGGAATTCCTTCGATCCAGAAACTTTCAAAATATTCGGAACTATCCTTAGACGAATAATTTAGTCCTATACCTAGCATCAGAAAAGCAACAAACAAAGGAACTATTATTAAAGCGTCTGAAGGAAACACAAAAACCGCGAAGACAAACCCTATGCTTAATATTATTTGACCTAGCAACCTGGTTTTGTATATTCCTAGTTGCTGAGGAATAGTTTGTAAACTCAAATCATCTGTATTTAAATCTCTTATTTCAAAAGGTAAAGTAGCCACCCAAACATATATAAACTGAATAAACGACCATTTTAAAAATAGGGAGAATGAAAAGCTATTCATGTTAGCTAATGGTACTCCTACCGTTAGCATTATCCAGCTAAGTGCTACTAAATAAATTTTCCATCCTTTTTTATTCCGCCCGTTAGTCGTTTCACCAAATAGTGGAATTGTGTAAATAATCACTAGCACCCCACCTATTATAACAAAAACTTTTGAAGTGAAATTTAAACTGAAAAATAGTATAGATGCTGTTAAAAAACTCAGGATAGAAACGATCAAGATTCCAGAAAAATCTCTTACTCCAAAAGAGATTGAAACTAAAGGAAAATATTTAATGAAATTATAGACAAAAAGAGTGCTACAAAAAATAAATATCAACATGTGTTGAGCAACATTATCCAGAAACAAAGCTGCAGTTAAAGAACTCAAACAAGTGACAGATAAAGCCACATGGATACTGGATTTAACGTAAAATTCAAGACACTTTTTTAAAACTTTTTGCACATGTAAAGATCGAAACTTTATAGGAGTTCAAGATTGTTTTTAAAAAAAAACTTGAGAACATTAAAAAGAACAAAAAAAATATCCCATTTAAGTTCTATTTTTGTGAAAATTTCTAATGTATGAGAACGGACGAATTTGTTGAAAGACACATAGGACCTAATGAAGAGGAAATCAAACAAATGCTTTCAAAAATTGGAGCAAAATCAATCGAGCAACTACTTGAGGAAACCATTCCTGAAGCAATTCGACTTGATGAAAATCTAGATCTACCCGATGGAATAAGTGAATATGCTTTTTTTAAAACAATTCAAAAATTAGGTAGAGAAAATAAACTTTTTAACACTTTTATAGGTTTAGGCTATCATGCGGCAATAACCCCTGCTGTGATCCAACGTAATATATTAGAAAATCCAGGGTGGTATACTGCCTACACTCCTTACCAAGCAGAGATAGCTCAAGGAAGGTTAGAAGCTTTATTCAATTTCCAAACCATGATCTGTGATTTAACAGGAATGGAACTGGCCAATGCTTCTCTTTTGGACGAAAGTACTGCTGCTGCAGAAGCAATGACAATGCTTTTTGGTGCGCGTTCTCGTGATCAGAAAAAAAATGACGCCAAACACTTTTTTGTTGATGAAAACATTTTGCCACAAACACTTTCTTTATTAGAAACTAGAGCAACTCCCCTTGGAATAGAATTGGTTATTGCGTCTGCAGAAAATCAAATTTTTGATCAACATTTTTTTGGAGCTGTTTTTCAATACCCAGGAAAACATGGAGGTATTCCTGATTTAAAGAAATTAATCAATAAAGCTAAAGAACAAGGCATTTGTACAGTAGTTGCCGCTGACATCATGAGTTTAGTACTTCTTGAATCTCCTGGTCATCATGGAGCAGATGTAGTAGTAGGAACTACCCAACGTTTTGGAATCCCCTTGGGTTACGGTGGCCCTCATGCAGCCTTTTTTGCTACAAAAACACATTACAAAAGAAATATTCCAGGACGAATCATTGGTCAAACCCGTGACTTGAACGAAAATCCTGCTCTTCGTATGGCACTCCAAACCAGAGAGCAACATATAAAAAGAGATCGAGCAACTTCCAACATTTGTACAGCTCAAGTTCTTTTAGCTGTTATGGCTGGAATGTACGCAGTGTATCATGGCCCAAAAGGCCTACATTATATCGCGACCAAGATTCATCAAAAGACTTCCCTGCTTAACCAAAAACTGGAAGCTCTTGAATTCCATCAAAAAAATAGTTTCTTCTTTGATACACTTGCTATTGAAGTAGATGCCTTGGAAATAAAAAAGATAGCTGAAGAAAAAGAAATTAACTTCTATTATCCTGAAAATAATACTGTTTGTATATCACTCAACGAAACGACTTCGTTAGATGAAATTAATCAAATTGCAGATGTTTTTTCAAGTTATTTAAAGAAGGAAAACAACTCATTTAAAATAAATGGTGATATTATTAATCTTCCTCAAGAAGATTTAAGAAAGAGTCCTTTTCTAACACATCCTGTGTTTAATTCTTATCACTCTGAAACTGCATTAATGCGATATATTAAGTCATTAGAAAGAAAAGATTTAGCACTAAATCATTCTATGATTTCTTTAGGCTCGTGTACCATGAAACTTAACGCAGCTTCAGAGATGCTTCCTTTAAGTGATCCAAACTGGGGAGGAATCCATCCTTTTGTTCCTTTGGACCAAGCAAATGGATACCAAAAAATGTTAGCACATCTCACGAAACAGCTTAATGTGGTAACTGGCTTTACTGCGACGTCTTTACAACCCAATTCTGGAGCCCAAGGTGAGTATTCAGGCTTAATGGTTATTCGTGCTTACCATGAGTCAAGAAATGACTATCACAGAAATATCTGTATTATTCCAGCATCGGCCCATGGTACCAATCCAGCCTCAGCAGTTATGGCGGGAATGAGTGTGGTGGTAACAGGAACAGATGAAAAAGGAAATATTGATTGGGATGACTTGCAAGAGAAAGTGATTTTACATAAAAACAAGCTGTCTGCGTTAATGATTACATATCCTAGTACTCATGGTGTTTTTGAAGCTAAAATTAAAGACATCACCCAACTTATTCATGATTGTGGGGGTCAGGTATATATGGACGGTGCAAATATGAATGCTCAAGTAGGCTTGACAAGTCCAGCTGTTATTGGTGCTGATGTATGTCATCTTAATCTTCACAAAACATTTGCCATTCCCCATGGTGGAGGTGGACCTGGTGTTGGTCCCATTTGTGTGGCTAAACACTTAGCACCATTTTTACCAGGAAATCCAATTATCCCAACCGGTGGAGACCAGGCCATTACTGCAATTTCTGGAGCACCATTTGGCTCAGCACTAGCATGTGTTATCTCTTATGGATACATTAAAATGCTGGGTGGAAAAGGACTTAGAAAAGCAACTGAAATCGCAATTTTAAATGCCAACTACATCCAAAAACGCCTTGAAGGGGCTTATGAAATTCTATACACCGGTATCAAGGGTAGAGCGGCTCATGAACTTATTATTGACTGTAGACCCTTTAAAGAAATGGGAATTGAGGTTGTAGATATCGCTAAAAGACTAATGGATTATGGATTCCATGCACCCACAGTTTCTTTTCCAGTAGCTGGAACCATGATGATTGAGCCTACTGAAAGTGAAAACATCAAAGAAATGGATCGCTTTTGTGATGCCATGATTTCCATCAGGATGGAGATTGCAGGTAGCGAGAAAGAGCATAGTTTACTCAAAAATGCACCCCACACTTTAGCAATGATTACAAGCGATGAATGGAGCTTTCCATACAGCAGACAGAAAGCAGCCTTCCCACTTGATTTTGTCCATGATAATAAATTTTGGCCAACGGTAAGAAGAGTTGATGAAGCGTATGGGGATCGTAATTTAGTGTGCAGTTGTCTCCCTATTGAATCCTACTCAAACACTTGATATACAATAAGATATTTTTTTTAAAAATCAATTAAACTTAATTTAAAACTAATTTAGATATCGTAAGGGTTTTTAGAAAATCGAGAGGCTAGCTATCCAAAAGAATACCTTTGTTATTACAATGAAAAGCATCAAAATATCAGGTACCGGAAGTAGTATCCCCGAGAAGGTGAAACCCAATGTGCGATTTTCTTCAAATTCATTTTTTGATGCTGCTGGATCAAAAATCGAAAATCCCAATGAAGAAATCATAAATAAATTTCAAGCCATTACGGGTATTGACCAAAGACGCTATATAAGAGATGATCAAACCGTATCTGATATTGCCCTTGATGCTGCACAAAAGGCAATTGCAGATGCTACTCTAGATCCCGAGACACTAGATTATATTATTTTTGCTCACAATGTTGGTGACATAGCTCTTAATTCCAATCAGGTAAATACGTTACCAAGTTTAGCTTCCAAATTAAAAGCAGGTCTAAAAATTGTAAATCCGGAATGTGTTGCCTACGATATCTTATTTGGATGTCCAGGATGGGTAGAAGGTATCATTCAAGCTAAAGCCTTCATCAAAGCGGGAATGGCCAAGAAATGTTTGGTTATCGGTGCTGATACTTTATCACGTGTGTTAGACCAAAGTGACCGTGATTCGATGATTTATGCGGATGGAGCTGGTGCAACTATAATAGAATCTTCAGAAGACAAGGGAGGAATACTCTCTCACAAAACAGTCACTTACACTTCTGATGGCGAAGCGGAATTTATTTTTTACGGTCCAGCCAATGACATAGGTGAAGGAACAAAATACATTAAAATGTACGGTAGAAGAGTCTATGAATTTGCATTGAGCAAAGTTCCTTTAGCGATTCAATCTTGTTTAGACGCCTCAGGTGAGTCCATTGATGATGTAAAGAAAATTTTCATTCATCAAGCCAATTTAAAAATGGATGATGCAATAATAAAACGCTTTTATAGATTATACAAAAAACCGGTTCCAAAAGATGTTTTACCAATGAACATACAAGAATACGGCAATAGCTCTGTAGCAACCATACCTACTCTTTATGATCTAATTCGTAAAGAAAACTATCAAGGTCATGAAGTAAATAAAGGGGATTTAGTAATTTTCGCATCTGTTGGTGCAGGGATGAATATCAATGCAATTACCTATCGTGTTTAAACGCTAAAAGAGCTTTAAATACCTCTCGCATAAAGTTGGCATAAACATAAAATTCTTACCTTTGGGAGGGTATGAAAATCCTTACACATATTGGAAAATATTTCATAATGCTCAAGTTAACCTTTGGGAAATTTACCAAATGGAAAATCCTTAAGCAGTTAATTTTAAAAGACATTGATTCGCTTATCATTGGATCTTTAGGGATCGTCTCCTTTATTTCTTTTTTTGTAGGTGGAGTGGTAGCAATACAAACAGCTTTAAACCTAGAAAATCCTCTTTTGCCTAAAAACTTAATTGGTTTTGCCACAAGACAGTCTATCATTTTAGAATTCGCTCCTACTTTCATCTCCATCATTATGGCAGGAAAAGTGGGCTCTTACATCACTTCTAGTATTGGAACTATGAGAGTTACTGAGCAAATTGATGCTTTAGAAGTCATGGGTGTTAACACTCACAACTATTTGATTTTTCCTAAAATCGTGTCTTTGTCACTTTATCCTCTAATCATTTCCATTTCGATGTTTTTAGGTGTTTTTGGCGGGTATATAGCCTCTGTGTATGGAGGATTCTCATCGAGTGTAGATTTTGTAGAGGGGATACAACTAGATTTCATTCCTTTTCACATCACCTATGCATTCATAAAAACCTTATTCTTTTCCTTTATTTTAGCTACCATACCCTCTTACCATGGGTACTATATGAATGGAGGGGCTTTAGAAGTTGGAAAAGCTAGTACGGTTTCATTTGTTTGGACTAGTGTAGTTATTATCCTATTGAATTATTTAATCACTCAATTATTACTAACCTAAATGATTAGTGTAGAAAACATAACAAAATCTTTTAATGATGTTGAAATACTGAAAGGTATTTCCACAGAGTTTGAAAAAGGAAAAACCAATTTAATTATTGGTCAAAGTGGATCTGGAAAAACAGTTTTTTTAAAATGTCTGCTTGGTCTATTTGAAATCAACACGGGTACTATTAGCTTTGAAGATAAGAAACTTAAAGAAATGACTGGAAAAGATCGAACTATTCTTAGACAAGAAATGGGAATGGTATTTCAAGGAAGCGCCTTATTTGACTCTATGACAGTAGAGGAAAACATTATGTTTCCCATGCAAATGTTCACTAAAAAAGCAGACAGCGAAATCAGAGACAGGGCTAATATCGCAATCAAAAGAGTAAATCTCATAAATGCTAATACAAAATTTCCTGATGAGATTTCAGGGGGAATGAAAAAGAGAGTAGCAATTGCACGTGCAATAGTAATGAATCCAAAATACTTATTTTGTGACGAACCTAACTCTGGTCTGGATCCCAAAACAGCTATTTTAATTGATAATTTAATTCAAGAAATTACAGCTGAGTTCAAAATAACAACAGTAATAAATACCCATGATATGAACTCCGTAATGGAGATTGGTGAGAAAATCATTTTTCTAAAAAACGGCCAGAAAGCATGGGAAGGTTCTAACAAGGATATATTTCAAACGGACAACCAAGTCGTTTCTGATTTTGTATATTCTTCTGACCTCTTTAAAAAAGTTCGCGAAGTTTATTTGAAAAATTAAACTACTCAGGCAATACCTCTGCGTGAGGACTAAAAAGATAAATTCTATCGGTATTTATTTCTTTACACTCTATCCTTGTTCTTCGTTTTTTAATTTTTACAAAGCGTCTGCCATTTGGAATTGAAAAAACATTTCCCTCTTGAATTTCAAATACATAGGTTTGTCCTTTCTCTTCGTCATAGGTTTTCAGCGCCATAACCAAATCAAAATCACGATCTGTACTTGCTTTGGGATTTTTCATGTGTCTTGCTAAAATAGAACAGATTGGATCTGGAAAAACGGAAGGGTTTAAGAAGGGCAAAAGTGTTTCTTGAAAGGCGCGCTTCCATTCAACTCCATGTGGTTTTACAAGATTTCCAAATTCTAATGAAACTTTAAAATGTGCGATTTCATGCAATAAGGTTATTAAAAACCGATACGGGTTTAGCGAGTCATTTACGGTAATCATCGGTTTATTAGAAGGATGAAATCTAAAATCCCCATGTTTAGTTTGTCTTTGTTTGGTGACAACTATATCTACTTTAGAGGTCTCCAATAGCGATTTAATTTGTAGATGAGCAGCTTTAGGAATATAAGCTAACAAATGTTCCATTCCTATTGAATCAGGGTGTTGAAGAAGATACAGGAAGCGTTTTACCATTAAAAAAATGATGTCCTTCCACAGCAAATTTAAAAATATATTGTGCCATTTCTTTTGCACTTAAAGGAGCTTGAAAGCCCGGAAAAGCTTGAGCCAACATTTCAGTTTGAACTGCTCCTAGTGCTAGCGAATTAAAGGAAGGGCCTGATTCTTTATATTCCTCTGCCAAAAGCTCAGTTAGTATATTAACGGCTCCTTTACTACTACTATAGGCTGCCAAACCAGGAAACTTAGAACTCCCTCCTATACCCCCCATGCTAGAAATATTGACTACATGACCCTTGGGGTCAATTAAAGGTAATAAGAGGCGTATGAGAGAGGCGAGTCCAAATACATTTACACGATATACTGCTTCAAAATCCTCTTTTGTAGTTTCGCTAAATGGTTGATTGAGAAGTGCACCTGCATTATTTACTAGAGCATCAACAACGACCCTTTTGCCTTTTAACTGATTAGCAAACTCTTCAAGTGCTTTTTCATCTGCAATATCGATAGCAATAGGAAAAAGTTTTGGTGTTTTCTTTATGGTTTTAATAGAGCGAGATAAGGCATAAACAGTATGACCTTGATTGGCAACATGCTGAACTAAAGCGTAACCTATTCCTCTACTAGCACCTGTAACAACAAAAGTTTTTTCCATATTCTAAAGGTACAGAAAAATATACCTAGTTATAAAATTTCCGCTTAGAGAAGCATGGTTAAAGGATTCTCTACAAACCCTCTTAAGGTTTGTAAAAATTGAGCTCCAGTAGCACCATCAACTACACGGTGATCGCATGCTAATGTCAACTTCATCGTATTTCCAACAACAATATTTCCATTTTTAACCACTGGTTTTTGAGCAATGGCACCCACTGACAAAATAGCTCCGTTAGGCTGGTTGATTATTGAAGTGAATTCTTGAATTTCAAACATTCCAAGGTTCGAAATTGTAAAAGTACTACCGTCCATTTCGGCTGGTGTTAACTTTTTATCTCTTGCACGAATAGCATAATCTTTTACAGTTGCTCCAATCTGAGGGAGATTGAGTTCATCAGTAAACTTTACTACGGGTACTACCAAACCATCTTCAACAGCTACAGCTACTCCTACGTGTACATGGTGGTGCTGGGTGATTTGACTGTCTTCCCACTTTGCATTTACCTGAGGATGTTGCTTTAAAGCGAGAGCAGAAGCCTTAACTACGATATCATTAAATGATATTTTTGTGTCTGGCAATCCATTATATTGAGTTCTAAAAGAGATTGCATTGTCCATATCAAATTCAACTCCTAAATAATAGTGTGGAGCTGAGAATTTAGACGCAGAAAGTCTTTTTGCGATGGTTTTACGCATTTGAGAGTTGGCAATTACAGTCACCGATTCTGTTCCGCTTGGTACAAAAGGTTGGGTAAAACCACCTTGCTGTGGTTGGAAATTATCAATATCTCTTTTGATAATTCTCCCATGTTCTCCAGATCCCTTTACCTGATTTAAATTTACTCCTTTTTCAGCAGCTAATTTTTTTGCTAATGGGGAAGCGATAACACGTCCAGTGGATGTAGATGGAGCAGAAACCGCTGCAACTGGCGCAGTAGCTTTAACCTCAGGCGCCGAAACAACTGTTTCAACTTTTTCGACTACTTTATCTGCTGCTTTAGACGTGGAATTAGTTTGACTTCCATGAGCTGCCAATACAGTCTCAACATCTGTTCCTTCTTTACCAATTACAGCCAAAACACTGTCTACTGGTGCAGACTCACCTTCTTGTAAACCTATGTACAATAAAACACCTTGATAAAAGGATTCAAATTCCATCGTAGCCTTATCAGTCTCGATTTCGGCTAAAATATCTCCTTCATTAACGGTATCTCCTACTTTTTTATTCCAAGTAGCTACTGTTCCTTCTTCCATGGTATCACTTAATCGTGGCATGGTAATGAGTTCTGCTCCTTCGGGCATGAAAACTTGTTCCGTTGAAGACACTTTTTCAGAAGTGGACTCAGGTGTTGATTCAGATTCCTCAACAGCTGATGTACTTCTCTCACCATTGATTAATGAGGATATATCTTCTCCTTTTTCACCTATAATAGCTAATAGGGTGTCAACTGGTGCAGTCCCACCTTCTTGTATTCCAATATGAAGTAATTCACCTTCATTAAACGACTCAAACTCCATAGTGGCTTTGTCCGTTTCAATTTCAGCAAGAATATCACCTTCATTAATTTTATCTCCCACTTTCTTAAACCATTTTGCAACAGTACCTTCTTCCATGGTATCACTCAATCTCGGCATATTTATAATTTCCGCCATGCTCTATAATTTGTGTTTTATAAATGGATAATCTTCTTGTTCGTAGACTGCGTTGTACATTAAGTCTAAATCTGGATACGGAGAAGATTCTGCAAATTTTTCACATTCCAATACGCGTACTTTAACAGATTTATCAACTTTATCTAAATCGTCTTGTGAAGCATATTTCTTGGAAAGAATTATTTCTTTTACCTGAGAAATGGGATCAATTTTACGGTATTCTTCAATCTCTTCTTTGGTTCGGTAATGTTGTGCATCTGACATTGAATGTCCTCTGTAACGATAAGTTTTCATTTCAATAAATGAAGGTCCATCACCAGATCTAGCTCTGCTTATTGCTTTATCCATTGTTTCCGCAACTTTTACGGGGTCCATTCCGTCACAAGGTTCACAGGGCATATTATACCCCAATCCAAGTTTCCAAATTTCTTCGTGATTTGCAGTTCTGGCGACAGAAGTTCCCATGGCATAACCATTGTTTTCAACAACAAAAACTACTGGTAATTCCCATAACATTGCTAAGTTCAGGGTTTCGTGTAAGGATCCTTGTCTAGCGGCACCATCTCCTAAAAAACATAGTGTAACATTGTCGCGTTCAAAATATTTATCTCCAAAAGCCATTCCAGCTCCTAATGGGATCTGCCCCCCTACAATACCATGACCTCCGTGAAATTTAAATTCTTTTGAAAAAATATGCATTGAACCTCCCAATCCCTGTGATGTTCCTGTTGCTTTTCCATAAAGTTCAGCCATTACTCGTTTGGGATCTACACCCATTCCAATAGGTTGAACGTGGTTTCTATATGCAGTAATCATCCGGTCCTTTCCTATCTCCATGGCATGAAGCGAACCTGCCAAGACAGCTTCTTGTCCGTTATATAAGTGCAAAAAACCTCTTACTTTCTGTTGAATATAAACTGCAGCTAATTTATCTTCAAACTTTCTCCAGAAGAGCATATTCTCATACCAATCTAAATATGTTTGTTTTGTAATTTTCTTCATAAAAACTTACTAAATATTTCTAATATCGAATGGCAAAATTACTCAATTATGTTCTATGAGTGAAATAATCCCACCGAATAATTATTGCAAATTTTCAAGATCAATCCTCTTGATTCTCTTCTTGGTTAGTTATGGGATAATTTCCTATGTCCAATGCCAAAGAAAAGCGGATTGTATTTTCTAAAGGATTACGAACACTTGAGGTGGAAAACAAATAAGAGATATCAACATCCAAACTTTTTATATCAAATCCCGCTCCCATTGTCAAATACCTTCGAGAACCTTTATCTTGACTTTCACTGAAATACCCCGTTCTGATTGAAAAGGAGTCTTCAAAACGATATTCTAAACCAACAGCGGCAGTTATTTCTTTTAATTCTTCTTGTGCTCCTCCAGGAGCATCGTTAAAGGAGGTTAAAATTCCATTGAGGAAATCAATATCAGGTTGACTATACCCTAGAAGGATGGAATCGTCATTATAAACCGCAACTGGAGTGGGAACCAGAAGTTTATTAAATTCTGTGTAAACTCCTAAAACATTATTTGCATCAAACAAAAGATCTAAACCAAAGCCTACTTTTAAATTGGTTGGAATAAAGTTTTTTTGCCCTCTAATATCATACACTAATCGAGGTCCAATATTTGAAATATTAAATCCAGTTCTAAAAATGGCATTATTAGCTCCTAAATCAAAAATAGTACTCTCAAAAAATCCAGCAATATCTACACCAACAGAATTTGCTGAGGAAGTATCGGCATCTGTTGCTATTTTCAAATCAGAACGAATGTATCGCCCAGCTACTGCCATGGAAAAAGTCTCACTCAATTTTAATGCATAAGAAACATCAAGTGTTAATTCAGAGGGGCGCTCTAGACCTTGATCTACAATAGAACCCCCAATAAATTCATTAAACTGTATATCACCTAAGCTAAAATACTTCAAGCTAGTAGCCCATGAGCTTCTTTCATTCAAACGGTTGTAATACGTTATATTTCCCAAAAAGATATCATCAACTAATTTACTCAAGTAGGGGGTATAACTAAATCCAAGCGCTTTCTCCGAAGAGACAAAAGCATATTTTGCAGGGTTCCATTGTTGTGAATAAGCATCGGCTGAAGTGGCAACTCCCAAATCTCCCATCCCGGCTGCGCGTGCATCTGGAGCAATTAGCAAAAAAGGAACGCCAGTGGTAATAACACGGTTCGAGTTCTGCCCTATGGAAAAAGAAATTCCAAGAAGAAAAACAAACCAAGATTTACATACTCTTTTTTTTAAATTCATCACATCTTTTAAACGTAAAATCTCAACATTTGTTATACGGAATTTGTTTTAAATAAATCGAGGCAATATTTATGAATGTTGAACGTTAAATGTATAGTTTTTGGATGTTAAAAAATTTTATGCCATCCTTTTCAACTCTAACATTGAATATTTGTATATTGCAATACGTTTTAGAAACAATAACGAACTATATGAAAGTGAGTAATTTAAAACATCTCTTATCCACAATAATCCTAATGCTATTAGTATTTAGCTGCGGCGGAAATAACACCTCTCGTGGAACGGGTTGGGACATCAATTCTAAAAAAGGAGGTTTTCAATACAATGTAGATTTTGACGAACAAGAAACGGGTCCCGGACTTGTTTTCGTTGAGGGAGGAACTTTTACCAAAGGACAAGTTCAAGATGATGTAATGCATGATTGGAATAATACACCAAACAAACAGCATGTAATGTCATTTTACATTGACGAAACTGAAGTTACCAACTTGATGTATATGGAGTATTTAGATTGGCTAGAAATTGTATTCCCTACCAATGAAGCTCGCTATCGTCAAATCTATGAAGGAGCATTACCCGATACTCTAGTTTGGAGAAATCAATTGGGATATGTTGAAGAACTTACAACTAATTATTTACGCCATCCGGCCTATGCAGAATATCCTGTGGTAGGTGTAAATTGGCTTCAGGCTGTTCAATATGCAGAATGGAGAACCGATCGTGTTAACGAATACATACTGGAACGTGAAGCTTATGTACAAAAAGACGTTCGTTACAATGAAATAGATGCAAACAGTACTTTCAATACAGCAGCTTACTTAAAACGTCCAGAAACGGTATACGGAGGAAAAATTGATAGTTTAGCTGGCAAAAATGGTACCGTTAAAAGAGATACCGCTACCGTTAATGTTTATGCTGGAGTTGAAAAAGGATTATTATTACCTTCTTATAGATTACCCACAGAAACTGAATGGGAATATGCTGCCCTAGCCTTAGTTGGTGATCGTGAATACAACACTTACAGAGGTAAAAAGAAATACCCTTGGTCAGGTGAATATACCCGCTCAAGCGACAGAAGAACAGAAGGAGATCAACTCGCAAACTTTAAACTCGGAAAAGGAGATTACGGTGGAATTGCAGGATGGTCAGATGATGGTGCAGACATTACAATACAAGTAAAGCAGTATCCTCCCAATGACTTTGGGATTTACGATATGGCTGGAAATGTATCCGAATGGGTATCTGACGTTTATCGACCCATTGTAGACGATGAAGCAAATGATTTTAATTACTATCGTGGTAATGTCTATCTTAAAAATGTGATTGGTGAAGACGGTAAAGCACAAACAATCTCTCCTGATCAGCTTGTATTCGATACCCTTCCAAACGGAAAAGTTTTATTAAAAAGACTTCCTGGAGATTTAGATCAAGTTGCCATTGATGAAGAAGAAACATTCCTTCGTCAGAACTTTTATAAAAGTGATAACAAAAACTTTAGAGATGGTGACATAGAGTCAACAAGAAAGTTTTCTAATGGAGCACCAGCAGAAGATGACAATTCAAAACCAGAATCTAGCCTTATGTATAACGCACCTACAACTGCAAAAGTTACTCTAGATGAAGAAGGAAATTTAATCCGTACTGTAGACAAGTCAAACAAGAGAACAACTCTCATAACTGATGAAGTTAGAGTTTACAAAGGAGGTTCATGGAAAGATAGAGCCTATTGGTTAGATCCTGCCCAAAGAAGATACCTTCCTCAATATATTGCAACTGAAAGTATTGGATTTAGATGCGCCATGTCTCGAGTGGGTTCCAAAAGCCGAGTCAAGAAAAGTGCACGGCATAAAAGACAAGGTTAACAAAAACAACAACAAGCATCTTATCATTTAAGATGCTTTTTTGTTCTATGCACATACAAAAATTACATCAGCTTTTTAGTTCCTCCACGGGAATTTCAACAGACACAAGAAGTCTTGAAAAGGGAGCCTTGTTTTTTGCGCTTAAGGGAGAGAACTTCAACGGGAATTTATTTGCTGAAAAGGCGTTATCTCAAGGAGCAATCGCAATTGTGGTAGACGATATCAACCTTAAAAATTTAGCTCCAAATGTTATTATTGTTGAAGATGTTTTAAAAACATTACAGGAATTAGCAAGATTTCACAGAAAAAAATTAAACACTCCTATCATTGCACTTACTGGAAGTAATGGAAAAACAACAACTAAAGAACTTATTCGGGAAGTACTTTCCAAAAAGTATAAGGTACTTGCAACGAAAGGGAATCTAAATAATCACATTGGAGTCCCTTTAACCCTATTAGAATTAAAAGAGGAGCATCAAATTGCAATCATTGAAATGGGAGCCAATCATCAGGGTGAGATTAAAATGCTATGTGAAATTGCATTACCCAATTGGGGGTATATCACTAACTTTGGAAAAGCACATTTAGAAGGTTTTGGAGGGATTGAAGGAGTCATTAAAGGTAAATCTGAACTCTACAAGCATTTAATAGAAAGAGGTCAGAAAATATTAATAAATATTGATGACCCAATCCAAAAAAGATTAACAGAGAATTATCCTGTAAGCAGCTTTGGGAATGGACAGGATAGTACTTTTAAAATTACTAAAGAGGAAAACACCTCAACGGGACTTAAAGTTAGCTTTAACGAACAAACATACACTAGCCCGTTACATGGAGCGTATAATTTAAAAAACATCGCTGCGGCAGTGATCTTTGGTCACATAAATAAAATTCCAACTAAGGAAATACAATCGGGCATACAACAGTATGTTGCGACCAACAATAGATCACAGAAAATAAAAATAAAAAATACTTCAATCATCTTAGACGCTTATAATGCGAATCCCACTAGTATGAAGCATGCAATAAAGGCTTTCGAAAAAATAGGAACACTAAAAAACATGGTAATTCTAGGAGATATGATGGAATTAGGTCAGGAATCTGAAAAAGAACATCAGAATATCCTAGACTATTGCTTAAAAACTAAATTTAAGTTCATACATCTCATCGGTGCACAATTTTCAAAAACAGCAACCTCAAGGGCCTTAAAACACAAAGACCTTAAGACTTTCAAAAAACACATTAGCTCCTTATCATTAGATGAATTTGATCATGTCTTGATAAAAGGATCTCGTTCAATGAAATTAGAAACCCTATTGCCTTTATTTGAATCTAAACTATAATATGAGAAAGTTAATCCTCTTATTTACATCTATCCTTTTCATTTGTTGTCAAAGCCCAAATGAAAAGTGCGGGCAAATTATCCAAAAAGAAATCATAGAATCAAACTATTATTTCGTCTTACAGACTGACGAATTCATTAATTACTACAATACTCCTCAAGACCCTACTCTACCCGACAATGGGGTACGTCAAGGAGCCGTTTCAAAAGAAATCTATGATTCGTTTGGAATAGGAGATGAATATTGTTCAGAAAGCTAGGTGTTAACTTACTTGAGCACCTCTAATAATCTCATCTATAATCTCAGGATTTAATAAGGTAGAAGTATCCCCTAAATTAGAAATGTCTTTACTTGCCACTTTACGTAAGATACGGCGCATTATTTTTCCAGATCTTGTTTTGGGCAAACCACTTACTACTTGTATTTCATCAGGTTTTGCAATAGGTCCAATAATTTTTCTAACCGTATTTTTAATTTCGTCAATTAAAACTTCTTGTGTTATCCCTTCCTCATCACAAATGACATAGGCATAAATGCCTTGTCCTTTGATGTCATGTGGAAATCCAACTACGGCTGCCTCGACCACCCTTGGGTGCTCGTTGATTGCATTTTCAACTTCAGCAGTACCCATACGATGTCCAGAAACGTTTATTACGTCATCAACTCGTCCTAGGATTCTAATATATCCATCATGATCTCTCTTCGCTCCATCTCCTGTAAAATACATTCCTGGATATGCTGAGAAATAGGTCTCTTTAAAACGTTTGTGGTCCCCATAGGTGGTTCTCAACATGGAGGGCCATGGGAATTTTATACACAGGTTTCCTTCTACATTATTTCCTTTTAATTCATTGCCTTCAGCGTCTACAATAATGGGTTGAATTCCTGGTAAGGGTAATGAAGCATGTGCAGGTTTATTGGGAGTTATTCCCGCCAAAGGAGAAATCATTATACCTCCTGTCTCCGTTTGCCACCAGGTGTCAACCAAAGGACAATTTCCTTTACCAATATGATCGTGATACCAATGCCATGCCTCTTCATTAATCGGTTCTCCAACCGACCCAATCACTTTTAAAGAATCTAACTTAAAAGGAGCAATAGGCTCCAGGCCTTTGGCCTGTAATGCTCTAATTGCTGTAGGAGATGTATAAAATTGATTCACTCTATATTTATCTACAATTTCCCAGAATCTTCCTGGGTGAGGATAAGTTGGTACACCCTCAAACATTAGGGTTGTAGCACCAGAAAGCAGTGGACCATATATAATATAAGAGTGTCCTGTAATCCATCCAATATCTGCTGTACACCAATAGACATCATTTTGATTGTATTGAAAAACATTTTCAAAAGAATACTGGGTATATACCAAATACCCCGCAGTAGAATGAACCACTCCTTTGGGTTTACCTGTTGATCCAGAAGTATATAAGATAAAAAGTAAATCTTCAGCATCAAGACTTTCTGCAGCATGTATTGCAGACTCTTCTTTAATAACATCATGCCACCAAAAATCTCTATCAGGGGTCATGGTTACTTCTGCATCTGTTCTTTTGCAAACAATTACTCTTTCAACGGTTGAGGTTTTCTCTAACGCTTCATCAACTACTGCTTTTACGGGAATATTTTTAGCTCCTCGAAAATTTCCATCAGAGGTCAAAACCATCTTCGCTTCACAATCAATAATTCGATCGGCCAAAGCCGAAGACGAAAAACCTGCAAATACAACAGAGTGTACAGCACCAATCCTAGCACAAGCCAACATGGCAACTGCTGCTTCGGGAATCATGGGCATATAAATAATGACGCGATCCCCTTTTTGAACACCTTGTGCTTGCATGGCATTTGAAAATTGGCATGTCAGTTCAAACAATTCACGATAACTGATAATCCTATTTGCTTCACTAGGATCATTAGGCTCCCAAATTATGGCTGCCTTGTCCCCATGAGTGAACAAGTGTCGTTCAAAGATATTCTCTGTTATGTTGAGCTTTGCATTTTCAAACCATTTAACATGAGGTCCTTCTTTATCCCATGACAGGACATTATCCCATGGCTTTTGCCAATGAAAAGATTCTGCAATTCTCGCCCAAAATTTTTCAGGTTCATTAACACTCTTTTGATATTCATGAATATATCCTGATAAGGATTGAATTTTATTACTCATAAGTAAACTTTATTTTTGAGATTAATGTGCTTGACCCGTCGAAACTTCAGCTCCTCTGGGTGTTCTGATATGTTCAGTCAATTCTACAACTTCTTTGGGAGGCGGAGGGGTTAAACGAGAAACAACCAACGCTATTACAAAATTCAAAATCATCCCAAGAGTTCCTATACCCTCTGGTGAAATTCCCCACCAGAAGTTTTCTTGAAGCCCAGGACCGCCCAGTTGTGGCTTGAAATAAATAATATAAGATGCTGTAAAGAGAATACCAATGATCATTCCTGACATTGCTCCTTGACGATTCATTCTTTTATCAAAAATGCCTAATATAATGGCTGGAAAAAAAGAAGAGGCTGCAAGTCCAAAGGCTAAAGCAACTACCTGAGCAACAAAACCTGGTGGATTTAGACCCGCTAAACCAGCAGCAACAACTGCAACTGCAATTGCTACGCGGGCGGCATAGAGTTCCCCTTTTTCACTTATATCTGGCCTTAGATAATTTTTTAATAAATCATGAGAAATAGATGTTGAAATAACAAGAAGTAATCCTGCAGCAGTAGAAAGTGCAGCGGCAAGTCCACCGGCAACCACCAATCCTATGACCCATGGCGGAAGGTTTGCAATCTCTGGATTTGCTAAAACAATAATATCTCGATCTACGGTCAATTCATTCAACTGAGTGTCTGCGAGGTATTGGATTTTTCCATCATTATTTTTATCCTCAAAAGAAAGCAAGCCTGTATTCTCCCAATTAGTGAACCATTGTGGAACTTCATCATAAGATTTGTTTGAAAGTGTATTGATAATATTGGTTCTTGCAAAAACAGCAACTGCAGGAGCTGTTGTATACAAAATTGCAATAAACAGTAAAGCCCAACCTGCAGAGATTCTGGCGTCTTTTACCCTAGGCACAGTAAAGAAACGAACAATCACGTGAGGTAATCCTGCTGTTCCAAACATTAAAGCCCCAGTAATAAAAAACATATTGACTAGATTACCTCTATCAATACTTGTGTAGGAGTCAAAGCCAAGATCTTTAGATAGTAGGTTTAGCTTTTCTAAAAGATAAACACCATCTGTTCCTTTAGAACCGAATCCAAGTTGTGGAATTGGATTTCCAGTCATTTGCAGTGAAATGAATATTGCAGGAACGGTAAATGCAAAAATTAATACACAAAATTGTGCAACTTGAGTATAAGTAATACCTTTCATTCCGCCTAAAACAGCATAAAAAAAGACAATTCCAATTCCAATTAAAACACCTGTATCAAAAGGAACATTTAAAAAACGTGCAAAAGCTACTCCAACACCTTTCATTTGGCCTACCACATAAGTGAAAGAAACAAAAAGCGCACAAATCAAAGCAACCAAACGTGCGTTTTTGGAATAATAGCGTTCTCCTATAAAATCAGGTACCGTAAATTTTCCAAACTTCCTTAGATAGGGAGCCAAAAGCAGCGCTAAAAGCACATAACCACCTGTCCATCCCATTAAATACTGTCCCCCAGAAAAACCCATGAAGGCAATAAGTCCTGCCATCGATAAAAAAGAAGCTGCTGACATCCAATCTGCAGCTGTTGCCATTCCATTTGCAATAGGATTTACTCCTCCTCCAGCAACATAAAACTCCTTTGTGGATCCAGCTCTAGCAACAATTGCAATAATAATGTAGATCAAAAAAGTAATACTCACCAATAGGTAAGTCCATGACTGAGTGCTCATAATTTTAAACTCTAAAGTTCGTCGACATCATATTTCTTATCCAACTTATTCATCAAATAAACATACACAAAAATCAATAGGACAAATGCATAAATTGAACCTTGATGTGCAAACCAAAAACCTAGTGGAAAACCTCCCAACATAAATTGATTTAGATATTCAGCAAATACAATCCCAAAAAGAAAAGAAACAGTAAACCAAATCGCTAAAAGTATTGCTAGATATTTAAGATTGGTTTTCCAATATGTGTTCTTGTTTTTATTCATAATTCCCATAAATATAAACAATATTTTTAGACCAACTTACTTTCAAACTTAACCCCTTTGAGCAAATGATAGTAAAAACAAAATGATTAAATCTATTAGTTACTCAATATTATATGAGGCTAGCTCGCCTGAGTTTGGTGAATAAAATTCTTATTTACACTATATTAAATTCCCAATACAAGCATCAAACTGAAGCCACACTAATAAGAAATCTGATATTGAGCTTTACGCCAGGTGACAAATTAATCTCTGAAGGGAATATTTGATCTAAAACTCCTATTCATCCAATCATATGTTTCTTTCATGAATTTATTTTTAGCATAATTCGATGAAAAAATTGAATTGAGTTTTTTTTGATTCACAGTATAGTTAATGGGCAACTGAGCCCCTTTAGAGCTATTAAAATTGATGGTCAAGTGCTGTGCTTTCTCATTATCTTTAGCTTTTTCGAGCACTTCAACAACATCTTTAACTATGGTTCTCAAGAGAAGACTTGACTCTAAATGATAGTATTCAGAATCGTTCTGAGTCTGAAAAGGTAAGTCTGTTGGATAATTCAGTTCGCTCTCCTGAGAGAACATATTGACTGAAATGAAAGTAATAAAAAGTAAAGTAAAAATCTTGAACTGATTCATGTTTTTAGTATTTGATATTAATAATTCTTATTCGTGGGTGTTATAGGATTCGAACCTATGACCTCTACCCTGTCAAGGTAGCGCTCTAAACCAACTGAGCTAAACACCCGTGAGGGCTTACCTCTTATCAACATATCTATCGTGCCCGTTTAAGTGTCCAGATGTTTTAAGAGGCAATTAATATATTACTATTTTTTAGACAACTCATACCTCATCTTATGATAATCTGATGCATTTATTCTCTTACCTAAATAAAGGAATTGCACTTTACCATTAACTACTTTCTTCGTGAGTTTTGATAAGAGATTAACAGGATTAGAAGTCCCTAAAACTAAATGAAGAGGATATGCCGATGATTTAGTCAATTGCCTTTCTTGAGCCGTACAACCCTAATGCTGTAGATGACACTATTAGAATTAAAATAGGAATTGGTGGCCCCCCACCTCTAAATAGGTGATTAAAAAGAGCCACTAGTAAGACTGTGCCTGCAAATACAGAATAAGCCAAGAATATTTTTTTGTTTGACTCATTATCAAATTTTAACCTCCATAAAGAAAAAATAAACAGACCTACTCCAATCATATGCATTGCAGTAACATCAATTATTCCCTGCGAAAAGAAAATTAAATCAGCAGATATTTCACCTTTAAAAAAGGGCTGCATAAGTCCTACTGGATCTAAAAAAACGCCCAATAATAGTCCAACTCCCATGAGAATTTGAATAATACTAATTACAGGGAAAATAAACTTTGATTTCATTTTAATTGATTTACGGTTAATAAGCTA